>JAEEQH010000009.1 GCA_016285245.1 Prevotella sp.
GCTTCGGTCAGCAGCGCCCGCCGTTTGACGCCAGCCGTGCCTTCCCCGAGCAGGCCGGCGTGAAGGAGGACTTCGTTCCCTCTGAGCTGAACCAGCCCGGTCAGCAGTATCCGCAGGTGAACTCGCAGGGCTATGCCCGCTTCCGCATTGAGGCTCCCGATGCCCAGGCAGTAACGGTAGGCCTTGGCCTTGGCGGCCAGGGTGGCACCAAGCTCAGCAAGACGTATGACGGCTCATGGGTAGGCACCACTGCCGGCCCGATGGACGAAGGTTTCCACTACTATCACCTGACTGTCGACGGCGGTACGTTCAACGACCCCGGCACGGGCAACTTCTACGGTTCCACCCGTTGGGAAAGCGGCATCGAGATTCCCGCCAAGGACAAGGACTTCTACGCCATGAAGAACGTGCCTCACGGCAAGGTGTCGCAGGTTCTCTTCTGGAGCGAGAGCACCAAGCAGTGCCGCCGTGCCTTCGTCTATACCCCGCCGACCTACGACAAGGACCAGAAGACCAAGTACCCTGTGCTCTACCTGCAGCACGGCTGGGGTGAGGACGAGACGGCCTGGATGACTCAGGGTCACGCCAACCTCATCATGGACAACCTGATTGCCGAGGGCAAGATCAAGCCCTTCATCATTGTCTGCACCTACGGTATGACCAACAACATCCAGTTCGGTGGTCTCGGCAGCTTCACCGCTCAGGACTTCGAGAAGGTGCTCTGCGACGAGCTCGTTCCTTACATCGACGCCAACTTCCGCACCATCGCCAAGAAGGACAGCCGCGCCATGGCCGGTCTGTCGATGGGTGGTATGGAGACTCACACCATCACGCTGCGCCGTCCTGAGATGTTCGCTTACTACGGACTGCTGAGCGGTGGCCAGTACACTCCCGAGGAGATTAAGGACAAGAATCAGGTGAAGTATATCTTCATGAGCTGTGGCTCAAAGGAGAATCCCGATGGCATCAACAAGGCTGTTGAGGCTCTGAAGGCTGCCGGCTTCAAGAATGTCGAGGGTCACGTCTCTGAGGGCACAGCCCACGAGTTCCTGACCTGGCGTCGCGCCCTCCGTCAGATGTCTCTGAGCCTGTTCAAGTAAGCAATGCGATATTTCTGAAAGAAAATGAAACAAAAAGCGGCATGTAGGTGCCGCTTTTTTTGTACCTTTGTCCCCAAAACTATAAATATGAAGAAACTGTTACTCCTTATCGCTATTCTGACGGCCACCTGTGCCGTCTCCGCCCAAAAGACCACCATACGTCTCGACGCCCAGACAAAACACCAGCGCATCACCGGTTTCGGCGCATTCGTCTGCTCACCGGGTTTCGCCTATAACCACATGAGCACCACCGAGATAAAAAAGGTTTGGGGCGAGACGAGCACCCTCGGCTGTAACATCATGCGTCTCTACATCCCCATCGGCGAGAGCAGCTGGGACCAGTCGGTGAACACCGCCAAGCAGGCCAAGAAAATGGGACTCATCGTCTTCGCCTCACCCTGGGGTCAGCCCGCCCAGTGGAAGACTAACGGCACAAGCAATGCGAAAGACAGCAAAGGGAACATAGGCAAACTGAAGCGCGACAACTGGGGCAATTACGCCGAGTATCTGGAGAAGTACGTCCAGCATCTTCGTAAGAACGGCGTGGAGCTCGACGCCATCAGCATCCAGAACGAGCCCGACATGGAAGCGACGTACGCCGGCTGTATCTGGTCACCCAGCGAGATTGCCGAGTTTGTGAAGACCTATGGCAAGACCATCAGCTGCCGTGTGATGGCCCCGGAGTCCATGGGAGCCACCGACCACTTCGTCAGCCCGCTGAACAACAGCAACGTGCTCGACTGCTTCGACATCTATGGCGCCCATCAGTACCAGGGGTTGGGATCTGCCTACAAGCAGCTGGGCAAGAAGGGTAAGGAGATCTGGATGACTGAGTACCTCATCAACTGGAACGAGATAGAGCACAACGAGCGCAACTTTGACTTCTCGAAGGATTTCTTCAACTTCTTCCGTGCCATCAACACCTGTATGCTCAACGACTTCAACGCCTGGATCCACTATGCCGCCAAACGCTACTACGCCTTTTTAGGCGACGGGGAGCGTGGGGCAGGCAACAGCGGCGCCATTACCAAGCGCGGCTACATCATGGCCCACTTCGCACGTTTCGTCACAGGCATGACACGTATCAACGCCACCTTCGGCGCCGGTCTGGAGGGCTCCGCCTACCTGTCACAGAACGGCGATACCGTCGTTGCCGTCATCGCCAACAGCACCAATAATGCTGTGGAGACAACGCTCGACCTGCCCTTCTACACCCTGCAGGGCGAACTGCGAACAACGGGTAAAAGTCAGAGCTTCAAGCAGACGGTACTCAACCCAGAGAAAGAGTCGTGCCGCCCGGTGACGACGATTGCCGCACAGAGCGTATGCACGGTCATGTTCGTCAAATCACGCGACCGCCAGGTGTCCGACATGAAGGGTTCTGCCACCCGTTTCGACCGTCTCGACGACATGACAACGACGAAGACCAACTTCGGCACGGCCTACCAGCTATCGGGGATAACCGGCAAGAAATTCGACTCATCGAATCCGCTCATCTCCACCCGCAAGGCCATTACAGCAGGCTACATCGCACTGAACGACAGTTACACTCAGCTTGTCATGCATATCAACAAGGTGACGTCAACCAGCTCCCTAACAGCCGGCAAGCCGACACTCTACTACGTCAACAGCGAGGGCAAAGCGAACACCCATGAATACGAGCGTCTGGACCTGAGTAAGGAAGAGAGCTTCGACGTGGTCTTCGACCTCTCACCGGCCACGTTGACGGACGGCTGTATCGGCCTGCTGTCACTAACCTGCGACAACACCCAGTCACACCTGACCATTAACTTCGGCGACGTCTATCTGACCAAGGGTGTCAGCACATATAAGGGGACACTCTCTGGTGCTTTCGTCGCAGATGACTCCAACGTCCTGGAGTTCAGCAACGACGCCGCCTGCACCAGCATCGACATGACGGCGGTGACAGGACTGCCCACCACCCTGCCATGGACGGAGGGTACCAATCGTGTCCTGTACGTGGCCGAAGACAGCGAACTGTCGGGCAACAACGTGGTGAAGGGCGGCACCTGTGCCAAACTGGTCATCAACGAGTCGGCAGGTATATTCCGTCCCGCCCAGCCGTTCACAGCCACTGACGCGGCCTATACCTGCACGGTCGGCGGCCAGCATATCGTCCAGCTACCTTTCACAGCCGCTGTCCCCGATGGTGTCACCGTCTACACGCTGGATGACAACCTACAGCCCATAGCCGTCAGCACGGTGCCGGCCAACCAACCCGTGCTCGTCGAGGCACAGGGCGAGGTGACGTTCCGTGGCGCCGGCGAGGTGAGCTACGTGCCCTGTCCGCTGTCTGACGCTGTTCTGCCCATCGCGACGCCAACCTCCATAATGCCCATCTCCGTCACCCCCGAGGGGGAGAGAACTGAAGCCTTCCCTCAAGAAAGTCTAGATGGGGTTTGGTATAATCTTCATGGCCAGCGTGTCGCCACATCCCACCATGGCGGTGTCGTCATCCGTGAAGGCCGTAAAATAATCAAGAAATAAGTCGCTATGCACCGTTACTGCGCTCTCCTCCTCGTCTGTCCCGCCGTGGCTATCGCTATGGCACAGCCGAAGTTCAGTCGGCAGCATGAGCTGGTTGACGGAGCAAAGAGCATCAGCGTGACCATCACCGGCAACGAGGCAGCGACCATCCGTTATACCACTGACGGCAGCACGCCGACCAGAGACAGTCGTCAGTATTCGGAGCCATTGCAGTTCCAAGAGACAACCGTCCTGCGGGCCGTCGAGGAGATTGGCGACTCGCTGTCGCCCGTGACGACTGCCACCTATATCTTCATCGGCTCCGTACTCATTCAGCCCAACGACCCCGAGGGCTATCCCGAGTTCTGGGGGGAATACTGTCAGATATCGGGAACCGCCATTGCCGACTACGAGATGGACCCGGAGATGACCACCGACCCCAAGCTGCAACCGAGAATCATGGAGGGACTCCGACAGCTACCCATCCTCAGCATCGTCACCGACCGCGACAACCTCTTCAGCCATGAGAACGATGAGGAGCACGGTGGCATCTACATCTTCACCGGACCGCCAGTAGGCGACAAGACCGGCCACGGCTGGACCCGTCCCGCCAGTGTCGAGCTGTTCGGGCCTCTCTCCTCTAATATTGACCTGAGCACTACTTGCGGCCTCCGTCTGCATGGCGGCCACGGTCGTCTGGCCGAGAAGAACCCGAAACACTCGTTCCGCCTCGTGTTCAAGGAGAAGTACGGTCCGAAGACGCTGAAGTACCCTGTCTTCGGCGACGACAGCCCAGAGAAATTCGACCAGCTGGTCTTACGTTGCCACTTTGGCAACAGCTGGCAACACTGGGACAAGGACAATCGGAAGGAAGCACAGTACACACGCGATGTATGGACCCGTCTCATGCAGCGTCGCATCAGCGGCATTGGCGCCGATGCCCTCTATGTCAACCTCTTCCTTAATGGGATGTACTGGGGCATCTACAACCTTGCCGAGCGTGTGGACGACCAGTTTGGCAAAGACCATCTCGGCGGGAAGAAAGAGGAGATCGACGTCATCAAGATTGAGGAGGACGGCGGTAACCATATTGAGGCCAGCGAGGGCACCCTCGATGCCTGGAACCTGATGAACGCCGTCGCTGCCAAAGCATCCAACGATGCTGCCTACCAACAACTTGACACGCTGCTCAACATCGAAAGCTTCATCGACTATATCATTATCAATCAGTATATAGGCAACACCGACTGGGACCATCATAACTGGTATGCTATCCGCCGGCATAACAACGACTCGGTGAAGAGCGACGGTTTCTACTTCCTCTGTTGGGACAGCGAGGTCATCTTCGAGGATGTCTACGAAAACCTCGCCAAAGGGTCGGCGAAGAAAGGCTATCCCACGACCATCTTCCGCAACCTGCTGAAGAACGACCGCTTTGCCCGCCGCTATGTCCGCCGGGCAAAAGAGCTATTGGCCGATGACGGTCTGCTGGGCGAACGTTCTGTGGTGGCATTATGGGATAGCCTCTACCACACCATCGACCGTGCCCTCTACGCCGAGGCTGCCCGTTGGGGCGACTACCGTCGCGACGTCCATCGCTGGAAGTCGACAGGCAAGCTCTACACCGTCGACGATTTCTACCTGCCTGAGCGCGAGCGTCTGCTCTACGAGTACTTCCCCTATCGTTCGGCCATCGTCCTCAACGATATCCTCAGCTACGTCGGCATTGACGATACCGATGACATCGCCAACCATAGCCTCACAAAGCGCCAAGACGACCACCGCTATTATAACCTTCACGGTCAGGCCGTGGAGCATCCGCGCCGCGGCACTATCTATATCAAAAACGGAAAGAAAATACACTATAAATCACTACAACCATGAAAAGAAAACTATTTCTTGCAACGGTCCTGCTGACAGGCATGACCACTATCAACGCCCAAATCACTGAGATTACTGGTACAGAATGGGACAAGACTGACAAGACCAGTGTTAACCGCGAAACAGCTCACACACTCGCCATTCCCATGGCGTCAGATGCTGACATTACACAGAACGACATGACACTGTCGCCTTGGTATCAGTCACTGAACGGCAAATGGAAGTTCATGTGGGTGGGTGTTCCCACCAGTGCCAAGGCCGAATGGTGTGCCAAGGACTTTAACGATGCCTCATGGACGAGCATCGATGTTCCCTCGAGCTGGCAGGTGTGGGGACTGAACCACAACAAGTCGTGGGACAAGCCGCTGTACTGTAACACCAGCTACCCCTTCTCATATAATGAGTCGACCTACAGCGTCATGGCCGACCGTCCGGGATGGTTCACCTACAAGGATAACATGAAGAACCCCGTGGGCACTTACCGACGCACCTTCACCATCCCCGACACGTGGAAGGGTCGTGACATCTACGTGCGCTTCAACAGCGTGGGCCACGGCAGCTACCTCTGGATAAACGGACAGCGCATAGGCTACTGGGAAGATTCCTACCTCCCGTCGGAGTTTAACATCACCGACTACCTTGTGGAAGGCGAGAACACCATTGCCTTACAGGTGTACCGCTTCACCAGTGGCTCGTTCCTGGAGTGTCAGGACTACTGGCGTCTGACGGGCATCCACCGCTCGTGCTTCCTCTGGGCCGCACCGAAGAGTCAGATTCGTGACTATTTCTTCACCACCGACCTCGACGCCACCTATACCAACGCCAAGGCTAATGTCAAACTCTGGCTGACAGGCAGCGAGGCCGTCAGCGGCGGCACCGTCGAGGCACGCATCCTCAAGGAGGGATCTCTCATTGCAAGCGCCAAGGCCGATGCTGCTGCCGAGCTTAGCCTCGACATGGACGTCACCGCACCGGAGAAATGGAGCGCCGAGACACCGAACCTCTATGACCTCGTGCTGACGCTGAAGGACGCACAGGGTAACGTCATCGACCGCCGCGGTGGCAAGGTGGGCTTCCGCGAGGTGAGCATCGGCAGCAACGGCGCCCTGCTCATCAACGGCAAGCGCATGGTGTTCCACGGTGTGAACCGCCACGACTTCTCGCCGACAAACGGCCGTGCCATCACGCCCGAGGAGATCGAGCAGGACATCCTCTGCATGAAACGGCTGAACATCAACGCCGTCCGCACCTCCCACTACCCCAACGACCCGGTGTTCTATGACCTCTGTGACAAGTACGGTTTGTACGTTCTCGCCGAGGCTAACGTGGAGTGCCACGGAAACCGCGGTCTGTCATCGGTAGCAAAATTCAAGAACGCTATGGTGGAACGCTCCCAGAACCACGTGCGCTGGATGCGCAACCACGTCTGCATCTTCATGTGGTCGTTCGGTAACGAGAGTGGCGACGGCAACAACTTCCAGTCCGTACAGACAGCCATCAAGGCACTGGACAAGACCCGTCTGACACACTACGAGGGCGGCAGCAAGTATGCTGACGTCAGCTCGTCGATGTATTGGGACTATAACGGCATCAAGAATATTGGTACAAACCAGAAGGACCGTCCGCACATCCAGTGTGAGAACAGCCACTCTATGGGCAACTCCATGGGTAATGTCCGCGATATGTACGACCTCTACGACAATGCCAGCTACGCCTGTCTGACAGGTGAGTTCATCTGGGACTTCAAGGACCAGGGACTGCTGACGAAGAACAGCTCTGGCAAGGAGTACTGGGCCTACGGCGGCGACTTCGGCGACAACCCCAACGACGGCAACTTCTGCATTAATGGTCTGGTACACCCCGACTGGACGTGGACCTCGAAGTGCTACAACACGAAGAAGATCTACCAGCCCCTGGAGTTCTCGATTGTCAATCTGAAGAACAGCACGTTCCGCATCAAGAACAAGCTGGCGTTCCTGCCCAGCAGCACCTACGACGTCAGCTACCAGATCATGGACGAGGAGGGTAACGTCCTCAGCAGCGCGCCCATCACCACCGACGTCGCCGCTGGAAAGACGCAGACCATCACCATCGACCTTTCAACTCTCAACTCTCAACTCTCAACTGATAAGGAGGCTTTCATCTACTTCTGCGCCAAGCAGCGCGAGAAGACCGCCTGGGCCGATGCCGGCTACGTCGTCGCCGAGGAGAAGCTGCAGCTTCAGAGCGCCACGAAACCGATGAAGGACCTCAACTTCGCCAGCGCCGAAGCCCTGACGGTGGCCGAGACAAGCACCACCGTCACCGTCAGCGGTACCAACTTCAAGGCTACCTTCAACAAGAGCAAGGGCACATTGTCGGCCTACACCTACGACGGTGTACCGATGATTGGCTCCAGCAAGTACCTGCAGCTCAACGCCTTCCGTCTGCCCACCGACAACGACGGCAGCAAGAAGGGTAGCTGGGACGCCCTGGGACTGCCCCGACTGGGCAACACCGCCAAGGGTACGGGCACGAAGGTGACGACGGCTGACGACAGCAAGACCGTCACCGTCAACATGACGAGCACCTACGGCAGCGGCGCAAACACCATGGACGTCACCCTTAGCTTCATCGTCTGTGCCGATGGTACCATCATGGTTAACTCGCTGATACGCCCGCAGAACGTGGGCGCCATCATCCCGAAGCTCGGCTTCCGTCTGGAGATGCCGAAAGAGATGGAACAGCTTGCGTGGTTCGGCCGTGGCCCGTGGGACAGCTACCGCGACCGTAAGGAGGCCTGTCTGCCGGCTATCTACGAGAGTACCGTCACCGACCAGTACGAGGAGTACATCCTACCACAGGAGCACGGCACCAAGCAGGAGGTGCGCTGGATGGCTGTGACGAACAGCGACGGTCAGGGACTGCTCTTCGCCGCTCCCGACCAGATGGCGGCCTCAGCCGTCCACTTCCGCCCGGAGGACAACTACACCAACAGCAATGAACGCAAGAAGCACACCTACGAGTTCGTGAAGTGCGCCAACAGCGTCGTCAACCTCGATGCCGTCACCCGTGGCTTGGGCAACAACTCGTGCGGTCCCGACGTGATGGACAAGTACGAGCTGAAGGCTGCCAACACCTCCTTCCGCTTCTTCATCATCCCCCTGAAGGCCGGTGTCAAGGCAGCCGAGGCCGCCCGTGTCAGTATGCCCGTCTGCCTGCCCGTCAGCGTGGAGCGCAATACCAGCGGCAAGTTGAAGATGTCGACGAAGACCAGCGGCGCCACCATCTGGTACAGCATCGACGGCGGCGAGTACCAGAAGTACTCGACGGTCATCACGAATAATGCCAACTGCACCATTACCGCCTACTGCTCGGCAGAAGGACTGATGGACAGCCCCGTCGTCAGCTATGACTTCGACGCCTATGTCAACAAGAGCGCATGGAAGGTGGTGAGTGCCGACAGCTATCAGAGCGGCAACGAGGCAAAATATGCCATCGACGGTAGCACCACAACCTTCTGGCACACGCAGTGGAACCCCAGCGAGCCCAGCTGTCCCCACAACATCGTCATCGACATGGGTACCAACTACAACGTCAGCGCCATCACCTATCTCTCACGCCAGGACGGCAACGAGAACGGTATGGTGAAAGGCTACGAGGTCTACCTGAGCACCGACGGTAAGACGTGGGGCACGGCCGTCGTCAGCGGTGAGTTCAAGAAGACCACCGCCCTACAGGTGGCCAAGCTGTCGTCACCGAAGACCGCCCGCTACATGAAGTTCGTGGCGAAGAGCGAGATTAACGGCCGCGCCTGGACCAGCGCCGCCGAGATTGGCATCCAGATAGCTGTCACACCGACAGCTATCAGTGCCACGCGGAATGATGAAGGAGAAACGAACGCGGTTTTTTATAATCTGCAGGGGCGCCGCATGAGCGGCCCTGCAGACCGCGGCATCTATATCCAGAACGGAAAGAAAGTTGCCATCAAGTAAGCAGAACGAGGACGCTTTCCCACCTTCAAAGTAAACAAAAATCTTCAAAAATCTAACACAAATGCCTTTCGACAGGCTTATTTATTGTTAGATTTTTGAAGATTTTTGTTTTTGAAAAGTCGTGCTATTGTTGAGCTTTTCTCAGCAGTTATCTAACCACTATCTTCTGTCCATCAACCAGATAGAGACCGGCGGGCAGTCCCTGAAGGGCGGTGCTGCGGCTGACGGCGCGACGCACCATGCGTCCGGACAGCGTGTAGACGTTGACCGTCTGGCGCTGCTGGCGTTCCTGTTTCCACGCCACCTCGTTGATACCTGTTGGATCGTCGGCATAGAGGAGTATCTCGGTGACGGTCAGACTGGTATTGGCCTTGGCTGCCTGGAAGGTGACCTTGGTGAGCATCTTCCTATTGAGGGCTTTGCCGTAGTTGTTCTTCGTGGTGTACTTCAGCGTGTCGAGACAGATAACAGTCTCGAGAGCATTCTTCTTCATAGGCACGGCCGACTGTGTACCGGTAGCGCTGGAGGATATATGGAAGTTACACGTGAAATCACTGGTCGGCTTGACCCTGTTCTTGATAACCATGTAGTGATAGCCGGAGAGGTCGAGCTTACTGGAGCTTGGATAGAGCCAGCCGATCTGGTTGCCGGCTCCGCCGAACTTAAAGAAGGCGTAGTCGCCATTGGTGGTATTGTAGAACTTATAGGTATTTGTACCAGCGACGTTAGCGGTGACGAACTGCTCGTCGAAGGGGAAGTAAGAGGCACGAGCGGTGAAAGCGGTGTCGACGGTGTTGCCAAGGTTGTCGGTATAGGTGGCCTTGACGCGGGTGCTACCGTAGGCAAGACCCTTCATCTGTCCCTTACTGAACTCGACAATGCCTGTCTCAGCGGGCTCAAAGGCGGTCAGCGTGGTAACGTTCTCGGTATGCTTGTCTTGGAACGTAGCGACGATGCCCGGTGAGTTGAAGCCGCCAATCATTGCGTCGACGGTAGACTTGGACGGCACAATCTTGGTGACGGTGAACATCTTCTCGTCGAGTGTGGCCTTGAACGGCTGATAAAGGGCATCCTCGTCGTAGCCATCCTCGGTGGAGAACCAGTCGAAGTCGGCGATACCTCCAGCGCTCTTCGTCGAGTAGCAGAACAGTCCGAAGCGGGCACCGAAGAAGACGTTCAGGTTAAAGTTCTGCTGGGTGTCACTACCGAGCTTATTCCATGTCTTGTTGTCGGTAGAGTAGTAGAACATCGCCTTGTCCTCGCCGTACTTGATGGCCGCACGGAGATAGATGATGTTATCGGTGAGTTCTACCTGCTTATAACTCTCCTTGGCGGAGTTAGCATCGGCACCTTTCACCTTGTCCTGGAACCAGACGATGAGAGGCTGGCCGTTCTTAATCTCGACAGCAATGGCTGCGAACGGATCCTGGAAAAGGCTGATACCAGCGCGGTCACCTTCCTGGAGGCGCGATACGTCAATACGGACAGTACCGATTGTGGGGGTTGTCTTGTTGACGTCCATGAAGACACGCTGTGTCAGCATATTACGTGCCTCGGGAAGTCGGCTGGCAACGCCGGTGGTTTTCAGTCGCAACCATCCGCCACGCTCGAAGAGGCTCCATCCGTCGGCATCGGGCGTATGGTTCCACTCCCACTGCATATCGAGAGGATAGTTGCGGAAGTTATCGGTCGTCGGCATATACCGCGTGAACGGATATTCTTCGGAGGTAGCGGGCTTGTCATAGGTATCGTAAGGCACACCCTCGTTGCCGACGACAGGCCAGTCATTGATCCACTTCACAGGCTGCAGGTTCGGGAAACGCCCCAGGGCACCAAGGTCCTCCTGCATGATGGTCCACCAGTTGCCCTTCACATCCTGAATGAGCGAACCCTGATGGATGGTGTTTGCCTTGCCGTTGATGGTCTTCTCAAGCACCATTCTCTCTTCATAAGGTCCGAAAGGACTCGTCGAGCGGAACACGGCCTGTCCGGAGGGGTAGCCGCCGTAGGTGGAGTAGATATAGTAGTACTTACCTTTCTTATAGAAGTGGCTACCCTCCAGACCGTCCTTACCGCTGATAACGGTCTGCTCCTTTGTAGTGTTGAAGTTCTTGTCTACCTGACAGACGGAGAGGTTGCCAATGCCCTGCACGATGTAGATCTTACCATCGGTGTCGAAGAGCATTCCCGGGTCGTAATAGGCACGCGACAGCTTTTTCATCGTCCACTTGCCTTCTGGGTTCTCGGCCGTCAGCAGATAGCCGTTCAGACTCCAGTTCTCAACGGGGTAGCGCTCACAGATGAGGACATAGAACTTTCCGTCATAATACTTCATCGACGGAGCCCACATACCACAGGCATAGGCGTTCTTGCCGTTCTTCAGCAGATAGCCGTCGTGCTCCGACATCTGCTGCAAGGGCTGGGCGCAGTACTCCCAGTTCACCATGTCCTTCGACTTGAGGATGGTAGCACCGGGGAAGAGGCTCATCGTCGTCGACACCATATAGTAGGTGTCGCCGACACGGATGACGTCGGGATCGGGGAAGTCGGCACGCACCACGGGGTTCTTGTATTTACCGTTACCCAGGTCGCTGATGGGGGCGTTGTTCACCCAGTCGGGCTCGGGGTTGTTCACCTTGGCATACTCGGCATACCAGTCCATACAAGCCTTGCCGCAGGCTTCCTCTATACCGCCAAAGGCAGGCACTACCTGCTTTTTGTTCAACAGCGTCAGGATGTCAATCAGACAGGCGGTGCCTGAGAGGGTCATGGAGATATTACCGAAGTTTTCGTAGACACCCTTGGTGACATTACCCCACTTCGAGGTTGTACCAGTAGACCATGTGCCATAGTTGGACAACACCCAGTCTCCATGCTCATTATAGTGACCTGTGCCTTCCTTATACGGACTCCAGTCTATCTCAGTGACGATGATGGGATTGCTATCGAGCACAGGCACCGAACTATGGAACTTATTTATCTTGTTTTTCGTACCCTGAGTGACACCGACTTTACCGATGGACTCATCACTACAATCATACCAACCAGTATAATCGTGGACTGCATAACCGAAGTTCTTCAGAGGATCATTGATGGGATAGTTCTTGTAGCCGACATAGTTCGACTGCCAGCCAGAGCCAGGAAGCCAGATGATACCGGTGAAGCCATTCTCACGAATCTTGTCGACAACTGGCTGGAAGAAGTCACGCAGAATCTGATGCGTGCTGGCGTTATCGGCATTATAGGTCGTGCCGCTGGCGTTCTTCACGTTGACAGGCTCGTTGGCCAGTTCGATGCTGATCTGTCCGGCATACTTACGGATGGTCTCGTTCTTCGTCACACTGTCCCAGACCTCCACTAGGTACTTCTGGTAATAGCCGTCAACCCTTATATCGCCCGGACAGACACCCGGCGGACGGACAACGACATACATGCCGTTTTCCAGCGCTTTCATCATGATGGGAATATACACCGACTTCATGAAGGTAGACAGACGCTTGGGATTGAAACGCCGAATATTAGCCTCGCCACTCACTTCCTGACCTATCGGGTCGTAAGTTTTCTCAACATCTCTACCGTTCTCTTTTACAGTTTTAGTGGTGAATCCAGGAGCACTGACGTTGTTATCATTCGTCCATGCTGGGTCAAGATGCAAACGGAACACGTCACAATTTGCCTCCTTCAGAGCGGCAAGGATCTTCCCAAAGTAAGCCACACAATTCTTGGCTCCGTTATCGTCGTAGCCGCCCTGCCAATAAGAATGATGGCCAGACCCATCCGTGTAGCCATTGAACCAGTTGCTCGGCGTGTCCATGACGCCATGGAGCACGACGTGGTTACCATACGTGTCAACAATCCACTTGCCGTCGACATGGAGTGACGGCAGGGTTGTCTGTGCCTGTACCGTCAGCGCAGCACAGCACACAAGAATCATAGTGAGTATCTTTTTCATTGTCATAGGTTTTGCGGCTGCAAAGGTACGAAGAAAAAACAACATCGCCACCTATTTACGTCTCAAAACCTATTGTCTTTGTATCACACCTCAAAATAAGGAAACCACGAATTACACGAATTTCACAATCATCTCTGCCTATCAGAGGGACTTTAATTCGTGAAATTCGTGCAATTCGTGGTTAAAAACACTTTGTGATTAAAGCCGCTTACTTCGTAGTCTTGAACAGGTGCGGGATGAACTCGTGCAGTCCGCGACGCCACGTCAGGAACTCATGACCGGTACCCTCGGAGACGCTGCTGTCAACCTTGATGCCCAGCTCACGGAGTCCGTCGACGATGGGCTGGCTCTTGATGAAGTCCTCGGAGCCCCAGTTCATGTACATGTAGTGGATCTTCTTGTTGAACTCTGCGGCATTGGCGAAGACACCGTTGTAGGCGGTCTTCACGTCGAGTCCGAAGATAGCCCCGCTGAACGTGCCGAGCCAAGCGAACTTGTCAAGGTTCTGGAGCACCACGTCGAAGGTCTGGTGACCGCCCCACGAGAGGCCGGCCATGGCACGGTTCTCGCGGTCGCTCTTCGTGCGGAAGTTAGCGTCGATGTAGGGGATGAGGTCGTTGAGCAGCACGGGGTAGAACGATGCACCGTACTCCGAGCGTCCAGCACTGTTGTTGCCGCCGCCGAAGGGCTGCTTGATGTCGCCGCTCTCCATCACCACAATCATCGGCACGGCCTCGCCCTTGGCGATGGCGTTGTCCATGATGTGCTGCATCTTGCCCTGCAGGGCCCAGCTGGTCTCACCCTCGCCCATGCCGTGCTGCAGGTAAAGCACGGGATAGCGTTTCTTGGCGTTCTTCACGTTCTCGTATTCAGCAGGCGTATAGACCAGGGCGTGGCGCCATTCGCCGAACTTCGAGTTGGGGCTGTGATAGTAGATGCTGCGCACCTGACCGTGGGCGATGCCCTGCTGCGGACGATAGTAATCGCCCTCGGGACCCTCGGGTACCTCGAGGCCGCCCGACTCGCGGTTACAGCCGAAGAAGGTCTCGCTGGCGGGGTCGATGAAGTTCACGCCGTCGATGTTCATGAAATAGTAGTGGAAGCCCACGGGGAGCGGGTCGGTGACGGCCATGAAGACGCCATCGCCCTGAGGCTGCATCTCGTACTGCTTGCTGCAGATGTCGACAATAATCTTCTTAGCCTGCGGAGCCTGAATGCGGAAGTAGGCGCGGCGCTGGCTGTCCACCTTCGGGAACTCGTTGCCGGGCACGTTCCACTCGCCCGTGACAGCGTCGGCAGGGACGTTGATCTTCTTAATGGCGACAGGCATATTGGCCGGACGCTTGGGTGTGAAACCAAGATGACGGGCAACAGCCTCGCCGTAGCGGCAACCCAACTCGCGGTAGCCTGCTGCATCGAAATGCAGACGGTCGGGACCGTTCGAGCAGTTGTCGCTGGAGATGACCTGACAGGTGTGGATGGTCTGGGGCAGCTCATCGATCTGCTTCTTACAGCCGATACAAACGCCACGGCCACCAGCCTGAACGATATTTCCTACGTAGAGGTTCACCTCCTCGGGTTTCAGCTGCAGGTCGCCGCAAAGGTTCTCATACACCTCCTTCACCATGCCGGCCCACTTCGGGTCGCCGGTATTCGTCTCGCCCTGGTGCATCAGGATGCCTTTAATGACACCGTCCTTCTGGGCCTTTTTGGCCAGTGTGACCAGACGCTCGTAGGGGTTGTTGTCGTAGGCGGCGAGCATACCCTTCATCCAGCCCGGTGCCTTCTTCTCGACATAGCTGGGGATGCTGTCTGGCAGGAATCCCTTGATGTCGATGCCACCGATGGCGACGTGGATGACGCCGATGCGGATGTGGTCAGGCGTGGAGGCCACCATCGTGCGGCCAAACCAGTCGGCAGGGGTCAGACCCGTGTTAGCACGGCACAGCGGAGCCGATGCCTCGCACCACTCGCCCATCTTACGGGCAGGGCGTTCGCCGACTTCGGGGAAGTCCACAGCCGGCATCAGCAGGAAGCGCGGTCCGGGGCTAGCCAGGTCAGCCGCCTCAGGACGGGCGTTACCCTCCATGTTCGACTGTCCGAAACAGAGGAAAATGTAGAAATTAGGATCGGGGGCGGCCACCTGTTCTTTGGCAGCCTTCTTTTTAGGCGCTGCCTTCTTTTGGGCAGTAGCCATGAGTGCCGGACATGCTATCAGCATGGCCATCAGCACAGTTCTAAGTCTAAAGTATTTCATCGTTTAATTCGTGTAATTCGTTGTTCAAAAACAATTCGTGGTCAAAATCACTTCATCGCAGCAAGTTTCGCGTTCGTCTGGATTGTCCAGTCCTTACGCTGTGCCAGTCCGGGGGTCTTACCCGTAAACAGCTTGGCGGCCACCTTGTCGCCCTTCAGCTGCCAGTTCAGCCAGTTCAGGGCCACCACGGTGAACTCGCCACCATGAGGCTGGCGGTAGGTGCCGCCATGACCGACGGGGAAGTTCGCGGCAGCGGCGGGCACGTGGCTGATACGACTGAAGTCGTCCATACCGTTACCATAGGCGATGTCGCTCTCTCCACCGAGGATGTAGATGATCGACGTGTGGATCTCGTTCAGCTTCTCCTTCGGAGGCATGGGCATACCACCCACGGCCTGGTTGGCATTCTGCCGGTTGAAGAGTCCGCTGTTGCAGATCATCAGGGTCTTGATACGGGGGTCGGCACAGTTGAAGAGTGTCTGCAGACCACCGCACGACATACCAGCCACGCAGATGGCATTAACGTCCACCTTATTATAATAGGGGGACTTCGGGTCAGCGTTCTGGGCAATGATCCAATCGATGCTCTCTATCTGCTGCTCGGTGCGCGACATCGGGCCACGGTAGGGCTGGTCGTCCATGGGGATGAAGCCCGTTGCCAGGACGATGTAGCCGTTAGAGGCAATCTCATTCAGGAAGTTGATGTGCTCCCAGGGCGAGTTGGTGCAAGCGCCGTTACCCCAGACGAGCACGGGCAGCTTCTTCTGCGGACCGAAGGGCTTCAGGTCCTGCGGCACGATGACGGTGTGCTCGGGCAGCGTCGGCTCCTCCTTCAGGATAGCCTTGTACTGTCCGGTACCACCGTCCTCAATGATACGACTCTTCGGTGCGCCGGCGGCCGCACCGCCACGGACGCTGTTCAGGAAGTTCACCATCTTCTTCAGGTTCTCCTCGCTATACATACCCATGCCGTGACCGCCCTCAGGCACAAACGTTGCCTCGCTCTTCACGCCGGCCTCCTGCAGTTTCTCGAAGAACATCTTTCCCTGACAGACAGGCACGACGTTGTCCTTCTCGCCATGGAAGATGATGATCGGGGGATTGTTCTTGTTGACATAGTAGGTGGCACTCAGGCTCTTGTACTTGTCGGGCTCCTTCGAGAGCTTCGAGTCCAGGAGCACGTCCTCGGGGCTGTTCTCACCCATCTTCATGCCCTCGCCGCAGTCCATGGCCGTCAGGTCGACGGGACCAGACCAGTCGCAGGCGGCATTGACGGTCGACGGCTGGTTGAGGTAGTTGCCGACGTTACCCTCGAGGTCGATGTCGACGGTACCCACCTTCGTCTGCTTCAAACCACTGGTGGTGGCAGCCGTCGAGGCGAGATGACCGCCGGACGAGAAGCCGCTGGTGGCGATGAACGAGGTGTCGAACTTATACTTCGCAGCCTCACCACGCACGAAGCGGATGACGGCACGGATGTCATGGATCTGTGCAGGCCACTTCGCGTCCATGCTCGAACGGTGGTTCGGGCAGACGACGGCATAGCCGGCATCCAACAGCGCCTTGACGATGGTGCCGAGGTCAGCAGCACCCTTGCTGCTATTGCTGAACCACGCACTGCCATAGATGTGGATAACCACGGGATAGCTGGCTGCCTCTTTCTTCGGCAGGTAGATGTCACACGTGTGGAACGCCTTGTCGTCGCCGGCGTAGTTCACGTCTTTCCACTCCTGCGACGTCTCAAGCTTAGCCTGTTGCTGGAAGCCGCCAAAGCCTCCGAAACCGCCCTGCGGCTGTGCTGTGACGACCATTGTACAAGCAGCCACAGCCATTGACAAAAAGATTTTTTTCATATTGTTTTTGGTTTTGGGATTGTGCTCATGATAGATGGATTACTTGAACTGCCACCAGTCCAGACGGACGTCGCCGCTGGCCTCCGAGAAGCAGATGTACAGGTCGTGGACCTGACTGGTACCCTTCACCTTAGCCGTGAACGTCTTGTACGTGTCGGCAGAGCCCGTGCTCTTGATGACGGTGGTGCCGATAGCCTGACCGTCGGGGCTGTCGAGACGCAGGGTGACTTTGCAGCCTGCCTGGACGGCGGCGGCAGCGACGATGCTGAACGACTTGGCACCTTTGCCGAAGTCCACGCCACGCAGACGGATGTACTCGCCGTCGTTGATGTCGAAGATGTACATATTCTTCTTACCCGTCGACGCAGGCATATCCTTCACCACACCGGTGTTCTCGATACCCATCTTCGCCGACTTCAGACCGAAGCCCCAGTTCATGGTCTCTGCCTCTACGCGACGGTAGGGGTTCAGCCACTGCAGCTGCTTCATGGGCTGCTGGTCGAGCCAGTAGGGAATCTCCTGGATAGTACCGTCGGCATTGTAGGTGATCTCCTGTGCCGAAACAGAGCGGCGCTCATGGTGCACGAAGGTCTCCAGGTGCATCAGGTCGTAGTTCTGTCCGAAGACGTACGAGTGGCCCTTGAAGTCGCAGATGCCCGGGTGGTTACCGCGGTCGCGCTCGGTGGGGCGCATGATGTAGCCTTTCTCCGTCCACGGTCCTGTCGGCGAGTCGCTCATGGCATAGCCCAGCGCTTCGGGACAGCAGGTACTGGCAAAACCAAGGTAGTAGTGACCGTTGCGCTTGTAGATCCACGGTCCCTCCTGATAGTGCTGTATGGCCCAGTTAGCTTTCTGACTCCAGGGTACACGGAGGTTTATCTTTGCACCTTCTTCCTTGACAGGACGTGCGACGCCGTCAGCAGGACTGACAACATATATGTCGCCACTAGTCGAGATCATATCCTCGTTGAGCTTGACGTAATAGATTTGGGGGTTACCCCAGTACATATAGGCCTGACCGTCATCATCGATGAACACTGATGGGTCGATGTCGTCCCAGTGCTCCTTCTGCCATACCAGTGGCTCGCCGAGGGGGTCTTTGAACGGACCGTAGGGCGAGTCGGCCACGAGCACGCCGATGCCATGGCCGTGCAGCGGGGCGTAGAGGTAGTACTTACCGTTGCGCTCGACGGTCTGGATAGCCCAGGCGCCGTTCTCACGGCTGCGCCACTCAAACTCCTTCAGCGAGGCGACGGCCCCGTGCTCCGTCCAGTTCACCATGTCGGTGGTCGACCAGAGCAGCCAGTCGTACATAAAGAAGCCTGCGGAGTTCTTCTCATTCTCATCGGGGATATCCTCGGGCGAGGCGTCGTGCGACGTATAAAGGAAAATGGTGTCGCCAACGACCATCGGCGAGGGGTCGGCGGTGTACTTCGTCTGGAACAGCGGCATATTCACCTGCTCCAGTCCCTGCATCTCCCACCAGTCGAAGTTAAACAACTTCGGACCCTTGCGTCCGGTGAACACGAAGTAGAGGTCGGCCGTCTCCGGCAGGGTGACGCCTGCGATGGTGCGTGTAGGCGCGTTGATATCAGTGAGGGTCGAGTAGTCCAGATCGAGATTAATCGTCTGCCACTTCTCCCAGCCGCCGGTACCCGGTACATTCACGGTGCCGAGGAGCCTTCCGCGGATGCTGTCGAGGCGTATCTCTATCTGTCCGCCGCGCAGACCACTGGCAACACGAGCCTTGAAGGTACGGGGAATCTTGTTGCCGAGGGCGACGTTCTGCAGTTTGATCCAGTCACCGTTATGGATGTCGGTGACGTAGACGCCCACTTCGACGTTCTGCTCGGTCTTGACACCCTTCGAGAACGCCATCGTCTCGGCCTCCACCTTACGGAAGGGGTTGAACACACCCACGGGCTTCACACCCTCATCGGTAGGCAGGATGGTCGGGAACGTGCCGTCGGCATTGTACTTGAACTCCTCGACGGCGACGCTGCGGCCGAAGCCACCGCCACCGGGCAGCTTGCCGGTGTGGTAGAAGAAGTAGCTATGGCCCTTGTAGTCGGCCACGCCACAGTGGTTCGTGAACGACCCCGTGTTGCTCAACGGCATGATCTCGCCGGCATAGGTCCACGGGCCTGTGGGGTGTGGTGCCGTGCTGTACGAGATATGCTCGGGCACACCGCCGGCAGCATACAACAGTGCATAGCGCTTGCTGTTGCTCACGGCGCCTTTCTTATTTTTCACTTCTCCTTTCTCATTCCTCATTTTCATCAGCCACGGTCCCTCGACGTACGAGTCCTTGTACTGCTTGCCCTGCTGACGCTCCTTCATCATCGGACCGCCGAAGGCCTCCTCGGTCATGTCGAGCTTGCCCAGCTCGCCGCTGTACGAGATCATGTCCTCGTTCAGCTTCAGGTAGTAGCACTGGGGGTTACCCCACATCAGCCATGCCTGTCCGTCGTCGTCGATCATCACCGTCGGGTCGATATGGTCCCACGAGCCGTTCTCGAACAGCGGTTTGCCGATGGCATCACGGAACGGGCCCGTCGGCGTGTCGCTGACGGCGACGCCGATGGCCATGCCACGCGACAGGCGCGAGTGGGCACAGATGTACCAGTAGTACTTGCCGTTACGCTCGATGGTCTGCGAAGCCCACGCACGGTCGTCGGCCCACGAGAAGCTCTCCAGGGCCAGCGGACTGCCGTGATCCTGCCAGTTCACCATGTCGTCGGTGGAATAGACGCGCCACTCCTGCATCCAGAAGAAGTCGGCGTTGTCCTCGTCATGGCCGGTATAGACGTACATACGGTCGCCCGCCACCATCGGTGCGGGGTCGCTGGTGAACCATGTCTGCACAAACGGGTTCTGGGCCTGTGCTGCTGTCAGCATCAGCGATGCTCCCAGCATCGCCAGACCCCTACATGTCTTCATTCTTTTCTTCATTTATCGTTGTTTTGTTGTTCTGTTTCGTTATCACGTTATAACGTTATTTCGTTATAACGACCTCTTTCATTTTAATTCTCCTGCGGTCTTCTCGCGGACGAAGACGGGGATATGGGCCTTGTCGACGGCTGTCGTCACCGTCTGGCCGCCGTCGTAGTGGCGGCCCGTGCGGTAGTCACGCCAGCCACCCTCGCTCACGGGCAGGTACGTGCGCCACTCCGTGACGCCCGGCTCGGTGACGGGACTGACGAGCAGCGACGGCCCGAACATATACTCGTACTTCTGCTGCAGTGCCACGGGGTCGTCGGCGAAGTCGAACACCAGCGGACGCATCAGCGTGTAGCCCTCCTCGCTGACGCGACGGGCGCAGGCGATGATATAGGGTTTCAGCTTGTAACGCTCACGCAGGCACTCGGCGATGGCAGCCATCGTCTCCGGGCCGTAGTTCCACGGCTCGGTATTGCTCATGTAACCATGGACACGCATCAGCGGCAGGAAGACGCTGGTGGCTATCCAGCGGAGCATACGCTCCTGGTAGGCGGCATCGCTATACTGGTTGCCGGGACGGAAGAAGCCGCCGGCATCGTAGGTCCACCAGGGGATGCCTGCCGCCTGTATGCCCAGTCCGGCAGTAATCTGGCGGCGGAACGTCTCCCAGTCGTTACCCACGTCGCCGCTCCACAGCGCCGAGCCATAGCGCTGGATACCAGCGAAGCCGCAACGGGTGAGGATCATATGACCGGGAGTCAACTGAGAACTGAGAGGTGAGAACTGAGAGGTATGATTAGATTTGCCGTTGAACTTTCCGCCTTGAGACTGATCATACCTCTCAGTTCTCAGTTCTCCGTTCTCAGCAGTCATCAGTCCCTCATACACCGTTTTGTTCACCAGCAGGGGGTAGACGTTACGCACCAACTCGCCGGCCCAGCGGCCGTTGTTTACGCGGCGGCCGACAAGGTCGTCGTTCTCCGGTTCCGTGGCGTCCTGCCACCAGCCGTCAATGCCTAAGGGCACCAGCCGCTCGGAGAAATTCTTCCAGTAGGCGGCGGCAGCCGCGGGGTTGAAGAAGTCTATCCAGTCAGTGCCGGGGATATAGTAGTTGTCGGCCACCATCTGACGGCCCACCTCGGAGTTCTTGTCGATCTTCGACCACACGCTGACCATCAGGCGTATGCCCATGCGGTGCAGACTGTCGGTCATCGCCTTCGGGTCGGGGTAGTGCTCCTCGTCGAAGCGCATGGAGTTCCAGCCGTACTTGCCCCAGTACTGCCAGTCCTGTACGAGCATATCCACGGGCAGCAGCTCCTGACGGAAGCGGTTGGCGGTCTCGAGAATCTCCTGCTGCGAGTGGAAACGCTCACGGCAGTGGATATAGCCCAGCGCCCAGTCGGGCATCAGCGGTGCCTCGCCCGTCAGCTCACGGTACGTAGCGATGATCTCGTCGGGGCTTCCGACGAACACGGTATAATCGACCTTGCTGCTCAGCGGCGAGCGCAGCACCGTCTCCTCGCGTACCTTATCATAATAGAGCACGGGCTTGTCACCCTGCGACAGCTCGGCGCTCACCTGATGGTGGCCCTTCGTCAGACGGACGATGGTCGACGCCGTAGGCGGCAGCCACATATTCTGCATCTCGATGACGGGCTGGCCGTCGATGACGAGGTTGTGACGGCGGGCCATCGTCTGGCCGACATCGAGCAACAGGGCGTAGTCGCCCGTCTCCGCCACGTCGATGGCAGCCTCGAAGAGGTTACGCCGGCGCACCTCGCGGCGTCCGCCCTCGGTGGTGGTGACGTTCACCTCCTCGGCAGCACCGGTCTCCTGGCGGCGTGCCAGTGCCACCTGCTGGCTGGCGGGGTTGAACTCCACCAGTCCGTAGTTGTTCCACAGGATGCCGTAGCCTTTGCTCGACAGGAACATCGGGATACTGATCTGGGTGTTCACCTGTGTCAGTCGCCGCGACAGTCCGCGGACATTCAAAAAGCCGTCCTGGAACTGTCCCAGGCCGTAGAGGCATTCGTCCTGCGGCGAGGCGACGGCCAGTGTGGCGCTGCCATCAGCCAGCTCATGGCGCAGGGCGGTGAGCACCACCCTACCCTTGGCGTCGCGCACACGCAGCGTGCCGCCCTTGGTGTCGACGCTGACGCCGCAGTCCTTCACCTCGTCGTGCTTCACGTACACCCAGTCGGGCAGGGTGTCCGTCACCTCGCGTGTCGCGCTGTACTGTATGCGCACGGCATTGCGGGCGACCTTCTTCACCGTCACCCATCCTTTTCCGAACCTTGTCTGTGCCGTCGCGCCCAGCGCAACAGCCATCAGACAAATAATTATTGCACGCTTCTTCATCTCTCTAAAAAATCTCTCTTTATTTGTTTTTACACAGATTTGCATTTACTCTTACTCGGATTGATATTTGTCCTCTCGCGCTTTTTTTACGGAGAGCACAATAAGAGGAACTACTTCTCAGCTACCTCATAGCAGAACTCATCGACATCGACATACCCGCCGACCTTCTTCGTGGCGTAGTTGAAGATACCGAACTTCGAGCCCATGAAGAAACGGCGGTAGTCGAACACGCAGCGGTAGTTCTTCGTGCCTATCTGCGTCCACTGCTGGCCGTCGAGGCTGTAGTAGAAGTTCGCGGCATCATTATGACCGGGCTGGAAGTCGCCGGTAACCTTCAAGTTGATCGTTGATAGTTTAGAGGGGAGAGTGACCGTCTCCACGGTCTTCACCTCGACTTTCGTCACGGCCTTCTCACGGTCGGTGAGGCTCACCTTCTGCTCGCTCATCTCGAGGACGAGCTTCTTGCCCACCTTCATGATGGTCAGCACGCCGCTGTCGCCGTTGAAGGCGGCCAGTCCGGCACAGTCGCCGTCCTTCATCTTCGAGACGTCCATCTTGATATAGCCGCTGCACGTCGGGCCTTCCATACGCTGCGTCAGCGTGTTCGGCGCCAGATAGAGGTTAGGCACCACCCGGCTGGTCTTCAGGCGCAGCCAGCCCGGCCGCTCCGTCAGGCTCCATGCCTTGTCCACGGGGTTGTGGTTCCACTGCCAGCACTTTTTAAGCTGAGAACTGAGAGTTGAGAGTTGAGAGGTATGATTAGAGAAGTCGTCGCTCTGCACGATGCCGGCAGTGTAATCACTCCCCTCTCCCCCGCGAGAGGGGTCGGGGGTGAGGCTTGTGAGGCTTCTATACGTCCTCATCGTTGTCGGCACCTTGCCGTTCTCATCGCCGAGCTGGGGCCAGCCGTCGATCCAGCGGACGGGCGAGATGGTGAGCACACGGCCCACGCCGCCACGGTCCTGGAACATGACGCCGTACCAGTCGCCCTCCTCGGTGTCGACGATGGTACCCTGTGCCAGATAGCCGAAGCCGCCGAAGTCCGACTCCAGTATGGTGTTCTTCTCCCACTTGCCGTTCAGGTCTTTCGTGCGGTAGCACACCTCACGGCGGTGACGGCCGGGTGCGTAGACATGTGAGATGAGCTGTGCATAGTACGTGCCGTTGTGCTTGATGACACGAGTACCCTCCAGCAGTCCGCGCTCGTCTTCCTCACGCTGGAAGTAGTGGCGCAGCGAGCCCTCGACGACGCCCTTCAGGTCGCGTGTCAGCTGACACATCTCGCCGGTGCCGAAGAAGACATACGGCGTGCCGTCGTCGTCGAAGAACAGCGTGGCGTCATGGAAATGGCGCAGACGTGCGTGGATGGTCCACGGGCCCTCCGCCTTCGGGGCGGTGAATATATACGTGTCGCCCATGGCGCCGGCCTCGTTGGGTGCCAGCAGCGCCCAGAACTTGCCGTCGTGGTACTTCAGCGACGTGGCCCACTGTCCGCGTCCGTAGACCGTTCCCTCCTGCAGGTCGTATTTCGGCGAGTCGGTCAGTTTGTCGAAGATATAGCCGACGGTCTCCCAGTGCTCCAGGTCCTTCGATGCCATGACGGGGCCGCCAGGCATGAGGTGCATGGTCGTGGAGACGAGGTAAAAGGTGTCGCCGACGCGGATGACATCGGGGTCGGGCACGTCGGCCCACAGCATCGGGTTCTTGATGGTGGCTTGAGTGCCTGCTCCTACGAGGAGGGCGGCTGCTAAGGTCAGTAACAGTTTCTTCATTGGGTTATGGTTTTGAGTTATTCTTGTGCTACTACAGTTTCACGGTGCAAAAATAACAAAAAACCGCCACACCGCCGCCCCCGAAGGTATCTGATACTTTTCTATTTGTCTCAATCAGACAAGAACATCCCCCGAAAGCGCGAAGCTTACGGGGGATGCGTTATTGTTTGTGATCTGCAGCCTTTGACGGCGCAGCAGTAATTACTAATTACTTCACGACCTTGAGCTTTCAGCTCGAGCTCGTTCACGCTCGGAAAAGCACGAGCGAGCTCGGCTTTTCGCTCACTATTTCACGACCTTCTGGGTCTGGACAGTGCCGTCGCCCATCACCTTCTTCACGATGACGATACCCTTGCTGGCCTTCTTCACGCTGCGGCCGTTGAGGTCGAACATCGAGATAGAACGAACCTTAGAGGTATTAGCGTTCTTGATACCCTGAGCGATAGACTCAGCAGCGGCAACATAGTTGAAGCCCTCAGCAGCGCCGACGAGGTACAGCTTAACACCCTCGAACATATACTGCGACTCACCAGCACCGAACTGTGCACCGATAGTCAGCGTACCATCCTTAACCTCGATAGGAGCCAGATCATGAGCCTTGTTCACCTGATAGTTACCAGCCTCCTCGAAGAGCATGGTCTCGGTGTAGTTCACGTCCATCTCAGGCTCTGCACCTTCCTCGGGAACAACAGCGTCAGAAGCCTTTGCATAAGCGAAGCTGTTACCCTCGTTAGCGTTAGCCCAGTCGGTAGCCAGCACCTCAACAACGTACACACCTGCGGGCAGGTCAGTGATGGTCTGCTCCATGCGCATATTTGCACCGGGATGCCATGTGGTGAAGGCAACGTCCTCAGGCAGGCCAGGAACATTGCGGGGGTTACCCCAGTTTGCGCCACCCTGTCCATAGATACCAGGCTTAGACTCAGTAGGAACAGTCCAACCAGGAATATCAGCGATGCTGTTACCATTCTTATAGATGTTCGGGTTCTTGATGAACACGGTCATATCGTACTTCTGAGGAATCTCCTCACCAGTCATCTCGTCGACCTCAGAGCTCTTGAACATCTCAGCAGCGGTAGCCTCGTCCTTCAGCTGGTCATAGACAGCCTTGGTCACGTGGTTCTTCAGCATCTGAGCGATGTCGTCGTTGTCGTCCAGAGCAGACTTACCAGCGACAATAGCTTCGTCGTTCTCGTCATAACCGAGTACGAGCAGAGCCTCCACACCAGTACGGATGCGCTCAACGAGCACCTTGATACCAGTATCAGCAGACTTAGACTCCGTCCAGTCGTTGGTGAACATCAGCTTACCAGCAGCGACATTGTCCTTCAGCACGGCAACAGCAGCCTTCAGCTCGTCGTCGTTAGTCAGCACCTTACCAGAGTACTGGCCAACAGCAGCTGCCAGCGTCTGATAGAGCTCAGTAGCAGAGTATGCAGCATTCTCAGCAACGATCTGCTCAGCAGACATCAGGTTCTCGTCATAGTCAGTGCAGTACTGACGGTGAGCAGCCAGAGCACCAGCCTTGAGGTTCAGATCATTAACAGCAGCCTTCAGCTTGCTCGGAGCAGTATAGGTGGGACCCTCGGCAGTGTACTTAGCCACAGCCTCCTCAGCAGCGGTCAGAGCATCGCCAGCATAGCGGTTCTCCTCGTCGGCACTGGCGTCGATCTCCTTCTGGGCGTTATCGATAGCGTTCTGCAGCTCCTCAGGCATAGCCTTAGGACCAACGCTGAACTTGATGGTGAAGCTAGCGGCCTGCGTCAGCTGTACGTCGGTAGCAGCATAGACAGTAGAGATGGTGATGGTGTGGTCACCCTGCTCCAGGTTACCAGTACCTGTACGCTTCAGGATGATGCCATCTTCACCTACTTTCTCAATGTTCAGCTTCTCCTTACCGTCGAGCTTAGCCTCGATCCTATCACCCTGCACGCCCTTGTCGAAGGTCACGTTGAACTGAGCAAGATCAGCGTCGATGCTGAATGAGCCATTCTCAGGATCAGCAGCCTCGATATCGGGAATGCCATACTTGAACGGCACAGCGTCGATATCCTCGTCGTAAGTAGAGACAAGAACGAAGTCCTCCACGTCCTGATCCTTCTTGTCACCATTGGTGTAGACCAGACGGTAGTTAGCATCAGCGGGGTTGGTGAAGGTCACCTCAACACCCTCCTCGGGAATCTCGTCGTCAATGAAAATATAGAGCTGACCAGCCTTGTCGTACTCAACGCTACCGATGGGCAGTTCCTCACCGTTAGCCTTCACCTTGATACCGGCGATCAGGGCCTCGGGAAGCTCAGCACGGCTCTTGTTGCCAACAGCAGCAATCAGCAGGTCAGGCATATTCGTATAGTCCGTGAAGAGTACCTGTACGCACTCGGGATTGTGACGGACATCGTTAATCAGCTCACAGAAACCAACCTGGACATTGTCAAGGAAGTAGACGTTAGCGGGGTTAAAATCGTTAAAGTTGAAAGCGAGAGAACCCATCAACTTATCATCCTTAGACATGTCTGAAGTCACATTGAAGTTGTAGTTCTTGAAGTGCTGCCACTCCGTTGTGAAGCCAACACTACCAAATGCAGAATAGTAGATATAAGAATCCGAGCCGTCAGGTCCGATACCACCAGGCAACTTGGAGTGGGTCTGTGTAGAGATAGTCTTAGTTGAAGTTGATCCATCATCAGCCACAGCCACAAGCTCGTTCTCAGCTCTGTAATCAAACTCTACAGCCAGCTTGGTACCGGCAGGAATTTCTTCGTTCAACTTAACCCAGAACTGAGTGTCCCACTCGTGGTTAACCATGTCGTTGGTTGTAATCTTGACACACTGGGAACCGTCAACACCCTCGCCGGCAGCAAGTTCTGCATCGTGAGCCACCTCGCCTTCCTCATAAGGATACTGGCGGATGCGGTAGCTGCTGACATCGTCAGACTCACAGTCGCTGTTATTCACCAGGTTCTTCGTCCAAGCATACTTCGTAGACACAGCGGTCTTCGTGGTCTTCTTGTCGGTGTAAACCTCGACAACAATGTCCTTAAAGTAATATGTGTTCTCATCAGGAACAATGGATGCGAGGTTGAATGCGATAGAACGGAAACCGTCATCATTCTTAGCCATGTTAGCGGTAATCGTTACCTCACCTGACTCGAAGTCAATCCACTCGCCTGCACCGAAATGCACAGTACCCACGCAATTACCATCAGAGAAGTTACCTGGATTACCATGAGACTGGGTACCACAGGTTACCTCTTCTGCAGCATCGGACTTAGCCTTCAGCGTGACTTTAATCTTATCACCTTCCTTCAGGTAGTTTTCCTCACCCAGATCGATGAAGAATTGGCTGTCCCAAGCAACGAAGTCACCGGTTGCACCAGCATCAGTTGCCTGTTGAGCACTACGCACAAAGACGTAATACACACCATCCTCGTCCTGACGGGCAGGACCGTTAGTCTGAGTGTTAACAGCTACGTCGCGATACTCATGGCACCAGCCTTGGATGGCTATGCGGTGCCATACGCGTTCTTGCGCGTTCACTACGCCCGCTACACATAGCAGCATCAGCGTAAGCAAAGATTTAGTAAAAATCTTCATGTTTTTAATGTTTTAAGTTAATACTGACTAATATATAAAGTATGAATATATAGTTTATTGTTGGTTTATTGGCCTTGTCGTCGGTCGTCGTAAAAAAATATCGTTGGCAAAGGTAAGGCCCTTTCTTGAAACGGACTTTATTATTTGTTTCACAGTTTTTTCTTTTTGTCTTTCCTGCTGTTAATAGATACGTCAGCGTAAGTGTTCGCCTCTTTTCGCCCGTCATTCCGCTATGCTTCGCGTAACGGAAACGGAGAGACAAGAACATCCCCCGAAAGCCCAAAACTTTCGGGGGATGCGTTATCCGTGTCCTCTTTCATCCCCCCCTCGGGGGGACTGAGAGGGAGGGTTATTTCACGACCTTGAGCTTTCAGCTCGAGCTCGTTCACGCTCGGAAAAGCACGAGCGAGCTCGGCTTTTCGCTCACTATTTCACGACCTTGCTGGTCTTGACAGTACCGTCGCCCATCACCTTTCTCACGATGACGATACCCTTGTTGGCCTTCTTGATCTGACGGCCGTTCAGGTCGAAGAACTGCTGCGAGCGTACCTTAGCGTTGCTTGCAGTCTCAATACCCTGGGCGATGGACTCGTAGGCAGCCACGTAGTTGAAGCCAGAAGCAGGACCAGTCAGATAGAGCTTAGCCTGGTCGAACATATGCTGGGAAACCGTAACACCCTCGGGGTTGTCGTTAGCAGCATTGAATTTCTCGAACTGCACGCCGATAGTGAGCTTGCCGTCCTTCACCTCAATGCCTTCCATCTTCAAGGGCACACCCTCAACGCGGCTCGTTGTACTCTCGAAGGGCACATAAGCCGTTGTGTGGATCTCCTTGTCGAACTCCTCATCCTCACCGACCTCAAGTGCGTCAGAGGTCTTGCAGAATGCGTAGCTGTCGGCAGAGTTTGCCCAGTTCTCACAATACAGCACCACGGTATAAGTACCTGCGGGCAGGTCGTTAATCACCTGCTCGAAATAGACATTACCATTCCAGTTCGAGAAAGCACAGTCCTCAGGCAGGTTCGAGATGCCACGGTCGCCACCATTCGGATTCCATGCACGGCAGTACAGTCCGACGGTGGGGTCCGTCGTCCAGCCAGGAACGTTACCATCTGCCGACTCCTTCGTGCACTCCAGGCGGTAGATGTTCGGGTTCTTGATGAACACAGACATATCATACTCCGGAGTCGTCACAATGACTTGGCCATCATCGTCAGTCTCCTCAGTAGACTCGAACATAGCGGCAGCGGTAGCCTCGTCCTTCAAGGCCTCGTAGACCTTCATCTTCACATTGTTCTTCACGACCTCAGCCAGGTTGTCATCGTCGCTCAAGGCATTGTTGGCAAGAACAACAGCCTCGTTTTCCTCATCGACACCCAGGGCCAGCAGAGCCTCGGCACCCAAGCGGAGACGCTCGACGAGCACCATGATACCGCAGTCGCCCAGCTTCGACGCACCCTCAGTGAACATATTGTTAGCAGCCGTCACGTTCTCGGTCAGCACCTTAACGGCGGTCTCGAGCTCAGCGTCGTCGGTCAGCTCCTTACCCGAATACTGGGCAACGGCAGCAGCCAGCGTGGTGTAGATCTCGTGGGCAGCAAACTTCGTTTCAGCCTTCTCGGCAACAATCTGCTCTGCGTTCTGCAGGTCAGTGTCGTACGTGTCGCAATTCGACTTATGGTTCTCCAGGGCCTTGGTCTTAGCCTGCAGGTCCTTAAGGGCAGCGCGCAGCTGGCTGGGAGCAGTATAGGTAGCGCCCTCGGCCTCGTACTTGGCGATGGCTTCCTGAAGGGCGGTATAGGCAGCACCGAGGTAGCGGCCAGTCTCGCTCTCGCAGTTCTCAATCATAGCCTGACCGGCAGCGATGGCAGCCGACAGCTCACTGCTCATGGCGGGCTCGCCGACGCTGAAGGTCAGCGTGACAGGTGCATCCTCCGTTCCTACGGGAACAGCATACTGTGTCCAGGTGTAGACACTGGTGATGGTGATAACGTGGTCACCGGCGGCCAGGGGATCGGTGCCGGTACGTGTCAGCGTCACCTCGGCGTTACCCTCTTCATCCTGAGGCGACACCGTCAGCTTCTCCTTGCCGTCGAGCTTGGCCTCGAGCATCTTGCTTCTCACCTTCTTGTCGAAGGTCACCTTGATGGTGCTGGTATTAGCGGGAAGGTTGAACGAACCTGTCTCAGGATCGCTGGTCAGCAGCTCAGGAGCAGCCCATGCGTTAGACTCGATGTCGAGGTCCTCGTTGAATGTAGCCTCTTCCTCGAAGTCAGGAGCAACGGTGTTGTCGTCGTCGAGGTACTTCACCTGGAACTTCTCGTCCGTGGGGTTGGTGAACTTCACCACCACCTTGTTCTTCTCAGTCAGCTCGTTTTCGAGCACCCAGTCCTCGTCAAGGAAGATCATGAAGTTACCCTTCTTGTCGGCCTCGACAGACTGAACAGGAGCAGCCTGACCGTCGACGGTCACCGTCACACAGTCGGTAGCAAACATCAAGCGCGACTTGCCGGCAGCAGCAATCAGGTCGGGGAGGTTCGTGTACTCGGGGAAGAGCACGCGGATGGCCTCGCTGTTGTACTGGAGGTCGCAGGCTTTCGTATACAGTCCGAACTCGAAGTTGTCGAACCAGAAGGTCACCTCACGGTTAACCTTTGCCGTTCCGTTACCAGCGGTGTTCGTCACCTCCTCGTCACCGTTGTTCAGGTCCAGTGCAAAGCTCTGGAAGGCGTCATCAGCGACATCGATCGTACCGGTGAAGGTGTAGTCCTTCCACTCTGTGCCAACATAGAACTCGGGAATACCAGAACCGGGCTTCCACTGACGGGGTGCTGCCTGTGCGGAAGACGTAATCTTAATATCATCCTGGTCGGCCTTTGCCGACAGCTTCACCATCCACTTCGTGCCGGTAGGAATAGTCTCGTTAGCCTTCAAGTAGAGCTGTGTGTGCCACGACTCCGTAGGCTCGGGGAACGAGGTAATCTTAATACACTTGCTACCATCCTTGCCCTCAGCAACAACCGTGAGCGGGTCTTCGGCAGATTCGTTGTTGTTAGGACCGTCGTAAGAGAGGGGGAAGCTGGAGTAGTCGTCGCCCTCCAGGTCGCCGTTGACAATCCACGACTCAAGGAGCTTGATATTGTCCGACTTCAGGGGAGAGTTGTCGGCCAGTGTGCAGAACGTCCAGACAGCAGCATCCTCCTCAGAATGGTTGGCAGCGCCGGCATCATTCAAGTAGAGTTCTGTGCTGACATTCTTAATTTTGAAGCCGCCCTCGACCTCTTCGATGTCCCAGAGAGCGCAATAGCTACCGTCCTGACCGTACTCGTACTGTTCACCGGTTTCGCTGTTCGAACCATTGAGACCCAGGATGAAACAACACCAACCACCTCCGGGCTGAGCGTTCAGGTAGCCCTGAGCACCACCCCAGGGTACATAATCGCCACCGTTCTTGCTCTGAAGGTGGAACAGCAGATGGCCTTCGGCCTCTTCGACCTTCCAGAGCCAACCCTGGCTATTTTCACCGCAAGCATCCTCGACAAGACCGTAGCCCAGGTTCTGGGCGCCAGATCCGTAAAGGAGCTTTGTAGTGGCCTTGTTATAGATAGCCACGATGTCGCCGTCTGTAAGCACACTATATTCCACTTCTGGAACATAGTTAACCTGGGCGACTGATGTGCCACAGTAACCTATGGCCATCAAACAAAGGAGTAAAAATTTCCTCATTTTTGTTGTTGTGTTTAAGTTAATAAATAAAGATGTCAATCCTATATTACTATTTATAGAGTGATTTAGCGGCGCAAAGGTACGGCAGTCCTGCGAGAACGGCTTTCGTATTTGTCTCAAACTGTTTCGTTTTACCATTTATGTCTCACAGCCTACCACTCTTAAACGCATAATCAACTTAATTGACGCAAAAAAGTGGCGTCTATCCAACGATAGACGCCACCTTATTATATATAAAGAAGGCGGAAACGCTATGCGCTTCCGCCTTCTTTCATATACTCATTTCACTTACTTAATCGCAACCTTTTTGCCGTTCTTGATGTACAGGCCCTTAGCAGGCTGTGCAACGCGGCGGCCCTGGAGGTCGTAGTACTCGTCCTTACCGGCAACGGTCTCAACACCCTTGATGACGGTCACAGGATCCTCCACCAGGAACTGGATGTTGTCGAATACGAACTTCACGTCCTGACGAGTCTTCGAGAGATTGAAGGCGATGGTCTGGAAGTTCTTCAGGTAGGTATTTTCGTTGTTCATCTTACCATCACACTGGCTGGGAACAGTACCCTCGAAGGTGTAGTGCTGCCAATCGCTCTTGAAGCTCGGAGAGCCAATGCAAGTATGGTGGATGTAGTTACCCGGCTGCTCGTGGCACTGGCTGTCGCCCGATGCGTTGATGTCAGAACGGTAGTCGAACTCAACGCGGAACTTCTTACCAGCGGGGAGAATCTCCGTAGCGCGGATGAAGAACTGGTCTTCCCAGTCGGTAGCGGCCTTAGAACCACCAGTCCGCAGCACGATAGCCTTGTGCTCGTCAATGCCCTCGTAGTCAACAGTGACAGACTTGTAAGGATCGCTGCTGTTGTCCTTCGAGAAGAAGCAGCTCAGGTCGTCGCCCTCGAGCGTACCATTCTTAATAACGCTTCTCCAGCCGGCGGGAACCTCGAGTTCAGCAACGGGAGCGCGGTCAACCAGCTCGTTGACAGCCATACGGATCTCCGTAGCGGCAGCCTTCAGGCTAGCAACGGTCACGTCCGGCATCTTGGTCGTGGTCTCTTCCACTTCCTTCTCTTCAGTCTTTGACAGCCAAGCCTCGCTCACAGTCACCTGTCCGTAGGTCTCGGTGCTCTCACGCTCCAGACCATAGATGGTCAGATCCTGCAGCTTCGTGCGGTCGCACTTCCACTCTGCAGCAGCGAGGTCGATGTCGATGTTGCCACTCTCGTCGGCAGCAACAGCAAACTCAGTCGTCGGGCCCGAGGGAGGATTCGAACCGTCGTTCTCCTTGAACACGATGTTCAGCTTGTTCTCCTTAGAGTTAACGAAGTTTGTAGCCTTCAAGTGCAGCTTTGTCCACTCAGAGACGTCACCACTGATGTCCTGGGCAGCCATGAATGTCCATTCGGCGTTCCAGCCGCCCTGACCCCACTGGAAGGTCTTGTCGGCCTCAGTCCACTTAGCAGCGCAGTAATCTTCGGTCTTGAATGTCAGTTCCTTCTTGGTTTCCACTTCTTTCTTCACCTTCTCAGTCACGGTGATAGGCTTAGCCGTCAGCTGAGCCAAAGCGGCGTTGATAACCTCGTCAAGTGCAGCAAGCGAAGCCTTCGTCTTGTTGGCGCGAACCTCGTCTGACTGAGCACGCGTGATGGCACTCAGCAGAGCCACCTTAGCAGCAACGATAGCGGGATCGGTATCGTTGATCTCGATGTCACCAGTACCCACAGCCGTCTCAGGACGGTAGTCGGGATCAAGCGAATAATCAAAGTCGTCCTTATCAACGACCAGCTTGATATTCTTGAAGTAATAGGTTACTTCAGAACTCTTCGTCAGGTTAAATGCGATAGACTTGAAGTCGTTCTTATAGCTGGAGCCCTGTCTTTCAGAGCCATTATATTCACTTGGAACATCAATTGTCAGCACATACGGTTTCCACTCAGTAGTAAAATCAATAGTAGCATTTACACCACCAAGATAATTGCCGGGTTCCTCATGGTACTGTATTGAACCATTACCAAGCGACTGATTAGAACTTGCCTTGTAGTCGAACGTAAGCTTTATCGAGGCACCTGCAGGAAGAGCCTGCTTTGAGCGCACCCAGAACTGAGTGTCCCAGTCGAATGAGGCCTTCGCGGGACTCACAATAACGATTTCTTCATCCGTAATTTCAGAAGGATTGGAAGCAGGATACACCTTTGCGAATGATTCACCAACATTGATACGATCATACCACTCATATTCAATTTGCGCTTGAGGCAGACTGCCCATCCATCCATGATTGGTGCCAGAGACGGAGTAGTCATGCAATTTCACAAGCGTCTTCTGTTCGCCATCGACCTGATAGACTTCAACCTTCTTGACTTTGAGTACGCCTTTAATATTGCCACACTGTAACATAACACCACCGTCACCGTTTCCGGGGCTGATGCTATTCCAAGTAAGCGACAACGTCTTGTCTCCACCTGCAGAAATCGTACCATGCTTGGCTTGTCTGCCACCCCATCCGGCGAAGACCTCCATCTCCACGTCACCCTCAGTCGGGTCACCTGCATCGGCTGTCCAGTTATAGGTCATGTCTATTTCGTAATTGTTGCCTTCAACGTAGTTGATGCCAGTAGCAATAAGCAATTGAACGAAATACTGTGTCGTTGATTGAGGATTGTTAATCACAAGGCAACCATCTGTAACATTAACAGTAGTGGCCTCAGCCAACACTTTCTTTGCACTCGCAACGCCCGCAACGCATAGCATGACGAGCACGAGTAATGATTTTGTAAAAATTCTCATAATTACAGTGTTTAAGTTAATAATAAATTTAATAAATTGTTTATTTGATTTTTGGTTTATTCACATTTTAGGCACAAAGGTACGATACGCGCGGGAATAAGACTTTTTAATTTGTCTCACTTGTTTTTCTTTTTTGCACGCATCCACGTTTTTCCCATCTTTTCTACCGATTATCCAACCCTAAACGGGCTAAAATCACGGTTTGCAGCAGGAAAATGCGGCGGCAGGGAGTCGTGGGAGTAAATAAACTGAATGCTGATTATTCCGAGACCAGCCAGTCATCTACCGTACGCGTATTGACGTCAAAGGTTACGCCTACTTTGACCACCTTCCTACCTTCAGACTCATAAGGTATGGCATAGCCTCGCTGCTGGATCTGTGAGAGTGCATCGCTTGGGGTACCGCTGGTCTTCAGTTCGAAGACATAGACAGTGTCCTCCATCCAAACGACCATGTCCATGCGACCACCGGCACACTTTACCTGTGTGCGAACATAGACATTGAGCATAGAGAAGATGAGGTAGAGAGTATACTCATAAAAGCCCTCTGCAGTCGCCGCATCCTGTAGTTTCTTCTTGAAGCCCTCTACATAGGGCAGACCGGCGAGGTAGCTCTGCATCTCACGCATGGCCAAGTCGATGTCGCCAGCCTTCAGGGCTCGCCAGAACTTCAGGGCGAAGCCGGTCTGGACATCAAAGGAACGCAGGCCGACATAGACTGGCAAGAGTCCCTCGGTATAGCCTATACGCACTTCCTGATTAGGGATTCCCAACGTGTAGGTCTCGCTTTCGTGTTCATAGTCCTTGATGGTGAGGTAGCCCGTCTGGTAGAGCAACGGAAGTGCATCCTGCATATTCTCCGTAGGTTGGTCGAATGCTGTTGCTGGTACTTCCAAATGTTCCATCGACAAGATGTCGGTTCCGAAACGCTTCATCTGGCGGATCAGATAAGCCGGTGTCCCGCTGTCAAACCAGTAGTTAGTGATTTTCTGGTGTTGGAAGGCTTTCATCAGGCTGAAAGGATTATACACCTCCTCGGAATCTTCGGTGAAGTGATAGCCGTCATAGCGTGCCTTCAGCTTCTGGTGCATTTCCGTACACGTCACACCGTAAACGTCCGCCAACTCGCTGATGCTGTCATTCAACGTATGAGCCATCTCGCGCTCGGTGATGCCACAAATGCTAGCGAACTTCGGGTCTAGCGCTACATTCGTCAGGTTGTTAAGTGTAGAGAAGATGCTGAGTTGCGAGAATTTCGTAATGCCCGTGATGAAACAGAACTTGATGTAGGGATCGAGCATCTTCAGACGCTGGTAGAACTCCTGCATGATTTCACGCATCCGCTTTAGAGTGACGTCTTCGTGGAGGACATCGAGCAATGGTGCATCGTACTCGTCAATGAGTACTACAGCCTGCCGGCCGCTCTTCTCACAGGCTCGCTGAACGACGCCTGCCAGCCGCATACCCGGCGACACCTCCGCATCATCCCTGCCATAGAGGGTCTCATAAGGTTTCAATATCCTGTTCAGTTCTGTCACCACAAGTTCAGGCGACAGGTGTTTAGCACCGCTGAGATCGAGGCGTATGACAGGATAGCGTTCCCACGACTGTTCCTTCTGCATGATTTTCAGTCCCTCGAAGAGCTCCCGGTCGCCGTTAAAGTAGGCGTCGAGGGTCGATGTCAGCAGCGACTTGCCAAAACGTCGCGGACGGCTCAGGAAGATGTATTTTGCATAATGGGCTAGCTCCCAGACAAGATCTGTCTTGTCTACATAGACATATCCGCCCCGGATAATCTCCGAGAAAGTCTGAATGCCAATAGGATATTTCAGTTCTGTCATATTACCAGAATCTTGTCTTTCCGCTGGCAAAGATAGGGAGTATTTTCGAGATTCCCAAATTTTCCGTCGGATTTTTGTCTCTCACAGAGGCACAGAGGCACACAGAGGAGACTTTTCTCACGCTGAGGGGATATATATTTTCACGCAGAGACGCAGAGGACACAGAGTGTTGCACAGAGGGATATGTATATTGCGGCGGCATGGAGTTTGGGGAGTAAAAAACCTGAGAGCTTTCTCTCTGTGAGACTCCGTGTCTCTGTGTGAGGGAATAAATGCTACTCTGCGCACAATTCAGCGTCCTCTGCGCCTCTGCGTGAGAACAGTCAGGTGCGGGATAAATGAGAGATCCTACACCTAACCCGTGACTTTGGGGGCCTTTAGCGGCTTACAACGTATGCGCGTGTACGCGCGCATGTATATTATATAGGGAAAGCGGAAATTATCCCGCTTATCCCGCTTATCTTACACCTAAATCAATACTTCGCTCGACCTCTGGTCGCTTTGCTTGCAAAGAATGCTCAATGCATAATGCTTAATGAAATGCCCGTAGGTGTGGGATAAGCGGGATAAGCGGGTTATTTTCTTGTTTCAGTAGTATATATACATACGCGCGCGTGAGGCTCCAGGAAACAAATGGCTCATTCTGGAAACGAAGTATTTGTTTTTCTAGAAACGAATTATCCTAATTGATCTTAATTTTGACCACGAATTTAACTAATTATAATTTATGCGGTAGAGAATTAAAATTAGAATAATTCTTTGCAAGCAAAGCGGCATAGCCGAGCGCGTGGATAAAATTCGTTTTAATTATTCAAATTCGTTTCTTAAGAAAAGAGGGGTATAAATATTCATTTTGAAATTGTAATTAGAATAATTTGTGGACAAAATTAGAATAAATTAGTCAAATTCGTTTCTAAAAGAAAAATTCGCTTCTTAAAAATACCAATATTTCTGTATTCGTTTCCCTGTTTCCAGAAAAGGTGACCTTTAGCCGCGAAAAGGTGACCTTTAGCGGCAAAAGGGTGGTCTTTAGAAACGAAAAGGTGGTCTTTAGCGCGCTAAAGACCACCTTATTACACATAAATATACGGATAAATATACGTCTTTTCCAATTCAGCATGCAACGTCTCCGTTACTGCTCGCCCTGCGGCTCGCGGTCGGCATACTCCGAGGGAGCGACACCGAAGTGCTTGCGGAAGATGGTGGAGAAGTGGGCGAGGTTCGAGAAGCCGACGGTGTAGGCCACCTGTGTGACGTTCAGCTTCTGCTCGCGGAGCAGGCGGGCAGCCTGCTCGAGGCGGATGTTACGCAGGAACTCGCTGGTGGAGATGCCCGTCATCTCCTTCATCTTGCGGTGGAGCTGTGCACGGCTGATGCCTACCTCCTGGGTGAGCATATCGACATTGAAGTCGCTGTCGGAGAGGTTCTTGTTGATGGCCTTCATGATACGTTCCATGAGCAGCTCATCGTTGCCCTTGACTTCGGGAGCCTCGATCTTGTCGGCCTGCTGCTGGGCGCCGCTGTACTTGCCCTTCAGACGCTGTCGCGTGCGCAGCAGGTTGTCGATGTTCATGCGGAGCTCCTCCATGTTGAAGGGCTTGGCGAGGAAAGCGTCGGCGCCGCGCTCGAGTCCCTCGAGACGGTTGCCGACATCGGCCATGGAGGTGAGCATGATGACGGGTATATCGCTGACATTGATGTTGGTCTTGATCATGCGGAGCATGGTGAAGCCGTCCATCTCGGGCATCATGACGTCGCTGACGACGAGGTCGTAGCGCTGTCCGTCGACGCTGGCGAGAAGCTCCTTCAGTCCCTCACGGCCGTTATGGCAGATGTGGAAGCGGTAGTAGCGTCCGAGCTCGTTGCTGATGTAGGTACCAATCTCTTCGTCGTCGTCGACGAGGAGGATGCGGTAGCGGTTGCCGGAGGGCTTCTGGGCGGAGGAGGTTCCCGCCGATGAATTGGCGGGCACGGTGGCGCCGGCGGCCGAGGCGAGGGCAGCATCAGAGGCGTCCGTGTCGGAGCCAGCGGCAGAAGAGGAGCCGGAGGCACCCGGGGCGGTGGCTGCCGAGACAGAGGCGGCAGGAGTGAGTCCGGAGGCGTCTGCAGCGGCGGCCGGGGTGATGATGCCAGCGGCTGCGGCGTCCTCGCGTTCTATCTCGTCGGCGGCGAGGTGTGCAAAGCCGAGAGGTAGCGTGACAGTGAAGATGGAGCCACGCTGGCCATCGGTGCGGTTCTTGGCGCTGATGGTGCCGTGGTGCATGTCGACGATCATCTTACAGAGGTTCAGTCCGATGCCCGTTCCCTTGATGTTCAGGCGACGGGCGTTGCCACCCTGATAGAAGCGGTCGAAGATGTGGCGGAGGCTGTCCTCGTCGAGTCCCACGCCGTTGTCGATGACCTGCAGGACGGCGTTGCGCGTGTCGGCGCTGAGGCGTAGCGTGACCTGTCCCTGCTCGGCGGTGTACTTGAAGGCGTTGGAGAGGAGGTTGGAGATGACCTTGTCGAACTGGCCGCGGTCGAGCCACACGTCGAGGTGGTCGAGGCCGTCGCAGTCGACGGTGAAGCCGATCTCACGCTCCTGGGCGTTATAGTCGAACATCTTGCAGATGCCGCGTGTGAAGGCGACGAGGTCGGTCTTCTGACAGTGGAGGTGCATCTGCTGCTTGTCAATCTTGCGCACGTCGAGTATCTGGTTCACGAGGTCGAGGATGCGCTTGGCGTTGCGGTCGATGGTGTCGAGGTCGCTGTCGGCGTTGACATCGCTCTGCGAGAGTTTCTTCTTCAGGTTGTTCAGCGGACTCATGATGAGCGTCAGCGGCGAGCGGATGTCGTGCGTGGCGTTGATGAGGAACTTCATCTTCTCCTCGTCCAAGCGGCGGTTCGTGCGACGAATGTAGCCCATGACGGCGAGGACGGCGAGTGCGATGGCCACGAGGAAGTAGAGTGCGTAGGCCAGCGGTGAGCGGTACCAGGGCGGTGTGACGATGACGGTGACCGACTTCTCGGTGCTGTAGTTGTTGCCCTTCGCCACGCGTACGTCGATATGGTAGGTGCCGGGCTGCAGCTGCGACAGGGTGACGGTGTTGCTGCCCTCCCCGTTGTCGAGCCACTGTCCGCGGTTGATGCGGTACTGGTAGTTGACGTTCGAGGCGTTGTCGAAGTTCAGCTGCGAGAAGGCCAGTGTGATGGTGTGGTCGAGATAGCTCACGGTGAAGCGGTCGCTCTGGGTGACGGCGCGGTCGGTGACCTGCTCGCCGTTGAGCACGGTGGCGGCGCTGACGGGCGTGCCGCCGACGAGGAAGGCGACGAGCTGCGGGGCGTCGACGGCCGTCTGCTGCTTCTTGACACGTGTCGGCGAGAAGACGGTGAAGCCGTCGTTCTGTCCGAAGTAGATGACGTCGCCGTCGGTATGCATTCCCACGCCGTAGAGATACTCCTTCTGCGTGAGGCCGTTGCCGGTGATATGTCCGATGAAGGTGTTGGTCTTCAGGTCGTACTGCCAGATGCCGGCGGAGGTGGAGCACCAGATGTCGCCGTCGTTGGACTGTACGATGTAACTGACGACCTTGTTGCGCAGCTGTTCGGCGCCGGGGAACGGTGCCACCGTGCGCTTCTCGCGGTCGTAGAGGTAGAGTCCCTCCTCGGTGCCGATGGCGATGGCGCCGTCGAGTTTCCGTCCGTCGGGCAGCGTGCCGGTATGCAGCTCGCAGACCTCGAAGCAGACAATGCCGTCGAGGATGACGTTCCAGCCCTGCGAGCGGAAGCTGTCGGTCTTCGGGTCGTAGCAGGAGACGCCCGACGAGGTGCCCATCCAGATGTTGCCGTCGCGGTCGTTGGAGAGACACATCACCCAGTTGTTGCACAGACGGCCTTTCTTGCCGTCGGGCTCGTTGAAGTTATGGCTGCGCAGCTGTCCCGTGGCGGGGTCGTAGATGCAGAAGCCGCGCGAGAAGGCTGAGAAGTAGAGGAGACCGTTGCGGTCGCAGGTGATGTCGTTCAGGCGGTCGCACTCCACGGTCACCTTCTGCTGGGCAGCGCCCGTCACGGGGTCGTAGGCATAGAGGGCATTGTCAGTGCCCACCCAGTAGCGCTTCAGGCGGTCGCGGTAGATGAACTCCGGCGACTCCGGCGCTGCGGGGTGTGCCACCACCTTGCCGGCAGCATTGAAGCCGTAAATGCCGACGCCACGGACGGTACACCAGGTGATGCCGCCGTCGCCCTCACAGACCGAGGAGACGGGAGCGCCGAGGTGTATGCCCTGACCCTCGAAGCTCCAGCTGCTGAAGCTGAGCGGGCGCTGGGGCACCATGAGCAGACCGCGGCGCATACAGCCGAGCCAGAGGTTGCCGCTGCGGTCGAAGAGGGCGTCGCTGACGATGATGGTATGGGGGTCGATGCCGTAGGCATTGTAGGAGACGGGCTCCAGACGGCGGTGCCCGTTGCCGGTGACGCGGTAGACGCCCTGTCCGCGGGTGCCTATGTACAGGTCGCCGGCGGCGTTGACGATAGCGCTGTTGAAGACGATGTCCTTGCGGCCGGTGGTGCTGATGTCGATGTCGGAGAGGTTCATCGCCCCGTTACGGTAAGACAGGATGCCATGCTGGCAGACGATGAGCACCTCGTCGCCATACTGCACGATGTCCTGGACGATGCCCACGGTAGTGGGGAAGGACTGTATCTTGTCGCCGTCGCGCATCATCACACGGTCGTCGAAGCCGGCCTTCCACAGGCGGCCACGGACGTCCTCGAAGAACTGGCTGAAGTACATACCGCCCTCCTCCTTCGAGAACAGTTCCAGACGTCCGTCCTTGTTCAACGTGAACGCGCCATAGCCGGCGGTGCCGAAGAGGAGCGTGCCGTCGCGGCGCTGGAGGATGGTGCTGACACGCGGCTTGATGCCGCCGGGGAAGGGATAGTGTACAAAGCGGCGCTTCTCGGCATCGAAGCGGTCGAGACCGCGGTTCGTGCCCACCCAGAGTTGTCCGTCACGGTCGCAGAACAGCTTGACGATGACGTTCGCCACGAGCGATGTCGTGTCGGCATCGTCGTGCAGGAAGGTGGCAAAGCGGTAGCCGTCGTAACGGTTCAGTCCGTAGTCGGTGCCCACCCAAATGAAGCCTTCACGGTCCTGACAGAGGGTGGATATGAGACTGCTGGAGAAGCGTTCTGACGGCAGGAAGAGGCCTGTCTGTGCTGGTGCAAGACAGATATATAATAGGGTAAAAATCAGTAGTAATAGGCGTTTCATCGCACAGTAGTTGTAGTTAGTCGGCTGCAAAGATACTGTTTTTTCGTGAAACACCAAAAAAAACGGACAGTTTTTTACTGTCCGCTTTTTTAGGAACTCAACTTTCGCCTATTTATAAAACAACCACGTGGTTGAAGTATCATTACATTAATTACATTGTTCCTTTACGGCAGTGGCAGGAACCAGTTCTTCGTGTCCATGAGCAGGGCACGCAGAGGCTCGTCGACCTCGCCGTTACGACGGCTGACGGGGTTGGCGAGGTAGGCGGGATCGCCACGACGCAAGGCCACACGCAGGAGGTCATAGTAGCGGTAGCCCTCGAAGGCACCCTCGAGTGCCATCTCGTCGATGATCATGTCCTCGACCAGGGGAATCTGGTAGTTGACGGTGTCCTGACGCGTTGCCAGCTCGCTGGCAGGCTGCGGCAGCACGTAGTAGGCATTGGCATTGGTGTCGCCGCAGCCGCGGGAGTGGACACCCATGGCCTGTGCCTGACGGAACACCTGACGGTCGAAGGTGATGAGGTCACCGGCCTTCGCCTGCTCGATGGTGTCGACATACTCCTGGATATAATCCTGACAGACGCCGTACTTCAGCACGACCATGGCCGACTGCGGCAGTCCGAGACGGTTCAGGGCCTCGGCATAGCGCAGGTAGATCATCGTCAGACGGCTGGTAGGCACGCGGTCGGTCCAGATCTTCGAGATGGTCTGGCGGTAGGGGTTGTCCTCGGAGAACTCGTCCTTGCCGCCCGAGCTGTTCAGCTTGTAGTTACTATAGAGGCGCAAGTCACCAGGCAGAAGTTCATCCATGAGTCCGATCTTCGGAGCGTAGAGCGTGTCACGGCTCACGTCGGTACGGTTCTCGAAGCAGTAGATCTGGGCAGCCGAGAGGTTGCGCATACCCTTCGAGGGCTCCAGCTGGTAGTAATAGTTCTTCTCGCGGGTGGAGTTGAAGATGTTTGGCAGATCGCTGACGACACCGTCGAAGACACGCTCCTCCATCGGGATGAAGCTCAACACCTCGCTGGTGTTACGGACGGTGTAGTTCGACGAGGGATAGGTCATCTCCGTGGCCGACGGCCAGGTGGTGCTCGACGAGTTCATGGGATGAGGATCGTCCTGCCATGTCAGGTATTCGTGGTACCACTTCGCGGCCTCTTCGTAGCGTCCAGCCCAGAGGCAGAGGTCGCCGAGGAGCGCACGCATGGGGATGAAGAAGAGCTGCGAGTTGAAGTTGTTGATGGTACCGAAGTTGGGCAACTCGACGCCCACGAGGGGTGTCAGGTCGTCAATCAGGAAGTTGCAGACGCCGGTGATATCGGTATACTCGCCGTTGACGGCATCGCGGGCCTCCTTCTCAGTCATCAGCGGCTCGGTGACCAGGGGCACACGGCCGTAGGCGGTGACGAGCTGCAGGTACGTCCATGCACGGTAGGTCTTGACGACGGCATACTCCTGGATGAAGAGGCGGCGTCCGCGGCGCTGCATAGCCGTGTCGGCATGGGCGATGTAATAGTTGCAGTTGTTGATGACGGCATAGTAGTCGCTCACGTTGTTGTACTTGTTGGGAGCGGCGAAGTCGAAGGCGGAAAGGCGCTTCAGGTCGGCCGAGGCAGCCACGGTGGTGGTCATCAGGTCGCCGCGAACCTCGCCGAGGAGTACCGAGCGGTCGGCGATGAGCTGCATTTTGTTAAGGATGCCGAGGACGCTATATACCGAGTCGGTAGCGTGGTTCAGGGTGTTGTCCTTCTCGTACTCCACCAAGTCTGAACCAGTCTCGAGCATATCGGAGCAGCCTGCCAGCAGCGTTGCTGCTGCCAGAATGTAAAAATTAAACAATTTAAAAATTGAAAAATTATTCCGTTTCATATCTAGATCCTTTTTACATTTTACATTTTTCAATTGTAACAGTTTATAATTGTTACATTTTTTAATTTTTACATTTTCCTTACAGGTTGATGTTCACACCTACAGAGAACGAGCGGCCGGCAGACAGCAGGCCACGGTCGATGCCCTGCGTGAAGATGCTGCCGTTCATGGCACAGTCGGGATCACTACCCAGGTAGCGGGTGATGGTGAAGAGGTTCGACGCGTTAGCCCAGACGGTGAAGCCCTGCAGATAGGTGCTCTGCAACGGCAGGTAGTAGCTGAGCGTGACGGAAGCCAGTCGGAGGTAGGAGCCGTCCTCTATCCAACGGTCGCTGAAGCGGCTGTTGCCCATGGGGTCGCGGTAGCTGACGCGGGGGATGTCGGTCACCTGTCCCTCGGTGGTCCAGCGGCGGTTCATGGCCGTCGTCTGGTTCATGAAGAGGCTGCCGCCCTCGAGGAGCGAGCGCTGGTAGTTGTAGACATCGTTGCCCAGCGAGTAGTTGAACACCGCCTGGAGGGTGATGCTCTTCCAGTTGAAGTTGGTGAAGATGTTACCGTAGATGTCGGGGTTCGGGTCGCCGATGATGACACGATCGTCATCGTTGATCTCGCCGTTGCCGTCGAGGTCGACGAAGTTCATGTCGCCGGCAGAGAAGTAAGCCCTGTCGCCGTTGGTACGGACGATGTACTTACCATCCTTGTCAGCATCGACGGAGTTGGCATAGACGCCATTGGTCCTGTAGCCGTAGAACACGCCGACGGGCTGGCCTACCTGCGTGCGGATGTTGGCATTGTAGACGCTGGTCTCGAAAGGACTGTTGTTGTCGGGCAGGGCCGTCACACGGTTCTTATAGTGGCCGACGGAAGCACCCATCTCCCAGCGGAAGTTGCGCAGGTTGAGCACCTTCACACGGGCGCTGACATCGAAGCCGTCGTTCTGCAGTTTGCCGTCGTTGGTCCAGCTCTGCTCCAGACCGCTGGTCCATGCCAGCTGGCTCAGTGCAAGGAGGTTCGACGTCCAGCTGCGGAACACGTTCAGGCGGACATTCAGGCGGTTGCTGAAGAAGTTACCCTCGAGACCGGCCGTCAGACGGCGTGTCGTCTCCCACTGCAACTCGGTGTTACCGATGTTGCCTATTAACAGGCCCGTGGCCTGGTTGTTGAGCATACGGCGCGAGACGAAGTAAGAACGTGCTGCCGTGGGGTCGATGTCGTCGTTGCCGCTGACGTCGAAGCCGACGTTCAGACGGAGGTAGTCGATGCCCTTGACGCCGGCCAGCCAGCGCTCGTTGCTCATCACCCAAGCTCCCTCGATGCTGGGGAACAGTCCCCAGACGACGCCGCCGACCTTCAGGCCTGAGCCGGAATCGCCGAAGCGCGACGAGGCATGGGCGGAGAGGCCGCCGCTGAGGTAGTAGCGCTGGCCGTAGTTGTAGTCGGCCAAGGCGTACCACTGTATCTCGCGCGTCTTGTCCTCGTCACCGCCGGTGGTCTTGAACAGCAGCGAGGTGTTCATGTTAGGCGTCTTGTCGTTGCCGGTGTTGTAACCGCGCTGCTGGGTGAGGGCGTAGTCGTTGTTACGGTAGCGCACACCACCCTTCACGCCGATGTCATGGGCGCCATAGAGGTGCTGCCATGTCACACGGGTGTCGCTCTGGAGTATCGTCTGACGGGCGGCGAGGCTCTGGGCGTAGTTCTGCAGCGTCGTGGCATCGTCGAGACCGTCGACGGTGAACGTCGGCACACCCTGGATAGGCAGGTAGTACATCTCGTTGGTATTGATGAGCGTCAGCGAGAAGTGCTCGCTGATGGAGAGATGACGGTTGAGCTTGTAACGCGGCATCACCGAGAAGACGATGAGGCGGTTGCCCATGGAGTTACGGTTCTTGCCCTCGCCCTGCTGGAGGATGCCCAGGGGGTTGGCCAGTCGGCCGCGGCCCTGGAAGAGTCCCTCGAGGTAGTCGTCAGCGTCAGCCAGGTAGTGGCTGACATTGCCACCCTTGTCGTAGGCATAGGGAGAGAGGAACGGCGACTTGGCCAGGGCGATGAATCCCGGCGAGGTGATGACGCCCGTGAGGGTGTTCAGCGGTGCACCGTCGTCGCGCAGCTCGCGGTCGACGTCGCTGTAGGAGGCGTCGAAGCGCACGTCGAGGTTACGGATGACCTCGATGTCACTGTTCAGGCGCATATTGAAGCGCGAGTAGTCGTTGTTCTTCAGCGTGGCGTTACCCAGTGAGTAGCCCACCGAGAGGTTGTAGGAGGCGACATTGTCACCACCCTGGACGTTGATGCCGTAGTTCTGCGAGAACACGTTGTCGTAGACCAGGTCCTTCCAGTCGGTGTTGTTATGATACTGGTTGTAATAGAAGTAGCTGGGGTCGTTGTTGACGAACTTCATGCGGCCGAGGGTGGACGTCTGATTCGACAGCAACTCGGTGGCATAGAGACGATAGTCCTCGCCACTCATCATGTCAGAAGTCTTGGGCATCAGCTCGTAACGGCCGTTGATGGTGACGTCGATCTTCGTGGTCATCGACTTGTTACGCTTGGTGTGGATGTGTACCACGCCGTTGGCACCCTTCACGCCGTAGAGGGCGGTACCGTTCTTGATGATCTCGACACGCTCGATGTCGTTGACATTGAGGTTGGCCAAGAGGTTGTTCAGGTAACCGTCGTGCAACATCTCGCGGCCGTACTGCATATCGTAGATTACGTCGTCGACGACGATGAGGGGCTGGGCGTTAGCCGACAGCGAATGGATACCGTCGATGAGCATGAGGTTGCCCAGGCCGGGGATGCCGCCGTGAGACACGGAACGCATATCGGCGCCGAGCTGCTGCTGCACCAGCGGGTCGATGCTCAGCACCGAGGTATTGTCGAACTGCGTGGCCTCGGCATTCAGCGATGCCTGCGTGGTAGGCTTATAGTCCTGACGGAACGCCTCGTGGAAGAGCTGGCCGTTGGCCTTGCCATTGTGAATGGCGCGCTGTTCCATGTTATATCCGTCGACACGCATCGACACCGAGCGTACGAAGGCGGGGATACGCAGCTCGTAGCAGCCTTTCTCGTCGGTCATGGTCGAGAACTTCGTCTCACCGTAGGCAGCGACGATGACACCCGCCAGGGGCTGTCCCGTAGCGGCGTCGACGACCTTGCCGGTGACGGTCTGCTGGTCAGCGGGCACCGTCGACTTCTCCTGAGCTGCCACGGTCATCGCCGTGAGCAGCATTACGAATGATATGATATACTTCTTCATGGTTATTCGGGTTTAGAGGAACGGGGACGGAGATAGATGCAGTCAAGGTACATCTCACGGTAGTAGCGCTGGTTGTCGCTTGACGTCATCGTACACTTGAGACGGACGGTGGTCTTGATATCGTCCAGACCATAGCTACACGCAGGGAAGTGGAAGTTCTCGGCCAGCACCACCGTGTCAACACGCAGAGGGTCGTTGTAGAACGTCTGGCCACCGCAGTCGTACGACTGCTTGTTACCCTTCTCGTCAATGTAGTCGATGGTGGCCTTGAACTTGTTCGGGTAGTTCAGGCCAGTGGTGGAGTAGACATTGGGCGGTGCGATGATGGCACAGACATCGTAGTTGCCGCTGAGGGTGTTGTTGACGCGGAAGGCAAGCTCCCAGCGCGACGTCGCCGTACGCGGAGTAATACGCAGGTAAGCGCCCTCGGAGATACTGTCGGCCTCGATGCGGCGAGAGGAATAGGTGCAGTCCTTCTCGTCGGTGATGAGCCACGTCGACTCGGCCTCGCTCCACAGCTCCTTGAAATAGGTCTGCTCAGGGGTGAAGGGCCACTCGGCGGTCTTGTAGAGCACACCGTTGCTGCACGCTATAGGTGTGGCCGTGCTGAGGATGCCGCCGGGCTCAAAGGGCTTGTAGAAGCAATGCCACTCGGGATGATGGCGGTCGTAGGGCACGGAAATCAGCGAGTCCTTGGGCGACGACTGGAGCGTCATGTTGTAGATGGCGTCGTCGACAAGGGCACGGGTGGCGTAGAGCTTCTGCAAGGAGTCGGAACGGAGCACCTTCGCATCGTAGGTGAAATGGCTCTTCGCCTCCTCGTAGGCACGCTCCCAGCCTTCGCCGGCAGGTGCCACCATCCAGTAGGTGGAGTCCTCGGCATTGACATAGCCTATCTTGTCGAGGACACGGTTGCGCTCGACGACGACGGAGTCGACATAGATGGGCACACCCTCGATGATACCGCTTGAGACAGAGGCGTCAGCATCGAAGTAGTCCTCCTCGAAGTAACGGAGGTTATTGCCGATGGCGCTGAACTCCGGCAGGTCGCAGAGGTTCTCGAAGATGCTACGCTGGTAGGGCATGGGAGCCTCGGCAACGTGCAAGATGCCGTTCTTCGAATGGATATTGGCGTCGATGATGTTAACACCCTGAATCTGGCTGCCCTCGAAGGTCAGACGCTTGCTGTTCAGCAGACGGGCGGAATAGGCCGTCGTCTGCAGCGAGTTCAGGGCACGCATGAGGTGGTTCTGGACAAAGCTCTTCTCGACGACGGAGTCACCCTGGGCGGTCTGTACCTGCTGCAGCAGGGCTGCTTTGTCGAATGACCCGTTGACGGGAGCGACGATGGTGAACGACTGTCCTCCACTGAGCAGGTCGGCATAGCTGACGGATGTCTTCTTGTGCATGCGGAACACTTTCGTCTCGCGAAGCACCTCGCAGAAGTCGCTCAACTGCGGGTTGGCCTGCAGCTGTTCCCAGAGCGTACTGTTGGCGCCGGCGACAGAGCCCTCGTCCTCGTAGTGGTCGCTCCAGTCGGCACAGCCGGAGAGCGCTACGCTAAGTGATATATGACAAATGATAAATGACAAACCTATCAGATGCCTTTTGTTTATCTTTATAATCATAATCTTCAATTTTCGATGATCAATTATCAATTGGATTTAGTGCGTATCCTCGCCCGTAGGACTGGCATAGACATCCTTCGGACAGAGTTCGATATAGTCGAACGACCAATAGCAGAGACGGTTCTCAAGCACCTGGCGGCAACGCAGGTAATAGTTCTGGTTGGGCTCCAGACGCTGGGTGGCCAGGATACGGCGGAGGTTCCAGTTGTTGCCACGCAGCGGCTTCTCAGCACCCTCGGAGCGGTAGCTGTCCATGGCCTTCATGTAACCACGGTTGTGCATGGCCTTGTCGTTGGCGGTGTTCTCCTCCTCATCGTCGGTATCCTCTAACCATCCGATGTGAGCCACCGTACCGTAGTCACGCAGGTCGACGGGGATGCCACAGGGGTTGTTGTTCAGGTAGAACTGTACGACACCACGCTCCTCGTTGGCCGTGTAGCCCAGACGGATCTCATAGGTCCCCGGCGGTACGGGCGGCAGCTTGAAGGTGACGTCGAAGATACCACTGATACAGACGGCGTTGGCCTCGTAGGAGTTCCAGTAGCCCACGTCGGTATGTACGCCGACATAGGCGTCGGTGCCGCGGACGGTCCAGTCGGTGATGCAGTTGTTACGGAAGCCTATCAGCTTGTCCTCACCATAGCGACCCTTGGCGTTACAGTTCATGAAGTCGGGGCTAAGTGTGGTGGCATCAATACGGATGCGGCGGTTGAGCACCTCCTCGCGAACCTCGACACTATAGACCAGGATGTCGTCGATATAGTGGAACACACCGTTCAGGGCGTTCTGGTTGGCTGAGCCCGACTCTGAGGGCGACAGCACCTTACAGCCACGGATGGTATAGCGGCTGCCCAAGCCCTTGCGGTTAAGGAACAGACCGTCGGCGGGGTCGCAGAAGCGCAGGATGGTGAAGGGCAGCATCGTCTCGTAGTAGTCCTCGGCATCGGCCAGCGACGTGATCCAGCAGCCGTCGCGCAGCTGCTTAGAGCCTACCCAGCCGTTGTACTGTCCCACACGGTTCAGCAGGTGATAGCTGACGAAACGGTTCAGCGGGTTACGACGGTCGCGGGGATCGTTGTCATAGAGACCGGCATCTTCGGGATAGGTGGCATCGTAGACCTTCTTGGCATAGGCCGTCAGGTCTTCGATGTTGTGGATGCCATGGTTGTGGTAGACGGAGTCGGGCTCAACGAAGGCGGTGTACTTGAAGTAGCGCTTCTCAGGCCAGTAGGAGTCCGTCCACTGACGACCACCGGAGGTACAGCGCACCATGACGCCGTTATACAGGGAGTCCAGGCTCTTCTTGTCGGAACCCCAGGTGTAGGTCTCGTCGAGATAGCGTGTCAGCGAGTCGGCCATGCCCGTCAGCTTCAGGGCCTGTGCAAAGATGGTCAGCGAGGGGTCTTCCTCGATGACGTCGGGCAACAGGTTGTTCGTGTGTTTGATGGTACGGTTCACGACGTGTACCACACCGTTTGTCACGGAGTCGTCGTACTCCACGAGCTGCGACGTCTTGTTGATATAGTAGAGCAGCGCATTGTTGTTCATCACGTCAGAGTCGAGCGACAGGACGATGTAGTCGTCCTTCATGTTCAGTTCGGGGAAGTCGCCCTCGATGACGTCGGTGGTGAAGAAAGCACCATTCCTTATTATATGCGTACGCGCGAGGGTATCGCACATCTCGGCGGGGATGTCGGCGATACTGCTGTAGCCGTTCTCAGCGAGGTACGTGTCCATGGCCTCGTTGTTGGCAGCAAAAACGGTATAGTTGCCGTAGGTAGCCAGCATCGAGAAGTAGGGCGTGCGCTTGAGCAGCTCGATGAACTCACCCAGGTTATCCTCGTTGGCCGTAAGGAACTGAGCGGCAGTCATCTTGCTGGCCTGATAGTAGTTCTGGGGCACGTCATCGTCGTTGTCGACACAGGCGGTGAAGACAGCGGAGACACTGCAGCACAGCAGACCAGCCAATAATATATGTTTGATCTTATTGATATTCATAACTCTTGTGTTCTTAATTGGTTACTTCGTCAGCTCAGAATCTTCACCCTTGTTGAAGGCCGGGTTCTGCTGCAGCAGGGGGTTGACCTTCAGCTCCGACTTTGCATAGGGGAAGTAGATGTAATTGGGGTCAGACAACTTGATCTTGATGACATTCTTACCAGTCTTGTACTTCTCGATGGCATGAGAGGAAAGACGACTGGTGTTGCCCTCACGACGCGAGACACGCACGAGGTCGTACCAGCGCTTGCCCTCGAAGAGGAACTCACGCTGACGCTCGGCAAGCAGGAGCTCGAGCATATCGGACTTCGAGGAGTTGAAAGACTCGAGTTGCAAGGTGTCGGCACTGGCCTGTGACTTCGTGACGTTGTGGGCACGCTTGTTCAGCGTGTTGATCAGCGTGAAGGCGTTGTTCCAATGGTCGGAGCCACGCTCAATCTCGGCCTCGGCCTTCATGAGGATCACATCACTCAGACGGTAGATGATCCAGTTGGCATCAGCCTGGGCACGGCGTGACGATGTCAGCCTCAGGTCACTGTAGGCCCTGACGGTCTGCGTGTTGAACGACACCTCCGTACGTGTATACTTAGAGATGGCATAGCTGGAGTTGCTGGGCTCTATGGACTCATAGGCACGGCAGTCCTTCGGGCGGAAGATGGTGTTGGAGCCCTGCGGCACCTGGTCCATGAGGAGATCGGGCACGCCGAGATTTCCCAGGACGTTGTTATTATTGCCGTAGTAGCTGTTCACCCAGGAGTTCGTCTGCTCCTGATTGGCCTGGAAGTAGAGCTCAAAGATACTCTCGAAGGAGTTGCCCGAGCCGAAGATCTCGTTATAGACATGGCCACTGCTGGTAGTACCTGCGGGCTTCTCAAGGATGAGGGGGATGTCACCGAACAGCTCGATGTCGTAGATGTTACCCTCGCGGTCGAGTGCCTCCTGATACTGCTGGCGCTTGAAGTCGAGCACCATGTCGCAGTACTTGATGGTGTTGTCCCAGTCGCCCTTCCAGAGGTAGAGGTCAGCCAGCAGCGTATAGATGAAGTTACGTGTGATGCGGCTGGAGTTCTGGTAGGCGTTGGGGCTGTCGTCCAGGTAGTAGCGCCTGACGGCGTCGTCCTTGATGGTCTCGAGGTTGGCGATGAGCGAGTCGAGGACAGTCTCGAACGGCGAGGCAGGGATGATATACTCCTGCGAGTCGTCGATACTGGGCATAGAGCTATAGGGCACATCGCGGAACGTGCGGATGAGGTAGAAATAGCAGAGGGCGCGGATGGCCGACACCTCGGCGATGTTGGCGCGCATCTCAGCCTCGGTGTAGTTCGGGTCGATGGCCTGCACCTTCGGCGCATAGTATATGACGGTGTTACAACGGTTGATGACGTCGTAGAACTTCGCCCACTTACAAAGGTCGTTCGTCTGCAGGATGTTCTCCTTGAGCAGCTCGTTGAAGTCGTTGGAGACATTGGCACCGGCAATGATATTGTCGGAGCGCAGCTCGCCCCAGACGGCCATACGCGTGATGACGTCGGAGGACTCCAAAGCCTCGTAGCAGCCGTTGACGACGCTGGTGACGTCCTTCTTTTCCGTCCAGTAGTTCTCGAGCACCACCTCGTTCATCGGCAGGACGTCGAGGAAGTCCGAGCAGGAGGTTGTCGTGGTGACCAGACCGCAACCTGCTATGAACGCAAGGACTGTATTCTTGATATTCTTGGTAATCATAATTATCAATTTTCGATGATCATTTTTCAATTAGAACTGAATCGTTATGCCACCTGTGAACGACTTGGCACGCGGTGTCTGAGCACCGTCCCTGACAATACCGTAACCGCCATAGCCCACCTCGGGGTCAGAGCCCGAATACTTCGTGAGCACAAACAGGTTGTTAGCCGAGAAATAGAAGCTGAGTTGGTTCAGTCCCCAGCGCTTGATAATCTTCGGATCCAGCGAGTAGCTGATCTGCGAGTAGTTCAGACGGATGAACGAGCCATCCTCAACGAAACGGTCACTGCCCAGATAGTTGTAACCCGTCTGGCGCAGGGCACGCGGAATCTCGGTGAGGTCGCCCTCAACACGCCAGCGCCAGTTCACGGCGCGGCTCTGGTTGTTGTTGTCGTACATCTTCTCCACATCCATGCGTGCAGCATTGATAATCTTGTTGCCGTAGCGGAAGTTGAACTGGTTGTTCCACGACAGACGGCCGAAATACAGACGGAAGCCGAAACCACCGGTGATCTTCGGCAGCGAGGAACCGAGGTAGACAATGTCGAGCTCGTTGATCTGGCCGTCGTAGTTGATGTCCTCGTAGATGGCATCACCACCGCGGAACTCATAGTCGACGGTGCCGGCACAGAACATCATCGGGATGGTCTGTCCGTTCTCGTCAAGAATGACGATGCCGTTCTCGTCGCGGGCCACCGGTGCATTGGGGCCGCTAATGCCGGGGACCTCCTCTGCCGAGTACTCGGAGTACTGGTAGACGCCCTTGCTACGGAATCCGTAGATACTACCGAAGGAGCGCTTCAGCTCCACACGCGTCAGGTAAGAACCGTTGCTGCGGTCGAACTCGTTGTTCAGCGTAGCCAGACAGGTCTCGTCCATGGCGGTAATCTCGTTCTTGTTGTTAGCGAAGGTGACGTTGAAGTCCATGGCGAACTTGCCGGCGCGGACGAAGCGGTTACCATTGAGGTTAAACTCCCATCCGACGTTCTTCATGTCGCCGACGTTCTGATAAGCCAGAGAGGAATAACCCGACGACGAGGGGATGCCGCGGTTGCCCATAAGCAGGTCGCTGGTATACTGGCGGTACACCTCGACGTTACCCGTGATGATGTCCTTGAAGAAACCGAAGTCCATACCGATGTTGTAGGTCTCCTTCTGCTCCCATTTCAGGTTGTTCAGACGGATGTTCTGAGGATAGACACTACCCTCGCCCATGTATCCCTTACCGTTGCTGTACTTGCTGAAGTAGAGGTACTCGGAACCCGGCTGGCGGCCGACGATACCCCAACCCGGACGGATGGAGAGCATAGACACCCAAGGCAGGGTGTTCCTGAACCACGGCTCCTTGCTGATGTTCCAGCGCAGCGACAGGGCAGGGAAGTTACCCCAGCGCTTGTCGTCGCCAAACTTCGTCGTACCATCGCGACGTACGGAGAAGTCGGCCATGTAGCGGCCCTTGTAAGCGTAGTGTGCCGAGTAGGTGAAGTAGATGCTGCGCCACTGGCTGCTGCCCGTCGACATACCATCGATGATAGCCTCGGCAGCGGTGCTCTGGATGCTTCCCGAGGGGAGACCCCAGGTGACGGTGTTCTGCGATGACGACTCACCGACGGTCATCTGTCCGCGGAGCATCATCGTCAGCATATGGTCCTTGTTCTTGAACGACGGCGTGAAGGTCAGCGTGTGGGTGGTGGTGACGCCGAGGCTCTTGTTCGAGTTCGCCGTCGTACGGTTGCTCTGGCTGTCGTTCCAGCCCGACGTGCTCAGCGACAGAGGCATATACTGGTCGGTATACCTATTAAATATATTAAAGACCACCTTGCCCTCATACTGCAGACGTGTCTTCTCTTCCTCGAGCGACAGCAGGTTGTAGCGTAGCTTGAACTCCGGCTCAATGTTGTAGCTCGTCTCGTGATCCTTGCGGAGGTACGACAGGGCAATGGGGTTCTTGTTGCTCAGACGGTCGCGCAGCTGGCTCGACACCGTAGGAAGCATCGTGTAGAACTCATCGAGGTCATTACCTTCCTTGTCCTGCTCGTAGATGGAGAGGTTAGGCATACGGACAAGGGCGATACCCAAGGGGTCGCCGTTGTGCTTGTTCTTCGTGTAGGTCAGGGCGATGTTCGTCTCGATCTTGATGCGGTCGCTGACGAAGTAGTCGAGGTTCACACGCGAAGTGAAACGGTCGAGCTGCTGCTTGATGATAGAACCCGTCTCGTGGTCGTAGCCGGCGCCGATACGGAAGTTGGCCTTCTCGCCGCCACCGCTGATGGCCACGTAGTGGTTCTGTCGCCAACCGGTCTGCTTGACAGCCTTCACCCAGTCGGTGTTATTGTTGTACATCTCATACTCCGAGAAGCTCGGGGTGTAGTTCAGCTCGGGAATGTTACTGTTGGCATCACTCATCGAGGGGTTGAAGTACTCCTCCTTGAGCAGCATCGTGTATTCGTCACCGTTGAGCAGCTTGTAGCCCTGGGGCTGGTAGGTGCCCGTCAGACGGAAACTGTAGTTGACGCGTGTCTTACCACGGGCGCCACGCTTGGTCTTGATCTCGATGACACCGTTGGAACCCTGCGAACCCCAGATGGCGGTGGCGGCAGCGTCCTTCAGCACGGAGATGCTCTCGATGTCCTCGGGGTTGACGTTCAGCAGCTCGGCGAACTTCTCCTCGTTGGCACTGTTGAAGTCGAAGTTGTTCGTGTTCGTCTCCCAAACGTTGCCGTCGACGACGATGAGCGGCTCACTGGAGCCGTTGATGCTCGACACACCACGCAGACGCATGGAGGTACCGGCACCGAGGTTACCGGAGTTGGCAACGATGTCAAGACCGGCGATACGACCCTGCAGGGCCTCGTCGACAGTGGTGATGGCCAGACCCTCGAACTCCTTCATGTCGATGCTCTGGCGAGCCGTGGAGATCTCATCAACGGGGATGGCCAGTCCGGAGCCCTGTGCACGCTTCTTCGAGGTGACGGTCACCTCGCGTATCTGCGTGGCGTCCTGCATCTTAATGGCGAAGTGTGTCTTGTTCAGGGGCAGTGTGACGGTCTTGTAACCGACAAACGACACGCGGAGTTTGTCCTTCGGGTTCTTCAACTTGAACGAGAAGTTACCGCTCATATCCGTAACGGCAGAGGCGACGATACGGTTGGACGCATCGATCTCGACGACATTGGCCATCATCACGGGACCCATGTTGTCGGTCACCGTACCGCTGATGATGTCGCCGGCCTTCTGTGCAAAGGAATTGATAACAGACAATTGACAGCCTATCATTATCAATCCTAATATTCTTGATAGTCTCATATTCATCTTCTTATTCAATTATCAGTTATCTTTATTATTCAACAGTGGTCCGTCAATCAGGTGGACAACGGCCGATGAACTGGTCACCAGTGAGGTCGCCCTCGACGGGTCTTTGTCATCATACTGGTACTCACGTGCCTGCAGGTTGTACAGCGAGGGATCGCTGGTGACAACATGACGCGTGTTGCCCTTGGCGTCGCGGATGGCGAGGGCATCGTCCGACAGTGTAGCGTTGATACGGAAGAAACGCTCGGTCAAGGGGTTGATGAGCGCCGTCTCATAGTCGCCGCCCTCAGTGGCAGCACCAATGAACAGGGCGTTATCCTGAATGTGGTAGCGTACAAATTCCGTAATCTTCAGAGAGTCGGCGCTCTTCTTCTCCAGGTCGCCTTCGGCCTCGGCCAGTTCCACGTCCTCCCAAGAAGGCAGCTGACCGTTCTGCTGCAACTCCTCGATGCTCTCGTTCGTGGGTACATAGACCGTATAATGATAGGTATTGAAGAGCGAGACGTTCGTACCGCCGCAGGCGTTACGGTTGTCGTGGGTCTGCTCGAAGAGTCCCGTACCCTCCATCAGCTCGAGGAACTTCGAGAACTCCTCGTGCTGCGACAGGATGTCGTGGACTGTCTGGCGTGTACCCAGGATAGGGCTATCCTCCAGGATGTAGCTCTTTCCGTTACCACCCTTCGTCTGGTCGTAGATATAACTGATAGCGATGGGCTCACCCTCGTTCACCTGGTAGCTGCCCTCGACGGTCATGCCGTTGGCACCCTGTGCCACGTTGTTGACACGGATCTCGGTACCACCCTTCGTGCGGTAGTACTTGTGGCCGTCCTCGACGTCGCCGATGACGATATGAGTCTCCAGGATGTCGCGCAGGCGGTTCACGATGACGTCATGGTTCGTCTCCTTGCGCAGAGAGTCACCCAGCTCGCCCGTCTCAGGGTCGTAGTTCCAGACGCTGGCCCATACACGCTCGTTGACGGGCTTCGACTCGTCATAGTAGAAGCGGAACAGCTGGGTATTGCCCTTGCCGTAGCTCACGGGGTCAATATACTCCAGGAGTGAGTTGTTCGTCGGGATGAACAGGCTGTAGTAAGCGTTCAGCGAGTTCAGATAGACGTGGTACTGGTTCTGGGTGATACCCCAGTCCAGCACTTTCATCGTCTGGTTGATCAGTGCGGGGAACGACACGCTGACGTAAGCCGTCGGCGAGTAGACGCGGTTCGTCATGTAGACGGCACCGTTACAGCCGAGCCACACGCTGTCGATAGCCTCCGTACTGACGCCCATCGGGTCGTTGGCATCGTTGAGGATGCTACCGAACTTCGACGGCACGGACGAAATGAACGACTGCAGCATATTGTTGTTCAGAAGCTTCACGACTACATCGTTAGGCACCTTGTCCCATGTGCCGTAGTAGTCCTTCAGCACACGGCCGGCACCTCTCTCCCAGTACTCCTCCAGAGCCTCGTTGCTGGGCACCATCATCACAGCCATGTCACGCTGCATGACGATGTTGCCGCTCTCGTCGTTCAGACCGCTGAAGTAGGCGTTCCACTCCGGGTCAAACTTCAGCAGGGCGGGCACGGCGCTGCGGTCGGGAGCCAGCTCCAGGGGCTCGCCGTCCTGCGACTTCTCCGAGAAGAAGCGCTTCTGGAACACGGTGTCGACATTCGTGTCGTAGAGGTAGTTATACTGACGGGTGACATTCAGCGTACGGTCGGGATAAGGAGCACAGAAACGCTCCAGCAGACTATTGAACATACTCAGCTGGGGTTTCGAGGCAATGAGGTCGGCCATGTTCGACAATGGCGTGATGACCTCTTCCATCTTATGGATGAAACCGTTCGAGCAACGGATGTTCGGCGTCTCCACCTTCACACCGTTGACGGAGGCGTCACCGGTCTGGCGCTGCGCTGTATGATTGAAAAGGAAGTCGTAGTCCTCGTTGGTGATGCGCTTGTTCGTGAGCATCTTCTCAATGAACTGCACCAGGGGCACCGTCGTCTGGTCGTGCATACACACCATCGACCGTCCCGACTCGCGGTAGCGGGCCCAGTAGGGGTTGTTGGGCATATCCTCGGGCTTCAGCACACGGACAGAGTCGTACATCGTGCTCGATGCGAAGCGGCGCATACACTCACCCTCCTTTGGCGGCGTTCCCTCGACGTTCGAGAGGTTCTGCAACTGAATGGAGTTGTCAATCATACTGCCGTAGAGCAGCAACTTCTTCTGCGAGGTCGACAGGTCGGCATAGTTACGCACTCCCCAGCTGTTGTTGCTGAAGAAGCGAGCATACGCCTCGTCATCGGCCACGAAGAGTGTCTTCGAACCTGTCTTTGCCAGCACTTCGCGGTAGTCCAGGTCGTCAATCATCCGTACTGTAATCGTGTAGTCGCCCTGTTCGTCGAGCCAGTTGTAGATACTCGAGCCCCACCCGTCGGGAGTCCGCTCGTCGAGATCGTAGTCTGAGCACGACATGAAGGCGCTACTACCAGCTAACAGCACACCGGCGGCAAGTAACCTCAGAAGGTTAAATGGTTTTTCGGTCTTCATAACGTTTTTTTGGTTTTTATTTTAGTGAAATATTTTGGTGCAAAGGTACTAATAATATATGCGCGAAGGTTTCGGCCACGTTTGCGCGGCTTTCACATTCGTCAACAGTCATATAAATTATGTTGCAGGTGTTTTTGTTTTTGTCTCAACCGACAGAAATGGCCGGAAATACCGTGTAAACGTAGCGCTCCGAGGGGTCGACAACAGTTGTAAAAAGGTTTTCGTCGACACCCTCGAGGACCGTCTTAAGACCATCAACAATTCCCTGACCCGAGCACTTCAGCAGTGCCTCCTTCATCGTCCACAGACGGGTGAAAGCCACCTCGGGCGAGGCGGCTGCCGCTATCGCCGCCCGCTCGTCCTCACTCATCGTGTATGCAGCCAACTGCTCACGATAACGGCCGATACTCTCGACATCGATACCCACGGGACGGTCACTAACGGCGCAGGCAACGGCCTCGCGACAGTGGCTCAGACTGAAATGGATATCGGGGTAATCAGCAAGCAACGGCTTGCCATGTTCTCCGTAGTTGAAGCGGGGATTGCCGGTGATACCGTACCCCTCGTGCAGTGCCCGCTTCAGCAAGAGATATGCCAGTGCACACTGCCGCCGTCCCAACTCGTGACGGTAGCGGAGCGCCTGTTCGCGCCGCTCGGGCGACAGTTCCAGCAGGGCTGCCTCCAGGTCGAAGTCCCATATATGGTCGTCGATATACAACATTTCGGAGACAAAAAAGGCTCTCAGGCCATCAGATTGCCCGAGAGCCTTTAGACGTTCATTAGTAAGTCATCTTCGGCTCCAACTCCTTGGCCTGGTCGATCATCTTCTGTACCTCGATGACGGCAGGCACACGATTGCAGATGTTCTTCTGTTCGTTCACCTCGACGAGCTTCGGCTGGAGGTTCTCAGCTACACGGTGGCGGAACTCCTTAACGGTGTCGACGCCGGCGGCCTCAAGGAGCTCGGCAAACTGCGGTCCAACGCCGTTAATACGGAAGAGGTCGGCATGGTTCGTCCACTTCAGGATGAGCTTCTCGCTGATGCCTGTAGCCTCAGCCAGTTCTTTGCGGCCCTTGGGGGCGGCACACTTCTCAAGCAGTTCGCTGACCTTGTTGATACCTGCTGCGATGAGCTTCTCGGCGTATACATCACCTACGCCCTCGATGTCGATAATCTTGTAATCCATACGTTTGTGTTTTTTGAAAGGTTAGTAATCCAATGTATTCTGCCGCAAAGATAGTAAAAAAACATTTTAATTCGCGGTCTTTTAACTCCCTTTAACTCCTTCGGGCCCATAAACTCCCATATTTTTCGTATCTTTGCGCTCATTCAAGCGCGAAGAAACTCCGTCTCGACAAAAAAGAAACAAGTTTCTTTGTTTTGTGCTCGACTTTTCGTATCTTTGCACCCGCAAAATAAGAAACATACTAAAACAACTAAAAACAATAACAATGAAAAGACTGACATTACTGCTATGTGCCGTACTGTGTGCCGTCACCACGGCGCTGGCACAGCGCTCCACCGACCGTCTGGACCGTGGTCTCATAGCCATGAAGGTATCTGGCGGTGTGTACCTGAACTGGCGAATTCTGGCTGACGAGTATTACGACGTCACGTACAACGTATACCGCGACGGCACGAAGCTGAACGACGAGCCACTGAGTGTGTCGAACTTCACCGACAAGGGCGGCACGGCAACGAGCAGCTACACTGTCCGCGCCGTCACCGCTGCCGGTGAGCAGGAGGCTTCGAAAGCCGTCAAGCCGTGGAGCACCAGCTACAAAGAGATTAAGCTGAAGCACGAGGGCATTGCCAGCACCCTTGTCCCTAACGACGCCACCTGTGCTGATGTCGACGGCGACGGCGAGTTGGAGATTATCATGAAGTTCGATAACCTCAGCGAGATGGAACAGGCGTACCCTCGCAACGGTCCGAAGATAAACGGCAAGGATACGGGCGAATACACCATCTTCGAGTGCTTCAAGCTCGACGGCACCCGTCTGTGGTGGATTAACTGCGGTCCTAACATGGGCGACTTCCAGAACAACGAGCAGAACATCGCCGTCTTCGACTGGGACGGCGACGGCAAGGCGGAGGCCGTGATGCGTGCCGCTGACGGTACGGTCATCCACAAGGCCGACGGCACTACCCACGTCGTGGGCAGCAAGACCTACAACGTGCGCGCTGCCAACGGCGGCGGCGTGAACTGGTTTGTCACCACGAACAGCGAGTTCCTTGTCTACCTGAACGGCGAGACAGGCGAGGTCTACGACCAGCTGGCCTATCCGTTGCCGCTGCTGGAAAGTAACGAGACCAAAATGGAAGATGCCTGGGGCGACGGCTCCGGCCACCGTGCTTCAAAGCACTTCTTCGGTGCACCGTACCTGGACGGACGCAAGCCCAGCATCTTCATTGCCCGCGGCATCTACACACGCCACAAGATGGCCGCCTACGACGTCAACCCTGCCACCCACAAGCTGTCGCTGCGCTGGAAGTGGGTCAACAACACCTGGGGTCCGTGGAAGGGTCAGGGCTACCACAACTATGCCGTCGCCGACGTCGACATGGACGGCCGCGACGAGATTGTATTCGGCTCAATGGTCATCGACGACAACGGCAAGGGGCTTTCTACGACGGGCTTCGGTCATGGCGATGCCGAGACCGTGGCCGACCTGAACCCTTACATCCACGGACTGGAAATCTATGCATGCATGGAGGACCAGCCAGGCAACAACTACCGCGATGCCACAACGTCGAAAGTCTATCACCGCTTCATGGCGGGCAAGGACGACGGCCGCGCCATTGCCGGAAACTTCTCCAACCAATTCCCCGGCGGATTGGGATGCTCGGCACGCGAGGGTGCCATCAGTACCGTCAAGAACACCGCCATCAACGGACTCGACGCTACGGGTGTGAACACCAATATGCGCATTTACTGGGACGACGATCTCTGCTCGGAGACGTTCAACTACGTCAACGGCAAGAACACCGCTGGCTGCGTCGCCAAGTACGGCTCATGGACACCTATCTACACCATGGAGGGGTCGATGACCAACAACGACACCAAGGGCACACCCTGCTTCCAGGGCGACATCCTCGGCGACTGGCGTGAAGAGGTCATCATGCGCACCGCCAGCAACACCATCCGGATCTACTCCACCCCAACGCCCACCAGCTACCGCATACCGTCGCTATGGTACGACCACCAGTACCGCAACGCTATGGTGTGGCAGATGAACGGCTACAACCAGCCGCCCAACATCAGCTACTTCCTCGGACAGCTGGAAGACATCACCATGGCTCCGCCGCCACTGACCATGACGGGCCGCGAGGAGGTGAAGACTGGCGGCACCATAGGCAGCAGCCTCAACGGCAAGCACGTCATCGTCTGCGAGACGAGCGACAGCGAGATAGCCCTCGAGGCCGGCGCCCAGCCCTCAGTGCTGACGTTCAACGTCCCCTCGTGGGTGCAGGGAACGGCTGGCAGCGAGGCAACGGTACAGAACCCGAAGATCAACTACACCTATTATACTTGTAACGTCAACGGTAGCGGACTCAGCGGCAGCACACGCCTCGTGAAGCAGGGCGACGGCATACTGCAGTTGCCCAAGACCGACTTCTCCCATACTGGCAGAACAGACATCTGGGAGGGCACGGTGCGCTTCGACGGCACCATGACCAAGTCGGAGCTGTGGCTGAACCGCCACACCACCCTGGAATCCGACGGCGGCACATTCCAAGACATCCGTGCCGACTACGGCTCGGCCATCAACGTCGGCAACGGCGACGCTCCCTCGTCCATCAACATCAACACTCTGGCTCTGGGCTTTGGTTCACGTCTGGTCGTCAACGTCTTCAGCGACGGGCAGAAAGCCGACATCGTAAAGGCCAAGAAGATGACCATCGAGCGTAAGACCGGTAGCGCCTGGACACAGGGCGGTCCGGAGTTCCTCATGCCCATCATCGAGCTGAAGCCCCACCTGGCCGAGGGCGAGCAGAAACTGGCCGTCGGCAAGTACATCATTGGCGAAATCGGCGAGATTGAGGGTTCCATCGACAACATCATTCTCAAGGGCGCCGAGACACAGAAGAAGCGCATCTCTGTCGAAGACGGCAAACTGGTCGTCGAGGTCATCGGTATGCGCGACATCGCCTCCATCCGCTGGAATGGCACTACCGGTGTTAACGGCAACCGCTGGGACGACGGCGACAGCGAGAACTTCACCATCGGCGACGACCGCGAGACCACAATCTTCGTGGCTGGCGACGAGGTGACCTTCGACGACGAAGCTGGCTCGAAGTCGGTCAACATCACGACCAACGTCTATCCTGCCAAGATTACCGTCGACGCCACTAGCACCTACTCCATCAGCGGCTCGGGCGCCATCAGCGGCAACACACAGCTGGTCAAGGAGAACAGCGGCACGCTGACCATCATCGGCGAGAACAGCTACACTGGCGGTAACCACCTGTTCGGCGGCACCACCTCGGTCAAGAAGCTCGCTAACCAGTACTCCGCCACGGGCAACCTCGGAGGCATCACTACCAAGCCAGAGCTCTTCACCATCCACGATGGCGCCGTGCTGCAGACGACAGCTGCCGTTGAGCAGGGCTCGCCGATGCAGATGATTGGCGAGGTGGGTGGAGTCATCAACAACAGCAACGACTTCCTTGTGGCTAAGCCCATCAGCGGCACTCGCCTGACCAAGCGTGGCTCGGGCTGGATGAAGCTAAACCAGTCGAACACCAGTCTGGACACACTCGTTGTCGAGGCTGGCGTCCTGCAGTGTCTCAACGCCAATATGCCTGCCAAGGCCGTGATACTTGCCGGCGGCGAGCTGCGCGAGAACACCGGCACGAACTACACTATCAAAGTTGCCGAGAAGAAGAGCGGCTCCTGGTATATGGCCAATCGCTCCACCTATACAAACAAGATCACTGGCAAGGGCACCCTTACCGCCTACTGCGTCACCGAGAAAGGCACCAACTACTACGCTACGCGCACACCCGTGCAGTGTAACTTCAGCGAGTTTGAAGGCACACTGAAGCCGACGTCGAGCCTCGACGAGGCCAACAACCTCCGCTTCACGCTGAACACCGACAAGGGTATGCCCAACGGCGCCATGGACATCGCCAACACCGTCATTGTCCAGAACACCGGTAAGACCTTCCGCATCGGTAAGGTCACCGGCACAGGACGCCTCGGCGGCGGCTGTGCCTTCAACAACAACGGCGGCACCATTCCCGCCAACACCTGGGTCATCGGCAATGACGACAACTGGACGACAAAGGTCCGTGTCACCGCAGACGCACACTTCCAGAAGGTGGGCAGTGGCATCGTCACCTGGCAGGGAGCCAGCGACAACAGCGGCGCCACCGCCATCAAGGAGGGCACGCTGAAGCTCACCACCGGCGGTGTGCTCGGCACGGGCGCGCTGACCATTGAGAGCGGTGCCACCCTCTGCGGTGCCAACTCCTCATCGTCACAGCTGAAGAACAGCGCCGTCTTCGTACGCAGCGGCGGCACCATCCTCGCCGGTCCCACGCCAGGAGCCCAGCAGGGTGTCCTCTACTTCGGCGGCAAGAACGTGACCATCAGCGAGGGCGCCTTCCTCGAGTTCTCCATCTACCGTCGCGGTTCATCGGTCGTCACCGGCGGCACGAGCATCCAGAACATCGGCACACTCAGCATCGACGGCACCATCCGCATCTACTTGCCTGAGGCAGGACTGCAGGTGGAGCCCGGCGACAGCGTCATCCTCTGGAAGGACGTCAAGACCGTCACCGGCACGCCGAAGCTCGAGACCACCCTCATCGACGGTGCCAAGGGTCTCTACTGGGATACCACCGACATCCATCGCGGCGTCCTCCGCGTCATCAGCGGTCCCACCGGCATTGACATGACGACAAACGACGAACGTGGAACCACGGACGACCTCTACGACCTCCGCGGCCGCCGCGTCGACGGCCAGCCACGCCAGGGCATCTACATCCGCCGCGGCAAAGTCGTCGTGATTAAGTGAGAATAAAAACAGCCCCAAAAAGCGGCTCCAAGGTTGCACTTGGAGCCGCTTTTCTTTTCCGTATTTTTATCAATTATGTCGATGAAATGGGCGATTTTTGCGGATTAATATTCTTGCATACGTGGATTTCAATTGGCCGTCGAGCTATACCTTCTTTTTGTGTAGTTGACGACAGAGTACACAAAGAGTCCCATTTGTGTAGTTGGCGTCAGAGAGGTGACCGTTGGCAAGGAAAAGGTGGTCTTTAGCTATAGAGGCCTGGCAGGCCTTTCCAAGAAGGTACACTTTACGGTTGAATTCTCTCGAAAATTGCTCGCTAAAGACCACCTTATTGCCAAATAAGGTCATCTTTTCGTCGCTAAAGGTCACCTTTAGAAACGTAAAGACCACCTTTAGAAACGTAAAGGTCATCTTTTCACCGCTAAAGGTGACCTTTTCCGGCGGCTGGGTCACGAACACGAATTTTTAGACAAAGAATTGTTTGATTTAAGAAATGAATTGGTTGTTTTTCTTGGAAACGCGCTCGGCTTTGCCGCTTTGCTTGCAAAGAATATGAATAATAATGTTTTTTCTAGGAAACGAATTGTCATAATATCCATAATGACATTTTATTACGGTCAAAATTACAATAATTACGGAAATTCGTTTCAGAAAACCACAGGGACATACCTATGGCCGACAGTTAGGTGCGGGAAGTGCGGGAAGTGTGACGTTTTTTTCCTATTCACTATCATACTATGCGCACGCGTACACGTACGCGCATAGTATAGTTGTCATACCCTAAAATTATCCCGCTTATCTCGCTTATCCCACACCTGAACTGTTTGCAGGTAATGTGAGATAAGCGGGATAAGCGGGATGTTTTTCTGTTTAGCTACTATATACGCGCGCGTGCGCATTTTTCTTAGCCGAAAGTTTTGTGCTTTCGGCTTTTTTGTGTATTTTTGCAGCAGGTAGATGAACTTGTGGAACATGAGAGACTTGAATAACGACTGATATGCATTACGTGAAGGGAATCTTACTCGCCGCGCTGCTGTTGCTGGCAGGGGGTGTGGGCGTGAAGGCGGAGGACGGTTTCGACCGCCCGGCGCCGGACGTCATCAATGACATGGCGCCCGGCTGGAATCTGGGCAACACGCTCGAGGCCGTCGCCACGTGGGAGGGTGCCGACTTCCTGAACAACAAGGGGGGCCTTGGCGCGGAGACGAAATGGCAGAGCACGAAGACCACGCAGGCGACCATCGACTACGTCAAGAGCCTCGGTTTCAGGAGTGTGCGCATACCGTGTGCCTGGGCTTTCGGACATATCAGCAACGCGTCGACATACGAGATTGACGCCCGTTGGATGGCCCGTGTGAAGGAGATTGTGGACTATTGCATCAACGACGGCCTCTACGTCGTGCTCAACGACCACTGGGACGGCGGCTGGCTGGAGAATCACATCAGCGACACGGACGCGAAGACCATCCAGCGTAACAAGGAGGTGCTGACGGCGCTGTGGACGCAGATAGCCACGACGTTCCGCGACTACGACGAGCACCTGCTGCTGGCGGGGCTGAACGAGCCTAACGCCGAGGACCAGGCGGCGACGAACAACCTGATACAGTACAACCAGACGTTCGTCGACGCCGTGCGCGCCACGGGCGGCAACAACACCCGCCGCATCCTTGTGGTCCAGGGGCCGTCGACGAATATCTACCATACCTGCAACTTCATGTCGGGCAAGATGCCTGTGGACGTCGTACCCGGACGCCTGGCCGTCGAGGTACACTACTACAACCCTTGGCAGTTCTGGGGCATGACCAAGGACGAGGACTGGGGCAAGGTTTTCTACTACTGGGGCAAGGGCAACCACTACAGCGGCTCCGTACACAACGCCACATCGGGCGAGGAGGCCGACATGAAGAGCCAGCTGCTGCTGATGAAACAGCACTTTGTGGACAAGGGCTACCCTGTGGTCATCGGCGAGTTCGGTGCCAACTGGCGCGACCTCTCCTCGCTGAAAGGTGAGAGCCAGGCTCGCCATAACGCCTCCATCAAGTCACACTACCGCGAGCTCCACCGTCTGTGCAAGGAGCTGGGTGGTATGGTGCCGATGACGTGGGACACGAACAGTCCCCATCAGAACGGTACCGATGGCAGTATGACGATTATTGACCGTCAGGCGCTCAGCGTCTTTGGCACCTACGCCCTCGAAGGCATCAACGAGGTGTATCCCCGTCCTGCGGATACGGGCATCGGCCCGTTCCCTCGCTGTGGCGACAGCCTGCGCCCCGCCGTTTATATGCTGACGGGTATGCGCATCAAAACGCTTCCGGCCATACGAAGTCTTTACGTCGTCAATGGCCGGAAGCGTGTTTACAGGAAGTAATCCCCCCTGAATTACTTCTTGATGATCTTAAACGACGAGTTGACGGTCTTGACAACGTAGATGCCGGCGGAGAGGGCGGCGGTGGAGACGATGGCCTCACCGTTGTCGGCTACGCGGGCGGTGAGCACCTGACGGCCGTCGGCAGCGAAGAGCTGTACCTGCGAACCTGCCTTGGCACCACGGATGGTGATCTGGCCGGGAGCCAGCTGCGACTTGATCGTTGACAACTGGGCGTCGGCAATGGCCGTGGCCTGCGCCTCCTCGAGAGACAGCTTCTTCAGCTCTTCCCACGCAAACTCAACGGTCTGGTCGCCATAAGTCAGTTTGTAGCCCTCTGCCTGTGTGGCGATGACGGGTTTCTGCGAAAGGGCGATAGTAATGGTATCGCCACCGGTGCTCTCTACGACAAGGTTCCACTTTGCACTGGTTTCTGCAGCGTTGGCGGTGAACACAGCAGCCAGGAGGGTCAGCAATAAGCAAATCTTCTTCATCTTTTACTGTTTTGGGCGCAAAGGTACGAATAATTGGTCGAAGAGCCAAATATTCTAATTGATAATTGATAATTGACAATGGATAATTGAGAGATAAGAGATTATTCAGTCAGCTGTGCCTTCGGCCAGTTGACGAGGAAGAGCTGTTCCGTGGCGCGGGTAAACGCAGTGTAGAGCCAGTGGTAGTAGTCGGCCGTCAGCATATCATCAGTCATGTAGCCCTGGTCCACGTAGACGTGGGCCCATTGCCCACCCTGCGCCTTGTGACAGGTGACGGCGTAAGCGAACTTCACCTGGAGGGCGTTGTAGTAGCGGTCTTCCTTCAGACGTTTCAGACGCTCAGCCTTGCCGTGGACATCGGCATAGTCGGCCATCACCCGCTCGAAGAGCTGCTGTTGCTGCTCATGTGTCAGCGCCGGTGCCTCGCTGGTGAGGGTGTCGAGGAGGACGGTGGCCGTCAGCTCGTAGTCGTCGTAGTCGGGCAATGTCATCGTCACCTCGGCGAAGCGGAAACCATGCTGCTCGTGGACGTTGCGCACACGCTGGACAACGGCGACATCACCGTTGGCGAGGAAATCGATTATCGAGGAAGGAGGAACGAGGGACGAGGAACGAGGATAGTCGTGTGGCAGAGTATCATGCGGGAAAAAATGGGGCTGATGGTAATCTCCTTCCTCCTTTCTCCTTCCTCCTTCCTCGAAAGAAACCCAGAAGTAATTGTTCTTCACAATCATCAGGCGGTCGCCGCGACAGAGCTCGTCCTCGCGGTCAAGGATGGTGCGGCGAATGCCCTCGTTATAGATGTTCGCCCGCTTGTTCGAGCGGGTGACGACGATGGTGTCGTCGAGGCCGACGCGACTGTAGCTCGTGGCAAGAGCCTCGATGAGTTCGTCGCCAGGCACGACCTTGATGTCCTCAAATCCATTGAGACGGACACGGGGGAGACTTAAAGAGGAGAGAGGAGAGAGGAGAGAGGAAAGAGGAGAGTTCTGACGAATGAGGGTGGCGTTGTAGAGGATGCCTGACTCCGACGCCTGACGGAGCACCTCGTTGAGGGTGGCCTCGTAGACATCGAGGTCGTAGCCACGGAGACAGGCGGCGCTGAGGGCGGGACTCTCCGTCTCGCCGACGGGCGGCAGCTGGGCCTGGTCACCAATGAGCAGCAAGCGACAGTTCTTGTAGTTATAGACAAAACGGATAAGGTCATCGAGAAGGGGCGTATCACCATTGGCTATCATCGAAGCCTCGTCGACGACGAACAGGGTGTCCTGGGCGGCGTTGAAACCTAGGGTGAAGCCACCCTCAAGGGACTTCTGACGGTAGATGCGACGATGGATGGTGAAGGCTGGCTGGCCGGCATAGAGCGAAAAGACCTTCGCGGCGCGTCCCGTAGGTGCCAGAAGCACCATCTTCTGGTGGAGAGCAGCTAGGGCACGGACAATGGCCGCAGCGAGTGTCGTTTTTCCCGTACCAGCGCAGCCGCGGAGGATCATTACGGAGTTTTGTGTAGAGTGTAGAGTGTAGAGTGTAGAGTTTGCTACCGCCACTGAAGACGATGCTGCGGAGGCTCCTGTGTAGAAGTCAGCAAAAACATCGATGGCACGCAACTGCTCCGCCGTGGGCGGGAAGCCCATGGACTGCCGGATGAGTATTGATAGTTTTTCTTTATCGCTCATTCCTTTTTGTTTTGCGCTCACGTACGCGTGGGTACACGTTTATTAACACAAAAAACACAAGTGTATTTTGTTTCACGCTCGATTTTTTGTACCTTTGCAGCCGCAAAATTACAAAGAATTGGGCAAAGAGCCAAATTATTTTTCAGATAAGAGATAAAAGATAACTGAGATAATGGAAAATCAAGGAAAGGGACGCATCATCATACGCATAGGACGGCACCACCTGTCGTTCTCGACCATCGATATGTCGCAGGAGGAGAATCCCATCACCTATGAGCCGTACGTCGTCAGGAGCGGCATTTCCATGGCGGCGAATATGCGCGAAGCGCTGAAGGAAGCCGAACTCAAGGAGCAGGGCGTGAGGAAGGCGATGGTGATGGTCGACGTGCCGATGCTACTCATACCCGTGGAGCAGTTCGAAGAGACGACGATGGACGAGATGTTCCACCACGCCTTCCCTAAGCGGGAGCAGGAGCAGGTGCTCTACAACGTCCTGCCGGACTTGAACGTGGTCTGCGTCTTCGCCATCAACAAGGACCTGCACACGGTGCTCACCGACAACTTCTCTGACGTAAAGATCGTTGCGGCGCTGTCGCCCGTCTGGCGCCACCTGCACCGTCGTGCCTTCACGAGCCCGCACCACAAGCTGTACGGCTACTTCCACAACCAGAAACTGGACATCTTCGCCTTCCAGCAGAACCGGTTCAAGTTCTACAACCAGTTTGAGGCAACACGATCGCACGACGCCCTGTACTTTCTGCTCTACGTCTGGAACCAGCTGATGCTCAACCAGAACCACGACGAGCTGTACCTCGTCGGCGACATTCCCGAGCGCGACTGGCTGACGGAGGAATTGAAGAAATACGTGGAGAAGGTCTATGTCATCAACCCCTCAGCCGACTTCAATCGCGCCCCGGCAACGCAGATCAAGAATATGCCCTACGACCTGATGACGCTGCTGACGAAAGGACGTTAATAGGGCTTCGTCCTAATTGATAATTGCGGCCTACGGCCTACATGATATATGAGGATTATAACGGGAAAGTATAAAGGACGGCATTTCGACATACCGCGGACGTTCAAGGCGAGGCCCACGACAGACTTCGCCAAGGAAAATATCTTCAACGTGCTGACGCAGTACGTGGACTTCGACGGTGCCACCGCCCTCGACCTCTTCTCGGGCACCGGTAGCATCACGCTGGAACTCCTGTCACGCGGCTGCGCACAGGTGGTCAGCGTCGAGATGGACCGTGATCATCACCACTTCATCTGCGAATGTATCAAGAAACTGGGAGACGACAGTTGCATTCCTCTGCGTGCCGATGTCTTCCGCTTCATCAAGAGCTGCAAGCAGCAATATGACTTTATCTTCGCCGACCCGCCCTACGCTCTGAAGGAGCTGCCAACCATTCCTGGTCTCATCTTCGAGAAAGGGCTACTGAAGCCCGATGGCATCTTGGTCTTCGAGCACGGCAAAGACAACGACTTCAGCAGTGCCCCCCACTTTGTGGAACACCGCCAGTACGGGAGTGTGAACTTCAGTATCTTTAGAAGTTAGAGAAGTAAAAGAAGTTAAGAAGAATAAATAATTAATCAAACCAATAACATGTTATCATTATTACTTTCAACTATTCTTGTCTTTAACGAAGTGATGGCTTCGAATGCCGGAGCCGTCGCAGATGGAGAACCAGTCTTTAGTCCCGCCTACAACTTCGACAGCTGGGTGGAACTCTATAACCCGGGAAGCCAGGCTGTCAACCTCGCCGATATGTACTTGAGCAACGACGAGAAGAATCTGAAACTCTGGAAAATGCCCAGCAACATAGGCAGCGTACCCGCCAAGGGCTATAAGGTCATCTGGCTGGGTTCCAATGACATCAAGACGACACTGGCACCTTTCAAGCTCGACAGCGACGGTGCCACCATCTACCTGAGCGACAAGAACGGCGAGCTTATAGTCAGCCAGACATATCCTGCCGGCATGAGCCGCACGTCATGGGCCCGTAAGAGTGTCGATAGCGACGAATGGGGCTGGACGGCCGATGCCACTCCGGGCGAGAGCAATGCCACGGCAGTCTTTGCCGAGGAGCGGCTCGCTGCACCCATCGTCGACAAGGGCAGTACCCTGTTCAAGAACACGCTGAAAGTGAAGGTCACCATTCCCGAAGGGTGCCGACTGATGTACACCACCGACGGCAGTCTGCCCGAGGCACCGCAGGAAGGCGAAGTTGTGGTCCCCTGGCAGCAGCAGGTGAAGAACGGCGACTGCGAGGGCACGGACGTCAGCAGCCTGCAGTACAAGAACGGCGAGAGCAGCAGCATCGTCAAGACCATCACCGACGGCGTGGGTGTCGACAACACCCGCGGCATCAAGGTACACGCTGTCTCAAACGCCAGCAAAAACACGCAGACACAGTTCTATGTCTACACCCCGAGCTACACCTGGAAAACGGACATACGCTATCGGTTCCACATGAAGGTACGTGCCGACAAGGCGGCCACGATAACAGTCCTTGCCCAGAAGAAGCCTGGCGAGGACATCGTGACACAGAGCTGGTTTGGTGGCTCCTCTTCTACGGTATCCATGCTGAAAGGCAGCTACAACGTGACCACGGAGTGGACGGACATCAGCTACGAGGGTGTCATCAGCAACGACCAAGCTGGAGAGCAGTGGAACTGGGGAGGAAGCACATACACCCTGAAATGTATCGCCTTCAACCTGAACGAGAACAAGAAACTGGAGAACAACTTCTATTTCGACGAGATCTCGTGGGAGTCGCTGCCTGAGAGCTACGAAGAAGAACCCACCAAGGAAAGCAAGGACGGCATATTCGACATCAGTTCTACGACCAACCTGACATTCCGTCTCTATAAGGACGGCTACCTGCCCAGCGTACCCGTCACCCGCAGCTACATCCAGACCTCGAACAACTACACGCTGCCCGTCATCTCGATTGTTGGCAACAAGGAGTACTTCACCAATCCCGACTACGGCTTCGACTGCGACGGCAACGGCAAGAACGGTGCGGTTGAGGGCTATACAAACGGTCAGAAGAAAAACTATGCACAGAACTGGGACCGTCCCGTGAACTTCAGCTTTATCTCGACCGACGGTGAGATGCTGTTCAACCAGGACGTGAACATCAGCTGCTCGGGCGGTTACACCCGCACACTGACACAGCGTTCGTTCAAACTGAAGTCGAGCAAGGTGTTTGACGGACAGAACCATTTGGACTATTCCTTCTTCCCACAGAAAGCCTACAACCGCAATAAAGTGTTGCTCATCCGCAACGGCGGTAACGACAACTGGCGCAATCAGGCCCGCTTCCTCGATCCTGCCCTAGAGACCATCATCCAGCGCTCGGGCATCGACGTCGATGTGCAGTCGTACGTGCCTATTATTGAGTACGTGAACGGTCAGCTGCGTGGCGTGCTGAATATGCGCGAGCCTAACAACGACAAGTTCGCATACGCCAACTGGGGCTACGACGACGATGAGCTCGACGCCTTCGAGAACCTGGAGATGAAGTGCGGTGACGACGTCGCCATCAAGCGCATCTTCGAGCTGGCCAAGAAGTCAACGGACGCAGAGGCCTACGAAGAGCTGAAGACGCTGCTCGACATTGATGAGTACACCAACTACATGGCTGTCACCTTCTTCCTCTATAATAGCGACTGGCCAGACAACAACGTCAAAGCCTACAGAAGCCGTAACGACGGACGCTACCGTTTCGTCAGTTTCGATCTGGACTACGCCTTCAAGGGCTGCTGGCCTGATGACAGTAACGACAACCCGTTCACCAACTTCGCTAGGTTCAAGGACGAGAACGGCCCACACCATAACGGTGCCGCTACAATACCCAACAAGGAGTTTGTGAACCTCTTCCTCGACCTGCTGAAGAACGATGACTACCGCAAGAAGTTTATTGACACGTTCTGTCTCGTAGGTGGCAGCGTCTTCGAGCCTACACGTGCCAACAAGATCGTCGACGAACTGCTGAACAAGGTGAAGCCCATGTGCGACCTGATGAAGCAGCAGGGCCTCAACGACGGCCATAATCCCTCGAATGCTGCTAACATGATTAAGACCAACCTGAAGGGTCGCAGCGCGACGATGACGAACTACCTGAAGCAGTATTCGCCGATGAAGCTCACAAGTGTCACCCGTCAGACAGTCAAGCTGAAGAGCGACAACACGGATGCCCGCCTCTTCGTCAACGGTTTGGCTATTCCCTATACCGACTTTGACGGTCACCTCTTCGCCCCTGTCACCCTGAAGGCCGAAGCCCCTGCCGGCTACCGTTTTGCCGGTTGGAAGAACGGCAGCACCATCGTGAGCACCGATGCCGAGATGAGTCTGCCCTCCGATGCCACCGTTAACCTCACCGCGACGTTCACCAAGCTCAGCGACGCCGAGTTGACCGCACAGTTCATCACGCCTGTCCGCATCAACGAGGTGAGCGCCGACGACGGTATCTACGTCAACGACTACTTCAAGCGCAACGACTGGGTGGAGCTCTACAACACCACCGACAAGGACATCGACGCTGAAGGCATGTTCCTCACCGACAACCCCGAAAAGCCTGAGAAGTACGTCATCAGCAAGGGTAACAGCCAGGCATCAACCATCATCCCCGCCCACGGCTACCTCATCATCTGGTGCGACAAGAAGGATCCCATCACCCAGCTACACGCAGGCTTCAAACTCGAGAACGAGGGCGACGAACTGATGCTCACCGCTGCCGACAAGTCGTGGACAGACCGCTTCGTCTATGCCGCCCACACCTCCGACCAGACCGTCGGCCGCTATCCTGACGGCAGCAACGACGTCTACGTTATGAACATTCCGACCATCGAGAAGGCTAACGTCGTCTCGAGCTATGTCAAGAGCGTGGAGCAGCCGCAGGTCATCACGGGCATCCGCGAGGTTATGGCACAGGAAGGCTCCGGACGTATCTACAACCTGAAGGGTCAGGCCGTCGATGGCACTTTGGCTCCGGGCGTCTACATCCAGAACGGACGGAAGTTTGTTGTCAAGTAGGAGAAGTTAGAGAAGTGGCATGAAGAGTCTACTGGTAGCCCTTGTCATCAACGAGCTGATGGCATCGAACGTAGGGACGGTGATGAGCCCCGCCACCAACTTCGATAGTTGGGTGGAGTTCTATAACCCTACGGAACAGCCGGTGAACCTCGGAGGGATGTACCTCAGCGCCCGTACCGAGAACCTGACATACTGGCAGATGCCTAGCGACATCGGGACCATTCCCGCCAAAGGCTATCTCGTCGTGTGGTTAGGCTCTAACGACATCATGTACAACCAAGCACCGTTCAAGCTCGACTGCGACGGCGGTTCTCTGTACCTGAGCGACCAGAACGGAGAGCTCGTCACCAGTGTCACCTACCCAGAAGCCAAGAGCCGCACGTCGTGGGCCCGCAAGACCGACGGCGGCGAGGAATGGGGCTGGACGGCTGACGTCACCCCTGGCAGGAGCAATGCCGAGGCCGTCTTCGCCGAGAAACGCCTCGACCCTCCTGAGGTGAGCGTTGGCAGCCGTTTGTTCCAACAGCCATTCAGTTTCCAAATCACCATACCCAAGGGCACCAGACTGCTCTATACGACTGATGGCACCGTGCCAATGACCACGGAGGGAACAGGAACGACAGGGATGCCTGAGCAGGAGCCGACATGGACCGAGTGGGTCAAGAACAATAACTGTGAAGGCGACGACAACACGTGTTTCGTTTGCCATGATGCCGACGGCGACGGTGACGTCAACCGCATTACTGACGGTGTTGGTGTCAACGGGTCACGCGGCATACAGGTCCATGCCATCGAGACTGCCGAGAACCATTACGATGCACAGTTCTTCGTCTATACCCCCGACCATGTCTGGCAGACAGGTGAGCGCTACCGCTTCCACATGAAGATAAGGGCCGACAAGGAGGCAGACATCAGCACGGAGGCTCATATCACGCCTCACGACTATTTGTCCTGGGATATGATCGGCAATGACTACCACGTCACTACTGAGTGGCAGGACATTGACTACGAAGGTATCATCAATGAACAGTCGGGGATGCAGACCATTGCCTTCAACCTGAATGTCGACAAAGTGGAGAACACCTATTATTTCGACGACATCTCATGGGAGTCGTACACAGTTCCCCAAACCGCCCCCGACGTCATTGTCAACACCGCCAAGGAGAGCAAGGACGGCAAGTTCACCGTCAGCAGCACGACGAGCTACGTGTTCCGCCTCTTCCAGGACGGCTACCTGCCCAGCGTGCCCGTCACCCGCAGCTATATCCAGACCGACCGTGAATACACCATCCCCATCGTCAGCATCGTCGGCGACGACCGCTACTTCAACGATGCGATGTGGGGTATCGACGTCAAGGGAAATAACGGCAAGACCGGCAACGGCAGCGACGACCCCGTGAACTGGAACCAGCCATGGGACCGTCCCGTAAACTTCTCGTACATCAGTCCGACGGAGGGTATGCTCTTCAATCAGGACGTGAACATCAGCGTCTCCGGCGGCTGGACACGTTCCAGTTCTCCCCGCTCCATGAAACTGAAGTCCAACAAGGTCTTCGATGGTCAGAATCGCTTCGACTACTCGTTCTTCCCGCAGAAGCCCTATATCCGCAACAAGACGCTGCTGGTACGTAACGGCGGCAACGACGTCTACTCCGGCTCACGCTTCATGGACCCCGCGCTGACGACGATTATCCAGCGCTCGGGCATCGATCTCGATGTGCAGAGCTTCGTCCAGGTGGCGGAATACATCAACGGCAAGTTCAAGGGAGTGCTGAACCTCCGCGAGCCGAACAACGACAAGTTCGTCTATGCCAACTGGGGTTACGACGATGGGGATATTGATGCTTTTGAGAACAGCACATTCAAGAACGGCACCGATGAGGCATACAACCATCTGTGCGAGTTGTGTAAAAACATCAATGGCCCGGGCGTCTATGAGGAGGTCATGCTGCTGCTCGACGTCGACGAGTTTGCCTATTATATGGCGGCGGAGCTGTATCTCGGCAACGACGACTGGCCCAACAACAACGTCAAGGGCTACCGCAGTCAGAATGACGGCCGCTTCCGCTTTGTCTGCTTCGACCTCGACTACTCCTTCAACCCCTGGGACAACGACACCTTCACCAAGGCGCTCGACAACAACAACTGGGTGAAGATGGTGGCGATGTTCCTGGACCTGCTGAAGCACGACGGTTTCCGTCGGCAGTTCATCGACAGCTACTGTATCATGGCCGGTAGCGTCTTCGAGAAGAACCGTGCCACGGCTATCGTCGACGAACTGGCAGACGCCATGCGCCCCATGTCGCAGTACGACGGCAAGCTGCCCGACAACTCCGCAAATAAAATCAAGGACAAGCTTAAGAACTGGCTGGAAGAGATGATGAGCCGCCTGAAAGGGTATGAGCCCATGAAGCTGAAGGATGTGACACCACAGAATGTCGTGCTGACGAGCGACACCCCGAAGGCGACGCTGCTCATCAACGGTCTCAAGGTGCCTTACGCCGAGTTCAACGGACAGCTGTTCACCCCTGTCACCCTCGAGGCCAAAGCTCCCGTAGGCTATACCTTCACCGGATGGAAGAAGTCGTCAGGCTCCACCGTGAAGATTCTCAGCACCGACGCCACGTGGAAATACTACGACAAGGGCGAACTGAGTAACGACTGGCGTGAGAGCAGCTACAACGACAACTCGTGGAAAAGCGGGGGAGCACCCTTGGGCTACAGTATGACAGGTATCAAGACCACCATCAGCTACGGCACCGACGCTCAGCAGAAGAACCCCACGACCTACTTCCGCAAGACCGTCAGCCTCAGTGCAGCCCCGAACGCCACCGATGTGTTCCAGCTCAACTATCAGTTGGACGACGGTTGCATCGTCTGGGTGAACGGCAAGGAGGCCGGACGCGTCAATATGCGTAGCGGGACGGTGAACTACAGCAACTTCTCGTCGACATACGCCGGCAGCGACCCGCTGACAGGCACCATGACCATCTCGCCAAGCCTCTTCAGGAAAGGGAACAATGTCATCGCCGTCGAGGTACACAACACCAGCTACACCTCCAGCGACCTCTTCTGGGCCTGCGAGCTATACACGTCAGTAGGAGTGGTGACGAACACGGACATCATCACCGACGCAGTCATCGAACTGCCAAAAGAGCCCACGCTGCTGCTGTGCGCCTGCTTCGAGCCGCTCACCGATGCTGAGCGCAAGAGCCAGGGCATCACCCCTGTCCGCATCAACGAGGTGAGCGCCGACGACGGCATCTACGTCAACGACTACTTCAAGCGCAACGACTGGGTGGAGCTCTACAACACCACCGATAAGGACATCGACGCTGAAGGTATGTTCCTCACCGACAATCCCGAAAAGCCTGAGAAGTACGTCATCAGCAAGGGTAACAGTCAGGCATCAACCATCATTCCCGCCCACGGCTACCTCATCATCTGGTGCGACAAGAAGGATCCCATCAGCCAGCTACACGCAGGCTTCAAACTCGAGAACGAGAGCGACGAGCTGCAACTCACCGCTGCCGACAAGTCGTGGACAGACCGCTTCGTCTATGCCGCCCACACCTCCGACCAGACCGTCGGCCGCTATCCTGACGGCAGCAACGACGTCTACGTCATGAATATCCCGACCATCGAGAAGGCTAACATCTTCTCAAGCTACGTCGTCAGCGTGGAGCAGCCCGAAATCATCACGGGTGTCCGCGAGGTTATGGCACAGGAGGAAGGCTCTGGACGTATCTACAACCTGAAGGGTCAGGCCGTCGAGGGTAGCCTGAAGCCAGGCATCTACATCCAGAACGGAAGGAAAATCATTATCCGATAATTACATTACTGGAGACAACATACGGATGAGCGACTCCCAAAGTCGCACGAAGAAGCGGGGCTGGATGCGCTCAGACAACGAAGCGAGCGCCACCGACTCCGCTTCGTCGTGTAGGAATATCTCACGCATCTGCGTGGCCACCTCCTCGCCATATATAAAGAGGTTGGCCTCGAAATTGTTCTCGAACGAACGGAAATCGACGTTCGTAGAGCCACAGGTACACACGTCGTCATCGCAGACGAGCAGCTTGGAGTGCAGGAAGCCGGCGGTATAGAGGCTGACGGTGATGCCCGCCTGCTGAGCCTCACGCAGATAGCTGCGTCCCGCCCACTCCACAAACCACGAGTCGTTCTTCCGCGGAACGAGCACCCGCACGTCGACGCCCGACGCAGCCGCCGTCTTCAGGGCGAAGAACACGGGGTCCGTAGGCAGGAAGTAAGGTGTCTCGATATAGATGTACTTACTAGCCCCAAGGATGATGCGCACAAAACCCTGCATGATCTCCGGATAGGGAGCCAGGGGGTCAGAGGTCACCGTCTGAATCAATGCACCGTTCACCGACGGCACAGCAGATGGCGCATGGTGCATAGCTGTATGGTCTGGATAGTACTTACGGTCGGAGAGCAGGGTGCGGTCGACGAAGTACCAATCGATGAGGAACGCACGCTGCAGGGAGTAGACGCCCGTGCCGGTGACACGCACCATCGTGTCGCGCCAGAGGGGGCCCCTACGCTCCTCACTCGTCTTTCCCTTCTTCTCCTTCGGACCCTTCACATAGCGCAGGGCGAAGTTCATACCGCCGATATAGCCCGTCTGTCCGTCGATGACGATGAGCTTACGGTGGTTACGGTAGTTCACCTTTGACGTGAACGACGGGAAACGCACGGGCAGGAACGGTGCCACCTCGACACCCGCCTCACGCAGCCGCTCGAAGAAGCGGTTCTTCACGTTCCAACAGCCCACATCGTCGTAGATGAGCCGCACCTCTACCCCACTCCGGGCCTTCGCGATGAGGGCGTCGCTGATGAGGCATCCCAAGGGGTCGTCCTCGAAGATGTAGATATCGATATGGATATGGCTACGGGCCTCAGCGATGTCATGCAACAACCGCGGGAAGAACTGATAGCCGTCCGTCAGCAGTTCGATGCCGCTGTTCTTGAACGGCAATGAGAAGCTCTCGCTAATAAAGAGATCGATGAGCGGCTTGTGCTGCTCGGGCAGCCGAAGGTCCTGCTGTTCCACGAAACCGAGCATCGAGCGTTTCGACAACTGGTCGAGCTGCCGCTGGCTGACGAGACGCTCCTTGCGGGTGTTGACGCCAAAGAACAGGTAGAGCACGATGCCCACGACGGGTACGAACCAGATGACCAGTGCCCACGCCATCGTCTTCGCCGGCTGGCGGTTGTCCATCACGACGTTGATCACCGTCAGCACGACGATGACATAGTAGAGGACGACGAGTATCAGGTTCAGACTGGGCATCTATTTGATGTCTATGAGTTTATGTGTTTGCAGGGACAGGCGCCACTGGGGATGCGCCTTGATATAGTCGACACACCTATTTATAATACGCGCGTTACGTTCGGCATCGCCCGTGTCGCAGGGCTGGAGGTAAAGTAAGGGCGGGTTTTCTCGAGGAAGGAGGAAGGAGGCGCTCGGCTCTGCCGCTTTGCTCTGCAAAGAAGGAGGAAGGAGATATGTTTCAGGATCCGTGTTTTCGTCGAACACCACCTTCAGTTCATCAGGTAATCTCGTTCCTCCATCCTCGTTCATCGTTCCTCCTTCCTCGTTCATCGTTCCTCGAGGAGACTCCTTCGGCGATACCGCCAGCCAGTCGAGATTATTCGGAGCAGGACGGGTGCCATTGCTCTCCATCGCCACCTCATAGCCATGCTGGTGCAACAAGTCAACGAATGCCTCGTCCACTTGCAGCGTTGGCTCACCACCTGTGAGCACGACAAACCGCGCCGGAAACTGGCTAATGGCTGCCACGATCTCCTCGGCCGTCATCTCGCGGAACGTGTCGAACTCCGTATCACAGAATGGACAGCGCAGGTTACAGCCCGCAAAACGGACGAACACCGCTGCCCGTCCCGTGTTGCGGCCCTCGCCCTGCAGCGAGTAGAAGATGTCGTTTACGCGAAAAGTCTTCATGGCGTTAGCAAACTCTTCACTCTACACCGTCAACTTCATACGTCGCAATGTTACCCTCGCTCTCCTGGACAGTGGCCTTGTAGCAGTAAGGCACGCGCTCCACGCACCACCGTGCCAGATTCTCTGCCGTAGGATTGAACGGCAGCACATCGTTCAGGATGCGATGGTCCAGAGGCTCCTTGATCAGCCGTTTGATCTCGCTGAAGTCAATGACCATGCCGTTGCGGTCCAGTTTCTCGGAACGACAGTAGACGATAATTATCCAGTTGTGGCCATGAACACGTGTACACTTGCTCTCATAGTCCAAATCCAGACGATGACAGGCCGAAATCTCTATTTTCTTCTGTACGTAATACATCTTTATCTATTATTTTTTTTCTCAACTCTTACCCAGTCTTCTGGCCAGGGCATTGCGCAGTTCCTGCATATCCTTGTACTCCTGCATCAGCGACATGACACGTTCCATGTCGCCCGTCGCCTGACGCATAGCCTGCTGGATAGCCTTCAGCTGCTGCTCCAGAATACCCATACGAAGGTCCATCACCAGATGGACTACGCGCTGGCGCAGACGGTCTATCTGGTTACGGTGCAGTTTCTCCTTCTCACGCTCGTCCTTGTCTTCCTCATCCTCGTAGAGCTTGAAGCGTCCGCCCAACTGGTAACGGTCTATGGCCAGACTAGTGGCCAGCTTGCTCACCTCCAGATCGGGATGGTTCGTGAAGTATAGCTGTGCACGGAAGAGCGGGTCGCCGCTATGGGCCACGGCCTCCGCCAGAATCTGGTTATACAGCGGGTCATGGAACTGCAGACCGTCCTGACTAAGGTCGTAGTCAATGTACTGTGCCACCGTCAGGCTGATGGTCTCGCCGTTGTCCGTCTCGATGTTGTCGTAGATAATCTCCTCGCCATGACGCACCACCTCGCGAATCAGCAGGGTCTCACATCCGCCCCCTACCCCTTTCGAGGGGAGAGGAGTCTGAGCACTTTGTTGGGGCTTTTCTGCTGTAGAAGTATCTGGACTCCCCTCCCTTGGGGAGGCGTTGGGGGTGGGTTGTTCCTTTACCTGTCGGATATAGTTGTTCATCGACTGGAGCAGCGTCTGCTCCTTCAGGCCCAGACGGGCGGCCAGCTCGGTGAGGTACGTGGCACGGAGGATGGCATCAGGGATGACCGAGATGCTCTTGACGATGCCGCCAATGGCCGTCGAACGCTTCACGGGGTCGCTGATGCCCTCGACGGTAACGGCCGTCTTGAAGGCCATGAAGTCCTGCTGGTGCTCCTCGATGTAGCGTTTCAGCTCCTCTGTCGAGTGCTTGCGGGCGAAAGAGTCGGGGTCGTCGCCGTCGGGCAGTAGCAGCACCTTGACGTTCATGCCCTCCTCGAGCAGCATATCCGTGCCTCGCAGGGCGGCGTGGATACCGGCCTCATCGCCGTCGTAGAGCAGCGTGATGTTCTGCGTAAAGCGGCGCAGCATCTTGATCTGATAGATACTCAGCGCCGTGCCGCTATTGGCTACGACATTCTCGATGCCCGCCTGGTGCATGGCAATGACGTCGGTATAACCCTCGACCATGAACACGCGGTCTTCCTTCACGATGGCCTTCTTGGCCTGATAGATGCCGTAGAGCTCACGCTCCTTGTGATAGATGTCGGAGTCAGGACTGTTCACATACTTCTGGGCCACGCCCTTCGTACGGCTGTCCAGCACACGACCGCCAAAGGCCACCACCTTTCCCGAAACGTTGAACCACGGGAAGATGGCACGACCGGCGTAGCGGTCTCGTAACTGAGAACTGAGAACTGAGGACTGAGAGGTATGATTAGTTTTGCTATCAGATTGCTCAGAAGAATTCTCGCCCTGAAGGTTATCATACCTCTCAGTTCTCAGTTCTCCGTTCTCCGTTCGCTCATAGCACAGTCCCGTCTTGATTAGGAATTCTGGCTGGTAGCCCGCCTTCTTAGCAGCAGATGCCAGGGCATCGCGCTTCTGGGGCGCGTAGCCCAACTGGAACTTCTCGATGATGTCGTCGCGGATGCCGCGGCTGCGGAAATACTGCTTGCCGATGGCTATGCCGTCAGGGTCGTTCTTCAGAATGTCGTGGAACCACTTGCCGGCCCACTCGTTGACGATGAACATCGACTCACGCTCACTCTGCTGCTGCCGTTCCTCGTCGGTCAGCTCCTTCTCCTGAATCTCGATGTTGTATTTCTTGGCCAGCCAGCGCAGGGCCTCAGGATAGGTGATCTGCTCGTGCTCCATCAGGAAACCGGCAGGCGTACCACCCTTTCCGCACACAAAGCAGTGACAGATGTTCTTCGACGGGCTGACCATGAACGACGGGTTCCGGTCGTCGTGGAAAGGGCACAGGCCCTTGTAGTTCACACCCGCCTTACGAAGCGTCACGAACTCGCCCACGACGTCAACAATCTGCGCCGCATCGATAATCTTGTCTACTGTCGCCCTGTCTATCATCTGCTTAACTCATATCGTGCCCACAAAGGTACGAATAACTCAGAACAAAACCAAATAAATGACCTTATTTTATTTTTTAATATCAAACAACGCCTTTGATTTATCAAACGTTGCCGCAGTTTTATCAAACATCGACGTAGTTTTATCAAACGTCGTCGTCGTTTTAACTTATACGCCGTCTTTGGAACACTTAAACGCCGTCCTCGGAAACAATTAGACCAGGGTCCCAAGTCTTTCCTTTACCTTTAGCGGCAACAGGGCAGCTTCTTATTTCTTCAGATACTTGGCCAGTTCGCTATTGTTCTGACGGAGACCGCGAGCAAAGCTCTGGGCGTTCATCTGCGCACCGAGCTTCGAGGCATGGGTATGGTCCTTTTTGAAGTACTTACCGGCCTTCTCCTTGATCTTGGCCTCTTGCTCCTTGTTCCTTGCACCTTGCCCCTTCACGGCGAATTTCTTGTCTAAGAAGTCGGCCGAGATGTTATGCATATCGATGAACTCCACGCCAGTCTCCTCGACCACCTCACGGTACCACTTGCCGTAGCTGCCGTCGCGACGCTCTATCTTGCCGCCAGGCCACTCATTGCGCGGCGTCAGCGAGACGAGGATGGGCGTGGCACCCTTCTCGCGACAGTCGTCAATCATCTTCTTCAGATACCAGCCGAAGGAGTAGACCACCTCGTAGGTGCCATTGTCGAGCTTGAACACATGAAGCGTATCTTTGATGCCGGGGATGACGCCACGCGCCTTCTGGTCGGTGATGGGACAGATATCGTTATGGCCGAACTGAATGGTCACGAAGTCGCCGGGCTGCAGCGAGTTGTACACCTTCTCCCACAAGCCCTCGCGGATAAACGAGCGGGTAGAACGTCCGGCACGGGCGGCGTTCACCAGCGTAATCTTACTCTCGTCGAAAACGGTAGCGGCCTGCGAGGCCCAGCCCCACATACCGTCATCGTCCTTGTCGGCATTCTTAACGGTGGAGTCGCCAGTGAAGTAGACAACGGGCTTTCTCTTAGAGGAGAGAGGAGAGAGGAGAGAGGAGAGAGAATACCTTAACAGCTCAACGTTCTGCATCATGGCTTTCAAAGGCTGCAGCTGTGGGTTGTTGCTCTCCCACAGTCCCTCGGCGGCACTCCTGGCATTCATCTCTGCGCCAAACTTCGAGGTATGGATCTTATCGCCGAGGAAATGGTAGTCCACCTTCCAGGTGCTGTAGCTGTCGAGCTTCGCGCCACTACGTTCGTTGAGGTCGACAAAGGGCACGCCCTCGACAGCGGCGATATAAGCCGCCCACTCCGTCTGGGGCTTGCGCACAATCCTGCCCTTGTCATCGTAGGCATTGCGCGGCGTCAGCGACATCAGGATGGGGTTGGCCCCTTTCTGACGAATCTCGCTGATATAGCGTCGCAGGTAGGTGCCATACGAATAGACGGTGTCCTGCTTCTGCGTACGCTGGTTAAAGCCTACATAGCAGGTGTCCTCGTCGACGCCGGGGATGACGGCACGGGCACGCTTCTGGTCGAAGAACTCGCCATTGTCGTTATGGCCTATCGACACCACCACCCAGTCGCCGGGCTGCAGCGCCTCGCGGACAGCCGGCCAGAGGTCCGTGTAGAACGTACGGGTAGACATACCACCCAGCGCCTGGTTCTCGACCGCAATCTTTTCTGCATTGAAATATTGGGGGAAGTAGTAGCCCCAGCCCCATTGGCCGTTGTTACCGTTGCCCAGCGTGCCGTTGCGCATGGTGGAGTTGCCCACCAGGAACAGCACCGGCTGCGATCCCTTGCGGGTAGAGCCTGGCTTCGGGCGCGACATCAGCGCCTTGGCGATGCTGTCAGGGGTATTGTCCACCACCTTGTTCACATCCTCAATGGGGTCAGGCAGGTTGTCGAAGTCCTGCGCCCCAACAGGACAAAATGATGAATGGTAAATGATAAATGATAATGCCAGTAGTAGTTTTTTATTCATTGTCGTCTGTTTCTTTTGCACTATTGGGTGGCAAAGGTAAGAAGAAAAAATGAATTATCCGCAGTTCTGCCGATTTATTTATTGCACAAACGGGGCGAAATGTGCACAAAGAGATGGATTTTGTGCATTTTGTTTGGCTGTGTGCGCAAAAAGTAGTACCTTTGCGGCGCCTTTTTGAGAAAAGGCACCGTGAGAACAGGCTTCGCCTCAGCAAAAAGCAAGCTTTCTGCGTTCGACTTGCACTGTCCTTGCAGCCGCTTTTGAGGAAGTTACACATTATTATTATATTATGGCTTTAAAAATTGTAGTACTTGCTAAGCAGGTACCCGACACACGAAACGTGGGTAAGGACGCAATGACTGCCGAAGGCACCGTCAACCGTGCAGCCCTGCCCGCCATCTTCAATCCAGAAGATTTGAATGCCCTGGAGCAGGCCCTTCGCCTGAAGGAGCAGAACCCAGGCTCAACAGTAGGAATCCTCACGATGGGTCCTCCACGTGCAGGTGAGATTATCCGTC
>JAEEQH010000054.1 GCA_016285245.1 Prevotella sp.
AACGGTAAGAGCTACGTTGTGGACGACCAGCTGCCTTTAGGCAGCCGACGCTCGCTCTACAGCCTGCTCAGCGGCCGTGAGAACTGCGTACGCTTCTTCGAGCTGCTGACCCAGGGCGGCGCCACCAACACGCTGATGAAGAACCGCATGGGCGGCTATACCTGTGCCGACTACAACTGCTCGCTCTTCGATGCCTACGACTACACCGTCTATGTACCCTCCGATGCCGACATCGACCTTCTTCACGAACAGGGCTACCTGCCCTACTGGAGCGACTACGAGGCACTGGCCGACACGCTGGGCGAGTGGCGCACCATTGCCAAGGACGCGAAGCTGCTGAAGGAAGCCCGCAAAATCGTGGCCAACCGCATCATGGACTTCGTGAAGTACCACATCCAAGACAACTCCATCTATATCAGCGGCACGCCTGTCCATCAGGTGAAATACGAGACCTCAACGCTCAATCCGAAGAACAAGCGCTTCTACAGCGTACTGGTCACTGCCGACGACCACTCGCTCAGCATCAGCGACCTGACGGACAACACCCGCCACGTCGTAGCCACCGACGGCTGCTACAACCTGATGGGCCGTGAATACTGGATACAGAACGCCAACAATGCCAACCACAACGAGATGCTCTACAACGCCAGCGACGTGGTGGTGCACCAGATTGACGGTCCGCTGCTCTACGACGAGAAGCAGCTGACGAGCTGGAAAGAGGAGGTAATGAAATTGAAAATTGAAGATTGAAAATTGAATATTCAGTGAACTATGGAAATGAACACTATTAAACAGATGATCACCTTTAGAAGAATCCTGATTTTAGCTTTCTTGCTTCAATCTTCAATCTTCAATCTTCAATCATCCGTCTGCCAGGCGCAGATTACCAACGTGCACGGCACCGTGAGTGACGACATGGGCGGCCTGCCCGGCGCCTCGGTGTGCGAGATTGATGGCACGGGACGTATCATCGAGGCTGCCGTGACCGACGTTAACGGCAACTTCTCCATGCGCATACGCAACCAGAGCGACAAGCTGCGCTTCAGCTTCGTGGGCTGCAAGACGCAGACGCTGCCCATCAACCGCGAGACCTACCACGTCAAGCTGGTGTCGCAGACCACCATCGAAACCGTCATCGTCACCTCGAAGAAGCGCCTCAACGGCGGCGGACTGGCCATCCCGGAGCGTGAGATCAGCTACGCCACGCAGACCATCGACATGAAGGAGTTTGAGGGCTTGGGCCTGACCACCGTTGACGAAGCCCTGCAGGGCCGCATCGCCGGCCTCGACATCGTGGCCAACAGCGGCAACCTCGGCGCAGGCACGACAATGCGCCTCCGCGGTGCCTCGTCCATCTCGACGCTCACCAACAGCAACCCGCTCATTGTGGTGAACGGCAATACGTGGAACGTGGACATGAACAACTTCGACGTCACCAATGCCAACGACGAGCAGTTTGCACAGCTGCTGAACGTCAACCCCGAGGACATTGCCAGCATCACCGTGCTGAAGGATGCCGCCGCCACCGCCATCTACGGCTCGCAGGGCGCCAACGGCGTCATCGAGATTACCACGAAGCGCGGCTCACGCGGTGCTCCGAAGCTCACCTACTCGCTGCGCCTCACAGGCACCTACCAGCCCAAGGGCTACAAGATGCTGAGCGGCGACGACTATACCATGCTGCTGAAGGAGAGCTACTTTAATCCCGAACAGAACGACAACGCCTCGAACATCCGCGAGCTGAACTACGACCCCACTTTCTCCGAGTATGAGCAATACAACAACAACACCGACTGGGTGGATGCTGTCACGCAATGGGGACTGCGACAGAACCACTACCTCTCAGTGACCGGCGGCGGCGAGAAAGCTACCTTCCGCATCTCCGGAGGCTATGACCATGAGTCAGGTTCCGTCATCGAGCAGCGCCAGGACCGCTTCTCCACCCGTGTCGCCCTCGACTACTACGTCAGCGACCGCGTAAAAATCTCCACCAACTTCGCACTCACCTATACCGACACCAAGCGCAACTACGACGACCTGCTGGCCATCGCCTACAGAAAGATGCCCAACATGGGAATCTATGAAGAGGCGAGAGGTGAGGACGGAGTGGTGAGAGCCACCGACAGGTATTACACTATGCTTCAGTCGGCTCCCAGCGTTTTCGACGGCGACCAGAAGAGCTATGTCAACCCCGTGGCATCGGCCAAGCTGGCGAAGTTCGACGACCGCACCTACGACATCACGCCCGAACTGGAGCTGAACTACCGCCTGTGGGGCATGGACGAGGATCACCACCAGCTGAACTGGCAGGGCCGTGTGTATATGAACATCTTCAACGAGTATGTCAATAAGTTCTATCCCAAGGAGCTGGTCACCGTGTCGTGGAATAACGGCGTGAACAATGCCTACGCCGCCAGCACCAAGAGCGTGGCCTTCAACACGAAGCAGACCCTGACCTTCATCCCGCACTTCGAGAACAAGGACCACTCACTGATGGCCATGGGACGCTTCGAGCTGACCACCGGCAGCAGCAACGGCCAGGGCACCGATGCCACGAAGCTGCCCTCCGGCGGCATCACTAACCCCGTGGGCGGCGGTCGCGTGACGGGCATGAACTCGAACTTCAGTGAGTGGCGCTCGATGTACTACACCTTCTCCTCGCACTATGCCTACAAGGGGCGCTACATGGCCGACTTCTCGCTGCGTGCCGACGGCACCACGAAGTTCGGACCCGACCGGCAGTGGGGCTATTTCCCCGCCGTCTCGCTGCGCTGGAACATCGTCGACGAGCCGTGGATGGAGTCCACTCACAAATGGCTCTCCATGCTCTCCGTGCGTCCCAGCTGGGGCCGCGTGGGCAACCAGCCCAACCGCGACTACCTGTATGAGAGCATCTACAGCAGCGACACGCGCTACATCAACATGGGCGCCATGAAGCCCGAAAACATCCGGCTGACCGACCTGCGATGGGAGACCACCACGACATGGGACGTGGGCTTCGACCTCGGACTTTTCGACGACCGCCTCACGCTGCAGGCAGAGTGGTATCACTCCACACGCCGCGACATGCTCATGCCCGAAGTCAGCATCCCCTCTTCCACAGGTTTCTACACATTGTCTTATAGAAACGTAGGCTCGATGCGCAACATCGGCTGGGAGCTGAATCTGAATACGGACAAGCTGGTGAAGGCAGGTAAGTTCACCGCCGACGTCAACTTCACCTTCGGCAACAACAAGAACGAGATACTGACGATGGACCAGACGGTGCTGAACTCGCTAAACTCAGAGTTCAACTACGACAACCGCGAGGTGCTGCAGCGCGTGCAGCTGCACAATCCCTTCGGCGCCATCTACGGCTTCCGCTTCAAGGGAGTGTACGAATACCAGTACGAGACTTTCGCCGCCATGACTCCCGACGAGCGCCAGCAGTTCGTGGCCGACGGCCACACCGCACCCTACGTGCTGAGCGAGACGGGCGAGATCGTGGTGGACGACGAGAACAAGCCCGTGCGCATGATGTACAACTACTCGCACGATGCCACCGGCAAGAACTACGAGTTCCAGGGCGGCGATGCCATCTATGAGGACATCAACCACGACGGACAGATCAACGCCCTCGACATCGTCTACCTTGGCTCCTCGCTGCCCAAGCTCACCGGCGGCTTCGGCTTCACGCTGAACTATGGCCGCTGGAAGCTGAACACGCAGTTCAACTATCGCGTGGGCAATAAGATCCTGAACCTGGCACGCTTGGACACCGAGGCCATGTCGACGAACAACAACCAGAGCAAGGCCGTGAACTGGCGTTGGCGCAAGGAAGGCAACCAGACCAGCATCCCCCGTGCCATGTATGGCGCCGCCACCAACTACAACACACTGGTGAGCGACCGCTTCGTGGAGAGCGGCTCCTTCCTCCGCCTGAACTATATGCAGCTGACCTACAGCTTCGACCCGAAGGTGGTGAAGCAAGTGCTGGGCATCCAGCGGCTGAACATGTATGCCAGCGCCAACAACCTCTTTGTCCTTACCAAGTATAAGGGCGTAGACCCCGAAGTGGGCTATGGCGGCTACGGTGCCTCCGTCGACAGTGGCCAGACACCGCGTGCCAAGTCCTACACCCTCGGCATCACCGTCGATTTTTAGTTCATAGTTTATAGTGAATAGTTTATAGTTATGATTACCAAGATAAACAATAAAGAGAAACGCTCGCTATATGCTAAGCTGATAAGTTTATCATTTATCATTTATACTTTATCATTTAGCGTAGCGTGTAGCGACTTCCTCCAGATAGAGCCGCAGGAAATCATCGTCCTCGACAAATACTGGAACGAGGAGGCCGACGTGGAAGGCGTGGTGGCCGGATGCTATTCGTCCATGCAGTCGCAGAGCGTCGTCGGCCGCATGATGGTGTGGGGCGAGTTCCGCTCCGACAACATCATCGGCGGCAAGAACTTTGAGAACAACGTGCAGATAGCCAACATCTTCAAGGAGAACATCAACGCCAGCAACACCTACGCGAAGTGGGGTGATTTCTACAACGTCATCAACCGATGCAACACCGTGCTGAAATATGCTCCGCAGGTGGCAGAGCGCGACCCGGCCTACACGCCGAGCAAGCTGAACGCCACCGTGGCAGAGGTGTCCGCACTGCGCGACCTGATGTACTTCTACCTCATCCGTACATTCCGCGACGTGCCCTTCGTCACCGAGCCTTATCTCAACGACAGCCAGGAGATGCAGATCCCCGCAGCGCCCTTCGACAGCGTGCTGACGGTACTGATAGAAGACCTGGAGGCCAAGCAGCAGCTGGCTGTCAGGCGCTATCCCGTCAGCCAGACCTACTATCAGCACGGACGCATCACCCAGGACGCCATCCATGCCCTGCTGGCCGACATGTACCTGTGGAAGCAGGACTACCAGAACACCGTGAAGTATGCCGACATGGTCATCGATGCCAAGCTCGACGAGTACAAGGAGACGCAGCAGCGTTTAAACGCTCAACTGTCAACTCCTAACTCTCAACTCATTGATGGCTACCCGCTCATCAGCGACAGCTATGCCACGACCAACTATTACGGCAATGCCTTCGAGGAGATCTTCGGACAGGGGAACAGCCGTGAGAGCATCTTCGAGCTGATATTCATGAACGATGACGACATGCTGGCCAACCAAGCCGTCAGCGACTTCTATGGTAACGCATCAACCTATCCCGGACTGGTACGCCCGGCAGACTTCATAGGAACCGACGTGAGCGACGAGACGTTCAGCATCTTCCTCTCGAAGTACGACAGCCGTTTCTACGAGAACCTGCAGCCCGTACAGGGACAGAGCAATACCTACGGCATCAACAAGTATGCCTTCCCGCAGGGCATGGTCAACATGGGCAAGGCCGAGCCGGAGGCCAATTACGGCACGGCCTACGCCAATGGCAAATGCCACTCCAATTGGGTCATCTACCGCCTCAGCGACGTGATGCTGATCAAGGCGGAGGCTCTGGTCGAGATGGCCTCGGATGAAGACATCACCTCGCTCCAGGAGGCTTTCGCCATTGTCAATGCCATCAACAAGCGGAGCAACTGCGACAAGG
>JAEEQH010000039.1 GCA_016285245.1 Prevotella sp.
TGTCTATAACAGGCTGGACAGCCTTCAAAAAGTCCTGTTGTCTCTTCTTGCGCTGAGCCTTTGCTGCCTCGGCACAATGTTCCGAGCAATACCTCTGCGAACCGCTGTTACAAGTAAACTCCTTGCCGCAGAAGGCGCATTTTCTTGTCTTTCTCATTTGACTCCTTTTTATGTGGTTTTACAATCAATTTCATGCAAACCTCCACGGAGTGAACTTTCGTCAATCTTTGACAATCCTTGTCAACTCATTCCACGATGTCACGTTCTTCAAATGAGGTCACTTCCTTGCTCTTTTCCCTCTCGTTAATCTGTCAACCGTCGTACACTCTTGTCAACCTTTGTCAACCCAGTCCACGAGATGGCAAAATAAAAGCCCTCAAAAATCTCCGCGGTAGAAATGCGTTGCAAAGATAAGCGGATTTTTGAGAACCACCAAAAAGCAAGTCCGAAGTGTTAAAATCTAAAAGTAGTTGATATACAGAGGTTTATCTCTATGTGTTTTCCATTGTTTGTGGTTGTTTAGAGGTCTCTAAATACACAGTTAGAAAAAGCCCATGATGCGATAAATGTGACATTATTAGGTATAACGATATCCGTTAGTCCTTTACAGCCTGCAAATGCAGACATGCCAATATAGGTTACGCTATTAGGTATATCAAATGATAATAGGCTAATACACCCCATAAAGGAACTCTCTCCTATTTCAGCTATACTATTTGGAAGTATTACGGAAGAAAGCTTCTTACATCCTTGAAATACAGATCCATTTAATTGGGTTATACTATTAGGAATTACTATAGAAGATAGCTCTGAACAATCAAGGAAAGCACATCGTCCGATTGTAGTCACTGTATTTGGAATCTCTATGGAAGAAAGGGTACTACAGCCCATAAAAGCATCCTCTCCAATATATAAAAGTCCCTGTGGTAAAATGACAGTTTTCAATTTCCAACAACCTCTAAACGCTCTATTTCCAATTGTGGTAATACTACTTGCAAGTTTAATTGTATATAGATTACTATATGAGAAAGCATCATCGCCAATTTTTTCAACAGTATATGTCTTGCCGTCATAATCGATAGAAGATGGTATGATAATATCACCTTCATAGTTTCCACCAGAGGTAACCTCTGCAATTTTTGCTTTCTCAATCAAGTTATAATAGATTCCGTCAACCTCGACATCATATGCGCTTACTACCATCGGCAGGAACATCAATATCGCAACAAGGACTTTCTTCATATTGTTTACGTTTTTAAGTTTATTCAAATGAAATGCGCAGGCCATTTCTACGCATTCCCGGCTCACCACAAGCCACTCCAGTCGTTGAAACGCCTGCGCACTATGCGCCGACGCTCTTATCTGGAGTTGGCTCGTCTTTTCGGAGGTGGTGATTGGGAATGTCAGAGCCTATTATGTCGTTTGTTCCTAAGAACGGTGCAAAATTAGACAAAAATCTTCAATTTTGTAGCTTTAGAGTGCTAAAATCACATAAAATGTGATGAATTTGGTTTGTTAACGCTATATTATCGTCGGCGGTCGGCCAGGAACATGCCAGCGAGGATGAGGACGGTGCCGAGGAGGAACCTTAAAAAACAATGTTGAAAAAGCGAAAGAAGCGAAAGAAATAGTAATAGGAAGAGAAAAAACGCTCGATTATTTGGATTATTCAGAAATAATCCTTATCTTTGCAGCGTGAAAGGTGGAACCAAGTAGAGCCACGATGTGCGGAACGGTGGCATGGCTGGAGGATAAAACCTACAGAGATGATGAGCAATTCGACCTTGCCGCTTGGTTTCCTTCACTCAAATACAGAGCTGGTCACGTGTGGCCAGCTTTTATATTTTATGATACTTAGGCAACGTGAACTCGGCTGGGTCTTTCAGCCTTGTGGCAGTAATGAAGTTCACTTGAGCTACTATTTCGCGACTTATCTTCATCTTATAATTGGGATGAACGATGAACTTCGAAGTTCCATCTGTATAGATGAAGCACTCACCATCATAATAGAGGTCCATTTGCAAACGATTTTGAGGAAAGCCTATCAGGTCAGCATCATTAACAACTAAGCCTTTCGTAGCTTTTGATGCCCTCATACAGTGCTGCAACTGCTTGGCACTCATATATAGCTCGTCGCTGGCAAGTGTAATGGCGTTAGTTTGGGCAAACTGCGACATTCTCGCCTCAACCTTACCGATGCAGAAAGGCTGTACAGAGGAAAAGCCCTTCTGGCGGATGTCGTCGAGTACCGCGGCAATCTGTGACTCTATAGTATTGTCTGACGTTTTCATCATTGAATTGCAAAGGTACGCATTATTATTGAAATACAATGTGGAAAAGCGAAAAAATATGCCTTGCTGAGTTTCTCGTCATCGGTACTTGTTAACGCTGTATTAACGACGGCGGTCGGCCAGGAACATACCGGCGAGGATGAGGACGGTGCCGAGGAGGAACCAGACGGTGATCTGCTCGTCGAGCAGCCACCAGGCAAAGAGGATGGTGGTGATGGGGTTGAAGTAGACCCAGTTGGTGGCGACGACGGCACCGAGCTTGCTGATGACCCAGTTCCAAACGAGGAAGCAGAGCATCGAGGCGACGATGCCGAGGAAGAGAAGGTTGAGGAGAATTGAAGAATTGAAAAATTCAAAAATTGAAGTTGTATTTGAAGAATTGAAGAATTCAAAAATTGAAGAATTGAAGATCTGGGCTTCTTCGGGCACCAGGAGGAAGTAGGGAATGATGGTGAGGAGGCCGTAGAAGAAGACCTTGCGGGTGATGAAGAGCGTGTCGTAGCGCTGGAGGGCGGGCTGCATCAGGATGCTGTAGAGGGCCCAGCAGAGGCAGGCGCCGAAAGCCAGAAGGTCGCCCAGCGGCGAGAGATGGAGCACGAAGTGGCCGTTGAGCACCACGACGGCCATGCCCATACACGCCACCACGGAGCCCAGGGCCTGCACACGGGTGATGGGCTCGGACTGCCGGTAGAACACAGCGAAGAGGAGCATGGCGAAGAGGGGGCACGAGCAGACGATGAGCGACGTGTTAGTGGCCGTGGTGTAGAGCATCGCCGCATTCTCAGCCAGAAAGTAGACCGAGCCACCCGTCACGCCCAGCGCCACCATCAGCAGCTCGTCGCGCCAAGAGGAGCAGAAGAGATGAGAGAGGTGAAAACTGAGAGATGAGAAATGAAAGATATGATTAGCTCTACCCCACTCCTTTTTAACTGTCCGGCCGACGCTGTAGAGTGCGAGGAGGACGTAGGCGATGATGAAGCGGAATGTAAAGATTTGTGCCGGCGTCAGCCCGCTCTGGAGCAGCATCTTCGTAAACACAAAGGTGCTGCCCCAGATGGCCACCACAATGAATGCTACAAGGTGGAAGAAGAGTCTATTGTTTGATTTCAATGTCGCGTTTGACGTTGTTACGAATCTTCGTGAGATAGCCCTTCATACCATCGGCATCGCGCTGGTCGATGATCTCGAGGAGCTCCTTGAGTTCGGTACGAATCTGGGCTACCTGATCGTGGGTGTAGGGGTTGAAGAGAATCTCCTGGAGCAGGTAGTCGTCCTCGTTGAGAACACCTTTGGCAATGCGCATATGGCGCTTGAAGGTGGTGCCCGGCGCGTCCTGATGCTTCATGACGGCGGCGAAGACGAAGGTGGAGACGAAGGGGATGGAGAGCGAGTAGGCCACCGTGCGGTCGTGCTCCTCGAAGGTGTACTCGTAGATGTTCAGTCCGAGCTTCTGGTAGAGGTCCTTGAAGAAGATGCGGCCCATGTAGTCACCTTCGCTGATGATGATGGCGTTCTCCTCGCTGAGCTGCTGGAGATTGGCGAAGGTGGGGCCGAACATCGGGTGGGTGGAGACGTAGCGCATACCCGTCGATTCGTAAAATTCTTTCATATCCGTTTTCACGCTGGCAATGTCGCTGATGATGCACTCCTTAGGCAGGTAGGGGATGACCTCCTTGAACACAGGGATGGTGTACTTCAGCGTGACGGCGTTGATGAGCAGCTCGGGACGGAACTCCTCGACCTCCTCGTAGGTGGTGAACCGCTGACAGTTGTAGGTGAAGCGCATCCGCTTGGGGTCGCGCTCGAAGACGGCCACCTCGTGTTCGAAACTGAGCAGGTCGATGAAGAAGCTTCCCATCTTGCCTGCGCCCATGACTAATATTTTCATACCTTACTTGTTGATGATCTCAATCTGTTGACGGACACTTTCCTCGTGGATGCTCTCGAAGACCTTGGCGACGAACTCCGGGCCCATGCCGCAGAGCGAGCCCTGGACGCCGCGCTTGGAGAGGATCTCGTTGTAGCGGGTGGCCTGGAGGACGGTCATGTTGTGTTCCTTCTTATAGTGGCCTATCTCGCGGCAGACACGCATACGCTTGGCGAGGATGTCCATGATCTGGTTGTCGAGCTCGTCAATCTGCTTACGCAGGCTGATGAGTCCCTCGGTGGTGGTGTGCTCGTCGCGGATGATGAGCAGCGAGAGGATGTAGTCGAGCACCTCGGGCGTCACCTGCTGCTTGGCATCGCTCCACGCCTTGTCGGGGTCACAGTGGCTCTCGACGATGAGTCCGTCGAAGCCGAGGTCCATGGCCTGCTGGCAGAGGGGAGCGATGAGCTCGCGGCGTCCGCCGATGTGCGAGGGGTCGCTGATGATGGGCAGTTCGGGTATGCGGCGGTGGAGCTCGATGGGTATCTGCCACATCGGCGCGTTACGGTAGATCTTCTGCTCGTAGCTGGAGAAGCCGCGGTGGATGGCACCGAGACGCTTGATGCCGGCTTGGTTGATGCGCTCCAGGGCACCTATCCACAGCTCGATGTCGGGGTTCACGGGGTTCTTGACGAAGACGGGGATGTCGACGCCCTTCAGCGCATCGGCCAGGGCCTGCATGGCAAAGGGGTTGGCGGTGGTGCGGGCACCCACCCAGAGGATGTCGATGTCGTACTTCAGCGCCAGCTCGACGTGCTCGGGGGTGGCCACCTCGGTGGAGACGAGCATATGGGTCTCGTCCTTCACCTGCTTCAGCCATACCAGAGCGGGCTCGCCGTGGCCCTCGAAGCCGCCGGGCTTCGTGCGGGGCTTCCAGACGCCTGCACGGAAGTTGTGGCAGCCCTTCATGGCCAGCTGTCGTGCCGTTTCCATCACTTGCTCCTCGGTCTCAGCGCTGCAGGGTCCTGCAATGACGAAGGGGCGTTCGTTGTCACTCGGAAGGTTCAGTTTCTCTAATTCCAGTTCCATACTTTCTTAGGATTGAAGAATTGAAGAATTGAAGAATTGAAGTTCTTCGCATCATCCATTCTTATGGGTTTTCTTTTGTTTTCTTTATTGTATTTACTAATGTTCCTATTATTATGCGTAAGTCTTTCATCATAGACTCACATTCAACATCTGTCAAATAATCTGCTTTTGCCAATAATGTAATCCAATACTTTGTTTCATTAGCCTCTTTAAGAGAAATATACAACTTCGAGATAAAATCCGATGTACTTTGTGCGTGTTCACTTTCAGCAATATTAGCCCCAATACTTGTTCCACAACGAAGCAACTGTTTTGACATCACATATTCAGCTTTATCATTGCACAAATACTTATATAAGTTGACTATGCGTAAAGCAAAGTCCATACTCAAATTTGCAATAACAATCTCTTTCATCGGCGCAGCAACTTCAATTTTTTAATCTTTCAATTTTTCAATTCTCTGAAGTGCTTGTTGTATCTTTTCTTCCTTGGCACAGAGGGAGATGCGGATGTAGCGCTCGCCGTTCGAGCCAAAGATGAAGCCGGGGGTGATGAACACACGGGCCTCGTGGAGCACGCGCTCCGTCAGGTCCTCGACGTTCTGGATGCTGTCGGGGATGCGTCCCCAGAGGAACATACCCACCTGTTGCGGGTCGTAGGTGCAGCCCAGGACGTCCATGATCTGCTCGGCATACTGACGACGGCGACGATAGAGGTCGATGTTGAACTCACGGTGCCATGTCTCGTCGTTCTTATAGGCCTCGGCGGCAGCGAGCTGGATGCCGCGGAAGGTGCCGCTCTCGATATTCGACTGCACCTTCAGGATCCACTGGATGAACTGCGCGTTCGAGGCGCAGAGGCCGACACGCCAGCCGGGCATGTTGTGGCTCTTCGACATGGAATTGAACTCGATGCAGCAGTCCTTGGCGCCGGGCACCTGGAGGATACTTAAATGCTCCTCGCTGAGGATGAACGAGTAGGGGTTGTCGTTGACCACGACGAGGTTGTGGTCCTTGGCGAAGCGTACCAGCCGCTCGTAGGTCTTCATCTGAGCCCGTCCGCCTGTCGGCATATTGGGATAATTGGTCCAGAGGAGCTTGGGGGCAGTCTCCTGGACGATGTTCTCCAGCTGGTCGAAGTCGGGCTGCCAGCCGTTGTCCTCGCGGAGGTCGTAGTTCACGATCTTTGCGCCGAGGATCTTCGAGAGCGACGTGTAGGTGGGATAGCCGGGATTGGGCACGAGCACCGCGTCGCCGGGATTCACGAAGGCCAGCGTGGTATGGAGGATGCCCTCCTTCGAGCCGATGAGCGGCAGCACCTCGCTCTTGGCGTCGAGGTCGACGTTGTACCAGCGCTTGTAGAAGTCGGCCATCGCCTGGCGCAGCTCGGGCGTTCCTTGTGTGGGCTGATAGCCGTGGGCGTTGGGCTGATGGGCTACCTCACAGAGCTTTTCTATGGTCTGTGGCGACGGCGGCATATCGGGACTGCCGATGGCCAGCGAGATAATGTCCTTGCCCTCGGCATTCAGCTGGGCCACCTCCTTGAGTTTACGACTGAAGTAGTATTCCTGTACTAAACTGAGTCTGTCTGCAGGTTGTATCATATTCAATTATCTGAAGTTTTAGTTTGTCTGTTTGCCATCCTTATACTCTCCCAGGATTTTCAGATCCTTGGTCAATGGGATAATAGCGTCGATGCTTTGGCGGTAGCGCGTCAGGTCGTCGTACATCACGTCAACATAGAAGAGATATTCCCACTCGTGGCCGATGATGGGCAGCGACTGGATCTTCGTCAGGTTGATGTGGTAGAACGAGAGGATGGCGAGGACGTGGGCCAGCGAACCCTGTTCGTGGGGCAGCGAGAAGACGATGCTCGACTTGTTGGTCTCCGTCAGCGGCCGCAGCATATCGGCCTTGTTGGGGTTCGAGACGACGAGGAAGCGTGTGAAGTTGTGCTTGTTGTCCTCGATGTGATCCTCGAGCACCTTCAGCCCGTAGAGGCGTGCTGCCTCAGCATGGCAGATGGCCGCCCAGCCGCGACGCTGTCCCTCGGCAATCATCTTCGCCGAACCAGCGGTATCCTCAGCCTCAACGTTCTTCAGCGTGGGGTGCTGGGCCAGGAACTGCCGGCACTGCATCAGTGCCACGGGGTGCGAGTGAACCTCCTGGATGGTGTCCCAGTCGTCCTCGGGCAGACAGCAGATGCTGTGGGTGATGTGCAGCTTGTGCTCACCGACGATGGTCGTCCCCGAGTCGCGCAGCAGCTCGTAGTTGTGCAGCAGCGAACCGGCGATGGTGTTCTCGATGGCCAGCATACCGATGGCCGTGGGGTCCTGCTTCATGTTGGCGAAGACCTCCTCGAAGGTGGAGCAGCAGATGAGTTGTATCTGCTCACCCTCGAAGTAGAGGTGGGCGGCAATGTCGTGGAACGACCCGATGAGTCCTTGTATCGCTATTCTCTTCATTCTTCTATCTTCTTAACTTCTTTAACTTCTCAAACTTCTATAAAAAAACTCCGTTTCACCTTTCAGTGAAGCGGAGCCTTATTTCAATTCTTCAATTTTTCAATTTTGATCTTACATACGGCCAACCGCTTCACAACTCGTTGCAAAGTAAAAGTAATAGCCGTAAAAGTAAGCGTTGTGATTCAACATTGTCTGGTCTCTTTGGTTTATCGGGTGCAAAAGTATAACTTTTTCCGCGTTCCCGCAAATATTTTGCCACTTTTTTTCGCTTTCCGCTGACTTTTTGTGAGCGAAGCAGGAAAAACTTCTACAGCGCTATGGCTCGGCGGGCAGCTGACGGGCGGTGAAGAAACGGTCGGTGCGCAGGAAATAGAGTACCACGCCGACAAGGTTTACCACCGCCACCATCCAGAAGGCGGCCGAGTAGCCCAGGAGCTCGGCGATGACGCCACCGAGGAGGATGCCCAGTCCCATGCCGACGTCCCACGCCACGAGGATGGTAGAGTTGGCCGTACCACGCTCATTGTGACGGGCCATACAGATCATCATGTTCTGGAAAGCGGGCCACATATGGCCGTTGCCCAAGCCGATGAGGATGGCGGAGCCGTAGTAGCCGATGAGGACGAGGGACGAGGAACGAGGAACGAGGAACGAGGAATGAGAAATAAGGAATGACGTCTGCGACAGCGTGGGCATTAATATAAATAAGGTGTAGCCGACGAGCGAGATGACCATGCCCGTGGCGGCATTGTGCGTCAGACGGCCTTCGCGCAGGGCACGGCTACCCTGGAGGCGCGACAGGATGAGTCCCACGCTGCAGAGCAGGAACCAGGTGCCCGTACCGCCGGTGATGCCCATCACCTGCTTGCCGTAGATGGCGAGGTAGTTGCTCAGCACGCCGAAGCAGAAGCCGAAGAACACCATGTTCACAGCCAGCAGCCAGCCGCGGAGCAGGAAGAAGCGGTCCAGCGAGAGGTGGGCGTTGCGCAGGGCACGTGGCTGCGGGCCGTGCTTCACCTCCACCGTAGCATTGGCCGAAAGGCCTACGGTAGCGATGGCAAAGGCCAGCCAGAAGAGCAGTTCGAAGTTGTGGGTCTCGCTGTAGACGAAGATGGCGAACGACGGGGCGATGGCCATGGCGAGGTTGTTGCTCAGGCCGTAGTAGCCGATGCCCTCGTTACGGCGCGACGACGGCAACACGTCGATGGCCACCGTCGAGTTGGCCACCGTCACAGCGCCGAAGGGTCCGCCGTGGAGGGTACGGACGATGGTGAACAGCAGGAGCGTTCCTGCCATAAGGTAGCCCAGGAAGAACACCGTAAAGAGGCTGAAGGCTATCAGCAGCACCCGCTTGTGAGGGAAGCTGTCGACGATGAACCCGCTGAAAGGGCGCATCAGCAGGGCGGTGACGGTATAGCCGGAGAGCACCAGTCCGATGACATCCTTCGTGGCGCCGAACGTCTCGTGGAGATAGAGCGGCAGGAGCGGCGTCAACAGGTAGAAGGCGAAGAACAGCGTGAAGTTCGCCGTCATCACCTTGATGTAGTTACGGTTCCAGAGTCGCTCCATACCGTCAGTCGCTAAAGCTAAGTTTATGGTTCCCAAGGGGGGCTGCCCCCTACCCTATTTACTCGTCAAACAGGAACAGGGGGTCTTCGGGAACGACCATCGTTGCGGGCTGCTCGTAGTCCTTGAGCAGCTTCTCGCTGACGTACTTCTTGTCGACGACCAGACGGAACATATACTCGCGGAACCAACGGTCGGTCATAATCAGACAGCCCTTCTGGCCCCAGTCGCCGCCCCATGAATTCTCGACCTTCCACTTACGGGCACGACCCTGCTCGTCGACGTCGACGGCACAGAGGGTCATGGCATGGGTGGAACCGCTGTCGAAGGTGGCGATGCGCTGGGCCTTGGTCATGCCGAAGGAGGTGCCGAAGAGGGCCTCGTAGTCGAAGTTCTTCGTGTCGGCAAAACCACGCTTGCGGTCGAGCTGCTTGCCGACGTCGTAGCTCGAGTAGAGCTTGCGGCCATCCTTCAGCGAGGCGATGGCCAGACGCTCAATCTCGTCCATGGGCAGATTCAGATAACGCCAGTTATGGCCGTCGTAGGTATGACGGTCCAGCTCCACCTCGAACGTCTTATAGTAAGGACGGCGCGGGTCGTTCATCACCATGATGAACGTGCCGTTGAGCGAACCGCCGACGACCTCCCGGTAGAATGTCTGGGGCGTGAACTCACGGGCCTTGCCAACGGGACGGCCCTCCTTGTTGCGGAAGGTGTAGGTGAACCGCTGGGGAGGCGTGCCGATGGTCATCTCGAGCATATGGTAGATTTGTGCCAGCATACGCACCTTCGCCTTGTTGAGCGATGCCTGGCTCTTGTTCTTGGCCACCATGTCGCGCAGCTGCAGACCGTACTCACGCAGCTTCGACGACAGCAGCTGACGGGCTTTCGACGTGTTGTCGCTGGCGAACGACTCGGGCATCGCCTCGCGGGGCACCAGTCCGTACTTCTCCGTCAGATCGGCCACGCCACAGAACGTGCCGCCGTCGTTCAACGGATAGTGGAAGAAGAACTGCACGCGCTGGTCGTCGAGCGGCTTGCCAGCATTGTCGATGACACCCTGGAGCATGAGGTTCGCCTTCTCCAGCTGGTCGTAGAAGAAGAGGTAAGCCTCCGAGAACTCCAGCTGCAGCGAGTCGCCATGCTGGTGGGTGTACTTGGAGCGCAGCACGTTGAAGCCGCTGAACATCCAGCAACGGCCGCTGGACTGCTGGTTGGTGATGCTCTGGCTGGCCGTCTCTATATTAAAATAGGTGTCCAGGGCAGCAGCGTTCTCACGCGACCGAGCCAGGTCGTCGATGGCGTTCGACGCCACGGCATTGTTCAGCGCAGCACCTGCTGCCGCCTGCTTGTTCTCCTTGACAATATCCTTCAGCATTTCCGCAGAGAGTCCCCCACCCTTCGTCTGGGCGCTCATCGTAGCGAGCCCGCCCAGAAGGCAGGCAATGATCATCGTTGCTTTCTTCATATCTTTTCCTTAGTCAGTTTTTTAGTCGCAAAGATACGTGTTTTTTTGACAAATGCGAAAAAAGACAAGTTAAAAAGAAAAAAAATGAAAAAAAGTATGTAACATATTAAAATTTTTTATATCTTTGCACCGAAAATCTTAATTTACTGAGTTTATTAACTAAAAAAAACAAAAGAAAATGAAAAAGATTTTGATGACCCTGGCCATGGGTATGATGGCTCTGACAATGAATGCACAGATGTACATCGGTGGTGGTTTTGGTTTCCAGAACGTGACACCTGAGGTGGGCGACGGCGAGACCTCGTTCAAGTTGCTCCCTGAGTTCGGTGTACAGCTCGACGAGAAGTGGGGCGTTGGTGTACAGATCGGCTATATCTCCGATAAGGCTGGTGCATATGGTATCGGCGCTGAGAGCGCTTTCCAGTTCTCTCCCTATGCCCGTTACACCGCTCTGAAGTTCAAGAGCGTGAATCTGTTCCTCGATGGTGGTCTGGACTACATCCAGTCAAAGAATCCCAAGGTGACGGCTTTCGGTCTTGGCATCAAGCCGGGCGTGGCAGTAAACCTGAACGAGCAGCTGAGCTTCGTGGCTCACTTCGGCTTCCTGGGCTATGAGTCAGTCAACCCCGATGGCGATGACAACAACGTTACAAACATCGGTTTTGACTTCGATACCACCGAGCTGACCTTCGGTCTGTACTACAACTTCTAATAGTCACTTAGTAGACCATCATAAAAAAACTGCGATGCCTCTTGGCACCGCAGTTTTATTTTACAATCCTTTTGACTTCCCATTACTTCTTATAGTACTTCAAAGCCTCGGGCATCCAACCCTGAATCTGCTTGATGCGCTTGGCATCGCTGGGGTGGTCGCTGAGGAACTCAGCCGTCTGAGAGGTGGAAGCGGCGGCCATACGCTGCCAGAAGGTGATGGCCACCTGAGGGTCGTAACCGGCCATGGCGGCAAAGATCAGTCCCATGTGGTCGGCCTCGCTCTCATGCTCGCGCGAATAGCTGAGGTTCTTGAAGTTAAAGCCCTGAGCCACAATGGCCTGGACAATGCTCTGTGTATTCTGGCCCATGCCTAGTGCACCAGCAACGACGGAGCCAATCTGTACGCCGTACTGCTGCTTCATCTGCGTCGAGAGCTGCTCGGCGGAGTGCTTGGCAACAGCGTGGGCTATCTCGTGACCCAGCACGATAGCCAGCGAAGCCTCATCCTGTGTGACGGGGAGCAGTCCCTCGTAGACGACAATCTTGCCACCAGGCATACACCAGGCGTTCACCTGCTTGTCCTGGACGAGGTTGAACTCCCACGAGAAGTTCTTTACTTCGGCCGATAAGCCATTGTTGTTCAGGTAGTTGTTCACGGCCGTGGCCAACTTCTGACCCACACGCTTCACCATAGCGGTGTTCGTGGCGTTCGTCGAGATCTTGGCCGACTTCATGAACTCCTGATACTGCTGACTGGCCAGGGTGAGCACTTCGCCATCGCTGACCATCAGCGTCTGCTTGCGTCCCGTGAGGGGCACCGTCGACGTGGTACCACAGCTGACGAGTACAGCCGTCACCAGCGTCAAGAGAATCGTTTTCAAGCTTTTCATACGTAAAAATTGTTTAGGATTAGACGTTCTGAGTGCAAAGATAGGTATTTTTTCCGGAACTACGCATAAAAAACGACAAAAAAAACCGCAGACCTCAAGTCTGCGGCTCTTCTTTTTTAAATACCTGATTGAAGTGTTCCTTATTTGTTAAGGCCACGGTTGTTCAGTGTGGCGTTCAGCAGAACGAGATACTTGCGGTACTGATCCTTCGTCAGGATGTAGTTCATCCACTTGATATCCTTCTCGACGGCCTTCTTCACCTGAGCATTGCGCTCGGCCTCACTGTTGTAGTGAGCGGCAAACAGCATCTCGGCATTGAAGGTATTGTGGACCGTCTCTACGGCTTCAATCTGATCGACGGTCAGACCGAGTGCTACGCTCAACTTACGCATGTTAACGCTCATGTCATACACGTTGTCTGCATTCATCTCGACTGCATTCTCAACGACGGCGTTCTCTTTCTCGGCAAATGCCATTGTCATGCAAAACATTGCCACTGTCATCAAAAACAATCTTTTCATCTTTTTACCCTTTCTTTTCTTTACTCGGGGCGGTTGTGTTGAGACCGTTGCTCCCCTACTTTCTTTTTAATGGTTTTGTTCACGTTGCGCAGCCTTTGGCTTGCGCTGCTCTCCCGCCTTGCGGGTCAAGCTCTTTGTTATCCTTTTTTATTGTTTTGACGGTGCAAAGTTACGACGATTTTTGGAACCGACAATACTTTTTGGAAAATTGTGTGCGCAAACAGTCGTTTTATTGACAAATATCAAAGAATAGCCCCTTTTCGTCTTTTTTTTACTTTTCTATGGGTGAAAAACACGAAAAATGGGTTTTATTTTGGTTTTTCGACTCCTTTTCACTACCTTTGAAGCCTACAGCTCTTAGGTACTCTCGTTCAGAAATCCTCAAATTTATTTGGGATTTCGTTCACTTATTCGTACCTTTGCAGCCCTATACATTATTATATATAAGAACATGGAACAGAAAGAGAACAAGATGATTGCCCTGAACTACCAGCTCTACAGCGTGGAGAACGGCGAGCGGCAGTTACTGGAGCAAACCACCAAGGAACAACCCTTCCAGTTCATCAGCGGCTTCGGCATCTCGATGGACGCCCTGGAGCAGCACGTGATTGGCATCGAGAAAGGCCAGGAGTTTGAACTGACACTGGAGCCGTCACAGGCTTTCGGCGTCCACGACCCGGAGTGTGTTCACAAGCTGAAGCGCGAGATCTTCGAGATAGACGGCAAGTTCGACAGCCAGAACATCTACGAGGGAGCTGTCATCACCCTTACCGACGTCGAGGGCCATCACTTCATGGCCCAGGTGACGAAGGTGGAGGACGACGGCGTCACCGTCGATACCAACCATCCCTACGCCGGCAAGACACTCTGCTTCACCGGCGAGGTGCTGGAGAACCGTCCTGCCACCGACGAGGAGGTGACGGCACTCATCAAGCACATGACCGGTGGCTGCGGCGGCTGTAAGGGTTGCGGCGGCGAAGGAAGCTGCGAAGAGGGAAAGTGCGGCGAAGAGGGAAAGTGCGGCGAAGGCGGCTGCGGCGGTTGCCATTAAGAATTAAGGATTATGAGAAATACGTTTGGCCATCTGTTTACGCTGACGACCTTCGGCGAGAGCCACGGCGCAGCCATCGGCGGCATCGTCGACGGGATGCCGGCAGGTATCGACATCGACACCGACTTCATACAACAGGAGCTGAACCGTCGGCGCCCAGGACAGAGCAGCCTGACGACGTCACGCCAGGAGGGCGACCGTGTGGAACTTCTGAGCGGCGTCTTCGAGGGGAAGTCGACAGGCTGTCCCATCGGCTTCATCGTGCGCAACGAGAACCAGCACTCGCAGGACTACGAGAACCTGCGCACGCTGTTCCGCCCGTCGCACGCCGACTTCACCTATTATAATAAGTACGGCGTGCGCGACCATCGTGGCGGCGGCCGCACTTCGGCACGTATCACGATCAGCCGTGTCGTCGGCGGTGCGCTGGCGAAGCTCGTGCTACAGCAGCAGGGCATCACTATCCAAGCATACACCTCGCAGGTGGGCGACATCGCCCTGGACAAGGACTACCACCGCTATGACCTGTCGCTGACGGAGCAGAACGCCGTGCGCTGTCCAGACCCCGAGAAAGCCGAGGAGATGGCCGCACTCATCACCCGTGTGAAGGCTGAGGGCGACACCATCGGCGGCATCATCACCTGCGTCGTCAAGGGCTGTCCCGTAGGACTCGGCGAGCCGGAATTCGACAAGCTACACGCCTCGCTGGGAGCCGCCATGCTGAGCATCAATGCCGTCAAGGGCTTTGAGTACGGCGACGGCTTCGACATCGTCAGCCGTCGCGGTTCGGAGGTCAACGACCACTTTGTGCCTCGGGATAATGGTTCCGCTTGTTGCGATGGTATTGCAACAGAAAGGATTGCCACCACCGCCACTAACCACAGCGGCGGCATCCAGGGTGGCATCTCCAACGGCGAGGACATCTACTTCCGCGTGGCCTTCAAGCCCGTTGCCACTCTACTTCAGGAGCAGGAGACGGTCGACCTCGAGGGTAACGCGACGACATTCACGGCTCGCGGTCGCCACGATCCTTGCGTCTTGCCACGTGCCGTTCCCGTCGTCGAAGCAATGGCTGCAATGACGATTTTAGACCACTTACTGTTAAAAAACAGCGCAAGATTAGAATAAAGTACCCCCGAATGTGAAATAAAGTATAAAAAATTTGGTGGTTCAAACTATTTGTACTATCTTTGCAAACAGCTACCGAGGGCTTGTGAAAGTCCCGATATGCTAAGTTAAGTCTAGTTTAGTTTTTGTGTTGGTTGAGAGCGGTCATTTGGCCGCTCTCATTTCGTTTGCTTATTTCTTCACGACAACCTGTCCGCGATGGATGTAGACTCCCTTGCCAGCAGGCTCGCCATTCAGTTTCTGTCCCTCCAGCGTGTACCATGCTGCATCGTCAGCCGATGTTCCGATGGTCCTGATGGCCGAAGGCAGAGCGATGGTCACCGTGATGGTGGCGGGGGCTACATCTTCGTAGTCATCGTTACCCTTCACACGGTAGTTAACGGTGTAGCTGCCTGCGGCTGAAGCCTGCGGCAATGCCGTGCTCCAGGTCGTACCGTCGAGCGAGTACTCCACGGTGCCGCCAGTAGTGGTGGCGGGGGTAGCTATCAGCACCTTCGGCGTTCCGTCAGCCGTCAGCCCCGTAGCACCGACAGGAGCGGTAACGACAGGCTTGGTCTTGGGCTGTGGATCGGGCGTCGGATCGTCGGGCGTTGTGCCATTGTCCTCTACCCATCGCGAGATGACCAGTTTGACGATAAAGAGATTGGTGCCAACCTTTGAGCCACGCGTCATCTTCAGCACCTTCTCACCAGCGGCTCCGTCAGTCAGCACATAGCTGCGCAGATTCGGAGTCTCACCATTTGCGACGTCGTTGAACTTCACGCCATCGTTGATGACACATGAGCCAGCGACGATATAGGGCGATGCCTCCGCCTCGGTACCCTTGTTCTGATAAGCCGTCACCCATACGCTGTCGCCAGCGGCAAGGGCTTCATTGAGGTTGATCTGGATAAAGGTAGAGTTAGCGGAAGCGGTAGCATCGTTCATGTTGGCGTACTTACCGTTCAACGAGATGGTGTAGTACGTGCCGTTGACGTAGTTCACGCGGTCAGGAGCATCGGAAGGAGCATTCATCATCACCGCCGTACCACCCGTCTGTATCTCGGTGCCAGCGGGCGACTCCCATGAATACTGTATCTGTCGCTTGTACTTTTTGTTGGTGTCGGGCGTGGGGTCAACTGGGGTAGGATCAACGGGGGTCTGTCCCTCACCGCTGACCTTCAGCACACCTTTGGTATAGAGCTCCGTGGTGTCCCACGACTGTCCCTCGCCGGGAGTGGCAGGGATAATCTCAGCAAACGTACCCGTCGCCGTGCCCGTGAAGGCCTGGATGGTCTGGCCGTTGGTGTACGTCTTGGCCTGCATGGCCTCGTTCAACTCGAGGATGGCGCCGCTGCCCAGCGTCAGCTTGCCCTTAATGGTCAGGCCCTTGTCCGTGGCCCCCTCGTCGCCCACCAGCAGCGTACCGTTCACGGTGACGGCACCGGCGAGCGTACCCTTACCAGCCAGCGTGGCACCCTTGGCGACGGTGACAAGTCCCGTTCCCGTGTGCTGGCCGTTGACGATGAGCGTACCGCCGTTGACGGTGGTCGTTCCCTTGTACTCGTTCTTGCCCGTCAGTCGCCAGAGGCCGGTACCGGTCTTCACGATGTTCACCGTTCCCACGTGGCCGCTGCCCGAGCACGACCAGTTGTTGATGATGCCGGCGAAGGTCTCGTCGGTATTGGCCGAGCCGACGGTCCATGTGCAGGTGAAGTTATCGGTCTGCTTACCCGAACCGTTGATGTAGGTACCAGCCACACCCGAGATGCCGCCTATGGTCTGGTTACCTGTAGTTGACCAGTAGCAGAGGTTGGCGTTACCCTTCAGTTCGATGACGGTGTTGTTCATCTTCGGCGAGCCGTCAAGCAGCATCAGCGAGCCGCGCTTGTCTGATGACATGCCGTTGGCGATGAGACGGCCGTTGAACTCGCTCCAGTCGCCCTGCACATACTCACGCAGGTAGGGGATGTTCAGCTGGATGGTGCCGCTGCCGCTGACCTTGCTCTTGATGTAGCAGTTGCGGTTGGGAGAGAACTGGCTGGTGGTGCCCTCCTGGACCTCGATGGGGAACGAATAGGTCTCGTAGCCGCTGGTCTCACCCTTGGTCTTCAGGTGGCCTCCTGCCATCACGAGCTTCGACGACGAGCCGATGCCATTGTTCGAGAGTTCGGCGGTAGGGAGATAGAGCGACGCGCCCTTCAGCACGGTGGCGCCCTTGTATCCGAAGAACTTCGTGGTGCCGACGTTGATCTGTCCGCCACCGTCGATGACGAAGTTCACAGAAGCGTCGCTACCCTCGATGACGCCGTTCATGGTCACCGTAGCCGACTTCACGTCGAACGTCGACGTCTGCGACAGCTTCATCGAGCGGTTCGTGGTGGTGGTGCCACCAGTATAGCGGTAGGTGCCGCCGTCGGCAATCCAGTTCTGTGCAAACTCCGTGCTGCTGCCGATGGCGCTGTTCTCGCCGCCGTTCTTCAGGCTGCTGAACTCCAGCACGCCGTCGTGGAGCACGGTGGCACCCTTGTAGGCGTTCGTATTATTGAGCGTCAGCGTGCCCTTGCCGGCCTTGTTCATCGACATCGCGCCGCTGAAGCTGCCCGTGCCGCTGACGGTGGTGTTTGCAGGGACGTTGTAGACGACGGCTGTGGGCTCGACGCTGGCCGTGAGACTGAGCGTCTCGTTGGCCGTGGGAGCCAGCAGGACGTTCTTCTGGGCGGCGGCATCGGTGTCGAAGGCACCACCCGTCCACGTGTAGTCGGCCTCGTAGCTGTCCACATCGATGATGCCCACCTCTACGGGACGTGTGGACATCTCCGTGACGGCGTATTCCGACGTCTTGTCACCCTTGAAGGCGCGGACGCGGACGCTGTACTTCGTGCCGGGCTCCAGACCGCTAATGGTAGTGCTGCTGGCGTTGGCCTCGGTACGTGCCACCTCCTGATAATCGCCGGTCGTCTTCAACTCGATGGCAAAGCCGTCCTCGTCGTAGGTATAGTCGCGCCACGAGATGGTGAGCGTCTGTGTCGAGGCTTTGTCGAGCACCAGCGCCACGGGCTTGCGAAGGAAGAAGTCGCGGTCGTCGACGGTGATGGAGTTAATGTAGTTCTCGATGTTCGCATAGCCGTTGGCGGCCTTCGTCATCGCGTCGTTCTTCGTCTTGTCCGTACCGTTGGCATCCTCCCAGGCGTCGGGCATACCGTCGTTGTCGCTATCCTGCTTCTTCACGCCGGCATAGACGCTCCACGTCGACGGTGTGCCGTAGACGAGCGACTCCTCGTTGCTGATGAGGGCACCCTTCGTGCCGTATGACATCAGCTCGTCAATCATGTAGCAGTCGGTCATATCGCGGTAAGGCAGCGTGGCACCCACCGTGGGGATGTTCTTCTCAAGGAGCTCGTTGCCCTTATACTTCTCCAGCTCAGGATAGTCGTAGGGTGTCGACACCCGGTCGCCGCCACCGTCGGTGGTCACCAGCGAGGGGCTGAAGACGCCATCCATGTTGGAGTCCTGCCAGTTGTCGTTGCCATAGAAGTGGAACAGGCTGTTACCGCCGCCCAGTCCGTTGCCGCCGTTGGCAGGGCCGTTGACGAAGAGGTTCGACTCGATGTTCACGTAGCTCTCGCCCGACGAGTCGCCACCCATGATGACGCAGCCGTTCTTCCAGTTGTAGACGACGTTGTTGACGTACTGAGCCTTACCCTTGATCTTGTTGTTACGGGTGGAGTTGTCGATATACAGGTTACGGTAGAGGGTGATGTAGTCAGCCTGCATCAGACCGCCTGCCGAGTGATCCAGCAGTCCCTGGCCGATGACACAGTTCTGCAGGGTGATGTTGTCGGGGCCCACGCCCTTGCCATCGGGGTTGATGGAGAACGTCTCGTCCTGTCCCCAGGCAAAGGAGCAGTGGTCGAAGATCATGTTCTGACCGTTGGCGATACCGGCACAGTCCTTGTCCTTGGTACCTACCCTACCCATGCGGAAGCGCATATGGCGGACGATGATGTTGTTGGCACCAGAGAACGAGACGCCGTCGCCATAGACGGTGATGCCCTCGCCGGGAGCCGTCTGTCCAGCCACGTAGAGGTTGTTCTTGAACACAATTCGGCCGCTGGTGAGCCTGATGACGCCAGCCACGTCGAAGACGATGATGCGGTTAGCCTGACTCACGGCATCGCGCAGGGAGCCAGAACCAGAATCGTTAAGGTTGGTGACATGATACACCGACCCGTTACGGCCGCCCGTAGCGAAGCGGCCCCAGCCCTGAGCGCCAGGAAAGGCCAGCTGCTGGGCATCAACAGCCATGCTGACAAGCGCCATCAGCACGGCAATTAACATTTTAGTAGTAGTTTTCATTCGTTTGTTTTTATATTCGTATAATTATTCCATCGTTCCGATAATCTCGTTGACATCGCTGATGCCGTGCCGCTCGAGCCATGCGTCGATGCCGTCGCGCACCTTGATGCTCACGGCAGGGTCGAGGAAGTTCGCTGTACCAATCTCGATGGCCGTAGCACCACACATCATGAACGCGATGGCATCCTCGGCGGTCATGATGCCGCCCAGTCCCACGACAGGAACCTTCACGGCCTTGGCCACCTGGTAGACCATTCTCAGCGCCACAGGCTTCACGGCGGGACCGGAGAGTCCGCCAGTACCTATCGACAGCACACGACGGCGCTTCTCGATGTCGACGGCCATACCCATCAGCGTGTTGATGAGCGACACGGCATCGGCACCCTCGGCCTCCACGGCACGGGCTATCTCGGTGATGTCCGTCACGTTCGGCGACAGCTTGACAATCAGCGTTTTATGGTAAGCCTCGCGGACGGCACGCACCACGCTGGCAGCACCGGCACAGGTGACGCCAAAGGCCATGCCGCCGTCCTTCACGTTCGGACACGAGATGTTCAGCTCGATGGCCGGAATCTTCTCTAAGGCGTCCACACGGGCGGCACACTCGGCATAATCCTCGGGCGACGAGCCGCTGACGTTCACAATCATGTTCGTGTCGATGTCCTTGATCTGCGGGTAGATGTGCTCGGCGAAATAGTCTACGCCCTTGTTCTGCAGGCCCACACAGTTCAGCATACCCATCGGCGTCTCGGCCATACGCGGGTAGTCGTTGCCCTCACGGGGCTTCAGCGTCGTTCCCTTAACGATGATGCCGCCGATGCCGTCCAGCGGCATGAAGTCCTGAAACTCCAGACCATAGCCAAACGTCCCTGAAGCGGTCATCACGGGGTTCTTCAGTTTCAACGCCCCTATATTTACATTCAATCTTGCCATAACAATCCTTCAATTCTTCAATCCTTCAATTCTTCAATCCCACAGCAGTCTCCTGACGTCGAACACCGGGCCGTCCTTGCACACGCAGAGGTTGCCGTCGACGGTCTTCTCCACACAGCACAGGCAGGCGCCAAGACCACAAGCCATGAGGTTCTCCAACGACACCTCGCAGGCCACGCCGGCCTCCTTGGCAAAGCGTGCTACGGACTTCATCATCGGCGTCGGACCACACGTCTGGATCAACGTGAACTGTTCCTTCTGGAGTAGCGAATGCTGTGTCACAAAGCCCTTCTCGCCCTCGCTGCCATCCTCGGTGGTCACGAAGACACGGCCGTAGCGGCGGAACGCGTCGAGCATCAGCAGGTCCTTCGACGTACGGGCTCCCAACAGGAACGTCGGCTGCACACCAGCGGCCTTCAACGTGGCGCCGAGATACAGCAGCGGGGCCACGCCCACGCCGCCACCAATGAGGAGGGGGGCCTCACTCCCGGCCCCTCTCCCTGAGAGAGGGGAGTCATTAATACTGAGGGATGCAGAAGCGGCGGACGGAAGGCTGAAGCCGTTGCCCAGAGGGAGCACGCAGTTCAGCGTGTCGCCGGGCTGCAGCTGCGCCAGACGGCGCGTACCGTCGCCGACGGTGGCTACGAGGAGCCACAGCTCGTTCTTCTCACGGTCTACGAAGTTAATGGATATAGGACGACGGAGGAATGTCGTGGGACTACCGTCCACACGTACCTCCACAAACTGTCCAGGAAGCATCGCGGGCAGGGGCTCGTCGTGCGTCAGCCTGAGCAACACATAGCGCTCATGGACCTTCTCAACGGCCGTCAGCCGCAGGTCCAGAGCATATTTCTTTATTTCGCGCATATGTACGTACATTGTTTTAGTTGGCTGCAAAATTAAACAATTTCCGCCAACTAAACAAGAATTCAGCAAAAAAGAAAGGTGATTAATCAACAATCACTTCTTCGAAGGCGCAAAGCTCTCCCACGTCTGATCATCGTAGTAAACACGGATCTCGACGACACGACGCTGCGGTTTGTCAGCAATTTTTACTTCCTGCTGAGGCGTATTCAATCGTGTATTTCTGACACTATTACCTGTCACTACTCCGCGGGGCGCTCCTGAGGGTGCATCAACGAAGTCGAACATCGGCGAAGAAGAAACGGAAGGGGAGGGTGTAGAACGATTTTCATCATATAAGGAGCCCTTGGAACCCTCATTAGCATCCATCTGGGTATCGTCACCCGATGGGGTGGAGCCAAACATCTGACCCGTACCGAACATCAGCCAGTCGATGTTGATGTCAGGAATTTTTTTCTTGATAGCCTCCACCGTGTTCAGGGTTGGCTTGGTGCGATCATTGAAGATGCTGCTCAGCGAAGCGGGCGACATGTCCAGGAACTGAGCGAACACATTTTGGGTCATGTGCATCGACTCCATAATCTGACGAATTCTATCCTTCATTTTTCCTTCACTTTTCGTGCTTAGTACGTAATAGGGTGGTAAACCACCATTTTTCTTTCAGTTTACAAAGGTAAAACAAAAAATTGAAACTGACAACAAAAATAAAGAAAAATTTTAATCTTTGAATTTATATTTAGAAATGTAAAGTTTATAAACCGAAACAACCCGATAAACGGTATTAGTGGTTTACATTTACAAACATAAATTGCTCGGAATATTATTATACAAACATATTTTTAAGCGGATTTACATAAATAACTGACGCTAAATGTGGTATTTATGGAAACCAATGCAATAAACAGGTACTTTGATGACCATTATTCGTCAAGTGTCGCAAACAACCCGCACTATTTCTGCGACTATTTCACATAAATCATTGGTTTTGAATAGTTTATACCTTAAGATTACGCGATGTATATTTATAATTATAAATTCTAAACACCAAAGATTTGTGTTTGTGATTCGATAGTTTATGTTTGTATATTGTTAGCTGTTTGTAGAGTTATTTGTTTGTGTATGTAAATTAATTCGTGTTTATAAACTTCAAGCCAGTCGAGAATTTATAATTATAAATGCAAAAGATTGTGAATACTAAATTTAGCGAGCGAAAAATGGCCGAAATTTTTCAATACTCGCGTATTCCCGACGAGCGTCCGAACGGCTAAAAATACGCGAGTTTTGAGGGGGCAGGAATCGCGCTAAACCCCTGATGGCACACGCTTTCGGGCAAAAAAACGGCCCTCGCCAGAACGCAAAAATCCGCTCATTCTAGAGTCGGAAATGGATGGTTTTTGAGAAAAATGAGTAAAAAAACGACTCCGAAACAATCGTTTTCGGAGTCAAAAATGGGGCTTTTTAGTGTAGAATGTAAAAAATCAATTCTTTCATCAACTCCTCGGGTGCCGTGTTCGGGTTGTCCAGACCCTTGCTCTTCGCATCAATCTCGCGAATCTTTCCGAGAATCTGCATCACCTTCATCGCCGAAAAATTCCTCAAGCCGGTCATGTACTCCTTGGCAGCCCAAGGTGACCTCAGTTCCAGCCACTCTGCAACGCCCTCCTGGCTCTGTTTTTTCGGCGCGTAGTGCGCAATCATCAAATTTTGGAAGTACTGGAAGATCAACGGGAGAAAAGAGTAGACACTACCCGCCTTGGGATTTTTGTCAAAATATTTTATTATCAGGTTCGCCTTGTAGATATTGCGGTTCACCAGAGCGTCGCGCAGCTCGTAGCCATTGAACTCCTTGCTCACCCCTATCTGGTCCTCCACCACCTGGGGTGTCACGCGCCGATTGGTCTCGGGCAGCGCCAGCACCACCTTGTCCATCTCGCCCGTCAGTCGGCTCAAGTCGGGCCCGATGGCCTCGGCGATGAGCATAGCCGACTTCGGGTCGATGCTCACCTGCCGTGCCTGGAGGTACTTTTCTATAAAAGGTACGAGGTCGCGGTCCTTCAATTTCTTGCTCTCAAAGAGCACGCCAGCCTCACGAATGGTCTTCAAATACTCCCTTTTACGGCCGTCAATACTCCCGTTTTTGTGACAAAGGACGAGCACGGTTGATTTTACGGGAGTTTTGAAGTACCTTTCCAGCTGTTCTGTCTGCTTGATGTTCTGTGCCTCCTTGACGATAACTACCTGTCTTTCAGCCATCATCGGGTATCGGCGTGCCGTGTCGGCCACCTGTGCCGCAGTAACGTCTGAACCGAACAAAATAGTCTGGTTAAAGTCCCTTTCGTCGGGTGTCAGCGCGTGTTCAGCAATGTAGTCGCTGATTTTGTCGATGTAGTACGGCTCGTCGCCCATGAGGTAGTAGACGGGCTCAAACTTGCCCGCCTTCAGGTCGTTCATGATGCTTTCGTAAGTCACACTTTTCGGTTCCGTAGCCATACTCTCTTCGTTTTTCGTCCACAAAGGTACAAATTAGTCAGCGAAAACACAAATTAATCAATAAGAAATTCATGTTTCGCTTGTTTCACAAGCTTCACTTTTTTTGGGGGTACACAACTACTTCAGCGCCGCGTCCACGCTGCCGGCATCAAGGAGACGGCGCTCGGCCTCGTCGTAGGACAGTCCCAGCGACTCCTGGATCATGCGTGTGCCACGATCCACGAGCTTGGCGTTGGTGAGTTGCATCTTCACCATCCTGTTGCCCACGACACGTCCCATACGGACCATCAGCGCGGTAGAAATCATGTTGAGCACCATCTTCTGAGCCGTACCGCTCTTCATGCGACTGGAGCCGGTAACGAACTCGGGGCCCACGATGGTCTCAACGGGATAGTCGGCGACGGCAGCCAGCGGGGTGCCAGGATTGCTGGTCACGCAACCCGTCAGCAGCCCGTGCTTCTGGGCCTCGGCCAAGGCACCTATCACGTAAGGCGTCGTGCCTGAAGCAGCGATGCCTACCACCGTATCGTCGGCCGTAGGAAGGAACGCCTGCAGGTCTTTCCAGCCCTGCTGCGCATCGTCCTCAGCATGCTCTACGGCACGGCGCAACGCCACGTCGCCGCCAGCGATGATGCCCACCACCCAGTCGGGCGACACGCCAAACGTTGGCGGCAGCTCGCTGGCATCGAGTACGCCCAGTCGTCCGCTGGTGCCTGCACCCACGTAGAACAGCCTTCCACCGCGTCTCATCCTCGGCTCAATGGCCGTGACCAGCGCCTCTATCTGCGGGAGGGCCTGACGGACAGCCTCCGCCACCCGCAGGTCCTCGTCGTTGATGTGCTCCAGCAGCTCGCCTACCGACATCCGTTCCAGATGGTCATAGCGCGAGGGCTGTTCCGTGATTTTCTTCTCAATATCCATCTTGTTTTTCAACGCATAAACTTACTTCACCAGCAGCTTCTTACCGCCTACGATGTTGATGCCTTTCTGGGCTCTGCGCATCTGCTGGCCGGCAAGGTTGAAGACGGCTGCGGGCTGCTGCTGTGCGGCAACGGTCCGAACGGCATCGGTCTCCTCTGAAGCCTTGGTTATCAAGATATAGTCGATGGCTTTGGGTACAACGGTTGAAGAACCGGCGTCGCCGCCCAGATCCACGGTGATGCCCGTCTCCTCCGTGAAGGTGAAATCCTCGCTGATGGTCTCAACGACACAGTCGTTCGAGCCGGTAGCCGTCAGGATGACCTTGCCGCCGGCCCTGAACGTAAAGGTCGCGTCGCCGATGACGCCTGCACGAATCTGGTAAGTTCCCGGCATCAGCGAGGTGAGCCAATTCCAACCGTTGTCAATGACATATCCTGCCGAGCCGCCCGACAGCATCTTGGTGATGTTAGGGTTCTCGGCAACTTGTGTATCAAAGAGGTACTCGCCCTCTCCCCAGAAAACGAAGTCCACTCCGGGCATCAGCGTATAGTCAACGTTGGCCGTGAAGTTGTCTTCGGTGATGGTGAATGCCTGACTGAGAATGTTGTTGACGGGCTTCTTCTCATAAAGGCCGCCCAAAAAATTAATACGATAGCGGGAGAAGTTCACCCATACCGTACTGTTCTCCGGGGCTATGCCGGAGGCAAAAGGCTCGGGTTCGTCGCCGCAAGTGATGGTGATGTTGTAGTTCCATCCGCCGTCGGCACCACCGTCCTCATCGGGTACCGGCAGCGCCCATGTGTTGGTGCCCAGTGTCAGTACCACTGCCACGAGCAGGAGTTTGAGTAGATTCTTCGTCATCTTCTTTCTATTTTTTTGTTGTTATACGATTTTTTCTATTATTGTTGTCCTACGATTTCTTTCTATATTGTTCAACGATGTTTGTGCTTATAGTTGATTTTCCGGGTGCAAATATACCACTTTTCTGCCGAACGACCATGAGAATCAGGAGAAAATTGCTTTCCAACCTCTTCCCTACGTTCACCCCTGCTTCCCGCCAACAAAAACCCCACGACGGGTACGTCGTGAGGTAATTGTGAATTCTTTGCAAGCAAAGCGGCAAGCCGAGCGGTGAATTGTGAATTCTTAATTCACGAAGCCCTTAGGGTTCGGGCTGCTTCGCAGCATCAATCTGCGACTGCGCCAGGTCCGTCCATCCCAGCACCGCGTCCTTGTTCAGTTCGGCGCGCGTGTACTCGCCGGTGGCCTGTGCCAGGAGCTTGATGTTCTTCACCGCGTTGCCCGTGGGCTTCATCAGACCGGTCTTCGGGTCGCGGGCGGTCTTCGGACCGATGACAGCCTTGATGACGATGTCGTTCTGGGCGTCGTACAGCGTGTTCACGGGCTGTCCCTCCACCGAGCACTTGAAAATCGCCAGGTCGTCAATCTTCACCGTGTTGCCGTTGAGCGTCTGCTCGCGGATCTCCTTGACCATGTCCTTCAGGATACCCACCAGGGCACCTTCCGACCAGTTCGTGTTGTGCGTCTTCAGCAGCTTGGCCAGGCCGTTCAGGTCAATCTGCTCCTTGTACGAGGCGCGAGCGTACCACTTCTTGTAAAACTCAGAAGTCTGGTTGTTGTTCTGATAAACGTTCAGTTCTACCATAGTTGTAATTTTTCATGGTGTTAGATACTCTGCGACTGATTACTCCGGCCAGCCGCTACCGC
>JAEEQH010000010.1 GCA_016285245.1 Prevotella sp.
AAGGCCGATGTACAAAGGGTTTGAGGCACGGGAGGTGTGTTGCCGACACCTCCCGTCAACCTCCCATCAATCTCCCATCAATCGTAAGGGGCAAGAAAATTTTAGATAAATATTAGGGTCGAAGTCTTGCAAGAAAGCGGAATTTTTTGTAACTTTGCCAACGTGAAAGACACAACCGCGACGAGAGTGTTGCGGACATTATTAACATTTAAGAAAAACACAAGAGAAAGCTATGGAAAACAAAAAAGTAGCTAATTCCGAGGCTATGAATGCCTCAACCGAGGGGATGCTCGAAGCCGAGTCGTTCCTTCACGAGAATTACCTCTTCCGTCGCAACGTGCTGAACGGGAAGGTAGAGTTCTTGGCAAAGCCAAGCGGCGAAGCCGAGTGTCAAACCCTGTCGGAAGACGGTAAGCCCAGTGGTTCGTTCCGTCCGCTGACGCAGGAGGCGCTGAACAGCATCATCCTCCGTGCCAAGCGCGAGGAGGTGTGCGAGCAGGGCAATCCGAAGGCGGACATCACGGAGATCGTCCATTCCGAGGACGTCCCCCAGTACAACCCCGTCCAGGTGTTCCTCGACGGACTGCCCGCATGGGACGGACAGAACCACGTGGCGCAGCTCTTCAGCCGACTGCCCGGCGTGAGCAGCGAGCAGCTGGCGTTCCTCGCCGTGTGGCTCCGCTCGACGGTGGCCCATTGGCTGCAGATGGACACGCTGCACGGCAACGAGTGCGTGCCAACACTCATCGGCCCCCAGGGCTGCGGCAAGACGACGTTCCTGCGCCGGCTGCTGCCCCAGCCGCTGCGCGAGTACTACCTGGACCACCTGAACCTCTCGAACAAGTTCGACAAGGAGATGGCGCTGACGAACAACCTGCTGGTGAACCTCGACGAGCTCGACGCCATCCGTCCCAGCCAGCATGCTGCGCTGAAGCAGACGCTGTCGAAGAGCAAGGTGAACGGGCGTCCCATCTACGGCTGTGCCCAGGAGGACCGTCCGCGTTTCGCCTCGTTCGTGGCGACGACGAACAACCCCCATCCGCTGACCGACGCCACGGGCTCGCGCCGCTACATCTGCCTGACGATTCCCGAGGGGCAGTACATTGACAACGCGGGCGACATCGACTACGACCAGCTCTATGCCCAGGTGCTCCATGAGCTGCGCGAGCTGAAGGCCCCTTACTGGTTCAACAACGACGAGGTGAAGCGCATCCAGCAGCTGAACCTGGGCTTCATGGCGCAGAAGGACATCGGCGAGATGGTCGAGGCCTGCTTCCGCAAGCCTATGGAGGGCGAGGTGGTGAAGACCATTAGCGGCAAGGAGATGCTGCTGCACATGAAGCAGCAGTATCCCAGCCTACAGATTACCCACAGCACGAAAGTGAACTTGGGCAAGGCGATGAAGGATCTGGGCTATGAGCACAAGGAGCACAGCCACGTGGCCTACTACCTGGCCGTCCCGCTGGAAGCAGCCTGACGGGAAGTCGGACGGGAGGTTGACGGGAGGTGTCGGCAAGACACCTCCCGTTTCTTTTGCCCTTTGTCCATCGGCACTTCAAGCGGGTGATGGGTGTATGGGAGGTAGGAAAGAGGAGTCACCCCAAATTTGGAAACGTCACCCTTTAGCCGTGAAAGGATGGCCTTTAGCGACGAAAAGGTGCCCTTTAGCGACGAAAAGATGGCCTTTAGCGACGAAAAGATGGCCTTTTTTAGTAAGAAAAACGTTAAAAAGGTTGTAACGTTACAACCATTCCATCCCAACCAACATCCATACATGTCCCCTAATGGGAGAAATGTATAAAAAATGGGGGTGGAAGTGAAAAAATAATGAAAATTATTCAGCCGTTTGAGGATAATTTTGTATCTTTGCGGCTGAATAATTTTTGGAGTTATGAAGAACTTAATCGTTGCAAGAGAAAAGGAAAAGGCTGAGCTTGAGCGGCTTATGAACGAACCGACGGCACAGATGCTGGCTGTGTATGGTAGGAGAAGAACTGGAAAAACATTCCTGATCAGGGAGTATTTCGAGGATAACTTCGCATTTAAACATACGGCAGTGTCGCCCATGGAACTGAAGGAGCGTGGGGAAGGGGAACTGATCTACCGCGTGCAGCTGAATGAGTTTGCGGCATCGCTCAGGAAGTATGGCAGCAAGGACGAGTCGCCCATCAGCGACTGGTTTGAGGCGTTCCACCGGCTGGAAGCGTTGATAGACAGCAAGCGCAAGAAGGGAAAGCTGGTGGTGTTTATCGACGAGCTACCTTGGCTTGACACGCCCAGGGCTGGCTTCCTGTCGGCCTTCGAGCATTTCTGCAACGACTATGTGATGGGCAAGCACAATATGCTACTGATAGTGTGCGGCAGTGCTACAAGTTGGATGCTGGACAACCTGATTAATAACAAGGGCGGACTGTACGGACGATCCACCTGCGAGATGCACATACACCCATTCACGCTGAAGGATACAGAACGGTATCTGCAGTGGCGTGGGCTGACAATGGACCGCTATGACGTGACTCAGGCATATATGTTGACGGGTGGTGTGGCTTACTATCTGTCGTACTTCAAGCCTGGGAGGTCGCTGGCACAGAATGTAGACGAGGTGTTCTTCTCGGCCGACGGATTCATGCAGAAGGAGTATGACCGTCTGTTTACATCGCTGTTTGCGGATAATGCGGGTTACAAGCGTATTGTGGAGGTGCTGAGCAGCAACAGGTACGGGCTGACGCGTGAGGCCATCTCGGAGAAGACTGGGGTGACAATGGGCGGTACGCTGAGCGGAATGCTGAAGGCGCTGGTGCAGAGCGACCTGGTGAGTACGTACTGGAACTTTGGGGAGTCGAAACGGATACAGTACTTTAAGCTGACGGATATGTTCTGCCTGTTCTATCTGGGCTTTGTGCAGAAGAACCCGACGAGCAACCGCACGTTCTGGAACGACAACCAGAACAGCCCTCGCGTAAACTCGTGGCGAGGAAGAGCCTTTGAGGATGTGTGCTTTGTGCATCAGCAGCAGGTGAAACGGGCTGTGGGCATAGATGGTGTTCAGGCTGAGGTGTACCCATGGCATGCTACGGGTGATGCCGCCAGTCCTGGGGCACAGATAGATATGCTGATAGATAGGGCAGACAGGGTGATGAACCTGTGCGAGATGAAGTTTACGCAAAGCGACTATGTGATTTCGAAGGACTATGATGAGCGACTGCGAAACAAGATTACGGCACTACAGGAGATGACCCACGGCAAAAGGAATGTGCAGGTGGCGCTGGTGACTACCTACGGCCTGAAGCAGAATATGTATAGCGGCAGGGTGCAGCGGGTAGCTACGCTGGAGGAGCTGTTTGGGTAGGAGAAGACAAAATAATATGAGAAAGAGTGTAAGAGAGCGATTTGCAGAAATGACTCGTCTGTATCATGAATGACATCCCACACCCACATCAATCTCCTCCCCATCATCACCACACCCAACATCGAAATTCGGAAAAAATGCAAAAAAATGGTGGAACTCTCGCGGAAATGTTGTATATTCGCACCATGAATAACTAAAAACAAGAAAGGTATGAAGAAGTTTGAATTGATGGCATTGCCGTATGCACTGGATGCATTGGAGCCGGTGATTAGCAAGCAGACGCTGGAGTTTCATCATGGAAAGCATCTGGCAGGGTATGTGAATAACCTCAACGGGCTGCTGCCTGGGAGTGGATTCGAGGAGGCATCGCTGGAGGAAATCGTATGTAAGGCCTCTGGCGGCATGCTGAATAACGCTGGGCAGATACTGAACCACAATCTGTACTTCGAACAATTTGCGGGTGAGCCGACGAAATCGGCTCCTACGGGACAACTGGCAGAGGCCATCGTGCGAGATTTCGGGTCGTTTGAGACGTTCAAGGAGGCATTCCAGAAGGGTGGGGCAACGCTCTTTGGCTCTGGATGGGTATGGCTGTCGGCAGATAAGGAAGGTAAGCTGGTGATTACGCAGGAGACGAATGCGGCCAATCCCATTCAGAAGGGCTTGAAGCCGCTGCTGACCTTTGACGTGTGGGAGCATGCGTACTACCTGGACTATCAGAATCGTCGTCCCGACCATCTCGCAGCCCTCTGGCAGATTGTCGACTGGAACGTGATCGAACAACGCTATCAAAACAGATTTGTAGAAAAATGACTAACTTTACAGCGGAATAATAAGTCAAAGGCATGAAGGACTATCCCGATAGGATGACGCCAGAGCAGACGAGGAGGTTTGGTGAAGATGTGCTAAATATCGTTGGCCAGATACCTCGTGGACGAGTGACGACCTACGGACATATCGCAGCATTGGCAGGATGGCCCAGTCATTCAAGGATGGTGGGGCGCACATTGAGGTATACGCCTGGGGCGGAGAAACTGCCTTGTCATCGGGTGGTGAACAAAGTAGGCCGTACTGCTCCAGGGTGGAGTCGTCAACGGACATTGCTTGAAGAAGAAGGGATACACTTTAAACCTAATGGTCATGTGGATATGAAGCGGCACCTTTGGGAACCGGAAGTAGAATAATAATGATGAGAGACTCGCGAGCCAACAGCGAATCTCTCATCATAACTTACTTGTTTCCGACTTGCAGGTAACTCTTCAGCGCCTCGACGTAGGCCTCGAACGCCTGCCGTCCTTGGTCTGTGATGCGGCAGATGGTGCAGGGGCGCTTGCCCTTGAAGGTCTTTTCCACTTCGATGTAGCCCGCCGCCGAGAGCTTTTCTACCTGCACGCTCAGGTTGCCCGCCGTAGCTCCCGTCTGCTCCTTGATATACGGGAACTCAGCCTCGTCGGTACTGATGAGCAGCGACATCATGGCCAGTCGCAGCTCGGCGTGCAGTAGTGGGTCTAATGGTTGGAACGGCATAGGCTATTGCTGTTTCTTGAGCATCATGCCTGGGAGCGTCAGGCCGACGAAGGCAAATACGGCAATCATGATGCCCGGTACAAGATGTTGTATGTGGTTGTAGCTGGTCGGGCTGGAAAAACGGGCCAGTAACGTGTCTGTCACATAGAACGACTCCCAGAAAAAGCCGCCGAGACCGCCAATGATGCCACACCACACGAGCCAGCGGCTCTTCAGTATATAGCCAGTAATGGTTATGGCCATACCCATCAGCAGAAGGATGGTGCGGAAGGGCCTGATGACAAGTCGGGAATAGACCTCAATAGACTCCATGCGCGCCATGAACATATCATAGAAGTTGGCAAAGATGAAGAACGACAGCGCGAAGATGCCGAAGGTGATCCACGTCTTGCTGACCATCGTGCCGATGAAGCTCGATGGGGCAGGGGCCTGTCCGCGCCGCAGATAGTGGGTGATGCCCCAAATGATGAACGGCAGCGTAAAGTAGAGCAGATAGAAGACTGAATTGCCGGTGATGGAAGTGCAGAGGCCAATCAGGATGGCCATACCCATCGTGCAGAGGCCTGCGATGTAGAGCGACTGTCCCACGTCCTTTGACACGTCCTTGCGGCTCTGTGCAATCTGCTTGGTGATAATCTCCAGACTGCGCTCGGCAGTCAAATTCATGTTCTCTTCCATTGTTGTTTACGTTTTGATGATTAAAGAAATGTTGTTGAACTCTCTTTTGTGCCCCGTCCTTCCTCCTGCAGAAAGGTCGGACAAGGCACGATTCATCCGGATTGCGCTGCAAAGATAAATAAGTTTATGTTATAAACCAAATTGTTTCGTGAATTTCTTGCATTAGAAAGTCATTTTTAACATTTCTGCCATTTTGTTTGGCAATTTCAAGAAGAATTCGTATCTTTGCTCTCAAAACACGTACCGATATTCAAATATCATTTTTTTAACCAACAAAAAAAAGACTTATGAAAGAACTGAAAGGAACAAAGACCGAGCAGAACCTCAAGGAGGCTTTTGCTGGCGAGAGTATGGCACGCAACAAGTACACGTATTTTGCTTCTAAGGCCAAGAAGGATGGATTTGTGCAGATAGCTGCTATCTTTGAAGAGACGGCAGCCAACGAGAAGGAGCACGCGAAGATGTGGTATAAGTACCTGAACGGTGGCAGCGTGAGCGATACGAAGACGAACCTGGCGGATGCTGCCAATGGCGAGAACTTCGAGTGGACGGACATGTATGCGCGTATGGCCCAGGAGGCTCGCGAGGAGGGTTTTGACGAGATTGCTGCGAAGTTTGAACTCGTTGGGGCTATCGAGAAGCATCATGAGGAGCGTTATCGCAAGTTGTTGAAGAACATCGAGGATGCTGTGGTGTTCTCTCGCGAGGGTGATGTCATCTGGCAATGCAGCAACTGCGGCCATATCGTCATCGGCAAGAAGGCGCCTGAGGTGTGTCCTGTATGCGACCATCCGCAGAGCTATTTCCAGATTAAAGCGGAGAATTATTGAAAATGACAGCCAAGGAAATCATCGCCTATATGGAGTCGCTGCAGAATGAAGAACAGCGGCGGGTGCTCATGGGGTTCTTCAAGACAGGACCTGGTGAGTATGGGGAGGGCGATGAGTTCCTGGGTCTGAAGGTGCCGCAGACAAGGGAGGTGGTGAAGGCGGCATGGAAGGACTTTCCTTTGGACGAGGTGCCAGAACTGCTGATGTCGAAATGGCATGAGGTGAGGCTCTGCGGGTTGCTGATACTGGTGGCGAAGTTTGAGAGGCTGACGAAGAGGGCAGCGGCGAGAACGCCGCTGGAGTGCACGGAAAGGACGGGAACAGAGAGAACGCCGCTGGAGTGCACGGAAACAATAAAGACGCCGCTGAAGTGCACGGAAACAATAAAGACGCCGCTGGAGTGCACGGAAACAATAAAGACGCCGCTGGAGTGCGCAGAGGAGGCGATAAGAGGACGTGACGAGATCCTGACGATGTACCTTCAGTATGCGGAACGGGCGAATAACTGGGATCTTGTGGATTTGTCTGTGCATAAGATTCTGGGACATTGGCTGTTGTTGCCGACTAACCTTGGTGATAGGGACTATAAGATAAAGGTGCTTGATGAACTGGCGCAGAGTGATAACCTGTGGAAGCAGCGCATGAGTATCGTCTGTTCGTGGAAAACATCGCAGATGGGCGACCCGTCGTGGTGCCTTCGTTATGCAGAGACCCATCTACACCATCCCCATGACCTGATGCACAAGGCGGTGGGGTGGATGTTAAGGGAGATGGGGAAACGTGTATCCATGGACTTGCTTCGGGAATTCCTGCGCCAGCATGCCCACGAGATGCCTCGCACCATGTTGCGCTATGCCATCGAGAAAATGTCGGAACAGGAACGACAATATTGGATGAAACGATGACCTCTTATCTGAATACAGAGAATATTGAACGTAGTAGGGGTGGCTTCGGCCCTGAGCTCAGCCGAATGGGGGTGGAGTACCACCCGTTGCGGCCTTTCTTGCCCGAGAAGGCGAAGGTGCTGTTCCTGGGTAGTTTTCCGCCCCAGCGCAAGCGGTGGTGCATGGATTTTTACTATCCGAATTATATCAATGACCACTGGCGCATCGAGGGACAGATTTTCTTTGGCGACAAGAACCATTTCGTGGATGTGGCAAACAAGCGTTTCAAGATAGACGAGATCGTGGCGTTCTGCAAAGAGAAGGGTCTCGCGTTCTTTGATACCTCCACGGCTATCCGTCGATTGCAGGACAATGCCTCCGACAAGTTTCTTGAGGTGGTGGAGCCAACCGACATCCCGGCGCTGCTCCGGCAGCTACCCCATCTCCGTGCCATCGTCACCACAGGCGAGAAGGCTACAGAGACAATCTGTGCCTCGCTCGGCATCCCAACCATTCCCAAGGTGAACACATATGTTGAAGTTTCTTTTCGCGATTCAGAGGCTCCCTCCCTTTTAGGGGAGGGCGGGGGGAGAGGCTTTCTATATAGACTGCCCAGCAGTTCCCGTGCCTACCCCTTGTCCTTCGACAAAAAGGTGGAGGCCTATCGTCAGTTCTTTAACTTCATTCAGCTATGAGAGACATCGAGATACACAGTTGTCCGGAGCTGATGGACTTGATCCAGGAGGTGGGGTTTCTGCCGCTGCTGGATAGTGGTATCAGGGGCTATTCGGCCGAGGAATTGGTGGACGAGGACAATCGATACGTGGTGTTCGATGATGGCGGTTGGGACTGGCCGCTGTGGAAGTGGAAGGGCCCCATTGTCACCGAGGGTCGCTGCGTCTATGGTAAGTTCTTTGCCGGTAAGGCGGGGTTCGTGAGCAAGGACTGGTGGCCCGATCTGTGCAATTATCGTCGTGCTTCGAGACCTGCACCTGCGGAGGGTAGTATCGATGAGGCTATCCTGCTGACGTTAGCAGAACACGGTAGTCTAATCACGCGCGAACTGCGGGCTGCCTGCGGGTTCGATGGACCTAAAATGAGGAGTAGGTTCGATGGTTATGTGACGCGCCTACAGATGGCCTGTCGCATCGTGACTGAAGACTTCGTGTATCCCACCGACAAGCATGGACACGAGTATGGCTGGGGCTGGTCGCTGTTGACGACGCCAGAGTCGCTATTAGGTCGCGAGATGTGTCAGACCTCACCCCCTGACCCCCTCTCCGAAGGGCGAGGGAGAACGCCCCGGGAGTCGTTCGAGCGGATGTTTGAACACCTGCGCAGGCTGTTACCCGAGGCCACCGACAAGCAGATTACGAAGCTGATAAAGTGAGCGGTAATATGTAAGAGGTAAGATGGAAGAAGGAAAATGGAAGCGGAGGCCGGTAGACCCCATGAGGCACCACCGTGAAAACGGATGGGACTACAAAGGGCGTGCCATCTATCATTTTACGCTGCCTGTGGAGGAGCGCTATCCGTTGTTTGGGACATTGGATGGCGAGCGTGCGGAGACGGCTTTCGTGAGGCTCAATCCCTTTGGGCGCCGCGTGTGTCGGATGTTGTGTGGGCTGGCGCAGTTTTATGCGGGGAAGGGGTTCGCCCTGAAGGTGCTGGCGCAGAAGGTGATGCCCGACCACGTGCACCTGGTGATCCAGGTGCTGGAGCCGCTGCCGCAGAGTATTGGGGCGGTGGTGCGCGGGTTCAAGAGCGGGTGCACGAAGGTGTATAAGGAGATGTATGGCAGCGGCGAGAACGCCGCTGGAGTGCACGGAGAAGTAGAGGGCAGCGGCGAGAACGCCGCTGGAGTGAACGGGGACGGTGAGGATGGAAGGAACGCCGCTGGAGTGCGCGAGAATGACGAGGATGGAAGGAACGCCGCTGGAGTGCACGGGGACGGTGAGGATGGACACGAGAGGGCCGCGGAGGCGCCCGTGCATTTCGCTCGCATTTTTGCGAAGAGGGGTAGTATCTGGCAACAGGACGCGGCTTATTATCATGAGCGCATACTCCATGCGCCAGGGCAGTTGCGGCGGATGATAGACTATGTGAAGGACAACCCGCGGCGGCTTTGGATCAAGAGCCGCAACCCTGAGCTTTTCCGATTACACAGGCGGACGGAGGCGGCAGGGCTGTCATTTACGTCGATGGGCAACCATTTTCTTTTGGATTGGCCCGACCGGCAGGTGGTGGAGATGTCGCGAAGCGCTATAAACGAAGAGGTGCAGGAACGGCTGCGGACGGTGCTGGCGGCAGCACACAACGGGGCAGTCACCTATACGGCGGCCATCAGCAAGGGTGAGCAACTCATCGCTCGTACTTTGCGCGAGCAGGGTTATCCGCTGGTGGTGCTGCTCAACGACGGTTTTCCCAAGGAGGGGTCTCCGCATGAGCGTTATTACAAACCGGGCGGCGTGTATTTCGAGGCGTGTTCGAAAGGGCAGTTGCTGTTGTTGGAGCCTACCGAACAGGCGTTTCTCGATGCTGGTATCCAAGCGGCTGTCGAAGAGACGCTGCGTCGCAAGGCTGAGGCACGGCATTACGCCTATACACCCATCCCAGTGACATCGCAGCGCTATCGCTTCGTGGCGCTTAATGAGATGGCCAAGCGGTTGGCTCAGAATTTGGATTAGTAAGAACAGGTAATAATATTGACAACAATGGACATAAAGGAACTATTGAATCGGACGGATAGGTTTGCGGCCAATGCGGGTTGCAGGATTACGGAGGTGGACGAGCAGCATGCTGTAGCGGAGATGACGGTGACAGCGATGCATCTGAATGGCGGTAATGTGTGTCAGGGTGGGGCGCTGTTTACGTTGGCCGACTTGGCGATTGCGGCTTGGATGAACTACAACGGTCAGCTGACGTTTGGCATCAATAGCAGCATCATGTTTGTGTCGAGTGCCCGTGAGGGTGATGTGCTGCGGGCTGAGGCTGTCGGCATTTGCGACCATCACAAAATTCCTGCCGTAGAGGTACGCGTGACCAATCAGAACGGACGACTCATCTGTCATGTGACGGGCATGGGTTATCGTAAAAGCATAAAGGTGCCAACGGAAGAATGAAGAAAATCATCGTAGCGATAGATTCGTTTAAGGGGTGTCTGACAATTGACATAAACAATTAATACCTAACGACTATGAATATTGGAGACAAAGCGCCCGAGATTCTGGGCAAGGACGAACAGGGACGGGACATCCGTCTGAGTGATTATAAGGGCCGTAAGCTGGTGTTGTACTTCTATCCGAAGGATAATACGAGCGGGTGTACGGCAGAGGCTTGTAGTCTGAGAGACCACTACGGCGAACTGCAAGGCAAGGGCTACGAAGTGGTGGGTGTGAGTAAGGATTCTGCTGCCTCACACGTGAAGTTCAAGGAGAAGCACGAGCTGCCCTTCCCGCTGATTGCCGATGTGGACAAGTCGCTGATGGAGGCCATGGGTGCCTGGGGCGAGAAGATGATGTATGGCAAAAAGACGATGGGCACCATCCGCACCACCTTTATTATTAATGAGGAGGGCATCATCGAGCAGATCTTCGCTGGCAAGCAGGTGAAGACCAAGGAGCACGCTGAGCAGATATTGAATCATAAAGAATGTTAAATGATTGAAGGTGTCCTGACTTTTGGGACAGCCTTGTCTTATCTTTGCACCCGATATGTTGACAGAAAAGACAATGGAGAAGCTGCGGATACTCGCAGAGTCGGCGAAGTACGACGTGTCGTGCTCGTCGAGCGGTACCGTGCGCAAAGGTAAGCAGGGTATGGTGGGCTCGACGGTGGGCGGCGTGGGCATCTGCCACTCGTTTGCCGACGATGGAAGATGTATCTCGCTGCTGAAGGTGATGCTGACGAACTACTGTATGTACGACTGTGCGTATTGCATCAACCGTCGAAGCAACGACATCAAGCGGGCGACGCTCTCTGTTTCTGAGTTGGAGGAGATTACGATGGAGTTCTATCGCAGGAACTATATCGAAGGACTCTTTTTATCCAGCGGCGTGGTGCGCAATCCTGACTACACGATGGAGCGGCTCGCCGCTATCGCTCGCGACCTCAGGACGGTGCATCGCTTCAACGGCTACATCCACCTGAAGAGCATCCCCGGCTGTTCGCAGGAGCTGCTCAATGAGGCCGGACGCTATGCCGACCGCATGAGTGTGAACATCGAGATTCCCAAGGAGGAGTCGCTGAAACTTCTCGCCCCCGAAAAAGACCACAAGAGCGTGTTCCAACCGATGAAGATGATTCAGCAAGGTGTGTTGGAGAACAAGGAGGACCGCAAGAAATATCGCTATGCGCCAAGGTTTGTGCCGGCGGGCCAGTCGACGCAGATGATTGTAGGGGCGACGAAGGAAACGGACAAGGACATCCTCACGATGTCGTCGATGCTCTACGGGCAGCCGACGATGCGGCGCGTGTATTACTCGGGCTATGTGAGTGTGAACACCTACGACCCGCGACTGCCCGTGCTCAAGCAGCCGCCCTTGGTGCGCGAGAATCGGCTCTATCAGGCTGACTGGCTGCTCAGGTTCTATCATTTTAGCGTCGACGAGATCGTCGACGAGATGCACGCGAACCTTGACTTGGAGGTGGACCCGAAACTGGCGTGGGCGCTGAGGCACCCGGAGGCGTTCCCGGTGGACATTAATACGGCGGAATATGAGCAGCTGCTCCGCGTGCCGGGGCTTGGTACGAAGTCGGCTTGGCTCATTGTGAACTCACGGCGCTTCAATCGCCTGACGTCATACGACCTGAAGAAGATGGGCGTGGTGATGAAGAAGGCGAAGTACTTTATTACGTGCAACGAACTGACTTCGCAGTTCTCGCAGCCCATCATTGGCATCAACGAACTGCGACCGGAGCGACTGCGACCGTTGCTGATTTCGAAAGCGCAGCAGAAACGGGCAGCGGAAGAACGACAACTGAAACTGGACTTCGGAGATTTTTGAAACCACGAATTACACGAATTACACGAATTGTTGAGATGACGGTATATGTGTTTGACGGAACGATGGATGGGCTGCTGACGGCGGTGTTCGACGCATTCCTTTTGAAGGAGCAGCCAGAACAGTTGCTCGCTGAGGGCGACGCGCTGCCGTTGTTCTGTGACCATATCTACCACGTGACGACCGACGAGGAGAAAGCACGCCGGGTGTGGGCAGGACTGGAGAAGAAACTCTGTCGCGAGGCCCTGCGGCTGATCTCCGTCAGTTGGCTGTCGGAACTGCGAGAGCTGAACACACCGTTGTTCCAGTATATATGTAAGGTGTTCTTGGACAATCCAAGCGGCAGAGCCGAGCGCCGACAATGCGATATCTCGCGGAACTTCGCCGATGCTGATGTCCTGGCCGTGACGAACATCGCCCGTCGCGTGCTGCACGAACAGCTGCGCATGAAGCAGTTCATCCGTTTCCAGAAGGCGAAGGACGGTACATATCTTGCTGTCGTATCGCCTGACCATAATGTGTTGCCTATTATCATCGACCACTTTCAAGACCGATTTAACGACCAGCCGTGGCTGATATATGATGCGAAGCGGCACTACGGGTACTATTATGACGGCAAAACCGTCATCCGCGTGACCTTCGAAGACGAGGCAGCGGTGCCTTTCGATTTGAGGAACGGGAAGCTCGACGCCGCCGTGCTGAGCGACAACGACCAGCTGTTCCAGGACCTCTGGCGCACGTACTTCAAGGCCATCTGCATCCGCGAGCGCATGAACCCCCGCAAGCAGTTGCAGGACATGCCGCGCCGCTATTGGAAATACATGACGGAGAAGAATGGGTGACCTGGGGAAAAGCGAAAAGGAAACTGTTAATTAATTGGAAAAACGGCTGACATATATCGGAACAACGGACAAAAAGGCTTACCTTTGTAGCTTCAATCGTCAGGCGAACGCACCTTTTCAGTTGAAGTAAAACGATAAATCCGTAACGACAATGAATAAAACGAAACATGTACAGTATCAGACTCACGGCACCTGTTCGAAGTTCATCGACGTGACCGCCGATGAGCACGACGTCATCCAGCAGGTGTTCTTCCTCGGGGGCTGTCACGGAAACCTCCAGGGCATCAGCCAGTTGGTGAGAGGTCAGAAGATCGACGATGTGATTTCCCGGCTCGATGGCATCCGCTGTGGCACGAAAGGGACGTCTTGTCCCGACCAGCTGTGCCGTGCACTCGAACAACTGAAACAGGCACCACTCACTTAACCGGTTCCACAAATGAGCGAACAATAGCTGAGCCATGACACAGAGATACGCATTGTTCTTCGACATCGACGGCACGCTCGTCAGTTTCCAGACACACGAGATACCTGCATCGACCATCTTCGCGCTGACGCAGGCCAAGGCCAACGGCTCGCGGGTGTATATCGCCACGGGCCGTCCGCCGTTGATCATCACCAATCTCGGGGCTATCGAGCACCTCATCGACGGCTACATCACCACCAACGGCGCGCTGTGCTACGTGGGCGACGAGATGGTGACGTGCCAGCCCATCGCCAAGGCGGACGTGATGACCTGCGTGGAGGACTGCCAGGAGCGAGGCAACAGCCTCATCGTCGTGGGCCGGAAGGACGTGGCGGTGCTCGACCCCAAGGGCGACGTTGACCGCATCTTCCGCCAGATGCTCGCCGTGAAGAACCTCGACAAGGCCTCGCCGCTCGACGTCGTGCTTCAGCAGGACATCCTCCAGCTGACGCCCTTCTTCCCCGCCGACTACGAACCCGTGCTGATGGCCCGTATGCCGCAATGTGTCTCGGGCCGCTGGCATCCGGAGTTCACCGACATCACCGCCAACGGTGCCGACAAGGGCAAGGGCATCCTGGCGATGGCCCGCCATGAGGGCTTTGACGTCAGCCGCACTATGGCCTTTGGCGACGGCGGCAACGACACCTCGATGATCCTCCAGGCTGGCATCGGCGTCGCGATGGGCAACGCCATTGACGCCCTCAAGCGCCAGGCCGACTACGTCACCACCTCCGTCGACGACGACGGCATCCTCAACGCCCTGCGACACTTCGAAGTGATCAAATAAACAACAAACGCTATGATACGATTGGAAAAATTTAGGGTTTGGTTATTATTAGCCGTCCTTACCATTTGCGGAACGGCCAGCTTCGCCTCGTGCTCTTCAAATGAGGATAACGCTACAGAGATTCCCACCGATGGCAAGGTAGCGGAGATCCTGGATCGGGGAACTATCCTCTTTGGTACTACAGGCGACTACCGTCCGTTATCCTTCAGAGAGGCTGACGGGACTTATTGGGGCTTTGGCATCGAGGTAGCAAAGGAAATAGCGAATAAGTTGGGGGTAGCACCAGAGTTCAGAAAGACCTCGTGGCCTACGCTGACAGCCGATGTACTGACGGAGCCTCAGTTGTTCGACCTCGCCATTGGCGGCATCACCATCACCGATGCCCGCCGTGAGACCATGCTCATGAGCGACGGTTATCTGGCTAACGGCAAGACCATCCTTTGCCGTGCTTCGGATGCCGACCGCTACAAGTCGTTGACCGACATCGACAAGCCCGAAGTCCGTGTGATGGTGAATCCTGGCGGACTGAACGAGAAGTTTGCCAACGAGAACCTGACTCACGCCACCATCATCGTTCACCAGAAGAACGAGGAAATACCCACACTTATTGCTGAAGGTGCAGCCGACGTGATGATAACGGAGATAACAGAGGCTCCTTACTATGTGCAGACCGACAACCGTCTTGCAGCCCCATTGTTGAACAAGCCTTTCAATCACGGTGAGATAGGTGTGCTCATGCAGAAAGGACAGGAGGATCTGTTGCAGATGGTGAACAACGTCATCCGTCAGATGAAGTCAGACGGCTCACTTCGTAAACTACACGAAAAGTATGGGCTTGTATATGCCTACTAAGAACCCGTGCTGATGGCCCGTATGCCGTAATGCGTCTCGGGCCGCTGGCATATCAACGCCCTGCCAGAGCCGAAGCCGAAACTGACGCTTGAACAGCGCATCCAGAAAGCCCGGGACTTCCTGCAGAAGAATATGTTTATGCGGGTTCCCGACTACGTGCGGCTGACGGGCCTTTCGCGGACGATAGCCGGCGAGGAACTGCGCAAACTGGCTCTCGACCCCTCGTCGGGCATCACCAGCCGAGGCCAGAGAAGCCAGAAATACTATGTGCTGAAAAGCCTATAGAATATGGCAAGCCGTCGCATCATTATCGTTATCAAGCGGTAATTAATGTTTTTTATCGATTTCCTGTGAACGATTTCCGTCTTTCTGTGTATGCCATGATAGAGAGACAGAAATCGTTTAATCATTTAAGAAACAAGAAATGAAAAGAGTATTCGTATCTATGGCGCTGATGGCGCTGAGCATGAGTGCAATGGCACAAACGAAAGCAGTAAGGGTCGAGAGCCCCATCGTGTCGGAGAAGGACTTCGTGTGGTACACAGAACAGAAGGAGGCGTGGAAGGCAGAGACACAGAAAAACCCCACGAACGAGACGGCGTGGCTGAATTATTACAATGCGGCCCGCTACATGAGTTGGTTCCAACAGGCGGATTCGACAGCCAAACAGGTGGTGCGCGAGATGGAACAAACTATCCCCGACAGCTACACGTTTAACTTCTGCGCTTATCGCGAGTCGATGCAAGGCAAGGGCTATGGCGAACCCAAGAAATATGCCGAGGCCGCATTGGCGAAGTTGCCTGACGAGATGCAGTTCTTCGACTACGACAACTGGGTGTGTTATCTGGCCATGCAGGGCGATGAGGTGCGCATGAAACTGTTGGCCAAGCGCTATTTCGACAGCGGCATCTACTCTGAGGCCGTACTGCGCTACAGTTACAACGAACTGGCTGGTATGGACGAAGGCGGTATCTATATTGCCAACGGTGATGCTGCCATCATTCCCAAGTGGCTCATACAGGAGGGTATGGGTATGCATAAGGACAAGACTATCGTCTGCGCACCGTTCCTCGCCGTGAAGGAGTATCGCGACTGGCTTTGTAAGAAACTGGGCGTCGTTGACCCCATCCACGAGGAGCCTTATTGGACAGACGAATCCTGCAATGCATTGCTACAAGCAGTCATCAATAAATATGGTAGCAAGGTCTATTTCTCGACTACCACGCCCTCGGAGACAATGGAGCCTTGGAAGAGCAATCTCTATAATGAAGGTCTGCTGCTAAAGTATTCGAAAAAACCCTACGACAATCTTGCCGTGAAGCGTCGTAACGTTGAGGAACGCTATATGCTGGAGTATCTGCTCGTGTCGTTTCGTCCGGAATGGACGGCTGGTCAGCGTCTTTCTGCCAACTATGCCGTGCTGCTGGCCGACCTCCTGCCTTACTATGCCAAGCACGACCAGAAACGTTACGACTGGCTGATGCGGCTGTTGGTATCAGGCGTGACAAACACCTCACTCGACGAGGAACACAAGCAGAACATTCTGCAACAATTGGTTACGACAACGAATTAAACGAATTCTACGAATTGTAATCATGTTGATTCCTCTAAGAATGTCAGCACAGACTGACGAACAGCTGATGCTACGAGCCGCACGAGGCAGCGACCGTGCCTTCGAGGAACTCTACAACCGTCATGCCCGACGGTTGCAGGGTTTCTTCGTCAGGCGACTTGGCGATGATGCTGACCTTGCGGCCGATTTTATGCACGACACCTTCCTGCGGCTCTATGCGGCCCGCGAGAAATACCACGAGGGCAACAGCTTCCGTGCCTGGCTCTATACCATTGCCTATAACCTCTGCAAGAACCATCATCGCAATCAGCTCGCTATAGTGCCCGCCGATTCCGTCGCCGAGGAAGCCGCAGAGACCGATATGGAGGTGGAACTCGACGAAACCATCCTCCACAACGCCCTGCGTGAGGTGTTGAAGAGTCTGCCGGAACCCTATGCCATGCTCTTTTCTCTCCATTACGAGGAGGAACTCACCATCCCACAGATAGCGCAAATCACCGACCTGCCCGAGGGCACTGTGAAATCGCGCCTGCATAAGACAATGAACATCATCAAACAACAACTGAAGCAATATGAAAATAGATAATCAGGACATCATCCGCACGGCCCGTCAACTGCGTGACGAAGAAAACGAACAATTGCATGTCAGCCCTTGGAGCCGTCATCGCCATTTCCATGTGCCCACCTGGCTCGTCGCCATCCCTGCAGCCGCCATCATCGGCTTCGTTCTTGGATTATGGACGCAGGCAAACACGAATAGCGATACGCCGTTGACGGCTCTCGTTGACACCGTCTACATCAAAGTGCCCACACCGCAGCCTCAGCAGGATACGGTGGCTCAGGCGATGACTGTCACATCAACACCTGCTGTCACCAAACCGAGTCCAAAGCAGACCGTCCGTAGAGCGTCATCATCTTATCCTACTCAAAAAGAATATGGCCGTCCTGTTGCCGACGACCATATCCGTTATGATTTGTTGGTCAGAAATTGAATCCTACAATATGTGCTAACGCTGACGTCTGGCGATCACCGGCGTTTCTTCGGCTTTGGTTCTGGCAGAGCTTTGCACGTCTCTCGGACAAGGTGTGAGACATAGTCACTGTCGTCGACGTCGGCTATGTAGAAGTAGTCCTTGGCACCGTCGTAGGGCGGACGCATATCGACAACGCGGAGTAGGGGGCGGACGGCATCCGTGGGTTTCAGATAGAAACAGTCGTCGCAGATGAGTCCGAAGATTTTGCCGTCACAATAGATGCCGTAGTCACCGAACATCTTCTTCACCATAATCTCGCCCGCACCACTACACTGGTCGGCGATATACTGTACAAAATCGGTATTGCTTGCCATAGTTCTTTATTTGATGACGATAATAACACGGCGGTAGGCGACGAGGTGGAAGGGACCATCGTCGTGGACCTCGCAGACGAGGTGGACGGAGTCGCCTTTCGCGACGGCGGGAATGTGGACGGTGGCTATCGGCTGGTCAGGCTGGTCGATGGTCACCGTCGTCCGGCCAATCTCCGGCTGTTGCCACCAAAGGAAGGTGAGGGCGTCGCCATCGGGGTCGAAGGATTTCGAGGCGTCGAGACGGATGGTATCGCCAGCCTTGGCTGTGATGCGGAGAGGAGCGACAGAGGAGGGTTCCTCAACGGCGGAACCGTTGAGCACACGAACGACTACCTGTGGATTGTGGTTGCCCTTGCCCTCGGCGGCCCATTGCATACGGGCGCAGAAGTCGTTGAGCTCGTCGGGATAGAAGCGACGTTTGTAGCCGACGCTGATGCTGCGCAGGGGCTCCTGCCAAGAGGTCCAGGCGGTGGTGAGCGAGTCGGCACAGAGACCACGCTCGTGATAGCCTGCCCAACCGCATTGATGCGGATCCTCGGGGTCGTTCAGACCGTTGGGCATCACGTAAAGGAAGCTCGGCGTATCGCCCTCAACGCCCCACTTGTACGTGGGATATTCCTTGCCCAGCGCGCCCTTGCCCTGGATGTACTGCTGATGCTGAGTCCAGTGTTGCTTGCCCAGTTCGCATTGCTCCTGCCAGGCGCCCTCGTCCCAGATGAACTGCAGGTCATCGGCAAAGTCCTTTCGCAGCCACATATGCGAACTGTAGGCGCGGTCCATGCGCATATCATATTTCATATCCTGGTCGGTAATCGTAAAAAGGCGAAACTTGCGGACGAACCTTCTGACTTCTTCATCACTCCGCGTCTGCTTCACCCGCCAGATGGCCTGCGCCAGCGTGTTGGCTCCACCCCAAGCGGCGACGTAGATGGGGCGCGGGTCGTCCTCGTCGGCCAGACAGATGAGCTTCTCGCTGCCGGGCGAATCGTTGCCCTCGCCAATGGCCTTGATGCCGCCATGAATGCTTCCCATCAAGGCGCAACTCTTGATATAGTCGGGGCTGGGCCAGTAGCCGAGGGGCTGAGGCCCCATCTCAGGATCTACCAGGAAGCCCTCCTGACCAGAGCGTTTCATCAGGTTTGGCACATCCTGGCGATAGGCCTCGATGACGCGCGTCAGATACTGCGCCCACTCAACGGGGTAGGGGTCGCAGTTCCAGCCGACCGACGTAATGATGGCTTCTATCTCGAAACAGTCGGCATACGCCATCAGCCGCACCATCGACTCCATGTCGTCGGGCTCCACATCGGCTGGCGCGATGTCGGTACATACCACCAGTCGTGGCTTGAGGTCGTTCTGCGCTGCAACCTGAGTGCAGAAGATGGCCGCAAGCATCGTGGCTAATAAGGTTTTGGTTTTCATCATCATCTTTTTTTCGTTTTCTGAGCGCAAATATAATCGTTTTTATCCGAAATACAAAATAATCTGGGGCAGTATTAGCAAATTTATAGAAAAAGTCGTATCTTTGCAAGCAGGATTTAAGAAAACGAATAACGATATGAATTTGATTAGTGAAACCATCAAGTACATCGGGGTCGACGACCTCGATATCGATCTCTTCGAGAGTCAGTATGTGGTGCCCGAGGGCATGAGTTATAATTCCTACCTCATCGACGACGAGAAGATTGCCGTCATGGATACCGCCGACCGCCGTAAGGGCGAGGAGTGGAAGAAGAACCTGACCGCCGCTCTGAATGGCCGACAGCCGGACTATCTGGTGGTTCACCACATGGAGCCCGACCACTCGGCGCTCATCGCATGGATGCTGGAGACTTATCCCGGCGTTCAACTGGTATGTAGTGCACAGGCCGTGAAGATGCTGTCGAACTTCTTCGAGGACGTAGACTTTACAGGTCGCGTGATGACCGTCAAGGAGGGCGACACCCTCTCACTGGGTAAGCACGAGCTGAAGTTCATCGGGGCTGCGATGGTACATTGGCCTGAGGTCATCATGAGCTACGACAGCACGGACAAGGTGCTCTTCTCGGCCGATGCCTTCGGTAAGTTTGGGGCGTTGGTCAACGAGACCGACGACTGGGCTTGCGAGGCACGCCGCTACTACTTTAATATCTGTGGCAAGTACGGCACGCAGGTGCAGATTGTCATGAAGAAGGCGGCAGCCCTCGACGTTCAGACCATCTGTCCCCTGCATGGCCCTGTGCTCAAGGGTGAGGCGCTGGCAGAGGCTGTGAAACTCTATGACACTTGGAGCAAGTACGAGCCTGAGAGCGAGGGCATCCTCATTGCCTACGCCAGCATCCATGGCGGTACGGCCGTTGCTGCCGAGCGTCTCGGTGAGATACTCCGAGAGAAGGGTGCCAAGAAGGTGGTAGTGAGCGACCTGAGCCGCTCAGACATGGCTGAGGTCATCGAGGATGCCTTCCGCTATCCCACCGTCGTGGTGGCTGCCTCGAGCTATGACGCTGGCGTGTTCCCCGTGATGCACGATTTTCTCTATCACCTGCAGATCAAGAACTACCAGAAGCGTAAGTTCGCCATCATCGAGAACGGCAGCTGGGCGCCCACGGCCGGTAAGGTGATGCGCACGATGATTGAGGCCCTGAAGGACTGTGAGATCGTCGAGCCGATGGTCACCATCCGCTCGCGCATGAAGGCTGCCGACGAGGCCCTGCTGCAGCAGTTGGCAGACAACCTGTCGTGAACTCTCCGCAAAGTCTTCACAACACAATAAAAACTGCCTATGTTACACATTCACGAAGAGGCCACACGCTGTCTGCTGTGTCAGGATGCACCCTGTACGAAAGCGTGTGAGACAGGAGATCCAGCACGTGCCATACGTGCTATCAGGTTTGATAACGTCAAGAATGCCTGGCGCTGGGTTAGTGGATGCAGCATGGCCGACTTGGAGCGCGCCCAGCAGGCGTGCATCCATTACGACCAGCCGATACGTATCCGCGAGCTCTTCACCATCGCCCAAGGTACTTCCGACAGCGCAGCCAGTCATGCGCAAGAACCGTTGCCATCGCTTGCCATCACCTTCTGTGGCATACGGTGTGAGAACCCCTTCTTCCTCGCTTCGTCGGCTGTGTGTACCAACTACGAGATGGTGGCAAGAGCCTTTGACATGGGGTGGGGTGGCGTCTTCTACAAGACCATCTGCAAGCAGGACATCCGCGAGGTGTCGCCACGTTTCGATGCTGTGAAGGACGGCACGACGTTTGCCGGCTTCCGTAACATGGAACAGCTGTCCGAGAATCCCTACGACGTGGACTTCGACATCCTCCGGCGCCTGAAGCAGGACTATCCTACGAAGATTGTCGTGGCGTCCATTATGGGACAGTTTGAGGAAGAATGGGTTGAGCTGGCAAAGATGGCCGAGACGGCTGGCTGCGATGCCGTGGAACTGAACTTCTCCTGTCCTCAGATGAGGCTTGCAGGCATGGGAAGCGACATCGGACAGGATCCCGAACTCGTGAACTTCTACACCTCCTACGTGAAGCGCAGCGTCAACATTCCCGTCATCCCCAAGATGACACCCAACATTACACAGATAACACGCCCGGCCATGGGGGCTTACTTCGGCGGTGCCGATGCTATCTCGGCCATCAACACCATCAAGAGCGTGACGATGTCGCCCTTGGCCGAGGTCAGCGGCAAGCAGACGCTCTCAGGCTACAGCGGTCGTGCCGTGAAGCCCATCGCCCTGCGTCACATCCTGGAGATGGCGAAAGACCATGTCATCAACGGCTCACACGGCAAACGGGTGGAACTGAGCGGCATCGGCGGCATCGAGACGTGGCGCGACGCCCTGGAGTTTATCCAGCTGGGCTGTAGCAATGTGCAGGTGTGTACCGCCGTCATGCAGTACGGCTACCGCATCATCGATGACCTCATACAGGGATTGCAGACTTATATGGTTGAGCACGGTGTCGAGCGTCTGGAGACACTCGTCGGCGAACAGCTGCCGAACTTCGTGCTGCCCTCAGACCTTGACCGCGACACCTTGGTATATCCGAAGATTGACCATGAGAAGTGCATCGGCTGCGGTCGTTGCTACGTCTCCTGTCAGGATGGCGGCCATCAGGCCATCACCTTCACCGAACGGCAGCCACGAATTATTGGCACGAAGTGCGTGGGATGCCATCTCTGTCGGCTGGTCTGTCCCACCGGAGCCATCGGAATGGCTAAGAGAATCAACAAGAAAAGCTAAGCAGGCACACGCCTAACGGAGCGAAAGGGCGAACGTCTCGTCGATGCTGTTGTTCAGACTCTGACAGCTGTTGGCCGAGAACTGCTGCGCCAGACTGATCAGCTGGTCCCACTGTTGCTCCGAGAGCCCCGCAACAATTTGGTCGCGGGTAATGCCATAGTGTAGCAGCCCGAAGACGAAGCCCGCATTGAAGTTGTCGCCGGCACCAATGGTACTCACCACCGGTACCTTCTCCACAGGGTACTGCTTGACGAAACCGCCCTCGGCACGAACCTCCACGGGATTGCCACCACAGGTGTAGATGAAGTTCTTCGTGTAGAACGAGATTTCGGCACGGTAGACGCTGTCGGCATCCGTCTTGTTGTACATGATCTCGAAGTCCTCGTTCGAGCCGCGGACGATGTCCGACAGCTCGTAGTTCTCCAGGATGTTGGGAGTCATCTTGACAACTTCATGGCGGTGCGATGAGCGGTAGTTCACGTCGTAGTAGAGGATGGCGCCATGACTCTTGGCGTAGTCCAGGAACGCCTTCACCTGAGGACGGACGACGGGGTTGATGGCAAAATACGAGCCAAAAAGCACCACGTCGTCGGGCTGGATGTCCGGGTAGCTGAAATCCAGACGGTCGTGGGGGTGGTCCTTATAGAAAATGTACTCGGCGTTGTTGTTGTCGTCAAGGAACGCCAGCGACAGCGGTGATTTCGAGTCGGGAAAGACACAGACCCCCGACGCATCGACATGGTTGTCGACGAGGTATTTCTTCACGTTCTCGCCCACACGGTCATTACCCGTCTCGCTGATAAAGTAGGCCGGTACACCGGCACGGCCCAGCGAGATGATTGCATTGAATGCCGAACCACCAGGTACGGCACGTTGAGGCTGGTCGTTCTTGAAGATGATGTCAAGAACCGTCTCTCCTATTCCGATAACTTTTCTCATAATGGGCGCAAAGGTACGAAAAAAAGTGAAAAGTGGAAACTGAAGCGTGAAAATTTTGCTGTCATCCCGGTTATTCTCAACGAAAAGAAGTAACTTTGCAGTTCGAATATGAGATACAATACCAAGACACTACCTTCGGGACTGCGCGTCATACACCTGCCGTCGACTTCGTCGGTGGTCTACTGTGGTTTCCAGATCGCTGCCGGCACACGCGACGAACAGCCGGGTGAGGAGGGACTGGCACACTTCTGCGAGCATATGAGTTTCAAGGGGACGGAGCGCCGCAATGCCATGCAGATCATCAATGCGCTGGAAGGCCTTGGCGGCGAGCTGAATGCCTTTACCAATAAGGAAAGTACCGTTTATTATGCTGCCATACAGAAGGAGCACCTGCGCGTGGCGGTCGATGTGCTGGCCGACATGGTGTTTCACAGCCAGTATCCGCAGGGTGAGATAGACCGTGAGGTGGAGGTCATCTGCGACGAGATAGAGAGTTATAACGATACACCGTCGGAGCTGATCTACGACGAGTTCGAGAACCTGCTCTTTGGCGGACATCCTCTTGGACACAACATACTGGGAACGGCCGAACACCTGCGTACCTACACCACCGACGACGCCAGACGTTTCACACAGCGTCATTATCTTCCGATGAAATCGGTGTTTTTCGCATACGGAGACATTGATTTCCGCCGGCTGACAGCCTGGCTCGAGAAGCTGGTGCCGGTAGTCCCCTCCGAACCGACAATTTCGACAGGTAGTGCAAAAACGTCCCATTCCATCGGTGCTTCTCCTGCGGTCGATGATGTCCAAAGCATTCTCGCCCCTTATCCTGCTGGCGACGTCATCGTCCGTCATCGCAACACCCACCAGTCACATATAATGATAGGTACGCGCGCGTATGCTGCTAACCATCCCCGGCGTATGGCGCTCTTCCTCCTGAATAACCTGTTGGGTGGCCCGGGGATGAATGCCCGACTGAATCTTGTGCTGCGCGAACGCTACGGTCTGGTTTATACTGTTGAGAGTACGGTGGTGAACTATGGTGATACGGGTGTGTGGTCAGTCTATTTCGGTTGCGATTCCCACGATATTGCCCGTTGTCAGCGGCTGGTACGCCGCGAGCTTGACAAGCTGATGACGACACCCTTGTCAGAGACGCGCCTCGCTGTAGCTAAGCGTCAGCTGAAGGGACAGCTAGCCATCGCCTGTGACGGCCGTGAGCAGTTTGCCCTGGATTTTGGCAAGAGTTTCCTGTTTGACGGAAAGGAGCGTGACTTGGATAATCTCTTCAGCCGTATCGATAGCGTTACAGCTACGGACATTCAAGATGTTGCCAACGAGCTGTTTCCCAAGGAACGGCTTGTGACCCTCGTTTACAAATAAGCAAAAGTGCCCTTCGTTTACAAATAAGCAATATGGAAATTACATGGCTGCCGCCATGTAGCGGCGCATCTCGCGGCGGGCAGTCCCCAGGCGGTACTCCACGGACTTGTAGTTCTCGCCTAGCTGTTCTGAGATCTCGCTGACCTTCATGTCGCCATAGACGTGCAGACGGTAGATTTCGCGGCAGTTCTCAGGAATACGGGCCAGTCCGCGCTCCAGCCGCTCTTCCAGTTCGCGTGCAGAAAACACCGATTCCATCGTGTTTTCTATGCTCTCCTGAGGTTTGATGATATGTTCGTACTCTTCGCGGGTGGTACGACGGCGGAAATAGTCGATGACGAGGTGACGGGCCACCGTGTAGACCAGTGCCGGCAGTGTCGTCTCCGTGACCAGCTTCCTGGTAGTTAATAGGCGTGTGAAGACATCCTGGACGATGTCTTCGGCCAGATAGCTATCACCGAGACGGCTGCTGACAAATGCCAGCAGCTCGTCGCGGTGAGTCGTGTAGTATGCTTCTATCAGCGGTGTGCTATTCATTGACAACCGGCTTGATGGTGCCATCTTCGTTATAGTAGAGACGCTGTACCTTCAGCGAGCGCAGGTGTGTGATGTCGTTTGACGGCACACAGTCGTGGTAGAACAGGTACCACTGACCCTTGTACTCCACGATGCTGTGGTGAGTGGTCCAGCCGACGACGGGCTCCAGGATGACACCCTGATAGGTGAAGGGGCCGTAAGGGTTGTCGCCGATGGCATAGCACAGGTAGTGGCTGTCGCCGGTGGAGTAGCTGAAGTAGTACTTACCGTTATACTTATGCATCCACGACGCCTCGAAGAAACGGTGCGGGTCACCGGCCTTCAACGGCTGACCGTCCTTGTCGACAACGAGGACGGGTCGTGGTGCCTCGGCAAACTGCAGTACGTCGTCGCTCATGCGCACAACGGCACTGGGGATAGCGGGGGCGTCGGGCTTGGCGAAGAGCTGTGTCTTGTGGTCGGGAGCGGGGCCGAGGTCAATCAGTCCGTTATCGTCACCGTACTTACCGGGGATGGCCTCGAAACCGTGGTAGAGCGAGTGCCACCACTGCAGCTGACCGCCCCAGAGACCGCCGAAGAAGCAGTAGATCTTTCCGTCGTCATCCTTGAACATACAAGGGTCGATGGAGAAAGAGCCGCGGATGGGGCTCTCCTGCGGGATGAACGGGCCTTCGGGCTTGTCAGCCACAGCCACGCCGAGGTGGAACACACCATCGTAGCCCTTGGCCGAGAAGATAAGGTAGTACTTGCCGTCCTTCTCGACGACATCGTTATCCCACATCTGCTTTTCTGCCCATTTCACCTGGTCGACATCAAGGATCACGCCGTGGTCGGTAGCCTCGTCGTTCTCGACATCGTTCCACGACAGTACGTGGTAGTCGCGCATCTGGAAGTGTCCGCCGTCGTCGTCGAAGCACTCGCCGGCATCCCAGTCATGGCTGGGGTAGACATACAGGCGTCCGTTGAACACGTTGGCCGAGGGGTCAGCCATATAGTCACTCGGGAAGAGGTAACGTGGTAGTTTTGCCATAGTTCTTAATTCGTTTTAGGGTTATTTGTAGAGTTTGATAATCTCGTTGATGACTGGCTTCTCCTTGTACTGGCGATCGAAGAGCAGCGGGTAGTTCGTGCGTCCCTTGATGGGCCAGCCGTTGAGCCATGAGCCGCCGTCGCTGACGCCCCACAGGTTGATGCGAGAAATCTGCGAACGGTGCTTGTAGTAGATGTTGAACAGGGCGAGCCAGCGCTGGTCCAGCTCCTTCTGCTTGGCAGCGGGCAGACCATCCACGTAAGGGTTGTATTTCTGCTGCAGCTCGAAGTTCTGGCTGATGTCGGCGCCGCCGAAGCCCTGCGGGTTGGGTAGCACGTTGATGTCGAGCTCAGTCATCATCACCTTCACGCCGCAGGCAGCGAAAGCATCGATGCTCTTCTCGTACTCTTCCAGGTTCGGGTAGTCCAAGCCGTTGTGACTCTGCATACCCACACCGTCGATGCGCAATCCCTTGGCCTTCAGGTTCTTCGCCAGTCGGCAGACGGCTTCGCGCTTAGCGGGCTGAGCCATCGAATAGTCGTTGTAGTAGAGTTCGGCATCAGGGTCAGCCTCGTGAGCCGTACGGAAAGCAATCTCGATGAATTCCTCGCCCAGCAGGTTGTAGTAGGGCGACTTGCGGAACGACCCGTCGTCGTTGATGGCCTCGTTCACCACGTCCCAGCCGTGTACCTGTCCTTTGAAATGGCCGACGACGGTTTTGATGTGCTTGATGAGACGCGCCTTCAGCACCTCCTTTGAGGCCGGACTGGCGGTATAGCCGTTGGTGAACCACCAGTCGGGCGCCTGTGAGTGCCATACCAGACAGTGGCCGATGACCTTCAGGTTGTGCTGCTCACAGTAGCCCACGAACTTGTCGGCCACGCGGAAGTCGAAGATGCCCTCTGCAGGAGCCAGTGTCTCGGGCTTCATGCAGTTCTCAGCCACGGCACAGTTGAAGTGCTTGTCCATCACCGCGTCGGCTTCGGGCACCTGCCCATCGCTCTGCCACTGGTTGATGGCAGCGCCGATGAGACAGTATTTTCCGATAGCGTCCTTCAGGCCCTGCTGAGCCATGGATGCCAATGGCATCATGGCCAGACAGAGCGTCAATGTCCTGATTGCCTTATGCATGATGGTTGCGTGCTTCGATTTCCTTGTTAATTTCGTCAAGTCTCTCGTCTGTAAGCGGATACTTGTAAATAAGACATCCTACAACGATGAGAAGAATGGCGGGAATGATACAAGTGAACACCAGAATAGCGTTTTGGGCTATTTCTGAATAATTAGCCAGCTTGGTATAATAGGCATTTACCGGAGCGCTGATGAATGATGCAAGGAATACCACGACAAAGATGCTGAGCACCAGTTGCAGGCACTTGTTTGCCTTGAATTCCTGCCACATCTCACCGAAGGAAACGGGTTTTTCTGGTGTTGTGGTGATATTCTCTTTGCTACCCATGAAGCAGAGCATCAATAGAACAAAGCCAACGAGTGCAAATATGCATGTTACCGTGAACCATGCGCTGGGTTCTATGGGTAAAGCCGACTCCTCGCTGGCGAAGTTGAAGCCAATCCATCCCATTACCAAAGGAGTAATCCAACCGGCGATAGAGAAACCTGCCTTGAAGGCAACGCCGGCAAGTGCGTTGACGGTGGCTGCGGGTCTGTTTCCTGTGCGATACTCTGCTTCGGTGATGACCTCAGGCACCAGTGCCCACATCAGTGAACCGACAAGCAGTCCGACGCCCGTCATGACCTTTGCGGTCTGGACAAGCGTGTTGAGGCTTGCTACATCAAAGAATTTGCCGATGGTGAACAATATGGCAAAGCCAACAAGTCCGATACCAAGAAGTGTATAATAAAGGCCTTTCTTGCCCAACCACCTCTTTAATAGGGGTAGGGCAGGCAAGATGACGAAAGCAGGAATTGTACCAATAGCCATAAATGTAGCCTGATTCCAGTCGATGGCCTCATGGACACACATGGCGAGGCCAATGGGGAAACCGGCCTGGACGACAATCTGACCGATATTGGCACATACCATTCGCGTTGAAGTAAGGATAAGCACCTCGTCGTTATCACGAGTCATACTTGCCATGATAGAGCCATAAGGTATATTCACTACCGAATATATCATGCTCAACACGGTATAGCTGATTGTTGCATAGGCAATCTTCAGGCCTGTGGACCAAGTGGCAGCCTGAGGGAGCATCAACAGACAGGCGGCAACTGTAAGGGGAATGCCACCATACAGGAGATAAGCGCGATATTTGCCTAACTTGGGATTGCGATTGTCGATGTAACGACCGACCACAGGGCTCCAGAAACAGTCAATGAGTCGGACGGCGAGAATCAGTCCGCTGACGAAGGCTGGATTAAGTTTTAATACTGTAGTGAGGTAGATCATCAGGTAGCATGCTACCGTTTGGAAGATCAGATTCTGTGCCAGATCGCCCGAGCCGAAGCCGATGCGCTGGGCCCATGAGAGCTTGTAAAAGCCGTTTGTTTCGTTTGTTGTCATAGTTTTGGGTTCTAATTGCTGCAAAGGTACGCTGTTTTTGCGACTTTGATGTTTTTGTTTGTTACAGTTTTTATTGTTTTTTGTTTCATAAGCGCATTAAAAGATGTAAAACAGCGATATCATTGTCCTTTTTTTGATTCTTTGCTGTCCTGAATCCAATCTTTTTTCCTATCTTTGCAGGCTGGAAACCCAATCATCTTTGCATATGAACCTAAAGCATTTTCTCCTTCCGGTATCATTGATGGCCGCCATGGTCGCACAGGGCGCCGTTCGCCTGCCGCAGCTGTTCCAGTCTGGCATGGTGCTCCAGCGCCATCAGGCTGTTCCTGTCTGGGGCTGGGCCGATGCCGGCGAGTCCGTCAGCGTCACGTTTCAGAAGAAAGTCTATACGGCGACGGCCGACAGCGCCGGTCGCTGGCGTGTCTACCTGCCGGCGATGAAGGCGGGCGGTCCCCACACCTTGGAGGTGGCTGGCGGCCATGCGACCAGCGAGAAACTCGTGTTGACGGACGTCCTTGTGGGTGACGTCTGGCTGTTGTCCGGCCAATCGAATATCGACGTGACCATAGAGCGTGTCTATCCGAATTATACCGATGAAATCGATAATTTTTCGTTCAATGAGGTTCGTCTCTTCCGCGTACAGAACAATACCAGCACCCGTGGTCCGGAAGCCGACATCAGCCCGACAAGCATCAACTGGAAGCCGCTGACCAAGCAGAACGCCTGGCTCTTCTCTGCTGCTGGCTCGTTCTTCGGCAAGCGGATGTGGGAGAAGTACAAGGTGCCGCAGGGCATCATCGTCAACAGTTGGGGCGGCACACCCATAGAGGCGTGGCTCAGCGCCGACGCGCTGCGGCGGGACTATCCGCTCCTGGTCGATAAGGCGCGCCTGTACGACAATACCGACTTCGTCAAGGCTCAGCGTCAGGCCAACAGCCAAGCTGACAGGCAGTGGAACGCGCTGCTCGAGGAGAAAGACCAGGGTGTGCGTAATCACTTTGAGAGCCTGGACTATAACGATAGTGGCTGGCAGACCATCAATCAGGACAACTGGCTGTGGCGCGGTATCGGTACCACGTGGCTCCGTCAGCATATCCATATAGATAAGGAACACGCGGGAAAGCCCGCCCGTCTGCTGTTGGGCACCCTCTACGATGCCGATATCACCTATGTCAATGGGCGTCAGGTGGGCCGCACGTACTATCAGTACCCGCCGCGCCGTTATGACCTGCCCGAGGGACTGCTCCGCGAGGGCGACAACGTCATCGCCATCCGTTTCATCAATAAGAACGGTGCAGCACATTTCATCCCGCAGAAACCCTATCTGCTGGCCTTTGGCGACGACCGTCTCAGCCAGAATCCGCTGCCTACCGACATCATCCCGCTGGGTAAGGAATGGAAGCAGCATGCCGGCGCCGATATGCCTGCCTGTCCCGGCGGCGACGTCAGTCTGCAGAACCTGCCGACGACGCTGTATAATGCCGTAGTCCATCCCTTGGCACCCTTCGCCCTGTCGGGGGTGGTGTGGTATCAGGGCGAGTCGAATACCGGCAACCCCGCACCTTACGCCGACTATCTGACGAAGCTCTTGCGTTGCTGGCGCAACACCTTCCGTAATCATGAGCTGCCGTTCTGTATCGTGCAGTTGGCCAACTACGACGGTCGCCAGCAGACAGGCAATCCGTCGCCCATCGTCCCCCAGTATAGCCCTGTGAACAGCAACTGGGCCCAGCTGCGTGAGGCTCAGCGCACGGTCGCCGCCAACGACGACTTTGCCGAGCTGGCGTGTATTATCGACCTCGGCGAGACTGTCGATATCCACCCCCTGCGTAAGAAAGAGGTCGCCGAGCGCATTGGCCTGTGCTTCGACCGTCTGGTCTTCAAGGACAAGAAGGCGGTACTGCCTCCTAAGCTGCTGTCAACACAGATACACTCAGATATGAAGACCATCACGCTGAAGTACGATCAGCCTCTGCGTCCGTGTGGCGAGCTCTTTGAGTACGAGGTGGCTGGCAAGGACGGCCGTTTTGTGAACGCCAAGGCCCGCTCCGAGGGCAACACGGTCATCATCACGTCGCCCGTAGAAGGCTATCCCTGCCGTCTGCGTCATGCCTGGAAGGATGACCCTGTGCGTCTGAACACCTATGGTGTGTCTGGCTTGCCCATCGGCCCGTTTGAGAAGAACCTTGACTTCGTTATCGATAGTCATCACCATCAGTAACTGACTAAAACAAAACATCATGCATAACAAACTACTGACAACCGTGCTGGCACTCTGCAGCACCCTCTCGCTGGGGGCACAGGTGAGCACCAGCCGCAATGTGTTTATCTATTCGCCCGGCCCTGGTGACGGCCTGCATATAGCCGTACAGGAGGGCGGATCGTGGAGGGAGGCCGGCCGCCTCTGCTCGTCGGACTATGGCACGTGGGGCGCCGAGAAGAAGATGTTCCACCCCTCCGTCTGTCGGGCGCAGGACGGCACGTGGCGCCTGGTGTTCCAGGTGAACGACCGTGCGCCGCTCTTCGCCGCTGCCTACAGCCGCGACCTCGTGAACTGGCGTCCGCAGGACTATCCTATCATGACGACGACACAATGTCTGGAGCCTGTCGTCTTCGAGAATCCCGACGGCACGTTCGACATCTATTACAAGTCGCCGCAGGGTAAGCGCTGGACATCGGCGACGCCCAACTTCCGCAACTTCGCTCCCGACCGTGCCAGTCAGATCAGCGACGACGCTTGGGTGCGCGACACCGCCACTGTCAGCGGTAAGCTCTTTGAGGGCTATGGTTTCGAAATATCGCCGATGGAATGGGCAAAAATTGAAGATCACTTCATGAAATCGGGCGACGACTGGCGCAAGACGAACGAGCGTATGCACGACGATGCGAAGAACCCCGATATGCCCAAGGAGACCGTCACGGCGACGCTGACCGTCGACCTGTCGCAGCAGAAGAAGATCAGCGACAAGCTCATCGGCATCTTCTTCGAGGACATCAGCTATGCGGCTGACGGCGGCCTCTATGCCGAACTCATTCAGAACCGCGACTTCGAGTATACACCGAAGGATCATGGCGGCTGGACGGCCACTACGGCGTGGCACTCGGCCCGTCCGATAGAGATTGCCACCGAACACCCGCTGAGCAAGAACAATCCACACTATGCACTCGTCTGGCCCGACACCCTTTGGAACGAGGGTTGGGACGGCATCGTCGTTGAAAAGGGTAAAAAATACGACTTTTCCATGTATGTGCTGGCTGGCGGCCAGAAGCAGGACTTCTCCATTGAGCTAATCGGACAGGACGGCAAGGTGCTGGCCAAGAGCAAGCTGAAGACCCAGGGCGGCGACTGGCAGCAGTACGCCACCGTTCTCACCGCCAAGGCCAGCGACACGAAGGCCCGGCTGGCCATCGTGCCCCTGAAAGCTGCCCATGTAGGTATAGACATGGTGTCGTTGTTCCCGCAGGAAACGTTTATGGGACGTAAGAATGGTCTGCGCAAGGACTTGGCGCAGGTTATCGCCAATTTGAAGCCGAAGTTCGTGCGCTTCCCCGGCGGCTGCATGAGCCACGGCCAGGGCTTGGAGAACATCTACCACTGGAACCACACCATCGGGCCGCTGCAGGACCGTAAGCCCGACTTCAACATCTGGCATTACCACCAGACGCGTGGATTGGGCTTCTACGAGTATTTCCAGTTCTGCGAGGACATCGGTGCCGAACCGCTGCCCGTCCTGGCAGCTGGTGTGCCCTGTCAGAACTCCGCCAACAACGCCCAGGGCATCGGCGGTCAGCAGGGTGGCATACCCATGGACGATATGCCCGCCTATGTGCAGGAGATCCTCGACCTCATCGACTGGGCCAATGGCGATCCCGCCACCTCCCAGTGGGCCAAGATGCGCGCTGACGCCGGGCACCCCGCGCCCTTCAACCTTAAATATATAGGCTTGGGCAATGAGGACATCATCTCGACCGTCTTCGAGGAGCGCTACGAGATGCTTGCCCGTGCCATCCGTGCCAAGTATCCCGATATTAAGATTTGTGGTACTGCCGGTCCGTTCCATGCGCCGAGTGCTGACTATCAGGAGGGTTGGGATTTCGCCCGTCGTCATCCTGACCTGCAGTATATGCTTGACGAACATTATTACGAGTCGACGGGCTGGTTCATGCACAACCGCGATTATTACGACAACTACGACCGCCAGGGTGCGAAGGTGTACCTCGGCGAGTGGGCCGCCTCTACGAAGACCAAGCGTCCGAACGTCGAGACGGCGCTGGCCGAGGCACTCTATCTGACTGACGTTGAGCGCAATGGCGATATCGTCGAGATGACCTCGTATGCCCCGATGCTCTCGAAGGACGGTCACTCGAACTGGAACCCCGACATGATCTACTTCTCGAATACCGAAGTGCGGACGACGCCCGCCTACGAGGTGCAGCGCCTCTTCAGCGTCTATGGCGGCGACACTTATATCAATGGACAATTGACAATTAATAATGGAAAATTGAAGCACCGAATCGGCGCCAGCGTCGTGCGTGACAGCAAGACGGGCAAGACCTACCTGAAGCTTGTCAACGCCCTGCCCGTGGAGCTGTCGCTGACGGTCAACGGACTGACCATTCCTGAGACGGCCAAGACCGAGGGCTTTGCCGGTAACCCCGAGGAGCAGCAGCTCACAATCACTAAGGGGACGGCTGGCCAGAACATCGTGCTACCTCCCTATTCGTTCCGTGTCATCAAACTGTAACAACCTATGAGAAAGAACATCATCTTACTGACCGCCTGTTGGCTGTGCTGCGGCATTGCCACGGCACAAGTCACCATCGACATCGACGCCAACCAGCGTGGCCCGAAAATCAGCCCCACGCACTATGGCATCTTCTTTGAGGACATTAACCACGCCGCTGACGGCGGCCTCTATGCCGAGCTAATCCGTAACCGCTCGTTCGAGGACGGCCCGCACTACGGTGCTCCTGCCGACATGCAGGGCTGGACGGCCTACGGTTACAATGGCTCGACCATCGATGCACACCTCGTGCAACCCTCCAAGAAAGTGAAGCTGCTGAACGACGCCCAGCAGAACGCCCTCGAACTGACTATCAACGCCACGACGGCCAATGCTGTCAGGTTAGAGAACGAAGGCTTTTGGGGCATCAACGCCGTGCAGGGACGTACCTACAAGCTCAGCCTCTGGCTCAAGGGCAACTATAAGGGCACCATCAAGGCCCGTCTCTTCAACAGCAAGAACCTCTATGCCGAGACAACTGTGGCGGCTGACGGTATCAAGCAGAAGGAGTGGACGAAGTACAGCGCCGAGCTGACTGCCGACGGCAACGACCCTCAGGCCAAGTTCGCCTTGGTGTTTGATGGCAAGGGCACCCTGCAGCTTGACGTGGTAAGCCTCTTCCCGCCGACGTGGAAGAACCGTGAGAACGGCCTGCGCCCCGACTTGGCGCAGATGCTATATGAGATGCGCCCGAAGTTCATGCGCTTCCCCGGCGGCTGCTTCGTCGAGGGACAGATCTCGCCCGAGAACGCCTTCCGCTGGGAACGCACCATCGGTCCTATTGAGGAGCGTCCCGGCCACTGGAATGTGAACTGGGGTTATCGCACGACAGATGGAATTGGTTTCCATGAATATCTGCAAATGGCAGAGGACCTTGGTGCCAAGCCACTTTATGTGGTTAATGTAGGTATCTGGCACGGAGGACAGACCTCTGTTGACTCTCTTCAGCCGTGGATTGACGAGACGCTTGCCGCCTTGGAGTATGCCAACGGCGACGTGACCACGAAATACGGTGCCCTGCGCGCCAAGAACGGCCACCCCGCTCCCTTCAACTTGGAGTACTTAGAGATTGGCAACGAGAACAACCAGCCCGACGCGCGCCAGCAGAGCGACCACTACTACGACCGCTTCCGGCTGTTCAAGGAGCAGATACTGAAGAAGTACCCGAAGATGCACCTCATCGGCAATGTTGCCGCCTGGGGTACCGACACACCGACATGGGACAGCAAGGAGAGTGTCGAACTGCTCGACGAGCACTACTACCGCAATCCATCCTGGTTTGCTAACAATTTCCATAAGTATGATACTTACGACCGAAAAGGTCCGAAGATTTACGTTGGCGAGTATGCCGTTACTGATGGATTCGGCGATTTAGGCAACATGAATGCCGCTTTGGGCGAGGCCGTCTATATGATGGGTATGGAGAATAACTCCGATATCGTGCCCCTGAATTCGTATGCTCCTATCTTCGTCAACGAGAACGATGCCCGCTGGCGTCCCGATATGATTCGCTTCAACTCCAACCGTGTCATGGGCACACCTTCTTATTATGTACAGATGCTCATGCCTCGCAACATCGGTACACAGGTAGTGAAGCTGAGTCAGACCGATCCCTATAAGGGTGCCGCCTTTAGAAAAACCTTGACGCCGCAGAAGAGTCGCGTGGGCTATGCCACCTGGAGCACCAAGACGTCGTTCACCCACATGGACCCGTTGCCCAAGACAGGAAAACCCGATTTCTTGGTTGGCGACTGGAAGGTCACCGACGGCATATTGAGTCAGACGAGCCACCGCGAGCAGTGCATGGCCTTGTGTACCGCCGAAGTGGGCGACCACTATACCCTGAAGTGCCGCGCTCGCAAGGACGAAGGCCGTGAGGGCTTCATCATCGTCTTCAACTATGTGGACGAACATAACTACTGCTGGCTGAACTTTGGCGGCTGGGGCAATACGCAGCATGCTCTGGAGCAGGTTAACGGTAGTGGTAAGTCGCAGACGGCCATCAAACGAGGCCGTGTGGAGACAGGCCGCTGGTATGATGTGACATTGACCGTCAGCGGTGACTCTGTCAAAGCCTGGCTTGACGATGACCTGGTGTTTGATACTGTGCTGAAGCAAGACACCTCAACCGATGTGTTCTCGAGTGCTACCATCGACGACCAGACGGGCGAACTTATTGTCAAAATTGTCAATTCGCGGGACGAGAGCACCACGGCCCGACTGAACATCAGTAACTTTGCGGTGAAGCAAGCCAAACTCATCCGATTGTGCGCTAATACAGGTTACGACGAGAATACCCTGCAGCAGCCAACCAACATCAGCCCAACCGAACATGAGCTGTCGCCGGACAATAATAATATAGAGGTAGATTTGCCGGCTTATTCGTTGAACATTATCAGAATCAAAAAGTAGAAATAACTATGAAGAAATCTCTTTTGATTGTTTGCCTCTTCGCTGTTATGGCGTTGCAGGCCCGTACGTGGACCCCCAGTCAGGTAAAGGACATCATTCGTAAAGTCAATACCTACTGGCAGGCGAATAACAATGCCGAGGTTCGATCGTTCTGGGACAATGCCGCCTACCATACCGGTAATATCGAGGTGTATAAGCTTTTCGAGGAAGGAGGAACGAGGAACGAGGAAGGAGAGCGGATGCTCGACTACAGTATCCGCTGGGCCGAGTACAACGAATGGAAGGGGGCCAAGGAGACCGACCCAGCCAAGTGGAAGTACAAGCAGTACGGCGAGGGACAGGACTATGTGCTCTTCGGCGACTGGCAAATCTGCTTCCAGACCTACATCGACCTTTATCACATCACGAAGGACGAGCGCCGTGTGGCCCGCGCCAAGGAGGTGATGGGCTACGAGGCCGACTCCGAGGCTCACGACTACTGGTGGTGGGCCGATGCCCTCTACATGGTGATGCCCGTGATGACCAAGATGTATAAGCTGACGGGCAACGAGAAATACCTGCGTAAGCTCTACGAGAATCTGCTCTATTCCGACAGTATCATGCTCGACCAGGAGACTGGCATCTATTTCCGCGACGGCAAGTATGTCTATCCCAAGCACAAGTCCGTCAACGGCAAGAAAGACTTCTGGGCACGTGGCGACGGTTGGGTGCTCGCCGGCCTGGCCAAGGTGCTGCAGGATATGCCCGAGACCTACGTCCGTCAGCCGTTCTTCGTCGAGAAGTACACCCGTCTGGCCCGTGCCGTCGCCGCCTGTCAGCAGCCACAGGGCTACTGGACGCGCTCGATGCTCGATCCTGAGCACGCCCCCGGCCCCGAGACCTCTGGAACAGCTTTCTTCACCTATGGTCTGCTGTGGGGTGTGAACCACGGCTACCTGTCGAAGAAGGAGTTCGCCCCAGTCATCGCCAAGGCCTGGAAATACCTGACGGAGACGGCTTTGCAGAAGTCCGGCAAGGTGGGCTACGTCCAGCCTATCGGCGAGCGTGCCATCCCCGGTCAGACCGTCGATCAGAATAGCGAGGCGAACTTCGGCGTTGGTGCCTTCCTGCTCGCCGCCTGTGAGTATGTCCGGTACATCTCATAAGTACGCGCTTCATGCCGCCTGAAAAAAAAGTGTGACCGTTGGGCGGTATTCGGAGTAATTTTCGTACCTTTGTTGCCGAAATAGACGAAAACACTCATGAAGATGATACGAAAGGGAATTCTGACGCTGCTGACGCTGGTGCTCGCCGTTGCCGCACGGGCACAGATGGCCGATCCGGTACACTTCACGTCTGAATTGAAGACGGGCAAGGGTATGGAGGCCGAGATAGTGTTTATGGGTAAGATTGACGCGGGGTGGCACGTCTACTCCACCGACCTAGGGCAGGACGGCCCCATCGCTGCGACGTTCAACGTTGTGAAGATGGAGGGTGTCGAGACGGTTGGCAAGCTCGTGGCCCGCGGCCATGAGATCAAGAAGTACGACGAGCTGTTCGGTATGGAGCTGAAGTACTTCGAGGGTGCCGTGACATTCGTCCAGAAGGTGAGGTTCACGAAACCTCAGTACGTGATAGACTGTTATCTGGAGTATGGTACCTGCGACGACAAGAGTTGTCTGCCGCCGACGCAGGTGGCCTTTTCCGCCAACGGCGAAGTGAAAAATGAGAAATCTGAAGCGGAAAATGACAATGAAAAAAAGAATAATGACGTACAGGCAACGGCCGATGCGGATTCGATAGTCGCCGATACCATTTCTCATTCCTCACTTCTCATTTCTCATTCCGACACAACAGGCGTTGGCCTTTGGACTCCCGTCGTCGACGAGCTGCGTGCCGTCGGCGAGGAACAACCGCTGACGGACCACTCCTTATTATATATCCTGCTGATGGGCTTCGTCGGCGGACTCTTAGCGGTGTGTATGCCCTGCATCTGGCCCATCATCCCGATGACCGTCTCGTTCTTCCTGAAGCGTGCCAAGAAGGACCGAGGGAAAGGAGTCCGCGACGCGATGACCTACGGCCTGAGCATCGTCATCATCTATTTGGGACTGGGACTGCTGGTGACGGCCCTCTTCGGCTCCGACACGCTGAACGCGATGTCGACGAACGCTGTGTTCAATATCTTCCTGTTCGTCCTGCTCGTGGTCTTCGCCCTCAGCTTCTTCGGATGGTTCGAGATCAAGTTGCCCGACTCATGGGCCAACAAGGTCGACCAGAAGGCTGACGAGCTGAGTGGGAAGGGCAGTGGAACAACATTATCCATTATCCATTCTCAATTATCCATCTTTTTAATGGCCTTCACACTGGTGCTGGTGTCGTTCTCGTGTACGGCGCCCATCGTCGGCCTGCTGTTGGTGGAGACGACCACCAGTGGCAACTGGCTGGCCCCGGCGCTGGGAATGTTCGGCTTCGCCCTGGCGCTGGCCCTGCCGTTCACCCTCTTCGCCCTGTTCCCCTCGTGGCTGAAGCAGGCCCCGAAGTCGGGGTCGTGGATGACCACGATCAAGGTGGTGCTCGGCTTCATCGAGCTGGCCTTCGCCCTGAAGTTCCTGTCGGTGGCCGACCTGGCCTACGGCTGGCATCTCATGGACCGCGAGGTTTTCCTGTCGCTGTGGATCGTCATCTTCGCCCTGCTTGGTGCCTACCTCTGCGGCTGGCTGAAGTTCCAGCAGGACGAGGTTGGAAAAACGAGGAACGAGGAAGGAGGAACGAGGAACGGCTGGAAGCCCATGCCCGTCGTCTGCATCATGGGCGGACTGCTGTCGTTTGCCTTCGCCATCTACATGGTGCCTGGCCTCTGGGGTGCCCCATGCAAGGCCGTGAGTGCCTTTGCGCCGCCGATGAACACGCAGGACTTCAACCTGAACACGAAGACCGTCGAGGCACAGTTCACCGACTACGAGGCCGGTATGGCCGCCGCCCGCGCCCAGGGCAAGCCGGCGTTCATCGATTTCACGGGCTTTGGCTGTGTGAACTGCCGCAAGATGGAGGCTGCCGTATGGACCGACCCACGTGTTGCCGACAGACTGAAGGACGACTTCGTACTCATCTCGCTCTATGTCGATGACAAGACGCCCCTTGCCGAGCCTTTCGTGGTGACCGACGAGCAGGGCAACACGAAGACGCTGCGTACCGTTGGCGCTAAGTGGAGCTACCTGCAGAGCCATAAGTTTGGTGCCAACGCCCAGCCTTATTATGTTGTCGTTGACCCCGCGACGGGTAAGCCCCTGACGGGCAGCCGCGGTTACGACGAGGATGTCGACGGCTTTCTCAGGTTCCTCGCCAAAGGTCTCGGGAAATAGTCTTTACCAACTGAGATGAACAACAAACTACTTATACCTAAGATGAAAAGAACAATCTTAATGATGGTGGCTGTGCTGATGCTGATGCCTGTCGCAGCCAAGAAGGTGAAGAAGGCGGTACAGACCGACCGCGAGTACTGGACGGAACAGGCGTGGAAGATGGCGCAGCCCGTATTAGAAAATATGGCCAAAGGCGAGCTTCAGAAGAACATGAAGACGGAGTTCAGCCCGAGCTTCGACAACCGCAACCGCAAGGTGGTCTATATGGAGACCTTCGGACGCCTGATGGCGGGCATCGCCCCGTGGCTAAGCCTCACCCCAGACCCCTCTCCCAACGGAGAGGGGAGTGAATACTCCAAAGTCATGAAATTGCGCGAGTGGGCGCTGCAGGCATATAAGAACGCCGTGGACCCTGAGAGCCCCGACTACCTCGTCTGGGGTGCCGCCGGTCAGAACCTCGTCGACGCCGCCTACATCGCCGAGTCGTTCATCCGTGCCTACGATGCCCTGTGGGTGCCGCTTGACGACGTGACGAAGCAGCGCTACATCACGGAGTTCAAGAAGCTCCGTTCCATCGAGCCCCCCTACACCAACTGGTTCCTCTTCTCGTCGACCATCGAGAGCTTCATTGCCAAGGCCGCTGGCCTGCGTGAGTACGACGACTTCCGCGTGATGATGACCATCCGCAAGGTCGAGGAGTGGTACATTGGCGACGGCTGGTATGCCGACGGCCCCGTCTTCGCCTTCGACTACTACTCCAGCTACGTCTTTCACGCCATGTACTTAGAGACGCTGCAGAACATGATTGACGCCAAGGCCAACACCCGCCTGGAGTACCAGAAGTACTACGACCGCGCCCTGAAGCGTGCGCAGAAGTTCTCGATTATTCTCGAGCGCTTCATCTCGCCCGAGGGCACTTTCCCCGTCATCGGCCGCTCAACGCCCTACCGCCTCGCCGCCATGCAGCCGCTGGCCCTGATGGCGTGGTACCAGAAGTTGCCCAGCGACCTCTCCAACGGACAGGTGCGCGCCGCTCTGACCGCCGTCATGCACCGGATGTTCGACCAGCAGCAGAACTACAACGACGGCGGCTACCTCACCATTGGTTTCTGTGGCCACCAGCCCGAGACTGCCGACTGGTATACCAACAACGGCTCGCTCTACATGACCAGCCTGGCATTTATGCCTCTGGGACTGCCAGCCAATCATCCTTTCTGGACCGACAAGGCCGAGCCGTGGACACAGGTGAAGGCATGGGGCGGACAGCCCTTCCCGAAGGATCACCGTTGGGCCGACGATATCCAGACGCGCGACCGCTGGTAAGTCTTGCGAGATTGTGAAAAGTTCATAAATCGAGGAAATTGTTTCCCTTTTCTTCGTTTATTCATATAATAATGTGTACCTTTGCGCCTGCAAATTGAGTTGCAGGCGCTAATCTGCGCCTAATTTTTTATTTTTAGATGTTTTAATACAAGATGAACGTAATTACAAAGACCCTTCAATTGGCTGATGGCAGAACTATCACCATTGAAACCGGGAAAGTGGCAAAACAGACTGACGGCTCCGTCATGCTCCGCATGAACAACACCGTATTGCTCGCCACTGTTTGTGCCGCAAAAGATGCAGTTCCCGGAACAGATTTCATGCCTTTGCAGGTAGACTATCGTGAACAGTACGCCGCCGCAGGCCGTTTCCCCGGCGGATTCACCAAGCGCGAAGGCAAAGCCTCAGACAACGAAATCCTGACATCGCGACTCGTGGACCGCGTTCTTCGTCCACTCTTCCCCAGTAACTATCACGCAGAAGTTTTCGTCAACGTCATGCTCTTCTCGGCTGACGGCGTTGACCAGCCCGATGCACTTGCCGGCTTCGCCGCTTCGGCAGCCCTCGCCTGCTCGGATATTCCCTTCGAGTGCCCCATCTCGGAGGTCCGCGTGGCTCGCATCAACGGCGAGTACGTCATTAACCCCACCTTCGCCCAGATGAAGGAGGCCGACATGGACATCATGGTCGGTGCCTCGGCTGAGAACATCATGATGGTTGAGGGTGAGATGAAGGAAGTCTCTGAGCAGGACCTGCTCGGTGCCCTGAAGGCCGCCATGGACGCTATCAAGCCCATGTGTGAGCTGCAGGCAGAACTCTCGAAGGAGCTTGGCAAGGATGTCAAGCGCGAGTACGACCACGAGGTCAACGACGAGGACCTGCGTGCCCAGATGAACAAGGAACTCTACCAGCCCGCCTACGACGTCACGAAGCAGGCCCTGGAGAAGCAGCAGCGCGCTGAGGCCTTCGAGAAGATTCTCGAGGACTTCAAGGAGAAGTATGCTGCCGACCACGCCGACCTCACCGAGGACGAGCTGGACGAGAAGTATGCGATGATGGAGCGCTACTACCACGATGTGGAGCGCGACGCCATGCGCCGTTGCATCCTCGACGAGGGCATCCGTCTTGATGGCCGTAAGACCGACGAGATTCGTCCCATTTGGTGCGAGGTCTCTCCGCTGCCCATGCCTCACGGAAGCTCTATCTTCACCCGTGGCGAGACGCAGTCGCTGACCACCGTCACCCTCGGCACAAAGCTCGACGAGAAGCTCGTCGACGACGTCCTCGACAAGAGCTACATGAAGTTCCTGCTCCACTATAACTTCCCCCCGTTCTGCACGGGCGAGGCCAAGGCTCAGCGCGGCGTAGGCCGTCGTGAGATTGGTCACGGACACCTGGCATGGCGCGGTCTGAAGGGTCAGATTCCCGCTGACTTCCCCTACACCGTCCGTGTCGTCAGCCAGATCCTGGAGTCCAACGGTTCTTCGTCAATGGCTACCGTCTGCGCCGGCACGCTGGCCCTGATGGATGCTGGTGTTCCCATGAAGAAGCCCGTCTCGGGTATCGCCATGGGTCTCATCAAGAACCCCGGAGAAGATAAGTACGCTGTCCTCAGCGATATCCTCGGCGACGAGGACCACCTGGGCGATATGGACTTCAAGACCACCGGTACGAAGGATGGTCTGACGGCCACCCAGATGGATATCAAGTGCGACGGCCTGTCGTTCGACATCCTCGAGAAGGCCCTCATGCAGGCCAAGGCCGGTCGTGAGCATATCCTGAACTGTATCACCGACACCATCGCCGAGCCGCGTGCCGAGATGAAGCCCCAGGTGCCCCGCATCGAGGCCTTCGAGATTCCCAAGGAGTTCATCGGTGCTGTCATTGGCCCGGGCGGAAAGATTATCCAGCAGATGCAGGAGGACACCGGTGCTACCATCACCATCGACGAGGAAGACGGCGTCGGCAAGGTGCAGGTCAGCGCTCCTAACAAAGAGTCTATCGACGCTGCCATCGCCAAGATCAAGGCTATCGTCGCCATCCCCGAGGTGGGCGAGATCTACGACGGTGTTGTCCGTTCAATCATGCCTTACGGCTGCTTCGTCGAGATTATGCCGGGCAAGGATGGTCTGCTCCATATCTCCGAGATTGACTGGAAGCGTCTCGAGACTGTCGAGGAGGCAGGTATCAAGGAGGGCGACCACATCCAGGTGAAGCTCCTCGAGATCGACCCGAAGACCGGTAAGTACAAGCTCTCGCACCGTGTGCTCATCGAGAAGCCCGAGGGTTATGTCGAGCGTCCCGCCCGTGGTGAGCGCCGTGAGCGCCCCGAGCGTGGTGAGCGACGTCCCCGTCCCGAGCGTGGCGAGCGTCGCGACCGTGGTGACCGCGGTGACCGTCGTGGTCCCCGTCCCGAGCGTCACAACGACTTCGCCGACAAGCTGAACGAGAAACTCGGCGACGAGCTCCATGAGCCTGCGAAGAACAACGATCCGAAGGACTTCAGCGATGCTCTCGACCACATGGACTTCTAAACACCGGTAAACACCGACTTTTATAAAAAGCGGGCGGAAAACCACTTGAAAATTTGGTTTTTCGCCCGTTTTCTATTATCTTTGTGCCCAAATAATCTAAAACAACAAACTACACATGAAGAAACTGCTGACACTACTGGCCATCACGGCCTTATTGTTCTCTGTTGACTGTGGCTCCGCCACGGCCAAACCAGCTACTGCTCCCGGTACGTTTACCGTGGGTGACAAGACCTTCCTACTCAACGGCCAGCCCTTCGTGGTGAAGGCGGCCGAGGTGCACTATCCCCGCATCCCTCGTCCTTACTGGGAGCACCGCATCCAAATGTGTAAGGCACTGGGTATGAACACGCTGTGCCTCTACGTATTCTGGAATATCCATGAGCAACAGGAGGGTGTATTCGACTTCACGGGCAACAACGACGTGGCCGAGTTCTGCCGATTGGCGCAGAAGAATGGTATGTACGTCATCGTGCGCCCCGGCCCCTATGTCTGTGCCGAGTGGGAGATGGGTGGACTGCCTTGGTGGCTCTTAAAGAAAAAGGATATACGCCTGCGCGAGCGCGATCCTTATTTTATGGAAAGGGTAAAAATCTTCGAGCAGAAGGTGGGCGAGCAGCTCGCACCGCTGACCATCCAGAACGGCGGCCCCATCATCATGATTCAGGTGGAGAACGAGTACGGAAGTTATGGCGAGGACAAGCCATATGTTTCGGAAATCCGCGATTGCCTGCGCTCCATCTACGGCAAGGAGCTGTCGCTCTTCCAATGTGACTGGTCGAGCAACTTTGAGAAGAACGGTCTCGACGATTTGACGTGGACGATGAACTTCGGCACGGGTGCGAATATCAACGACCAGTTCCGCCGCCTCGGCGAGTTGCGTCCCAACGCCCCGAAGATGTGCTCGGAGTTCTGGAGCGGCTGGTTCGACAAGTGGGGAGCCCGTCACGAGACCCGTCCCGCCAAGGACATGGTCGAGGGCATGGACGAAATGCTGTCGAAGGGTATCAGCTTCTCGCTCTACATGACCCACGGAGGGACCTCGTTTGGCCACTGGGCCGGTGCTAACTCGCCCGGCTTTGCACCTGACGTGACCAGCTATGACTACGACGCCCCCATCAACGAGTGGGGTCTCGCCACCCCGAAGTTCTGGGAGCTGCGCAAGATGATGGAGAAGTACAACGACGGCAAGAAGATGCCATCTGTGCCCAAGGCTCCCATGCCGATAGTTACCGTACCGAAGTTTGAGCTGACGGAATTTGCCACCCTCATGACAGCGATGACCAATTCCAAGCCCGTGAATGGCGGACTGAAGACTTTCGAGGAGATGGATATGGGCTGGGGTACGATGATTTACTCCACCCGACTGCCGGAAATAACCTCATCCAGCGTTCTGACAGGTGAATTCCACGATTTTGCGCAGGTATTTATCGACAAGAAATACATCGGCAAGATAGATCGCGTTAAGAACGAGAAGTCTCTCACCATCCCTGCCGTCAAGAAGGGTGCCGAACTTATTATTATCGTCGAAGGCATGGGCCGCATCAACTTCGGTCGTGCCATCAAGGACTTCAAGGGCATCGTCGGTAATGTCACGCTGACCACCGAGAACGATGAAGCAGAGATTATGCTGACACCGAAGAACTGGATGAACATCGCCATCCCCGATGACTACGAGACGGCTAAGAATGCGCTCGATATGGTAAAGTCGCTTAATGACAAGGCTGATAAGGGCGAAATAAAGGGTAGCTTCCAGGGAGCGGCACTGATGCAGAACTACGAGGAATCTCAGAAACTGGCTGACTTCATGAAGCCCGGATACCATCGCGGCTACTTCACGCTGAAGAAGGTAGGCGACACCTTCCTGAATTTCGAGACTTGGGGCAAGGGACAGGTCTACGTCAATGGTCACGCCATGGGCCGCATCTGGAGCATCGGTCCGCAGCAGACGCTCTACGTGCCTGGCTGCTGGCTGAAAAAGGGTAGGAACGAGATTATCGTCCTTGACGTCGTCGGTCCGAAGGAGCGCGTAGTGTGGGGACAGGCAGAGCCTGAGCTGAACAAGCTTCAGCTGGAGAAGAGCAACAAACACAACAACATCGGCGACAAGCCCGACCTCAACAGCGCCACGCCCGCAGTCACAGGTGCTTTCAAGGCTGGCAATGGCTGGCAGACCATCCAGTTTGGAAAGACAGTCAAGGGTCGCTACCTAGCCATAGAATGTCTCTCTACCCAGAAGGATAACGACCGCGTAGCTATCGCCGAGTTGTATTTGCAGGGTGCTGATGGCAAGCGTCTCTCTCGAGAGCCGTGGACGACGAAGTACGCTAACTCCGAAGAGGAGAACGGCAACCACACCGGTGACAAGGTCTTTGACCTGCAGGAATCGACCTACTGGCAGACAGAGAAGTCGGCTTCTGCTCCCCACCTTTTGGTCATCGACCTTGGCTCTGAGCAGACCGTCAACGCCCTCGAGTACCTACCGCGTGCCGAACAGGGCGCTCCAGGCAGCATCAAGAGCTTCCGCATCTATCTGCTGAAGTAAGATTCTTACAGCGACTATCGCGATATCCGCGATAGTCGCTGTTTAATACAAACACATAAATAACTAGACTCATATGCAAAGACTGCTGATAGCTATATCATTTCTCATTTTTCAGTTGTCATTTAGCGTAGCGCAAACCCATACCATCCGCACCGATGCGCCGTGTCAGACCATCCGTCACTTTGGCGCTTCCGATGCGTGGTCGATGCAAACCATCGGCCTCTGGCCCGACACCGCTGAACAAGTGAAGATTGCCGACTGGCTTTTTTCTCTCGATACTGATGCACAGGGCCAACCCCGTGGCATCGGCCTCTCCCTCTGGCGCTTCAACCTCGGCGCCGGCAGCGCTGAGCAGGGACGTGAGTCGCAGATCAACCGCTCTACCCGCACCGAGTGCTTCCTACAGCCCGACGGCACCTACGACTGGACGCGTCAGCAGGGGCAGCGCCGCTTCCTGCAACTGGCCAAGGAACGTGGCGTGCCTCATTTCCTCGTCTTCCTCAACTCACCGCCCGTCTATTTCACCCAGAACGGACTGGCCACGAACACCGGTCGCGACGGCACGCTGAACCTGCGCCCGGACTGCTACGACCGCTTCGCCCAGTTCATGGCTACAGCCCTTCGCGGTTTGGAGGAGCACGACGGCATTCACTTCGACTACATCTGTCCCGTCAACGAACCCGACGGTCACTGGAACTGGCAGGGACCGAAGCAGGAAGGCTCACCAGCTACCAACCGCGAGATTGCCCGTTTGGCAAAAGCTCTCAATTCACAATTCACCGCTCGACCAAAGGTCGCTTGCTACCAACGGGACGCAAGAATTCACAATTCACAAATCCTCGTTCCCGAGTCCAGCGACCTGCGCTGTCTGCTCGGCATCTACAAGACCGACTGGCAGCGAGGTAACACTATCCGCACCCTCTTCTCGCCGGACAGTACCGCGACCTATCTCGGCGATGTGCCCCATGTGCCCCGCATTATCCTTGGCCACAGCTACTGGACGAACACCCCCATCCCCTATATGAAAAAGGTACGCGAGGAGCTGCGCGACACCTGCCGCCATTATGGCGTCAAGTTCTGGCAGTCGGAGCTCTGCATCATGTCCAACGATGAGGAGATAGGTGGTGGCGGTGGCTACGATTTTACCATGAAGACAGCTCTCTACGTTGCTCGTGTCATCCATCATGACCTCTGCTATGCCGACGCCGAGAGCTGGTCGTGGTGGCGTGCCTGTGGCGGTGACTATAAAGACGGTCTTATCCGCGTCTATGAACCCCGCCCCGAAAGGAACTCCTCCCCTCGGGGAGGGTGGGAGGGGGCCTTTCGCGCCCGCGACTCCCGCCTGCTCTGGGCTCTGGGGAACTACAGCCGCTTCGTCCGACCCGGTGCCGTGCGTTATGAGGTTGACGGACCCGAGGATCCCTATGGCCTGATGGTCAGCGCCTACCGCAACGTCGACGGCTCCTGGGTCGTCGTCGCCATCAACTACAGCGAGAAGGAGCAGCCGTTTGTTCCCTCTTTCTCTGTAGGTGGTGATTCTGCCTCTACCTCCTCTGCGCTCTCCTGGCGCAGTTATCGCACCAGCGACGTCGATGGCGAGACTCTCCGTCCCGTCGCCGTCACTCCTATGCTCCCCTCCCGTAGCATCACCACCTTCGTTTCCAGGTAGTTCGTGGCGCTATAGCGCCTCTTTTTTGCGAAAAATTAGCAAAAGAGCACTTTTTGGGATATATTGAACAGCGAAAATTGGATATTTTTTGCGTACTTTGCACCCGAAAAGTAAAAAACGAACATCATGGGGATACAAAATCTCAAACCAAGGAGCGGTTCTGATACCCTGCGGATAGGCGATAGCGACGAGTTGGTTGTGATGGAGAATTTTGGAGCATTGCCTAAAGGCCAACTTCGTCTCAACGATCAAGGACTCATTGTGATTTGTACCGATGGTATGGCGCAGTTCGACTACGACGGTCAGCAGATTCGGCTCCGCAAGAACGACCTTTTCCTCTATATGGCGCATAGCGTCGCCTCTAATTTTATGTCCTCATCCGACTTCAACTGCCGTCAGATTTGGTTTACCAGAAGCGAACTATGGAACATCAACATGTATGCTGAGGTGAGTCTGGCGGACTTGGCTTATCTGAAGCAGCATCCAACGGTGCATCTTACAGATGACGACGTTCAGCTACTTGATGATTATTTCCTGTTGCTGTGTCGCAGGATGAGAGACCGTTCGCCGCTACTTTATCCGGATATTGTGAGGTCACTTGTCAGCACGATGATGTTGGAGATGCTTTGCATGATGCGGCGCGACAAAATACAAAAAACAGTATCGAAAGATCAAGAGAACACTACTCCCGGCGTTCACAAACGACTGCTGGCTGACAAGTTTATGCAGTTGGTTGAGCAGAGCGACGGACGCATCCGCAGAGTGGATGACTTCGCCAGACAGTTGAACGTCACCCCCAAATACTTGTCGACCATCTTGAAGGAGACCATCAATCGCCGGCCAAGCATGATGATAGAGCACTTCACGATGGGGGCCATCGAGCGCCGTCTTCGATTCACTGATATGACGATGCAGGAGATAGCCAACGACCTGAACTTCCCCAATGCCTCGTTCTTCGGCAAGTACTTTAAGGAACGCATGGGTATTACGCCGTTAGAGTATAGGAAGAAGTATCAGAATTAATGTAAATCGTCAATCGAAAATCCGTCAATCGTAAATAACAAAGATGTCTGAACTTGAACCCCTAATAGCCGACCTCGCGCTGATATTGATTTGCGCCGGAGCCATGACGCTGCTCTTTAAGAAACTGAAGCAGCCGGTGGTGTTAGGCTACATTGTGGCAGGCTTCCTGGCCTCGCCGAACATGACGTATATGCCTAGTGTCACCGACATGGAGGGCATCAGACTATGGAGTGACATTGGTGTCATCTTCCTGCTCTTCGCCCTCGGCCTGGAGTTTTCGTTTAAGAAGATTTTGAAGATGGGAGCCGCGCCAATCATCGCCGCCGTTTCTGTCATTATGGGCATGATGCTCGTGGGAATGTTCACAGGCGGACTGTTCGGGTGGAGCAAGATGGACTGCATCTATCTTGGCGGTATGCTGGCGATGTCGTCGACGACGATTATCTTCAAGGCTTTCGACGACATGGGACTCCGGGAGAAGCGCTTTGCCAGTCTGGTGCTCAGCGTGTTGATTATCGAGGACATCCTGGCCATCGTGCTCATGGTGATGCTCTCGACGATGGCCGTCAGCAAGGAGGTGGAGGGCACGCAGATGCTCGCAGCCATCCTGAAGCTTGTGTTCTTCCTTGTGCTGTGGTTCGTCGTCGGCATCTACCTCATTCCGCTGTTCCTGCGCAAGGTGAAGTCGCTGATGAGCAACGAGACGATGCTCATCACCGCGCTGGCCCTATGCTTCGGCATGGTGGTCTTCGCCTCCGCCGTGGGCTTCTCAGCAGCTTTTGGCGCCTTCGTCATGGGCAGCATCTTGGCCGAGACCGTCGAGGCGGAGACCATTGAGCACCTCGTGACACCCGTAAAGGACCTCTTTGGTGCCGTCTTCTTCGTGTCCGTCGGCATGATGGTCGACGTGGCACTCATCGTAGAGTACATCGTGCCCATTCTTAGCATCGTCGCCGCCATCATGCTGGGACAGACCATCCTGAGTACGGGCGGATTCCTCCTGGCCGGACAGCCGCTGAAGACCGCCATGCAATGCTCGTTCTCGCTGACGCAGATTGGCGAGTTCGCCTTTATCCTCGCCACGCTCGGCACGTCGCTCCATGTCACCAGCGACTTCCTCTATCCCATCGTCGTGGCGGTGTCGGTGTTTACGACGTTCACCACGCCGTATATGATCAGGCTGGCAGAACCAGCCTACACAGTGGTGGCGCGCGTGCTGCCAAAGCGGTTCCAAGCCAAGATAGAAAGCAATGCTTCTGACGAAGAGGAGCCCGAGACCGAGGAGCAACAAAGCCTTTGGCGCGACTGCCTCAAACAGCTGGCCGTCGTCGTCCTCATCCACAGCGTGCTCTGTCTGGCTATCATCGCCCTGATGCTCATCTACGGCAAGCCGTTCATAGCAGGTATGCTTTCTCAGCCGTGGGCTGACGTTGTTACCGCCTTACTCACTATCATGATTTGCGCGCCCTTCCTTTGGACGCTTATGCGTATTGGCGGTCGCAATGAAAAAGTGCTGACGCTTTGGAACAGTGGCCGTTCCGCTCGTGTAAAGGTGCTGGCCCTGCAACTGCTGCGCCTCGTCATCGGTGCCGCCTTCGTCAGTTTCATCATCGGTCACACCGTCCACTGGAGCGGCATGCTCGGCATCTTTGTCGTCTTCGCCGTAGTATTCGCCATTGCCTTCTCGCCCCGGTTGAAGGAGCGTGGTGAGCGGATGACCAAGACATTCAGAGAGAACCTGTCGGAGCGAGAGCGGATGTGATCAACGAAAACGATAACGAAAACAATAATTAAAAAAGATAATAAAAGTATGAGAACGATCAGCAAATTGTTTCTGCCTGTAGTCATAATGAGCATCGCCATACTCACCGCCTGCGGCAGCAAGAATGAAGAGAAGAAGGTGGAGGCCGTTCACAACGTCATCACCGTCACGCCGAAGAATCAGCAGGCCACGATGGAGAAGAACTTCTCGGGTATCGTGAAGGAGCACGCCACCGTGAGTCTGGGATTCCGCACGCCGGGTCAGATTTCACACATCTACGTGAAAGAGGGCGACCATGTGAGGGCCGGTCAGCTGCTGGCCACCCTCGACACGAAGGACTACCAGCTGCAGGTGGACGCCGCCCAGACGCAGTACAACCAGCTGAAGAACGAGGTGGAGCGTCTCAAGCAGCTCTACGAGGGCAAGAGTCTTTCGGGCAACGACTACGAGAAGGCCACGAGCGGACTTGAGCAGTTGGGTATCCAGCTGCAGAACGCCAAGAACCAGCTGGGCTACACCCGTCTGACGGCTCCCGTAAGTGGCACCATCCAGAAGGTGAACTTCGAGAAGGCCGAGATGGTGAGCGCCGGACTGCCGGTGTTCGACATCGTGGATGCCGGGAGCATGGAGGTGCAAATCAGCGTGCCGGCCGACATTTACGCCCAGCATCACCGCTTTGTGCGCGCCTACTGCAAGCATAAGGGCGAGCAGTATGAGCTGCGCCAAACGAGCCTCCTGCCGAAGGCCGATGCCAACCAGCTCTTCACGCTGAACTTCGCCCTGCAAGGGAGCAAGCTGAGTGCCGGACAGAGCGTGGATGTGTATATCGTGATGAGCGGCGACGGCAGCAGCGAAGGCCTGACCGTTCCGCCGCACGCTGTCTTCGAGGACGGGGGCAAGAGCTACGTGTGGGTCGTTGGAAACGATGACGTGGTGAAGCAGCGGCCTGTGACCTTAGGCACAGTGAGTGTAGACGGCGACGTGTTCGTCACCTCTGGCCTCTCGGAGACCGACCGCGTGGTGAAGGCTGGCGTGAATATGCTACATGATGGTGAGAAGGTGAAGGTGGTCGTTCCCCAGACCACCAATATAGGCGACCTCTTGTAAAAATTGATAATTGAGAAATTGAGAATTGAAGATTATGAACGCAAGAGGACTAACTGAATTCTTTGTCAAGCGCCCAATCATATTCTGGAGCTTCGTCGTGGGTATCCTGTTCCTCGGCGTCTTCAGCTTCCTGAATATGCCGAAGCTTGAGGACCCCGCCGTAGCCGTGAAGCAGGCGTCGGTAGTGCTGGTCTATCCCGGCGCGTCGGCTCACGAGGTGGAGCTGAAGGCCGTGCAGGTGATGGAGGACGAGTTGCGCACACTGCCCGATATCAAGAGTCTGGAATCGACCTGTCAGTCGGGCATGGCCGTCATCAGTGTGAAGTTTGCCGACGAGGTGAAGATGGCTGAGATGGAGCAGCACTTCGACCAGCTGCGCCGTAAGACCAACGATGTGCAGACGAAGCTGCCGTCGGGTTGCTACGCCCCCATCGTCATCGATGATATGCTCGACGTCTACGGCCTGTTCTACGCCTTCACCGGCGAGGGCTACAGCTACGCCGAGCTGGAGCGCTACGCCAAGCTGATACGCCGCGAGCTGCTCACGGTGAAGGGCGTGAAGCGCGTAAATATAGTAGGTACGCGTAGCGAGGTTATCAACATCAAGCTCTCTAAGGACAAGCTGGCACGTAACGGCATCATCCCGACACAGGTGATGCTCGGCCTGCAGAGCGCTGGCAAGACCGTGAACGGCGGCAAGTATACCAGCGGTGACGACCGCATAGAGCTGCGCGTGAACAACGCCTTGGAGGACGAGCAGGACATTGCCGACCTCTACATCCGCACGACCGGCGGCAAGCTGATGCGCCTCGGTGACATCGCCACCGTGGAGCGCAGCTACAAGGAGCCGCAGACGGGCGGCTTCTTCCTCAACGGCAAACCGGCCTTGGGCATCTGCCTGACGTGCAACGACGGTGTCATCGTGCCCGACGTGGGTAAGGCTGTCGATGAGAAGATGGCCGAGGTGATGCAGCGCGTGCCCGTGGGCTTCGCCACGGATAAGATCTTCTTCCAGCCCGACCAGGTGAACTCCGCCATCAGCGGCTTCATGGTCAACCTCCTGGAGTCGGTGCTCATCGTCATCATCGTCCTCATGTTCATGTACGGCTTCCGTGGCGGCATGATCATCGGCACGAGCCTGGTGCTTAGCATCGCCGTGTCGTTCCCCATCCTGCTGTTGGCAGGCAGCACCCTGCAGCGCATCTCCCTCGGTGCCTTCATCGTGGCGATGGGTATGCTCGTCGATAACGCCATTGTCATCCTTGACGGCATCCTGGCCGACAAAAAGAAGGGACTGGGACCGAAGTCCTACCTATATAATATTGTGAACAACTCGGCGCTGCCCATGCTCGGTGCAACGGTCATCGCCGTGCTGACATTCTTCCCGACATACCTCTCGCCGAATACGGCGGGTGAGTACTGCCGCGACCTGTTCCTCGTGCTCTGCATCTCGCTGCTCGCCTCATGGGTGCTCGCCATGGTGCAGGTGCCGGCGTGCGTGGCCGCCTGGCTACCGCTCCGCTCGAAGCAGAAGGAGGGCGGCGACGGCAAGGAGAACGGACTGCAACGCGCCATCCGCGGTCTCATCGCCAAGCTCATCGACTACAAGCAGCTGACCATCGTCTGCGCTGTGGCCCTGCTCGTGCTCTGCGGCTGGGGCTTTACAAAGGTGCGCAGCGTGTTCTTCCCTGACTTCGACTACGGACAGTTCGTCATCGAGTACTACCTGCCCGCACAGACCAGTCCCGACCGTACACGCGAAGATCTGCTGAAGGTGACTGAGGAGCTGCTGAAGAACGACAAGGTGGACCGTGTGGCCGCCGCCATGGGCTCCTCGCCCGTGCGCTACAGCCTCGTGCGCCCGATGAACAGCGGTGGCGAGCACTACGGCGAACTCATCGTCGACTGCAAGGACTTCAAGACCATGAAGGCGTGCATCGCCGAGATCCGGCCCCAGCTGCGTGCCGCCCATCCCGACGCTTACATCCGTTTCCGCAACTATAACTTCAGCATCGGCACCACGCACACCGTCGAGGTGCAGTTCCAGGGTCCTGACCCGTCGGTACTGCGCCAGCTGGCCAATCAGGCCGAGACCATCATGCGCGGTTCGAAGTACGTCGATACCTACTCCGTACAGAACAACTGGCACCCGAAGGGCAAGACCCTCGTGGCCGACTACATCCAGAGCGGCGCCATGCGCAGCGGACTGAACCGCGGCAACGTGGCCAACTCCCTGCTCGCCTCGACCGACGGTATGCCCGTGGGCGTCATCTACGACCAGGACAAGACGGTCATCGTGCAGATGCAGGTGCGCAACGAGGACGGCTCGGCCATCATGGACCTGCCACACGTCCCCGTGTGGAGCGACCTCAACCTGAACATCGACAACGAGGACGTGAAGGGCCTCGTCAGGGGCACCACCAGCGTCGAGAACATGGAGAACAAGATGCTCAGCAGTCTGCCCCTCAGCACCGTCGCCGAGAAGATGGAGATGGTCTGGGAGGAGGGTTACGTAGTCCGTAAGGACGGCCAGCGTACCATCGAGGCTGAGTGCGACCCCGACCCGACCAACGAGGATGCCACGCCGGGTGCCGTCGAGAAGGACATCCGCGAGCAGATAGAAGCTATCGCCCTGCCGCCAGGCTACTCTATGAGCTGGCAGGGTGAGGGTGGCAGCAGCGGCGAGGCAGCCGGTTCGCTGCTCATGCTCTTCCCCGTCGCCTTCTTCTTCATCCTCGTCATCATGCTCCTGCTGTTCAACAGCTGGAAGCAGGTACTGCTCATTGTCTGCTGTCTGCCGTTCATCATCTGCGGCATCGTGCCCGCCCTGCTCACCGTCAACATGCCGTTCACCTTCATCGCCATCCTCGGCGTGATGGGTCTCGTGGGCATGATGACGAAGAACGGCATCGTGCTCGTCGACGAGATCAACCGCCTGCAGCGTGAGGAGAAGCAGCATCCCTATCAGGCCGTGGTGAACGCCACCGCCAGCCGCACCACGCCCGTGATGATGGCCTCGCTGACCACCATCCTCGGTATGGCTCCGCTGATGGGCGACCCGATGTACGGCTCCATGGCCGTCAGCATCATGTCGGGCCTCGCCATGGGTACCATCATCACCCTCGTCTTCCTGCCTATCCTCTACACCACGTTCTTCCACATACAAAAACCGAAAGCCGCATGAAAAAGATAATCACCGCCCTCGTCTTCTCTGCTGCGACGTTGTCGCAGCTCTCCGCCCAGCCATCCCAGCCCCTAAGTTTGAAAGACTGTCGCCGTCTGGCTCTCGAGAACAACGAGCAAGTCATGACTGCCAACAATGCCGTTGAGAAGGCGAAGCTCGACCGACAGATAGCCTTTGCCCAGTATCTGCCCAAGGTGGACGGATCCTTTACGATGATCCAGCTGCAGAACCAGGACCTGCTGGATATAGGTGACGTCCTCGGCCTGCAGCTACAGACACGCGGCACCTACCTTGCCGGCATCAATGTCACTCTGCCGCTCTATGTCGGTGGACAACTGACGGCCGCCAACCGCCTTGCCGCCATCGGACAGAAAGTCAGCGAGGAGCAGCGCCGCAAGACCGAGATGCAGCTCATTGCCGACGTCGATAACGCCTACTACCAGCTCATTGCCGTCCGCGCGAAGGTGCAGATGCTCGAGGCCTACGCCCAGCAGATGCAGGGACTCTATGACCAGGTGAAGCTCGCCGCTGGTGTGCAGATGGCCACAGAAAACGACCTCCTGCGCATCACTACTAAACAGAACGAGGTCAGTTACCAGTTGCAGAAGGCCCGTAACGGCGAACAGCTCTGCGGCCTTGCCCTGGCCAACATCATCGGCACAGACTTCGAGCAGCCCATCATCCCCACCGACACTGCATTCACCCAAGTAACTACTTCCCTCCCTCACAGGGAGGGGTCGGGGGAGGGTCTGCTTCTCTCTGAGGACTTCTCCTCCCGCCCCGACCTCCTTCTGCTTCAGCAGCAGGTGAAGGCCAACGAGGTACTGGTGAAGAAGGAGCGCTCCAACTATCTGCCCACCCTGGCACTCATTGGCAGTTACTCCTACCACGACAATCTGAAGTTGAAGGGCGAGCTGAACCTGCCGAGTGGCAGGTCGCTGGATTATAACCACACCATCAGGGGAGGCAGCCCTTACGCCATGCTGGCCTTGAAGCTGCCCATCTTCCACTGGGGTGCCGAGCTTAAGAAGGTGAAGAAGGCGAAGCTCAGTCTCAGCGACTCCCAGTTGCAGCTGCAACAGTTAGAGCGCAGTATGCGCGTCGAGGTGCGTCGCGCTGTCCAGAACGTCACCGACGCTCAGCGTATGGTCGAGACCGCGGCCCTTGGCCGTCAGCAGGCCGACGAGAACCTCCGCGTCATGCGCCAGAAGTACGACAATCAGCTCTGCACCATGACAGACCTCCTCGATGCCCAGAGCCAGTGGCAGCAAGCGCGTAGCAACCTGATTGAGGCACAGGCCCAGCTGAAAATCTACGAGACGGAATACCTCCGCGTCACTGGAAGACTGCAGGTACAATAATCAAGGTAAAAAGCAAAGAAATAATATCGAAATAGCAATGAATATGAAGACAAAACGGACAGTGATGGCTCGGGCTTTGGGGCTTGGGCTGTTGGTGCTGTTGCCGTCAGTGGCGTGCGCTCAACGATTGTTGACGCTCGACAGTTGTAGGGCGATGGCACTGAGAAACAACAAGCAGATTGGCGTGGCGAAGATGAAGCAGGAGGTGAATGCCTATATGCGGAAGTCAGCACGCACACAGTATCTGCCGAAGGTGAACGCTGTGGGAGGCTATATGTGGATGAGTCGCGAGATCTCCATCCTCAACGACGACCAGAAGGCGGCACTGAGTAACATGGGAACGAACACGGCAGCGAAGTTGCAGGACGCACTCTCGCCGCTGACATCGGCTCTGCCGGCGGCAACACAGCAGAAGATGGCCGGCGACATGACGGCCTTTGCCGGTGCACTGAACCAGGTGGGCGCAGGCATCGTGGACGGGTTCCGAACGGATACGCGCAACATGATGGCTGGTGCTGTGACCGTGACGCAACCTGTGTTTATGGGTGGTGCCATTACGGCGGCCAACAAGATGGCCGACATCAACGAGGAGATGGCGGCGAACTCGCTGGAGATGAAGCGCCAGAACACCTTATATAATATAGACCAGGCATACTGGCAGGTGGTGTCGCTGCACCACAAGCAGAAACTGGCCGAGAGTTTCGTGGAGTTGGTAAAGAAACTCCAGAGCGATGTGCAGAAGATGATTGACAAAGGCGTGGCGACGAAGGGCGACGGCCTGAGCGTCGGCGTACGTGTCAACGAGGCCGAGATGGCGCTGACGCAGGTGCAGGACGGCTTGTCGCTGTCGAAGATGCTGCTCTGCCAGCTGTGCGGACTGCCCCTCGACGAGGCGATTACACTGGCAGAAGAGGAGAGTGACGTGCTCGGTGGGGTTGCGACACCGTCGCAACATACAGGACAAACCGACGTGGCGTTTGCCAACAGGCCGGAGCTGAAAGTGCTCCAGAATACTGCGGACTTGTCGAAGCAGACGACGAACGTTCTGAAGGCAGGTAACCTGCCGCAGGTACTGGTCACCGGTGGCTATGCCATATCGAATCCCAACACGTTCAACGGCTTCGAGAAGAAGTTCGGCGGCCTTTGGAATGCGGGCGTTGTGGTACGTGTACCCATCTGGAACTGGGGCGACGTGAAGAACAAGGTGCGCGCCTCGAAAGTGGCCACGGCGATGGCCAGTCTGGAGATGGACGAAGCCCGCGAGCTGATTGAGCTCCAGGTGAACCAGAGTAACTTCAAGGTGAGCGAGGCGCAGAAGAAGCTCGCTATGGCGACAGCAAACATCGCCAATGCCGAGGAGAACCTGCGTATGGCGAACCTTGGTTTCAAGGAGGGCACCGTCTCACACACTACCGTCATGGAGGCCCAGACGGCGTGGCAACAGGCACAGTCGCAGCTCATCGACGCAGAGATCGGTGTCAAGCTCTCAGAGGTGGAACTGCAGAAAGCATTGGGCACTTTAGCCCCCTAAGTTAGGGGGGATGGGGGTCTGAACAGACGCATAAACCATAATAAATAAACAAGCAACAATAATAACAATTTAACCGGGGCGATGAACGCTCGTTCAGACCCCCAACCCCCTAACTTAGGGGGCTCGTACAAAGATTATGGCAGACAAAGCAAAAGAACAGCATAACAATATCCTGCTGGCCGTGGGTGGCTTTTCAGCAGTAGTAGTCATCGTAGCGCTCATCGGAATGCTCGCACTGGGGCGCGACCCGGAAATCATTCAGGGTGAGATGGAGGTCGAGGAGTACCGCGTATCCGGAAAAGTGCCCGGACGAATCCTGGAACTCCGCGTGAAGGAGGGCGACTTTGTGAAGGCGGGCGACACGCTGGCCATCATCGAGGCACCCGATGTGGAAGCAAAGATGGCACAGGCAAAGAGTGCCGTTGACGCCGCTGCCGCTATGGAGCAGATGGCCAAGAACGGTGCCCGCAAGGAGATGATACAGTCGGCCCAGCAGTTGCTGGAGCAGGCCAAGGCCGGCCTGGAAATTGCCGAGAAGTCCTATAAGCGCGTTCAGGAACTGTTCAACGAAGACGTGGTATCGGCTCAGAAACGTGATGAGGCCGAGGCGATGTACAAGTCGGCACAGGCCCAGGTGAAGGCTGCCCAGAGCCAGTACGACATGGCGGTGAACGGTGCCCGCTTGGAGGAGCGCCAGGCCGCTTCGGCTACGGTGGGTCAGGCCCGCGGTGCCGTACAGGAGGTGACCAGCTATATCAAGGAGACCGTGCAGGTGGCCCAGATGGACGGCGAGGTGACCGACGTCTACCCGAAGGTGGGCGAGCTTGTCGGCACGGGCACGCCAATCATGTCGATTGCCGTGATGGACGACCAGTGGGCTACGTTCAACATCCGCGAGGACCAGCTGAAGGACATCAAGGTGGGCGCCGAGCTGACGGTTCGCATCCCCGCGCTCGACGTGGAGACGACGATGAAGGTGACGTCGATGAAGGACAAGGGCTCGTTCGCTGTCTGGAAGGCCACGAAGGCTACGGGTCAGTACGACCAGAAGACGTTCGAGGTGAAGGCTCGTCCGACTAGCGCCGTGAAGGACGTCCGCCCCGGCATGTCAGTGATTCTTAAGAAGTAGCCAATGAAATATATATCTGATTTCTTTGCCGTCGCCCTGCGCGAGCTCGACATCATCGTCCGCAAGAACCGCATCTACGGTTTCTGCATGGTGGTGTTCCCGCTGCTCATCGTGCTGTTCTTCACCACGATGCTCGACGATGGCGTGGCGCTCGACCTGCCTGTCGGCGTGGTGGACCAGGACAACTCGGCGACGTCGCGCGGACTGGTGCGCAACCTCGACGCCATGCAGTCGTCGCGCGTGGTCTATCGGTTTGCCAACGTCACCGAGGCGCGCAATGCGATGCAGGAAGGCAAGGTCTTTGCCTACCTCCTCATCCCCGAGGGCACGGCTGAAAAGCTGCTCTCCGGGCGGCAACCGAAGATCTCGTATTATTATACGATGACGTGTATGACCGCCGGCTCGATGGCGATGAAGGACATGAAGACCATCGGTTCGCTGGGCTCGGCGGCCGTCGGACAGTCGACGCTCGCCGCCAAGGGCGCCTCGAAGGAGCAGATCAAGGCGTCGCTGCAGCCCATCTCCGTCGATGCGCACATGATAGCGAACCCGCAGGGCTCGTACAACTACTCACTGACGACGGTCTTCGTGCCGGGCATCCTCATGCTTTTCATGGCGCTGCTCGCGGCCTATGCCGTGGGCATGGAAATGAAGTTTGACACGGGTAAGGACTGGCTCTGCACGGCCGGCGACAATATCGTCGTGGCCATCCTGGGCAAGTACATTGTCCACGCCTTGGTGTTCCTGCTCGTCATCTTCCTCTACCAGTACTACATCTTCGGTGTGCTCCACTTCCCACGGCTCGGTGGTGTGTGGAGCATCGTGCGCCTCAGTCTGCTGCAGGTGGCCGGCGGCCTCGGCTTCGGCATCTTTGCTTTCGGACTGATGCCGTCGCTGCGTATGTCGATGAGTATCTCGTCGCTATGGTCGGTGCTCAGCATCTCTATGTGCGGCTCGGCTTTCCCCATTGCGGGTATGGACGCGCCGTTGCAGGCCATGTCGTGGCTCTTCCCCCTGCGCCACTACTGGATGCTTTACCAGGCTACCGTCCTCAATGGCTTCCCCGTCATCGACGTCTGGTTCCACCTCGTGGCACTCGTGGCCTTCACGCTGCTGCCCTGGTTCGTTCTACGTAAGATTAAAAACGCCATGCTGAACTATGTGTATATACCGTAGAGTCAATGACAACGAAAGAAAGAAAAGAATATGTTTGAAAGACTGAAAGAACATTTCTCTGATGTGCTCTATATCTTCCGCCACGAACTCATTAAGGTCGTGAAGGACGAGGGTGTGCTGATGTTCCTCGTCGTGGTGCCGCTAGGCTACCCGCTGCTCTACTCGTGGATATATAACAACGAGTCGCTGCACGAGACGCCCGTGGTGGTCGTCGACCAGTCGCACTCTGCCCTGTCGCGCCAGTTCATCAACGACTGCGATGCCTCGCCCGACGTCTGTGTGAAGTTCTACGCCGAGGACCTCGACGAGGCCCGCTCTTTGGTGAGCCGACAGTTGGTGAAGGGCATCTACCTCATCCCGTCGGACTTCTCCGAGCGCGTCAACCGCGGCGAGCAGGCCACGGTGAGCGTCTATTGTGATATGTCGCTGATGCTCGCTTACAAGGCTGTCTACCAGACCGCGATGGTCGAGGCAGGCCGCCTCGGCGCGGGCATGAGCATCAAGCGTGCCGGTAACTACACCAAGCGCGAGGACGCTATCACGGCGCAGCCCTTGGCCGTCGATGACGTGGCGATGTATAATCCGTCGGGCGGCTACGGCTCGTGCGTGCTGCCCGCCGTGCTCATGCTCATCCTGCAGCAGGCCATCGCCCTCGGCATCGGCATGGCTGCCGGTACCGCCCGCGAGCGCCACAGGAACGGCCAGCTCATTCCCGACGACGACCCGCACTACCGCGGCGCCTACCGCATCGTGTGGGGCAAGGCCTTGTGCTACGGCATGATCGGGGCTGTCGCTGCCGCCTACCTCTCGATGGCCGTGCCCGCCATGTTCTCGTTCCCGCAGCTGGGCACGGGCTGGACGCTCTTCTGGATGCTCCTGCCGTACACCCTGGCGAGCGTCTTCTTCGGCCTGACCGTGTCGTGCCTCATCCGCTACCGCGAGAACGTCATGCTGCTCATGGTGTTCGTCTCCGTGCCGCTGCTGTTCATGACCGGCGTGTCGTGGCCGCAGTCCAGCATCCCTGGTTACTGGCAGGGCGTGTCGTGGATATTCCCCAGCACCTTCGGCGTCCGCGCCTTCATCCGTGTCAACTCGATGGGGGCCAGTATCAGTCAGGTGCTGCCCGAGATTCGTATCCTCTGGATCCAGGCTGCCGTCTACCTTGGTATGGCCTGTCTCGTCTACCGTCACCAGTTCAGACTAATGAAGAAATATGCAAACAATTAATAGATAAAAATGTATAGAACAAGGAAAAGACAAAATTTCCTCGTGCTTCTGGCATCGGTGATGCTGGTAGCCATGACGCTTGCTTCGTGCAAGAGCAGTAACAAACCCGCAGCCGAGACTTCGCGCATCGGTGAAATCCCCGAGGCCGCACAGTACAATTGAAGTTTTGAAGTATTGAGAGATGAGACGGAGGGTGTTTCTTTTCCTGATATGCAGCCTTTTTACCTGTCTGCATTCCCCGGAGGCCTTTGCCGGTAGCCCGGTAAAGAAGTTGTTGGCCGGTGCCGACAGCCTGCTGCAGGTGTTTTACAAGAAGGTGGACTACGACACTACCTACATCAGCCGTTCACCCGGCAAGATGGGACTGAAGGCGTGGGGTAGCCTCTCAGGCTCTAGACTCCGGGCGCGTGGCGACAACCTGCGGTCGAACCTGAAACCCGACGTCAAAGGGTCCGTCAGCCTGGAGTTCGACTACTATGACCTGGCCCTCGAGGTGGCAACAAACGTGACGGGCTCTTCCAGTGGCAGCAAACGCGACTTTGAGGTCAACTTCAACTTCTACCCCAGGCGCTTCGTCTTCGATGCCAACTACCAGAGGACTTGGAGCGCTGCCGGCTCCATGACCTATAAGGGAAAGTCCGTGGACGTGGAGAACGGATGGCTGAAGACCCAGATGCTGAACATCGATGCCTACTATACGTTCAACTATCGCCATTTCTCCTACGACTCCCCCTTCTACCAGTTCTATGTGCAGAAGCGGTCGGCAGGATCATGGCTGGCGGGACTGTCGTATCAGGGCGGCAGGATTGAGACCACGGAACGGTTGCCTGACAACCTTCCCCAGATGACCCTCAGGGCGAATCATCTGGGTCTGGGCTGCGGCTATGCCTATAACCTCGTGGCTGGTAAACACTGGCTCCTCCATCTCTCGGTAGTCCCCAACGTCATGCTATGGACCAAGAACAGTATTGAGAGCGACGGCGAGAAGATTCACACCAAGACGAAGCATCCCACGGTGCTGACGAACAGCCGTGCCGGTGCCGTCTACTACTTCAATCTGCGGCACTTTGTAGGGTTCTACGGCGTTGCCAACACGCTCTTCAAGCGTAAGAGCGAGACGGAGCTCGTGGAGAGCAAATGGATTGCCCGGGTGTTCTATGGTATGAGACTGTGAGTGCACTAATTGATAATTGAAAATTGAAAATTGATAATTGTCGGCAATTAAGAATTAAGAAATATGAAACATTACGTACAGAGTTTATTATTCACTATTCTCCTGTCGCTGTTCATCAGCCATGCAGGGGCGCAGACCCACGGTATTGCCATCGACTTGGGTAAGACGCACAAGGAGGATACCACCCGCGTGACAAACTTCAGTATCGGCGTGAACAGCAATACCGACACGCTGAAGGGCGTGCAGCTGAATATGCTGTCGAACTACGCCCGTGAAGTGCAGGGCCTGCAGTTGGCAGGCTTCACCAACATCTCGTCGTCGCCGCTGCGTGGCGCACAGCTTAGCGCCGTCACCAACATCTCGATGGGTGTGCAGCGCGGCTTGCAGGCCTCCGGACTGCTGAATGTCTCGTCGGGCACGATGAGCGGTCTGCAGGTGGGTGCCTACAACTACGCCGACGAGTTGAATGGCCTGCAGCTGGGTGTCTTCAACGTCGCCACCTCGCACCCGAAGGGCTGGCAGGTGGGACTGCTGAACTACTCGAAGGACACCGGTGGGCGCAAGATCGGTCTGGTGAACGTGAACCCTGAGACCACCATCGACCTCATGGCTTACGGCGGCACCAGCTCTAAGCTGAACGCTGCCGTCCGCTTCCGCAACCGCTCCACCTATAACGTGGTGGGCTTGGGAACGCACTATATGGGCTTCGACGACGACTTCTCGGGCGCCCTCTTCTACCGTCTGGGCCAGTACGTCCAGCTGACGCCGAAGCTGTCGCTCGGCGGCGACATTGGCTACTACCACATCGAGACGTTCAAGAAGAAGAGTGACGAGGGTCCCTCGCGCCTCTTCTCCGTCCAGGCACGCCTGAATGTCGACTACCAGCTGTCGCGCAGCATCGGCGCCTTCGCCTCCGTGGGCTACGGTGACACCCGCTACTACCACCACGAGCAGAAGTACCGCCAGCGGATGCTCGCCGAGGCCGGCCTGACGTTCCGCTATCCGCACAACCAGAGCCGCGAGACGGCCGTCGTCCATCGCAGCGAGAAGGAAAAGCCTGCCGACTCGCTGATGGCCCTCGGACTGGGCAAGAAACACCCGTGGTGGGCCCTGGCTGAGGCAACGGGCATCAACGTCTTCGTCCATTGCTTCGACCGCTTTGCGCTGAACGCCGACTTCGCCCAGACGAATATCCACACGTGGAGCAACAACTTCAAGAAAGGCTTCGTGTGGGACAACGACGTCTTCTCGACGAACCTCTTCATGCACCCCTACCACGGTAACCTCTACTTCAACGCTGCCCGCTCGCAGGGCCTGACGTTCTGGGAGTCGGTACCCTACGCTGCACTCGGATCGCTGGAGTGGGAGTTCCTGGGCGAGCGTGAGCCACCTGCCATCAACGACCTCATCGCCACCACCTGTGGCGGCTTCTGCATCGGTGAGATCACGAACCGCATCAGCCGCATCTTCCTCGACGACAGGAAACAGGGTTGGCCCCGCTTCTGGCGTGAGCTCGGTGCCGCCGTCTTCAACCCCATGGGGGCGCTGAAGCGTCTGGCTACCGGCGATGCCTGGAATGTGCGTCATGACCACTACCGCTACCACGACTACAACCGCAATCCCGTGGAGATTGCCATCTCCGTGGGCGACCGCTACCTGGCCGACGACGGCAGCTTCTTCAAGGGCGAACACAATCCCTACGTGAACCTCTCCATGCAGTATGGCGACCCTGTGAACGAGGACGAGAACAACGATCCCTACGACTTCTTCGAGTCGGAACTTGTCGTCGGACTCTCCAGCAACCAGCCCATCCTCAACCAGGTACACCTCATGGGCCGTCTGTGGAGTACGCCAATGATTGAGCGCAAGAATATCCGCGCCGAGCTGGGTATCTACCAGCACTTCGACTACTTCGACTCGAAGCCCGTCAAGGATGGTTCAGACATTACACCCTACCGTATCAGCGAGGCGGCCGCCTTCGGTCCTGGTGCCATCATCCAGATGCCGCAGGTGGGTATGCTCGACCGTCTGGAGCAGCGCATCTTCGTGAACGGCATCCTGCTCGGCGGCACGAAGAGCGACTACTACAACATCATCGACCGCGACTACAACATGGGCAGCGGCTTCAGCGTGAAGACGAAGACCCATCTGGAGCTGCGACACTTCGGACGCTTCATCCTGGACGCTCAGTACTACCGCATCTTCACCTGGAAAGGCTATCAGGACAAGCTCGACCAGATCAATAAACGTATTGAAAACGGTGAGTTCACGGCAGAGTACCTGCGCTCCATCACCGACGACCATGTGAAGTTCGAGGAGGCCACCGGTGTCAACCTGCTCCACCTCAACTCCCAGGGTGACAAGGGCAACGCCGCCCTGCTCGTCATCAGTCCCACGACCGTATTCGACATCGCCCGCAATTGGAGCATCGTCCTCTCAGGGTCGTACTTCGCCCGTAACACGCACTACAAGTACCACGACAACGTGAAGGTGAACACCTTCGAACTGCGTCTTGGTGCTACCGTACACTTGTAAGGGGCAAGGAGCAAGAGAATAGAAGATAAATAAAAATTGAAGAATTGAAGGATTGAGAACTGTTTGCACTTTGCTGCTGCTCATCGCCATGTTGGGTGCAAGTGCCCAGAAGCGCGACTCGCTGCGAAGGGCACAGCTGGACAGCGCGCTGGCTGCCCGCTACTACCGTACGCCCTACGACACCAACTTCGTCAGCCGCCCCGAGGGACGGCTGACGCTGAAGGTGCGTATGAACCAGACGGGTAACAGCTTCCACGCCAAGGGGACGGTGAACGGCGTGCACTCGAAGGCCGACTTGAAGACCAGCCACAAGACCACTTTCTCCATTGCCGCCATCTACCGCGGTATAGGCGTTGGTATGGCAGTCAACCCCAACAAATGGAGAGGGGTGTACAAGGACTACGAGTTCAACCTGAACTACTACAGCAGCAGCCTGAGTCTGGATCTTTCCTACCAGCGCTCCGAGACGCTGGCGGGCGATGTGCGTCGCGATGACATTCTGTCGCAACTGGAGGCCGACGATGTCACGATGAAAGTGCTCAACATCGCGGGCTACTACACCTTCAACCACCGCCGCTTCTCCTATCCCGCCGCCTTCACCCAGAGCTACATCCAGCGTCGTTCACAGGGCTCGTGGCTGGCGGGCTTCAGCTATCAGGGCGGCAGCATCAAGACCACCGACCATCTGATGGCGCGTAATCCCAATGCCCCTGAGACACGCATCTATGTCGGACACTTCGGCATAGGCGGCGGCTATGGCTACAACTGGGTGCTTGGCCACCGTTGGCTGCTACACTTCTCCATGCTGCCCACCTTCGTCGTCTACAACCGCAACAGCATGACGGTCAACGGCGTGCGCCGTAAGGCCCAGCATATACGTTTCAACATGATTTTCAACGAACGGGCGGCCATCGTTCATTACTTCTCGCCGCGCTACTTTGCTGGTGCCACACTCGTTATGAACAACTCCGTCATCGACGATGAGGCCGTCACCGTCAATCAGAACAAGTGGCGTGCCCGCGCCTTCTTCGGCCTTCGCCTATAACATCTACTCGTGCAGGATCAGCGCCGAAAAGTGGCGGTTATTTGATAATAAGTGGCAGGTATTTTGAAATAAGTGGCGGGTATTCGGGGACGATTGGCATCTCACAACGGGGACAGTAACTATTGTGAGGTTTCGGAGGTGCGGCGGTTGGCGGGCGATAGGTGCCTACTTTCCTCACTTCTCTTCTTCATGGGTCAACTTTTCTGCTGATTTCTTCGTGTTCTCCGAAATCTTTTGTATCTTTGCGGTCGTAACGATCTTTGCAACCCAAAGAGCTAGAGCGATTTCTAACCAAATCAGAATTAATGAAAGAGATATGAAGAAACTATTACTACTATTTGGGTGTCTGACGACATTAATGATGTACGCCCAAACGGCGGAAGAGTTGAAGACTCTTGTGGTTAGTCTGACGGATGGCACGGTTTTTCGCTTCGATATTCCAACCAAAGAACCGATGCTACAGTTCAGCAAAGGTGTAGTAAAGGTGTACTCCATTCAAGATGTTGGCGAAGAGTCAAACACCCTGACGATAGCCCGCGACCATCTGAAGGACATTTTCTTCGAAGACGCGGAAACGGCTATCCAGACATCCACTACTGAGAGGAATGCCGTTACTTTCAATTTGTTGCAGCCAAGCACAATAGCTGTCAATGGCCTTCGTTCTGGCGATCAGATTCAGGTTGTCGGCATAGACGGTCGCTGTGAGATGAACGTTAGTGCCGCTGCCAACGGACAAGCAGTCGTAGACCTCTCAGGTCGTTCGCGTGGCATCTATGTGATCAGTGTCAATAAACGTTTTAACTTTAAATATAGGAAGCCATGAGAAAATTGATCATTTCTTTATTTTTAGTTATTACGGTTGTTTCGACGGTACAGTCCCAGCGACTGCTTATCGTGAACGATTCGCTGGCTATTGACGTCAAGGACATTGACCACATCAGCTATGCTGCCGACCCGCAGTCTCCTTATCGGCTGATATGTGAACAGTTAGCAATGGACTCCAAGACAACGCTTTTCTATCAGGCTTTACAGATGACGGGGCTGATTGACTCGCTTCTAGTGTACGAGGACGAGAATTATCCTACCAATCTTTCTGGGCAGGCGTTCCCTGTGAAACAAGGAGCCGGAGGGGGGAGCGTCCCATGCTATTATCTGACATCCAGACCTCGCCGCTTTACGGTGTTTGTCGAGACTGATTCCGTGTTCCGCGCGGCAGGAATCAACAATATCGACGATCTGAAGGCTTGGGCCAAGACGGTGTATGACGAAGTGTTTCCACAGGATGCCTCTATCAGTGATCCCACAAACCGTTGCAACTCTCTGAACCGTTTTGTCTCTTATCATATCCTGCGCCACGCTGCGGGCTATGCAGCACTGACCCCGGTAAACGACAGGAACACCATATTGGCTAATCATATGCCAGGAACAACGAGTGACGTCGCTACTTTCTATGAAACGATGATGCCCTTTGCTTCGCTGAAGTGCTCGTATCCACGTGGTGTCAAGCCCGACGGCATCTACCTGAACCGACGCGGCCTGAAGGACAATTACACCGTTCGCGGCATACATATCATGCAGGACGGAGGCGATTATGACCACTGGACTGACAATGGTGACTATTTTTACATCGACAGTCTGTTGGTTTACGACAAAACGACACAAGAGAAGGTGCTTCACGATATTTGGCGTGTAGACTTTAAGGACCTCTCGCCAGACTTGCTTAATCTCGGTTTCCGTCAGGAGGAATCCCCCCTGATAGGTATTCCCGGCGGCTATGTCGACAACATTGATACCGATGCAGAGGTAGTGATTCTGTATCCCCATTCAACTTATTGGTTGGCGTATGAGGGTGATGCCGTCTCCTGTCCAAACATGAAGCGTCTCACTGTGAAGCTGCCACCCTTGCCCGCTGGCCAATGGCAGGTACGTTTGGGATATTCCTCTGGTGCCGAACGTCCCGTTATCAATACGTATATCAATGGCGTGTTACAATTCTCTAATATCGATTTGCGAGAATTAAAGCAGTCTGTCGATGCTGACGATAATCTGTTCCACGGTCCCGACGACTATTTTTTGAATGGTTCTATTCCGATGTCATCTTATACCCATAACTATCGCATTGTTGTCGGTAGTTTGTCTTCTGATGGTAGTCAAGACTATTATCTGACTTTTGAAGTTACTATTCCCGAGTTCGACTATTGGCCTATCGACTTCTTAGAATTTGTGCCTATTTAGAAATAAGAAAGAAAATGAAACTATGAGATACAAAGCATCGTTATTGCTGCTGGCTTGCTTCAGCTTCATGCAAGCAACAGCCCAGGACATGACCACCATCCACATGAAGGACGGCACGGCATTGTCGTTCGAGAACGGGCGTCACAATGTGACCAACATACGCTTCTGGGAAAATCCTGAGAGTGAGCAATTAACAAACGCCCCTGATATTCAAATCAATAATAACAATAATGACTATACGGTGCTGCTTTCCGTATGCAGAATAGTCACTTTACCCACAAAACAATCAACGCTCTCTGTCTGTATAGGCACGGCCGCCAATCTTACCATACAGTCGTGCGAGTGTGTGATTCCTGGAACGGAAGATAATGATGGTACACTCTATTTCCAAATTGGGGAAGAAAATGCGTTGAAGAAAGCTAATTGGAACAGCACAATCCCTTCTTCGGCAAGCCCCCTACCAGTATACAATTATCCCTTACAGAAAGGACAGACTTACTATTGGCGTGCTATCATGCGAGTACCCTACCAGCAGGGTGGTCAAAGGAAAGAGGCCATTGTCTACGATAGTCAGGAGTACAGTTTCCAGATACCCTGAGGCTCTCGACACGGCATCAGAATTCATCAAGGGCATTCAGGAGCAGGTGAGGTGAGGCCAATGCGGCCATGTACTAGACAAATGACTACTTTTTTGTGCAAAAAGTGCGGAGAAAAGGGACATTTTAGCGGTTTTTGGGTGAAATGAAACGAAACTGAAAAAATGTGGTACAGATGATAATGCGTGTTTGCAGAAAAGGCTGTAACTTTGCACCCAGAAAAAGTTAATAGATTTGTTTTAGTAAATTATTAGTAGTAGTTAGTTTTGTTTTCGCCGGGACAGATGAGAAGCGTTTCATCTTGTCCCGGCGCTTTGTTTGCAGTCCTTTATGCTTCGTGCTTCATGGTTTCTCTGCGAAAAACCCTTTGTACTCTGTGTTTCTGCGTGATAATCAAGCATACGAAAGCGTCATGATCCTCTTGGGAAAGCATCGTTATCATCTTGCGAAAGCTATGTTGGAGAGCTATTCAATTTGTCTCAAATTCTTTTCGTTTTTTAATCGGAAGAAACAGGAATGCTGAGGAAGGGTTGCTTGAAGTGGGTAATTGCTTAATTTTCAATGAAATTTTGGTTAATTTCTGCGCGAAGCGCATCAAATAAAAGAAAAAAGTCGTACCTTTGTAGGCAATAAGCCAAATTGGTACCGGATAATTGAAAAGTTGAGGATGTTGAAGAGTCATTATTACGATGGACTGACGGAGGCGGGCTGCGACGAAGCGGGCCGTGGCTGTCTGGCGGGTAGCGTCTTTGCCGCGGCGGTGATACTGCCGCCGGACTACGAGAATGCGCTGCTGAACGACTCGAAGCAGCTCACGGAGCGGCGACGCTACCAGCTACGTCAGGAGATAGAGCGCGATGCCGTCAGCTGGGCCGTGGGCATCGTTACGCCCGAGGAGATAGACCGCATCAACATCCTGAACGCCTCGATACTCGCCATGCACCGTGCCCTGGACGGACTGAAGGTACGCCCGGAGGCGGTGATTGTCGACGGTAACCGCTTCAAGCCCTATCTTCCTGTGGTCGACGGCGCTCCCGTCACTATTCCTCACACGACGATTGTCAAGGGCGACGGAAAGTACCTCTCCATAGCGGCGGCCTCGATACTGGCGAAGACGTACCGCGACGACTACATGAATGCGCTGGCTGAGGAGTATCCGCAGTACGACTGGCGCAGCAACAAGGGCTACCCGACGAAGCGCCATCGTGAGGCCATCAAGGAGTATGGCATCACGCCGCTACACCGCCGTTCGTTCAACCTGCTGGGTGACGGACAGCTGGAGCTGGCGTTTGAGGAATGAAAAAATGTACAATGTATCGATGTACGATGTACAATGTAAAAATGAGAAAATTCAAAAATGTAAAAAGTAGAAATGATTATGAAGAAATTACGTTTTTCGGTGATTGCAGTGGCCATGACGATGTTGATGGCCGGCTGTGGAACAATGATACCCGGCGGAACGGGTACAGGTAGTGGTTCGGCAACGCAGACAGGTTCCGTCCTGGGCGATGTGCTGGGTAGTGTCATCAACGGCGGCGGCATCGAAGCCATCGCCAGCGTCATCGGCGCCACGAAGATGACTCAGCAGTCGCTGATCGGCTCGTGGAAGTACAGCGGCCCTGGCTGCGCGTTCACCAGCGAGAACCTGCTGGCGAAGGCCGGTGGCGAGGTGGTAGCTGCCCAGATCAAGGAGAAGCTGCTGCCGACCTACCAGACGCTGGGTCTGTCGGCCTCGAACACCTATGTGCAGTTCAACAAGGACAACACGTTCTCGGCCTCGTTTGGCGGCAAGCAGTTCAGCGGTACCTACACCTACGACGAGAAGTCGAGCAAGGTGGTGCTGAAAGGTATGTTGCTGAATATCAACTGCTACGCGAAGAAGAATGTCAACGGCATCGCCCTGCTCTTCGAGGCTTCGAAGCTGCTGACGGTGCTGCAGATGGTGTCGGCCATGAGCGGCAACGCCACGCTGGGCACCATCGGTGACCTGAGCAAGAACTACGACGGCGTACGCCTCGGCTTCGACTTCAAGTAAACGACACGAGTGCCGATGGAGGAACTGCTGCACTACACGTGGAAGCACCGCCTGCTGCCCCTGCAGCCGTTGGTGACGACCGACGGGCGGCCGGTGGAGGTGATAGACCCGGGGTTGCACAACCGCAACGCCGGGCCCGACTTCTTCAATGCGAAGGTGCGCATCGGCGAGACCCTATGGGTGGGTAACGTCGAGATACACCTGAAGGCCAGCGACTGGTACCTGCACGGCCACGATAGTGACCACCGCTACGACAACGTCGTGCTCCATGTCTGTCAGACGGTTGACCGCGACGTGATGACCGCCGACGGGAAATACCTGCCGCAGTTGCAGCTCGACGTCCCTACGACAGTACGCGAGCACTATGAGGAGCTGTTGCATACCGACCAGTATCCGCCGTGCTACCGTATCATCCCCGACCTGTCGGCACTCACCGTCCACGCATGGATGGCGGCGCTGCAGACGGAGCGGCTGGAGCAGAAGACGGAGGCCATCCGTCAGCGTGCCGAGCGGCTGGAAGGGTCGTGGGAAGCAGCGTTCTTCGTCACCCTGGCGCGCAACTACGGCTTCGGCATCAACGGCGATGCCTTCGAGCAGTGGGCCTACAACGTGCCGCTGTCGGCTGTGGGCCACCACCGCGACGACCTGTTCCAGGTGGAGGCCATCTTCATGGGACAGGCGGGACTGCTGGAGCTCGATACCGTGCCGGCTCACTATCAGCAGGACGCGCTGAACGACGGCTACTTCGCCCGTCTGCGCAACGAGTACCAGTACTTGGCCCACAAGTTCTCGCTACGGCCTATGGACGCCTCGCGCTGGAACTTCCTACGGCTGCGTCCTCAGAACTTCCCACACATACGCATCTCGCAGCTGGCGAACCTCTACTACCGTCAGAAAGCGGGGCTCAGCACCCTCATCGAGTGCAAGACCATTCAGGAGTTGCGCGAGCTGCTGACGTCGCAGGTGACGCCCTACTGGGAGACCCACTACACCTTCGGCTCGCTGAGTGCGAAGAACGAGAAGCACCTCAGCGTAGGGTCGCTAAACCTGCTGATGATCAACACCGCCATCCCGATGCTCTTCGCCATCGGGCGCCACCGCCATCGCGAGGAGCTGTGCGACCGTGCCTTCGACCTGCTGGAGCAGTTGCGACCTGAGAACAACTACATCATCCGTATGTGGCAGCAGTGTGGTCTCGCCGTCCGCTCGGCGGGCGACTCGCAGGCACTCATCCAGCTGAAGAAGCAGTACTGTGACCGCCGCGACTGCCTGCGCTGCCGCTTCGGGTACGAGTATCTGCGGAAAACCGATGATTCGAAATAACGTCATAACGTTAAACCGTCCTAACGATATCACGAAAGAAAATGAATTATATCTTCGAGACAAGGATGCAGGTGCGCGACTACGAGTGCGACATCGAGGGCATCGTGAACAACGCCAACTACCTGCACTACTGTGAGCACACCCGCCACCTGTTCCTGCAGCAATGCGGACTGAGCTTTGCGGAGATGCACCGCAAGGGCGTTGATGCCGTCGTGGCCCGCATGAACCTGCAGTACAAGACGCCGCTGCGCCCCGACGACGAGTTCATCTCGCGTCTGTCGCTGACGAAGGAAGGCATCAAGTTCGTGTTCCATCACGACATCTTCCGTGCCGCCGACGAGGTGCTCTGTTTCCGCGGCGACGTCACGCTGGTATGCCTCATCAACGGCCGTCTCAGCGGCAGCGAGGACTACGACCGTGCCTTCGCGCCGTACCTCTGAGGGTCGCCGTTTAGTTTTTTTATGTCTAAAAATATGGCTGTTTGAAGATAAATAACTACCTTTGCAGCCTAAAATAAGTAATGTATGGTGATTAAAGTAGTCAACCGTGGACATCAGCCACTCCCCGAGTATGCCACGCCGCAGAGCGCAGGCATGGATTTGCGTGCTAACCTCAACGAGGCTGTCACCCTCCAGCCGCTGGAGCGCCGGCTCATTCCGACGGGGCTCCACATCGCCCTGCCTGCCGGTTACGAGGCACAGGTAAGACCGCGTAGCGGCCTGGCCCTGAAGAAGGGTATCACGGTGCTGAACACCCCGGGCACCATCGATGCCGACTACCGCGGCGAGATAGGCGTGGTGCTCATCAACCTGTCGCAGGAGCCCTTCGTTGTCAACGACGGCGAGCGCATCGCCCAGATGGTCATCGCCCGCCACGAGCAGGGTGAGCTGACGGAGGTCGAGGTGCTCGACGAGACGGAGCGCGGCGAGGGTGGCTACGGCCATACGGGAGTGAAGTGAGAAATGATAGATGAGAAGTGAGAGATATGATTAGGTTAGTGGTTCTTCTTGTGGCTGTTTGCGGATGTTTGGGCGTCAACGCTCAGGCTCAGAACAGTCGTGTGCAAGTTGACCTGCCCTCTCAGCTCTTTGAAAACGTAACGGACAAGTTCGACCTCTCAACTCTCAGTTCCCAGGTAAATGAATTCGATTCTTTCTTCCTCGAGGCGATGGTGCAGCGTCAGAAGGGCAACAACGATGCTGCGTTCGACCTGTTGCGCCACTGCATAGAGATCAACCCCGAGGCCTCCGAAGCCTACTACTACCTGTCGCAGTACTACACGCTGCTGAAGGACAACGACAAGGCAATGGAGATGGTTCAGCGTGCTGCGGAGCTCAGTCCCGACGAGGTGACCTACCAGGAGACGCTGATGGACGCCTATATCAGTCGCCGCGACTATAAGAAGGCGGCTGCCGTGGGCGAGGTCATCTACGACCGCCATAAGGACCGCGAGGACATCCTCGAGCTCCTCCTCCGCCTGTATAGTCAGGTAGAGGACTACGACAGCGCCATCGGTATCCTGAACCGCCTGGAGACCATCAACGGCAAGAGCGAGCGCCTGTCGTACACCAAGAGCGAGATCTACTCGCGCAAGGGCGACAAGGAGGCTGCCATCGCCGAGATGAAAGGGCTGTCGGAGCGCTACCCCAACGACATGGGCTACCTGGCGATGTATGGCGATATGCTCATGATGAACAACCAGACAGAGCAGGCCCTCGACATCTACCGACGCATACTCCAGGAGGAGCCGCGCAACGTCAGGACGCTGGTGTCGATGCTGAACTACTACCGTGAGGCCGGCGACTCCGTGGCTGCCGACACGACACTCGAAGGCCTGCTGCTGAACCCCGACGTGCCGACGGAGCAGAAGATGACGCTGATGCGCCAGGAGGTGATGCGCAGCGAGGAGCTCGGCGGCGACAGCACCCGTGTGCTGGCACTCTTTGCGAAGATGCTCGCCCAGCCGCAGGAGGATGCCGACATCGCCACCCTCTGTGCCGCCTACATGGGGCTGAAGGAGATGCCGCGCGACAGCATCGCCCGTGTCCTTGAGCAGGTGCTTGAGATAGAGCCCGACAATGCCGGCGCCCGTCTGCAGCTCGTGTCGTACGCCTGGAACGACGACGACAACGACCGCGTCATCAGCCTCTGCCAGGAGGCCCGCGAGTATAACCCCGAGGAGATGGCATTCTACTACTACCAGGGGATGGCCTACTACAAGAAGAACGAAAAAGACCAGGCGCTGAGCGCGTTCCAGAACGGCATCGGCGTCATCAACGACGACAGCAATCCCGAGATAGTCAGCGACTTCTACGCCATTATGGGCGACCTGTTGCACCAGAAGGGACTGGCGCGCGAGGCTTTCGAGGCCTACGACTCCTGTCTGCAGTGGAAGGACGACAACATCATGTGCCTGAACAACTACGCCTACTACCTCAGCGAGCGTGGCGAGCAGCTGGAGAGGGCCGAGCAGATGAGCTTCCGTACGCTGAAGGCCGACCCGAAGAACGCCACGTACCTCGACACCTACGCCTGGATACTCTTCATGCAGAAGCGCTATGCCGAGGCGAAGGTGTACATTGAGCAGGCTCTGCAGAACGACAGCGACGTCTCCGCCGTCATCGTCGAGCACGCCGGCGACATCTACATCATGAACAAAGAACCTGAGCGCGCCCTCGAACTGTGGCGACAGGCACAGCAAGCCGACTCGGGAAACAAGATACTTGCAAGAAAAATTAAACTCAAAAAATATATCAAACAATGAAAGCAACTAAGATCCTGACAATTGCCCTGATGGCCTTGCCACTGGTCATTAGCTCGTGTGGTTCCAAGAAGAAAGTCATTGACGACAGCAAGACACAGACCATCGTGACGGAGAACAACGTCCTGAAGAAAGTGACGGAGAACGCCCAGACTGTGAAGTTCATCACGTCGAAGGTGAAGTTTACGGTGGAGTACGGCGCGCAGAACATCGCCCTCACCGGTAACCTGCGCATGATGCGCGACTCCGTCATCCGTCTGCAGCTGATGGCCTTCGGCTTCGTTGAGGCCGGACGCCTGGAGTTCACCAAGGACTACGTGCTCATCATGGACCGCATCAACAAGCAGTACCTCAAGGCACCGTTCAACCAGATTGACTTCCTGCGCAACAGCGGCATCAATTTCTACACGCTGCAGGCCCTGTTCTGGAACGAGCTCTTCGCCCCGAACCGCAACAAGCTGACGGCCGAGGACCTGAAAAAGTTCTCCACCCATGCCGACGGCGACAACATCGTCATCAGCCTTGAGGACGGCAAGCAGGAGTACAGCTGGCTCACGAACGAAGCCGGTCTCATCAACATGGCCAACATTCTGTACAAGGACCGCTTTAACGGTAACACCCAGCTGAACTGGGACTATGTGGAGTTCGAGAAGCTGGAGAGCAACAACAAGACGTTCCCCAACAGGATGAACATCAAGCTGACCACGCCGAAGAAAGAGGTGAAGCTGGGCCTCGTCCTCAACTACATCGGGCACGAGTCCGACTGGGAGAAGTTCACCAACGTGTCCAACAAATACCGTGAGGTGACGGTCGACGAGATCCTGCGCCGCATCATGTCGCTGTAAGCTATGAGAGGCATCGCCTTCTGGTTCCTGGCATTTAGCTTCTGGCTCTTGGCAGCCACCCTTCCTGCACAGACACGCAAGCCTGTGCAGAAGGCGCGTGCTACCACCACGCGGAAGGCACAGACCACGCAGAAGGCACAGTCCACCGCGAAGAAGCGGACGAACACCGCGAAGAAGACGACCACTAAGAAGAAAGGTACTCAGAAGAAGACCACCACAAAGGCGAAGGCTACACCGCAGCCCACCATCAAGGGTCTCCAGAGCCAGCGGCAGCAGATTCGGCAGCAAATCAAGGAGCAGGAGCGCCGTCTGCAGAACAACAAGCGCGACGTGAAGAAGCGTCTGGAGAACCTGATGATCCTGAATACCGAGATTGCCGACAAGCGGAAGACCATCGACACCATCCGCCGCGACATCAACACCCTCGACGGCAACATCGTCATCCTCGACAACCAGCTGAAGACGCTGAGCAATGAGCTCGAGGACCGTAAGCAGAAATACCGCACGTCGCTGCGCTATATGCACCGCAACCGCTCGCTCCAGAGCCGCCTGATGTTCATCTTCAGTGCGAAGAACTTTACGCAGATGTACCGCCGTCTGCGCTTCATGCGCGAGTATGCCGGCTACCAGCGTGTACAGGGCGAGGCGGTGAAGGTGATGCAGGAGCAGGTGGCCGAAGCCCGTCAGGAGCTGACTGCCGCCAAGCGCCAGAAGAACGACCTGCTCTACCGCGACGTTCAGGAGCAGAAAGCCCTGGAGGGCAAGCAGGAAGAGCAGAAGCAGGTGGTGAGCACGCTGCAGAAGCAGCAGAAGACCATCGAGGGCATCATCAGCGAACAGCGTAAGAAGGACATCGCCCTGAACGCCCAGATCGACAAGCTCATTGCCGAAGAGGTGGCGCGTGCCAAGGCCCGTGCTGAGGCCGAGGCCCGCAAGAAGGCCGCCGAGGAAGCTGCCCGTAAGCGTGCCGCCGAACTGGAGCGCAAGCGTGCTGCTGCCGAGGCTGCCCGTCGCGAGAACGAGCGCCGCATTGCCGAGGCGAAGGCCCGCGAGGAGCGTGCCAAGGCTGAGGCCCGTGCCGCCGCCCGTAAGAGTGCTGAGGAGAAGGCTGCCGCCGAGCGTGAGGCACGTGCCGCCGAGAATGCCCGCCGTGAAGCCGAGCGCCAGGCTGCTGCCGACGCTAAGGCCCGTGAGAAGGAGATGGCCGAGGTGAAGAAGGAGGCTAAGCAGGAGACCTATTTCGTCTCCACCGAGGACCAACGCATCAGCGGCAGCTTCGAGAGCAACAAGGGCCGTCTGCCGATGCCCATCACCGGTTCCTACCGCATCGTCAGCCACTTCGGACAGTACAACGTCGAAGGCCTGAAGGGTGTCACCCTCGACAATAAAGGAATAAATATAAAAGGACAGGCGGGCGCGCAGGCACGTAGCATCTTCGATGGTGAGGTGAGTGCCGTCTTCGGCATCGGCGGCGTCATGGGCGTTATGGTGCGCCACGGCAGCTACATCTCCGTCTACTGCAACCTCTCGTCCGTCAGCGTGCGCAAGGGTCAGAAGGTGTCGACACGCCAGGCGCTCGGCACCATCGGCAGCGAGAACATCCTGCAGTTCCAGCTTCGCAAACAGGTGGCGAAGCTCAATCCCGAATCTTGGTTAGGTCGCTAACGGCCGCTACCCGCAGGCTGGGGTAGGGCGTTGGGCGACGTTGTCAGGCCGTCAGACGGAGAGCAGTCTGACGTAGGTGTCTATGGCATCGGCAATCTCGCTGATGCAGATGAACTCGTCGGCGGAGTGGCTGCGGCTCGACTGTCCCGGCCCCATCTTGAACGACGGGAAGGGCATCAGCGCCTGGTCGCTCAGCGTCGGCGAACCGAAGGGTGTCTTGCCCATCGCCTTGCAGCGCATGATCAGCGGATGGTCCTCGGGGAAGCTCGACGAGTGTAGGCGGAACGAGCGTGCCTGGAGCTCGCACTTCTTCATGTGCTTGCGCAGGAACTCGAAGAGGTATTCGTTCTGGTAGTACTCGTTGGTACGGACATCGATGACGAAGTGCAGCTGGTCGGGCACGACGTTATGCTGTGTGCCGGCCTCGACCACCGTCACCGTCATCTTCGTAGGACCCAGCAGCGGGCTCGTCTTACGGAAACGGTAGTCGCGCAGCCAGACGAGGTCGTCGAGGGCCTCGTAGATGGCGTTCACACCCTCCTCGCGGGCGGCATGGCCGCTGACGCCGTGGGCATAGCCGTCGATGACCATCAGTCCCTTCTCGGCAATGGCGGGCTGCATCCCCGTGGGCTCGCCGACGATGGCGACATTGACGGGCGGCAGCAGCGGCAGCACCCGGCTGAAGCCGTCCTTGCCCGACACCTCCTCCTCGGCAGAGCAAACCCACAGCACGTTGAACGGTCGCGGGCGGTCTTTCATGATGCGGTAAGTCATGAGCAGGCTGACCAGTCCGCCGCCGCAGTCGTTGGACCCCAGACCGTAGAGGCGGTCGTCCTCGATGCAGGCCTCATAGGGGTTGCGCGTCCACGTGCTTACGGGCTTCACCGTGTCGATGTGGGCGTTGAGCATCACCGTCGGCAGGTTGTTGTCCCAGTTCTGACAGCCTACCCAGAGGTTGTTGCCCTCGCGGCCGTAGGGCAGTCCCCAGCGGTCCAGGTAGCTTGCCATGACGTTGGCAGCCGCCGTCTCGTCGCGGCTCACCGATGGTGTCTCTATCAGCCGTTTCAGCAGTTCCACGGCATCGTTCACATAATCGTTCAAATTCATATTATATGGTGTTATACATTTCTTCCAAGACGGCGAGCGACTTCAGCTCCGGGAAGTCGGGCAGGTGGAGGCGGTAGTAGAGCACTGCCGTGTCGAGCAGGCGGCGACGGTCGTCGTGCGACATCCGGAACAGGTGCATCGTCGGGTAGTCCATGCGCATCAGCACCGCCATCTTCGACGCGTCCTCGGGCACCAGGAAGTCGCGGTGCAGCGGCGCCGTGGCGCAGAAGCGACCCTCCCTGAGGTCAAAGAACCGTTCCTCGCTCCTCGTTCCTCGTTCCTCGTTCCTCGCTCCTCGCTCTTCTCTCCTCTCTCCTCTTTCCTCGACATTCGGATAGAACCCGAGGAAGCGGCTCATGTGAATGAGGAACACCAGATGGAAGTTCGCTGCCGCCGCCGTGCAGCCGTCGAGCCACTCCACGCTGTAGCGAACGTAGTCGAAGAGCGGCGCGTTCTGCTGCTCACCCTTCAGGGCGTGGTACAGGAACTCGGCGATGAACAGGGCGATGCTCAGCTTCGTCGGCTCGAAGGGTATCGACATGTAGGGCGACAGCAGGCGGGCGTCGCGCATCTTCTGCAGCTGCACCTTCGGATGGTGGTCGTACTCCACCTCCAGCAGCGTCAGCGGCTGGAAGTACTGCTTCTTCAGCCGTCCCTTGGCCGTCTTGGGCATACTCGTGATGAACGAGAGCCTGCCCGACTGTCGGGTGAACACGTCAACGATGAGCCGTGTCTCGCCGTACTTGAACGCATGGAGCACGATGGCCTCCGACTTCACTAACATGGCCACAAAATTACGAAAATAATGAGTAATAGGTATCCTTGTCTGGCAAAAAAATGTTAAATCATGCGTCGAAAAGGCAATTTCTCATGTCTCATTTCTCATTTTTCATTAAAAATACTTACCTTTGCACCCACTTTTGCAAAAATCGTCAAACGATTATTGTCAAATAGTAAATGGGACTGGTCCCTTCGTCTATCGGTTAGGACGAGAGATTTTCATTCTCTAAAGAGGAGTTCGACTCTCCTAGGGACTACAACTGTTAAATCTGTCATCTGCACAGCCAAGTGCTACCGTCAGGGATAAGGTGGCGGAGGGCTCAGTAGAGTCAGCCCGGGCAGCCGCAAGGCGCAAGACCCTCAGGCTTTAACATGAATCATTAAACAAAAACAATTAACAAACAAATGGCAAACCACAAGTCATCGGTGAAGAGAATTCGCCAGGAGAAGAAAAGAGCTCTCCACAACAAGTACTACGCAAAGACCATGCGCAACGCCGTCCGCAAGCTGCGCGCTATGACTAACAAGGAAGAGGCTGTCGCTCTGTACCCGAAGGTTCAGAAGATGCTCGACAAGCTGGCCAAGACCAACATCATCCACAAGAACAAGGCCGCTAACCTGAAGTCAAGTCTCTGCCTGCACATCAACAAGCTGTAAGTCGACAGAATCTTACGCGAAAATAGTGCGAAGGTCGCCGTCAGAAATGACAGCGGCCTTCATTGTTTTCTGTGGTTTTCTGCCGTCACGGTTTTTTGTGGTTTTTTAGCATATAAACTTTGTTTATATGATGATTTTTTCGTAATTTTGCGGCCTAATAATACCATCCTATTAGAAATGACTGAAGAACAGATTCAAACGCAGGCCGAGAACTACTCGGCGAGTAACATTCAGGTGCTTGAAGGCCTCGAGGCCGTCCGCAAGCGCCCCGCCATGTACATTGGCGACATTAGTGAGAAAGGACTGCACCACCTGGTCAACGAGACCGTCGACAACTCTATCGACGAGGCTATGGCCGGCTACTGCACACACATAGAGGTAACCATCAACGAGGACAACTCCATCACCGTCCTGGACAACGGCCGCGGCATCCCCGTCGACGAGCACGAGAAGATGCACAAGTCGGCCCTGGAGGTCGTCATGACCGTCCTCCATGCCGGTGGTAAGTTCGACAAGGGCTCCTACAAGGTCTCCGGCGGTCTCCACGGCGTCGGCGTCAGTTGCGTGAACGCCCTGTCCACGCATATGCTGTCGCAGGTGTACCGCAACGGCCACATCTACCAGCAGGAGTACGAGAAGGGAAAGCCGCTCTACGACGTGAAGATTGTCGGCGACACCGACAAGACGGGTACGCGCCAGCAGTTCTGGCCCGACGGCACCATCTTCACCACCACCGTCTATAAGTACGACATCATTGCCAAGCGTATGCGCGAGCTGGCCTACCTGAACGCCGGTATCACCATCACGCTCACCGACTTACGTCCCGACGAGGAGGGCAACCTCCGCGAGCCCGAGGTGTTCCACGCCAAGGAGGGTCTGAAGGAGTTCGTGCGCTACGTCGACCGTCACCGCACGTCGATCATCGGCGACCCCATCTGCCTGAAGACCGAGAAGGACGGTGTGCCCATCGAGGTGGCCCTGCTCTACAACAGCGACTACAGTGAGAATATCCACTCCTATGTGAACAATATCAACACCATCGAGGGCGGTACCCACCTCACCGGCTTCCGCATCGCCCTGGCACGCACGCTGAAGAAGTATGCCGACGAGGACGACCAGCTGCGCAAGCAGATTGAGAAGGCGAAGATCGAGGTGGCTCAGGACGACTTCCGCGAGGGTCTGACGGCCATCATCTCCGTGAAGGTCGCCGAGCCTCAGTTCGAGGGTCAGACGAAGACCAAGCTGGGCAACTCGGAGGTCAACGGCGCCGTCCAGAAAGCTGTGGGCGAGGCCATGACCAACTACCTCGAGGAGCACCCGAAGGAGGCCCACACCATCTGCGAGAAGGTCATCCTCGCCGCTACCGCTCGTATCGCCGCCCGCAAGGCCCGTGAGAGTGTGCAGCGCAAGAACCCGATGACCGGCGGCGGCCTGCCCGGCAAGCTCGCCGACTGCTCGAACAAAGACCCCCTGCAGTGTGAGATATTCCTCGTCGAGGGTGACTCCGCAGGCGGCTCCGCTAAGTCTGGCCGTGACCGTCACTTCCAGGCCATCCTGCCCCTTCGCGGAAAAATCCTGAACGTCGAGAAGGTACAGTGGCACCGCGTGTTCGAGTCGGAGTCCGTGATGAACATCATCCAGTCTATCGGCGTACGCTTCGGCGTCGACGGCGAGGACTCCAAGGATGCCAACATCGACAAGCTGCGCTACAATAAGATCATCATCATGACCGACGCCGACGTCGATGGCTCGCACATCGACACGCTCATCATGACACTCTTCTACCGCTTCATGCCGCAGATCATCCAGGGCGGCCACCTCTACATCGCTACGCCCCCGCTCTACAAGTGTACCTACAAGAAGACCTCCGAGTACTGCTACACCGAGCAGCAGCGCCAGGCCTTCATCGACAAGTACGTGGCAGGCAACGGCGACGACAAGGGCCTCCACACCCAGCGCTACAAAGGTCTGGGTGAGATGAACCCCGAGCAGCTCTGGGAGACCACCATGAATCCCGAGAACCGCCTCCTGAAGCAGGTCACCATCGAGAACGCCGCCGAGGCCGACGAGATCTTCTCCATGCTCATGGGCGACGACGTAGAGCCGCGCCGCGAGTTCATCGAGAAGAACGCCACCTACGCTAACATCGACGCGTAAAAAGGCTTTCGCATCATCATGAAGAAGCATCACATCCTAACCATCATCGTCGCTGTGCTCGCAGTCACCACCGTGCTTACTGCCTGTCTCGGCGACGATGAGCCGTATAGTGCTGGTTTTGAGTTCAGTAAGCCCCAGCAGGTGCGTTCCTACGTCTATGCCAACACCGTCCGCGACACCGTCGTGGTCTATTGCAAGGGACCGTGGCAGATAACCAGCGACACCCCCGAGGCCCAGTGGTGCACCATCGAGCGCACCAAGGGCGGTGGCAGCACCATTTTCTCCATCAACGTCCTGTTTGACCAGAACACCACGGGGCAAGCACGCGTGGCCCAGTACACCATCACCGACACCGACCACCCCGACAAGGGTTACGCCACGTGGCAGTACCTGCAGCACGCCACCCGCGGCGACGGCTCAATGGGCTCTGCCGCACTGGTGAAGAGCATCACCTCGAGCGACGACTGGACGGTCACCGTCAGCTACGACGCCAAGTGCCGTCCTACGGAGATCAACGTGAAGAGCCCTGCCGGTGCCAACGACAAGTACAGCATGAACTACAACGAGGTCAGCGGCATCATGACCGTCACCAACGGCAGCAGCGTCCTGACAGGCACGATGGACAATGGCTACCAGACGGCACAGCTCGTCGGCATCAGCGACACCATCGGCTACACGCCGCAATACTACCCCAACGGTGTTGAGGTGTCGGCCAACTACGCCTTCAACTACCTCGCCTCGCGCGTCACTCGTACACAGGCCTATGCCTACCGTCTTGGCGGCAAGAGCCTCGCCCCCGACAGCCTGCATACCGCCGACAGCCTGACCTACTACTGCCGTTGGAAGACCGGGACGCACGCCGTCACCACCGAGCGCTTCCGCCTGGAGTACAGTCAGATGGACAACCGCTGCCAGACGGTGGACGTCAACCAGCTGCTGCTGGGAATGGCCGACTGCGAGCCGTTGCAGCTCCTCGCCATGTTCCGCTACACCCGCAGCACCAGCATTGTGACCAAGGCCACCTCCAACAAGGGCACCATCCTCGTCACCACCGAGCTCAATGCCGACCGCAGCGTCCGCCGCATGGTGGTCAAGGACAGCCGTCAAGGCACCGAGGTGACCTACGACTTCGCGTACTGACACACCTTTCATGATAATCAAAGAGGTGGAACCATCCAGGCTCCACCTCTTTTCATTTGGTTTTTAACTGCAGCAACTGCAGCACTGCAACACTTTCGTTGTTACTTCCCTTGCGAGAACTTCCGTTTGTACTCCTCGGTCTTGCAGTAGTGGCCGCTGACGTCGTCGTAGACGATGTAGCCGCGGGCCTGCCAGGAGCGCAGGGTGCTGTCGCCGTCGCCCTTCTTGCCCTGCTGCTGGCGCATCTGGCGGTACTGCTCCTTGGTGAACTCGTTGCTGAGGAGCTCCAGGAGGTTCTGAGGGCCTGACTGCCGCTGTATCTCGACCTCCTCGCGCAGCTCCTTCTCCAGCTGCTGACCGAAGTAGAGCATCTTGCACCAGAGGTTGTACTGCTGTGTCCAGCGGACGAAGTCGGCAATCTCCCTAGACCATTTGTAGCCGTGGGCGACGTAGAGCACCATGCCCTTGAGCCAGGCGATGACGTTGGCGCGGTAGGAGAAGACGCGGTAGGCCTCGCTCTCGTAGAGCCGGGCGGCGTCCTTGTTCTCCTGCTTCATCTCGATGGCCAGCTTGCGCGACGGGTTGCACTCTATGAGCCCGCTGGCGGCCTCCAGGCGGTCGATGTAGGGCTTCAGCTCCTGGGCAAACTGGTGGTCGTAGATGCCGAGTATGGGCTCGGTGTCATCATCGTCGTCGTCGCGGATGATGGTCGAGACGTCCAGTCGCGAGACGGTGCCGTCGTTCACCATCTTGTAGAAGAAGCGCTTGGCATTGGGCGGCGTGGTCGAGGCGTTGAAGTTCCACCTCAAGGGGGCGATTCCCGACACCGAGTCGGCTCCCACGCGCTCCTGTCCGGCATCGCTGTTGTCGAAGGCCTTGCGGATGAGCAGTCCCACCTCGTCGACGGTGCCCTTGGAGGTCACCTTCTTCAGGCCCTCTATCTCGTCGACGATGGTATAGATGAACCGCTGACCGTTGTTGTTGGCGTCGACGATGCGCTGGTTGAAGACGGCGTCGGTCAGGTTGTCGATGAGCATCTGGATGCAGATGTCCGTGGGCCGCGGGTCTTTCTTCGGCTTCGCGCCGGGGTTCTTCTGCTTCCACTCGGCCTCGCGCTGACGGTTTGGCTGGTCGCGCTGCTTGATGTCCTCCATAATGTACTCGATGGGCTTCTTGATGGTGCCCTTGCCGATGCTCTGACGGCCTATCAGGACGTTCATGAAGGTGGCCTCGTGCTCCACATTATCCCAATATCTGAACTTCACCCCGTGCAGGTGGACGCCGAGGGCGGGGAAGACGGCGTTGGCCACGGCGGGCTTGTAGAACGAGGGGACGTTCTTCGTCAGCAGCCTGAGCAGCGGCGGCAGCTTCTTCGGCATCGGCGGCGGCGTGGTCAGCGTGCCGCCAC
>JAEEQH010000055.1 GCA_016285245.1 Prevotella sp.
ATGGCTACCTCACGCAGCACTTCGATACTGAGGCCGAGGCCCGCGCTTTCGTGAATAACACGAGCGAGGTGCTCTATGCCACATGGGTCAAGGAGGATGATACAAGCTACGGACAGGAGGGCACCTATGTGATGGTCATCCCCGAAGAGTGGAAGCTACTCGACCGATTTGTGGCTGAGAACAAGGTGATGTGGTGCAACAACCAGATAGAAAGCTGGAAGCAGGTCATGGCTGTGAACGAGCGCGATAAGGTGCAGGCCATGAGCAACCACGACAACTGGCTGCTCAACATCTCTTTTGACGGCGGCTCTTCCTACTCCTACACCAACAAGGCTGACACCACCACGATCTCGAAGAGCACCTATACACACAACTTGGGTGGCATCATCAAGACCGGCTTCTCGAATAAAGACGCTGCATTAGGCATGCAATTCAAGAGTGTGTTCGCTTTCGACTCCGAGAACGGATGGTCGCACTCTGAGTCAAGTAGTGACAAAGAGGGCAATTGGGCTGAGTTCGACTATATCTTCGACGACGACAACAAGGGTACCGACTTCTCCGTCGATATCTACAAGTCGCCAGGTGGATGGAGTGATATCTTCAGTCTCTTCGGCGGACAGAGCTACAATCCCTACGAAGCCGAGGAGAAGACCAAATACTACGAGCCAGGACAGCATACGCTCTCTAACGGCACGGTGCGCATGGAGAATCCCGACATCAAGATCAGCACCGACGGCGGCATCGCATCGAAGGAAGCCACACTAACCGATGTGCCTGCCGGACAGACGGCACAGTTCACGCTGCACCTGTCGAACATCCGCAACACTAACCAGGATTTCGACTTCTCCTACAATATCATGGTGCAGGAGAAGACCAACCAACAGGGCCTGGAAATCCTGATGGACGGTGTGCCTGCCAACGGCCGCAGCATCTTTGTTCCTGGCAACGAGACGGTGAAGAAGGTCATCACCGTGCGACAGACAGACCAGAGCGTGCTCGACTACGAGGGCATCGAGATATGGTTCAACTCGCAATACCAACCCATTAAGATTAACGACAAATGTATACTAAATGTCCATTTCAAGCCATCGTCGTCGCCCATCGACCTGGCCATCAGTGAGCCAGTGTTGAACACCGAGAGCAAGGATGGACAGTTGGAGATGAAGCTTACCAACTTCGACCGCCAGTTCAAGAATCTGAAGAACGTGGGTGTGCAGTACCGCTTTGAGGGCAGCACCGCGTGGACCGACCTGCACACGTGGGTCACCGACAAGGCTGACTCCACCAGTACCGCCTTCAGTAGCCTGCCGCCGACGGGCGACATCCGCTACGCAGCAGACATGTCGAGCGACCTCAGTTATCCCGAGGGCAACTACGAATTCCGCGCTTTCACAACCACGCCCTACGGCACTGAAATTGTCCATCTATATAGCGACATCGTCGTTGTCATCAAGGACATGACCCGCCCACGCAACCTCTTTACGCCCTCACCGACAAACGGCATTCTGGGCTACGGCGACCAGTTGTCCATCGAGTTTAACGAGGACATCGTGCCTGGCTACGTGGACAACAAGAACGTCATTGTGACGGCGAAGCTGAACCAGCAGACGGTGAACCACGAGGTGGCACTAAGCATGCGTCCCTTCGGTGAAACGCCCATGACAATGAACCCCGTGTTCCTGAACGGTGACTTCGCCATGGACTTCTGGCTCAACTGGCATGACAGCGGCACCATCCTGCACCAGGGAAACATGATGGCATTGGGCATCGAAGACGACGGGCGCGTGACGGCCGACATCGTTGGAAACACTATCACCAGCTCCGGTAAACTGCCAAAGGACGAGTGGATATTCTTCGCTCTGAGCTATCATGCAACGACCATGACGTTCGACGTGTTGGCACAGTATGGCACACAGACCGTGGAACTGTTTAAGAACCAGCCAGTGACGACGCAAGAAGTGCAGAACATCAGCTACACCGATGACAACCTCCTCTATCTGGGTGGCATCAATGCCGACATCCACGCGCTAAGCCTCTACAACATCTGGCGCGACGTGCATGAGGCGGCCACTACGAAGTATCAAGCCAAGGACGGCTATGTCTACGGTCTGGTCAACTACTGGCCCATGGACGAGGGACATGGCCATATCGCCGCCGACCAGTGCCACACGCACGACTTCATTGTACCTGACTCATGGAAACTGGAGAATGTGAACTATGCTTTGCGCATCGATGATTCAGAGGGCGCTCAGGCCGACATCACACGCATAAATACGAGCCGAGGCGACAGCTACGCCATAGAGCTGTGGTACAGCAAGGGCAATAGCACCGACAGCACCCAACCCGCCGAAGAGGTGGTGTTTGAGACCGCCACTCCCACCGTGGTGGGCGACCAGCTCTCGCCGAACGCAAAGCTGCGCCTGCGCTATGACGAGGGACAGAACCTGGTGCTCGACTATGGGCAGAAGTCGCTGACGGTGGCCAGCCTTGCCGACTTCCCTGACCCCACCGGGTGGCGCCACCTTGCCTTGAATGTGGTGCGTGGTCAGGCTGCCAGTTTCTACCTCAATGGCCAGCGCACGGCTGTTATCGCCGAAGCTGACATACCTCCCCTTGCAGGTGCCGCACTCTTTATCGGCAAGGGAACTAAGTTTGCCTATGCCGACGAGTTGCGTATCTGGCACGCCGCACTGAGCGAGCGCCGCCTCACTGCCAACATCTACAACACTATCGACACCGCCGACGTCTATTCACGGGGCCTCGTGGCATACTATCCCTTCGAGAAGACGGGCACAGAGAACGGCGCGACAACGAAAGTACCTACCCTTTCGTCCATTGCCCCCACTCACGAGGCGGGAACCACTTCCACCGACATTACCCCCGCCAGTACTTTCACGATAGTTCAGTACGCCCCGCCGCTGAAGAACGCCCCTGACGAGACGCGACTCATCGCCTCGCCTGTGGCCTCAGAGCGCAAGGTGGTCATCAACCTGACGGGAGCCGGCATCAGCCCGCGCGACATAGAGGGCACGACGCTCAACGTCACCGTAGACCAGGTGCGCGACTTGCACGGCAACACCTCGCTGCCCATACGTTGGACGGCGTACGTGCAGCAAAACACACTGAAGTGGACTCGCGACTCGGTGAACGTCATCAAGAAGTACGGCGACAACTACACCTTCGACGTGGACATAGAAAACAAGGGCGGCAACACAGAATACTACACCATCTATAACATGCCGCAGTGGCTCTCACTCATCGACAGCGAGCGTAACGACGACGTGCAGCCGCTGCACACCAAGACACTGCGCTTCGCCGTCAATCCGCTGGTGCCCGTGGGCAACTACGACGTGACCATCGGTCTGCAGGGCAACAATATGATTATGGAACCGCTACGCATCGTGATGAAGGTGAGGGGCGAGATGCCCGACTGGACTGTTGACCCATCACGCTACGAAAACACGATGAACATTGTGGGCCAGGTCTACATGAACGGTATCCTGATGAGCAACAGCGAGAGCCGCGTAGCCGCCTTCATCGAGGGTGAGTGCCGAGGCATTGCAGCGCTGGAGCAAGTGCGCGGTGCTGCCTACGTGACTCTGAGTATCCACGGCACCGCACAACAGGCGGTAAACGGCGTGATGACCGACTTAGACAAGGGCAAGCCCATCACTTTCCGCATCTGGGATGCCACCACCGGTGTGGCCTACACCAACGTCAACATCACAATCGACGGTTCCCCCATCAACATCACCTTCGACCCAACGCAGAGCTTCGGCACCTTCGACCATCCCGTCATCTTCACCAAGAGCAACAATGTGGAACAGCCACTCTATCTGAGGCAGGGCTGGAACTGGATCTCCCTCAATGTCGACCCCATCGATACCAAGACTTCCGTTGTCCTCAAGGACGTCTCTACCTGGAACGTTTACATCAAGGACCGCTCCACCGGCACCTACTTCTGCAACGGCACCTACTGGGATGGCACGCTCACCGACATGCATGCCAATACGATGTACAAGATGAAGCTCAACAAGTTGCCGAATAGCAAAGACCTTCCCACATCGCTACCCGTCACGGGAGAGCAGGTAAAACTCTCCGACACAAAGGTGACGCTGAAGAAGAACTGGAACTGGATAGCCTATCTGCCCACGACAACCATGACCCTCGACGAGGCACTGGCCGGTGCCAACCCACAGGTGGGCGACCAAGTGAAGTCGCAGACCGCGTTCGCCTACTACGGCCCCTACGGCTGGGAGGGCAACCTCAAGGCATTGGAAAGCGGAAAGGGCTACCTCTACCAAAGCATGGACGAGCAAGAAAAGATGTTTGTCTATCCAACGGTGGCCACTTCAAGGGGTTCGGCGCCAGCGAACTCTTCACTCTTCACTCTTAACTCTTCATTCTTCACCCCCGTCGACCCCAACACTTACCCTGACAACATGTCGATGGTCATCTTGCTCACCGAAGATGGCGAGCCTGTGACCGATGCCGAACTGGCTGCCTTCATTGACAGCGAGTGCCGTGGAGTTGCCAGCTGCGACAAAGGCCTCTACTATCTGCTCATTGCAGGTGAAGGCAGCGGTCAGCCCATGGAACTGCGCGCCGCCGTCAACTCCGTACCCTCTATCATCTCAGTAGCCTCTCTGGTATACAGCAGCGATGGCAACATCGGTACGCCATGGGAACCTTACGTCATCGAACTACAGACCAATGGTATCCGCGTCATCACAGCTGACGATGCCAACGACACCGAGTGGTACACCCTGCAGGGTTTCAAGATAGGCCGTCGTCCCACCACAACAGGCGTGTATATCCATCGTGGTCAAAAGGTTACCATTATCAAGAAGCAATGATATGAACAAACAGGAAAAAAACGACGAGCTGCTGCCACAGTTGGCTGCACTCATTGAAGGCGAGACGGAGGAGATGAGCGTGCTGGCTAACGTCAGCGCGGCGCTGAAGGAACACTTTGGCTGGTTCTGGGTGGGCTTTTATCTTGACCGCAGCGGCGAGTTGCGGCTCGGGCCGTTTCAGGGCAGTGTGGCGTGTATGCACATCGCCTACGACAAGGGTGTGTGTGGCGCAGCGTTCAGTCAAAGAAAGAGCATCGTCGTGCCCGACGTGGAGCTCTTTCCCGGGCACATTGCATGCAGCAGCCTCTCGCGGTCGGAGATTGTCGTACCTATATACGGACATAATGGCCACGGACTTTCACGGACTGACGCAGACGGCCCTTCATATCTTTACGTTTAATAGTTACAGGAAGCGGTTAACTGAGACAAGCTGTGAGTTGCCAATACTTTAATTAGGCTTCGAGCCTACCTTCCTATTTGGAATTTGCAGCTTGAAATC
>JAEEQH010000040.1 GCA_016285245.1 Prevotella sp.
GATGCTCGCTGCCTTAGTTGCCGACTCCGGTAATAACAAAGGTCAGTTGGGGCTTCTGGTAGAGGCCATCAAGCGCGATGAGCGACACTCCGACCAGGCTGAAATCAAGAAGTATCTGGAGTACCAGAAGACCTTCAAGAAGCGTTCTCAGTCGAAAGACCGCCCCGATGCCCCTGACCTCTGTCTGAAATGCCTTCCTTCGGACGCTACCCGTCCGGGCTACCTGAAGGCACAGATGGCAGCTGAATCCCACGGCGGCTACACCACCTTCATTGACCTTCCCGAGATTGACGGACTGAACGGTTTGTGCGGAGGACATAAGCAGGTCACTCATCTTCTGAGACTGATGTTCGATCGTCAGATCTATCAGGCTCTCAGAGCTACAGTTGACGGCATCACGGGCTCTGCCTTGCTCCGAACTAACATCACTATGTCGGCAACTCCGCCAAGCTGCCGTGAGTTCTTCAAGTCCAACTTGTTCGACGGCACACTGGGTCGTGTGGTTCTTAGCTACAAGCAACGTGCCGACAGAGACGGGCGCATCCCCCGTATAGGCAAATTCAGCGACGAGTTCTACGAGCAGCTCGACCAGTATCTCCAGCGCCTCACCATCCTCAAAGGTCGCTATGTCATCCGTCCGCTCAACAAGTTGATAGAACGCCTGGCGGTGGAGATGGCTGAACTGGCTGACCTGACGGATTCGGACTGCCTGCACGATATGGGCAAACGAAGCTTGATTTCCGCTTTCAAGGCAGGCTGCATCCTATGGGCCTTGAATAATATGACTTGGACGCGTACTATGGGTGACGTCGTAGAATGGTTAGTATGGAACGACACATGGAGCAAGTGGCAGGTACTGGGCGATATGCTGCTCAAAGACAGTACGCTGGGCACGACTGATACAGAGAAGAAGGGACCTGCCAATATGCTCGACAGCATCGAGGGAACCAGCTTCAGCGAACAGCAGTTGGATGCGCTTCGTCAGAGTCTGGGCAAACCCATTGGTACTGACACTAAGCGCCAACTCCGAGTGTGGTCTGCCAGAGGCTTTATTACCTACAGCAACCAGACGGGGCTCTACACCATTACGGAGGAATACCTGAAGAAGTCGAAGAACAAAAAATGAAGATGATTATGGATAAGTATGATATCGAGAAGTTGCGAAACCTTCCAATAGAAGGTGTAGCTCAAAGACTTGGGTTACGGGTCGAGAGGCATAAAAGCCTCTGCCCGTTTCACGAGGACAGTCACCCAAGTTTGTCGTTCAAGGTGAGTAAGAATACTTGTCGATGTTTCGTGTGTATGACGCAATCAATAGGTCCTATTGACTTGGTGATGCGGCATCTCGGCAAGGACTTTAAGGAGGCCTGCCGTTGGTTGGCCGATGAGCATAATATCATCCTTGATGAGTGGAAGCCCGCTCAAACTGATGAGGTGCAAAAGCCGTTTGATGCGACAAGGTTCGAGCGGTTCTTCGAGCGTCCTTGGCTTTTGCCAGAGGCTCGGAAGTTCCTGTTTGATGAGCGCAGAATTGACCCAAGGGTTGTTCGCTGGTGCAGGCTCACTTCATGGAAGGATAAACAGGGCGTGCCCTGGCTCCAAATACCTTACTACAATCGTGAGGGCAAGTTGGTGGGCGTGCAGAACCGCAACCTCAACTACCATCAGCCTGAGTCCAATCCGCCACTCCCTTCTCCTTCAGGAGAGGGGTCGGGGGTGAGGCCCCCTCGCTTCCGATTCCCACAGGGCTCCCATTGCGGCATCTACAACCTCCCCGTTTTGAACCTCCTTCGTCCTGGCGAGCCACTCTGGATTACCGAGGGCTGCTCCGACTGCTGGGCCATGCTCTCCGCCGGCCACAAGGCCATCGCCATCCCCTCGGCCACCCTGCTCACCCGCGACGACGCGCAGCAATTATCCATTATCCATTCTCCGCTCGACCAAAGGTCGCTTGCTACCAACGGGACGCAAGAATTCTCAATTACATTCCACATGTATCCCGACAACGACCTGCCCGGCGAGCGCCTCTTCCTCCAGCTCCAGCGCGTCCTGCCCACGCTCCAGCGTCACCAGCTGCCTCCCGGCTGCAAGGACTACAGCGACTACTACCTCCAGAACCGCTCACGCGGACTATCCCCCTGAGCGATGGCCGAATACCCGCCACTTATCGTGAACAGGTGCCACTTATTTCCAAATACCCGCCACTTATTTTGAAATAACCGCCACTTATTTTACGACCACAGATTATTTATTCAACCAAAGTGCACAGCGGAACCGACCCCGTTGTGCACTTTTTCTTGTTACACAGCGGCGCTCGACCTCTGGTCGCTTGCTACCGCAGGGACGCAAGAACCGACCCCGTGTGTAAATTCTTAAAAAATAGTTGCGAAAAAATTTGGCAGTCTCGGGAAATTTTTGTACCTTTGTAACGTATTCAAGAGCTCAGGATAACAAGCGGTAGCGGCTGGCCGGAGTAATCAGTCGCAGAGAGTCTAATACTACAAAAAACACAACAACATGGTAGAACTGAACGTTTATCAGAACAACAACCAGACTTCTGAGTTTTACAAGAAGTGGTACGCTCGCGCCTCGTACAAGGAGCAGATTGACCTGAACGGCCTGGCCCGCCTGCTGAAGACACACAACACGAACTGGTCGGAAGGTGCCCTGGTGGGTGTCCTGAAGGACATGGTCAAGGAGATTCGCGAGCAGACGCTCAACGGCAACACGGTGAAGATTGACGACCTGGCCATCTTCAAGTGCTCGGTGGAGTCGCAGCCGGTGAACACGCTGTACGACGCCCAGAACGACATCGTCATCAAGGCTGTCATCGGTCCGAAGACCGCCCGCGACCCGAAGACGGGTCTGATGAAGCCCACGGGCAACGCGGTGAAGAACATCAAGCTCCTGGCACAGGCCACCGGCGAGTACACGCGCGCCGAACTGAACAAGGACGCCGTGCTGGGATGGACGGACCTGGCGCAGTCGCAGATTGATGCTGCAAAGACTCCAGAGCCGTAAGCTAACTTGAGAATTACCTCACGACGGGAGCACGATTCCTGCCGTGAGGTTTTTTGTGCGAAAGTTGCATTAAGGTAAAAAAAAAGGGCGTGAAATTTGGAATATCAGAGAATTTTTCCTACCTTTGTCCCAAACATTTAATGAGTGTATAACTAAATTTTACTACTATGAAAAGACTACTGTTACTACTTTGTTCCGTCGCAATGATGGCGGCGTTGACCGTTTCGTGCGGCTCAGACAACGATGAGAGCGAGGGCGGCGGCGAGACGTTTGTTCCCGTGCCCGAGAGCGGTGGCGACACCTGGGTGAGCGATAAGGACATCACGGACGACGACCTGCTGATGCTCACGGACCTCTACGTGAAGGTGGAGTATATACGACTGGATTTCATCAAGATGCTCAGCAACAACTTCGAGGGCGACAAACTGTTCTGCGGCAACGGCAAGAAGTCGAACTACGACCCTGCCGTCGAGGCGTTCACGCGACTGATGGCCAACGAGGAGAAGTACCTGGCTGCCATCAACCGGCTGGAGGCGTCGAGTCTGATGAAGCCCACCACGCGCAGTATAATAGGTAACCTGAAGGCTATCTTCACCGCCGGCGGCGAGGAGGGCAAGCGTGCTCAGCAGGAGATTCAGGACAACCTGTCGAAGATGGCGAAGGCGGGACAGTACGACAACCAGGCGCAGGAGCAGCTCTACAAGCTGTACGTCAGCCAGGAGCCGGACAAGGCGAAGGCCATCGGCGCCAAGGATGCGCGCGACTTCTTCCAGAAGCTGAACAACGGCGAGCTGAACGCCTACGCGGTGAACATCAGCCACATCTGGCGCGACAAGGGCATCCTGGAGGAGGGCCGCGCCAACGACTATGCCTATCATGCCTTCACGGGCAACGCCGAGTACGGCAAGTCGGCCTACCGCGTGAGCAGCAAGGTGGCTGTGGCCGCCGGCGAATTATATTTCTCGGGCATCGACAAGCTGGCTGGCGGCTACGGCAGCAAGATTATCGAGTTTGGCGACGCCATCAAGAACAAGCTGGAGTTCCTGAAGCTGGCGGGCAAGACGCTGCAGGGCAAGCCCGACTGGCAGGGCTGGAACTCGTACATCGTGGGCCAGATATCGGGCGACATCAAGAGTGCCATTGGCGACGCCCTGGGCGACGAGCTGAGCGACGAGGTGCTCAAGGACCTGACGGAGTACATCTGCGACGACATTGCCAAGAAGATGACTGCCGAGGAGGTGGCGAAGACCGACGGCACCACGGAGGCCGGCAAGCAGAAGCTGGACAAGATAGCCAAGGCCGACAAGTCGGCACTCATAGACATCTACACCGACTTCAAGGCCAACATCAAGCTGGTCATCGTCACCGACGACAAGACGGGCGAGCCCGTGCTGGGAAAGCCCAACGACCAGGGCGTGGTCACCGTGTCGACGACACCGGGCAGCAAGACCATCACCATCGTCGACGCTGACGGCAAGCGCCTGACGAAGAAGTTCACGGCCGAGGAAGGCTACAACACCGTCACCGTCAAGGGCGAGCAGAAGCCCTACCTCAACACCAACCCCGACGTGCTAGAGATTGACGGCAAGGGCGACTACGAGACGGCCACCGTGCTGACGAACTGCAAGTACGTGAAACACCGCGTCCCGAAGCAGGAGAAGTGGTTCAAAGTTGAGATGACCACCGCCGGCACGAGCATCACGCTCAAGGTGACCGCCACGGCCAACGACACCGGCAAGGACCGCAGCGGCTCGGTGGTGCTCGAGGGCTACAACGACAAGGGCGACGAGGCGAAGCCCGTGGCCACGTATACCGTGAAGTTCACGCAGTACGCCCAGCTGAAGGAGGAGGCAGGCGTCAGCCCCACGAAGCTCACCTTCAAGGCCGAGGGCGAGACGCTGCGCGTCAGCGTCAACATGGGTGACTACACCCGCGGCGGCTACGGCGTCAGCGACGAAGGCCAGGCGTGGATTAGCGTGTCCTTTAAGGAGACCGACTACATGGACATTACCGCCAAGGAGAACACCACCGGCAAGCCGCGCACCTGTACCGTCACCTGCTATATGACCAGTTCGAATGCCGCCAATCCGCCGATGAGCGAGATTGCGAGCTTCCCCATCAGCATCACCCAGGAAGCCGGCGAGACCGTGCCGGGCGTCATCACGATGGGCAAGATCACCTCCATCGAGGTCACGGCCAACGCCATGATGCAGGAGAGCGGCAAGCAGGCGGTCCAGAAGGAGTATAAGCAGACGTTCCCCGCCTCGGGCATCAAGTTCACGCAGAACCAGGACATCGTCCAAGTGACGGCGACGAACAACTATACCGACAAGGACCAGAGCAAGAAAAAGGACGACGAGTTCCTGAACGGCATCACGTTCGACATCATCGGCTTCTGCGACAGGTTCACCGACTGCTCGATAGAAGAGCTGCAGTCGACTTATGTCTATAACGACCTGTACATAGACTTCACCTCGCCCGGCGTGTACCAGAAGAGCGACAAAGTGGACATCAGCGTCACCAACGTCGACTGGCAGAAGAACCAGAGCACGTACAACAACGGCGGCAAGTCGCGCTTCGTCTTCAGCGGCAACGTGGGCAACGGCGTGGTGTTCAAGTCGCTGACCGAGAAGATGATCAACTACTCCACCACGACGCCGACGCAGGACTTCGTGTACGTCAAGAACAACAGCAACTCCTACACGATGGTCATCGAGTTCGAGGCTGACGGCGAGATGAAGACCCGCAGCATAGCCCCGTGGCAGGCCGGCACTCGGAGCTCGGGAGGCGGGCTGATCACCTGGATGAAATAACGACTGAAGGTGTTGAAATCGTTTTTTCGAGGGGTTTATTTGGTATTGTCCGAAATAAGCAGTACCTTTGCAGGCTCTTAGCGAAAGGAAATGATTTCAGTAGAAGGACTAAAAATAGAATTCGGCGTCAAGCCCCTGTTCCAGGACGCCTCGTTCGTCGTCAATCCCCGCGACCGTATTGCCCTCGTCGGCAAGAACGGCGCGGGGAAATCGACGTTGCTGAAGGTGCTCTGCGGCCAGCAGCGGCCGACGACAGGCACGGTCAGCGTCCCCACGGACACCGTGGTCGGATACCTGCCGCAGGTGATGAACCTACAGGACTCGACGACCGTCCGCGAGGAGGCGCAGAAGGCCTTCGCCAACCTCACGGCGATGAAGGAGCACGTGGAGCGCCTGGAGCGCGAGATGGCCGAGCGTACGGACTACGAGAGCGACGACTACATGGCGCTGGTGGAGCGTTACACCACCGAGCACGAGCGTCTGCTGATGATGGGCGCCGAGAGCCGCGAGGCCGAGCTGGAGCGCACCCTGACGGGACTGGGCTTCGAGCGTACCGACTTCGAGCGGCCCACGAGTGAGTTCTCAGGCGGCTGGCGTATGCGAATAGAGCTGGCGAAGATCCTGCTCATGCGCCCCGACGTGCTGCTGCTCGACGAGCCCACGAACCACCTGGACATCGAGTCCATACAATGGCTCGAGCAATGGCTGGCACAGTCGGCAGCCGCCGTGGTGCTGGTGAGCCACGACCGCGCGTTCATTAATAATGTGTCGAACCGCACGCTGGAGATCTCGTGCGGACGCGTCATAGACTATAAGGTGAAGTACAACGAGTACGTCGTCCTGCGCCAGGAGCGTCGCGAACAGCAGCTGCGTGCCTACGAGAACCAGCAGAAGGAGATAGCCGAGATGAAGGACTTCATCGAGCGCTTCCGCTACAAGGCTACGAAGGCCGTGCAGGTGCAGCAGAAGGTGAAGCAGCTGGAGAAGATCGTGCCCATCGAGGTCGACGAGGTCGACAACTCCGCCATGCACCTGAAGTTCCCGCCCTGCCTCAGGAGCGGCGACTACCCGATTATCTGCGAGGAGGTACGCAAGGCCTATCAGATTTCGAGGAAGGAGGAACGAGGAACGAGTAAGGAGAATACAAAAGAGGTCTTCTCCCACGTCAATTTGACCATCAAGCGCGGCGAGAAAGTGGCCTTCGTCGGCAAGAACGGCGAGGGAAAGTCCACCCTGGTGAAGTGCATCATGGGCGAGATACCCTTCGACGGCAACCTGAAGGTGGGCCACAACGTGCAGATAGGCTACTTCGCACAGAATCAGGCACAGCTGCTGGACGAGAGCCTCACCGTCTTCGACACTATCGACCGCGTGGCCCGCGGCGAGGTGCGCCTGAAGATTAAGGACATCCTCGGCGCCTTCATGTTCGGCGGCGAGGCCTCCGACAAGCGCGTAAAGGTGCTCAGCGGCGGCGAGCGCAGCCGTCTGGCGATGATCCGTCTGCTGCTGGAGCCCGTGAATCTGCTCATCCTCGACGAGCCCACGAACCACCTGGACATGGCGTCGAAGGACGTGCTGAAGGAGGCCATCAAGGCGTTCGACGGCACCGCCATCATCGTCAGCCACGACCGCGAATTCCTGGACGGTCTCGTGACAAAGGTCTACGAGTTCGGTGGCGGCAAGGTGCGCGAATACCTGGGAGGAATCTATGATTGGATAGAGAGAGGAGAGAGGATACTTTCTTCGAGGAACGATGTTCTTTCTTCGAGGAACGAGGTTCTTTCTTCGAGGAACGAGGTTCTTTCTTCGAGGAACGAGGAACGAGTAACGAGGAACGATGTTCTTTCTTCGAGGAACGAGGAAGGAGGAACGAGGAACGATGTTCTTTCTTCCTCGAACAAACAGAGCTACGCCGAGCACAAGGAGCAGCAGAAACGGCTGAACAAGGCCGAGAAGGCGGTGAAGGAGAGCGAGAAGAAGATAGAACAGATGGAAGCACGGCTGAAGGAGCTCGACGAGCTGCTCTGCGACCCGAAGAACGCCTCGGACATGACCCTCGTCACGGAGTATACCGACACGAAGCGGCAGCTCGACGAAGAGACCGAGCGTTTCTTTGAACTCTCGGAAGAACTGGAAGCATTAAGCATTAAGCATTGAAAAATATGAAAAGGAAATTATTGACAATCATGGCATTAGCTACCATGGCCGTCACAGCGACGGCACAGCTGCGGTCGGGCATCAGCCCCGCCGACATGAACACCAGCGTGAAGGCTGGCGACGATTTCTACGAGTACGCCTGCGGCGGTTGGATGAAGGCCAACCCCCTACCCGCCGCCTATTCGCGCTTCGGCAGCTTCGACCGTCTGGCCGAGGACAACAACAAGCGCATCAACGGCATCCTGAAGGAGCTGCTGGAGAAGACCTACGCCGAGGGCACCACGGAGCGCAAGCTCAGCGACCTCTACAAGCTGGCCATGGACTCCGCCCGCCGCGAGCAGGAGGGTCTGGCACCCGTCATGCCGCTCATCAAGAAGCTCGAGGCCGCGAAGACCATCAAGCAGCTGAACGACGTCCAGCTGACGATGGCCCCCTACGGCGATATGCAGTTCGTCCGTGCCGGCATGGGTGCCGACGAGAAGAACGCCTCGCAGAACATCCTCAGCGTCAACCAGGGTGGACTGACACTCGGCCAGAAGGACTACTACCTGGAGACCGACGAGGCCACGACGAAGATCCGCGAGGCCTACAAGAAGCACATCGTCAGGATGTTCCAGCTCTTCGGCTTCTCGAAGAGCCAGGCCACGAAGAAGATGCAGAACGTCTGGCGTCTGGAGCTGGCGCTGGCCAAGGTGTCGAAGAGCCGCACGGAGCTGCGCGACCCGCAGGCTAACTACAACAAGACGACGCTGGCGGAGTTCCAGAGGCTGTACCCGCACCTGCGCCTGGAGGAGGTGATGAACGCCCAGGGCCTGGAGTCGAAGTACATGCAGGAGCTGGTCGTCGGCCAGCCCGCCTTCATGGCCGGTGCCGAGGCGCTGGTGTCGAAGATGAAGCCCGCCGAGTATCGTGACTACATGGAATGGGGTGTCATCGTCGAGGCTGCCAGCCGTCTGACCGACGAGCTGCGCGAGGCCAACTTCGACTTCTTCGGCCGCACGATGTCGGGCCGCAAAGAGGACCACCCGCTGTGGCGCCGTGCCACCACCGCCGTCCAGGGTGCCATGGGTCAGGCCTTAGGTAAGATCTACGTGGAGAAGTACTTCCCCGCTGCCGCCAAGGAGCGTATGCAGCGCCTGGTGAAGAACCTGCAGATAGCCCTCGGCGAGCGCATCGCCGCCCAGGACTGGATGGACGACTCGACGAAGGTGAATGCCCTGCTGAAGCTCAGCACGTTCTACGTGAAGGTGGGCTATCCCGACAAGTGGATAGACATGAGCCGCCTCGTGATAGACCCGAAAAAATCTTACTATGAGAATATGCTCGAGGTAGGCAAGTTCTGGAACTGGTACTACATTGACCATACCGCCGGCAAGCCCGTCGACATCGACGACTGGTACATGACGCCGCAGACGGTCAACGCCTACTATAACCCTACCACGAACGAAATCTGCTTTCCCGCTGGTATTCTGCAAGTTCCGTTCTTCGACATGACTGCCGACGACGCCTTTAACTATGGTGCCATCGGCGTGGTGATAGGCCACGAGATGACCCACGGTTTCGACGACCAGGGACGCCAGTTCGACAAGGACGGAAATATGCACGACTGGTGGAAGGAATCGGACGGAAAGAACTTTACAGAACGTACCGACAAGTATGCCGACTTCTTCTCGGCCATCGACGTGCTCCCCGACCTCAAGGCCAACGGCCGGCTGACGCTCGGCGAGAACCTCGCTGACCACGGTGGACTGCAAGTGGCATGGGCTGCCTACAAGAACGCCACGAAGAACCAGCAGCTGCCCGTCGTCGACGGACTGACCGCCGACCAGCGCTTCTTCCTGGCCTACGCCGGCGTGTGGGCAGGCAACATCACCGAGGCCGAGATCCGCAACCGCACGAAGAGCGACCCCCACTCGCTGGGCCGCTGGCGCGTGAACGGTGCCCTACCCCACATCGATGCGTGGTACGAGGCCTTCGGCGTGAAGGAAGGCGACCAGATGTATCTTCCGAAGGAAAAACGCCTCCAACTGTGGTAAAAACATACGCAAAAATTTGCATAAACAACGAAAATGCCGTCGTAAATATAAATTTACGGCGGTTTTTTTTTGCGAATAACATTTTTTTCGTATCTTTGCGCAATCATTGTGAAAAAACTAACAACCTTATGGCTGAAGATACTACAATAAGACCTGGACAACCCACGGCTGGCGAGGAGCTGACACAGCAGCGCGAAGAGCTCGTCAGAGAACAACCCCAGATGGAGAACAACGTACAGACGCAGGCCGCCGTGCAGACGGCCGAGGGCGTCGCCTGCCCTTTCTGCGGCACGGTGAACGAGCCGACAGCGATGTTCTGCCAGTCGTGTGGCAAGCCGCTGCGTATGGGGGCGTGCCCCAACTGCGGTAGTGAGATAGACCCCGAAGCAGACTTCTGCGAGGTCTGCCACCATTATATTAGAACCGACGTCTGCTCGTTCTGCGGCGCCCCACTCTACGGCTCGGAGGCCTACTGTCCCGAGTGCGGCAGTCCCCGTGGCGGCATCGTCTGCCCGACGTGCCGTACGCTGAACGACTTCGCCTTCTGCAAGCAATGCGGAACGGCCCTGACGGACGAGGCACGCCAGATGGTGGCCGAGATGAAGCAACGCCCGGACTACCAGGAGCTCATCCGGCTGGCCCGCGAGTACGAGAACCTCCTGATGCAGGTGCCTTACACCTCGGAGCGCGACCTCGTTCGCGACCAGCAGAACGAGCAGTTGCGCCAACGGGTGCTGATGCTCCTGGCCAACGACCGCGGCACACCCACCGAGGACATCAAGCCCGTGACGGAGAAACGGAAGTCGAAGGAGGAGCTCACCCGCGAGAAGGAAGCCCACATCGAGCAGCTCACCCGACTGCTGGAAGGCATGGCGATACCGCCGATGCCGTCGCCGGTGAAGGCGCGTAACTACGCCATGGCCCAGAAGCCGCTGGGCGTCCGGCTGGCGTGGGTGTGCAACTTCAAGCACGCCATGCACAGCAGCCCCTGTGGCTGTGCGAAGCCGCAGATGGGTGGCAAGTGGGTCATCCTAGGCAAGAACAACAAACAAGAGATCAAGGACGATAAGTAAACGATTGAGGACGCAAGTCATACAAGTAAACGATAGAGGACGCAAGTCATGACAGATAAACCGTTAGAAAACGAAACACTACGCACCGTGCGTGTCGTCAAGGGCGAGCACGAGCCCGACCTGTCGCAGACCCTGAGAACCCAACAGGAGGAGGGTGTCACCGCCGAGGACAGCGGCAGCTTCATGCTCAAAGGCGTGGAGTACCGCAACCTGGAGTGCCTGAGCGACAACTCCGGCGAGGCACAGGTATTCCTCGTGGAGCACGAGGAGAAGCCCTATGTGCTGAAGGTGTACTACCCCAACTTCGACGTCAACAAGAAGATGCTGCAGGTCATCCGTACCTTCCACTTTGAGATGATCGTCAGGCTCTACGACTTCGGCAAGACCTACGTCGACAGCAAGCACCGCTACTACGAGCTGATGGAGTACCTCGCAGGAGGCACGCTGAGCAACTACCGCGTGAACGGCGACATGGACCAGTTCCGCCGCATTGCCCTGCAAGGCGCCGCCGCCCTGGCCTACTGCCACAACTACAATATCCTGCACAAGGACATCAAGCCTTCGAACTTCTTCTTCCGCAACAGCGACCACCAGGAGCTGGTGCTGGGCGACTTCGGCATATCGAGTATGCTGGAGAACGACGGCAAGTCACACCGCACGTCACAAGCCCGCACACCCATCTATGCCGCCCCGGAGATGTATTCGGACGTCATCGACGGCGTCGTGGAGATCACGCCGGCGGCCGACTTCTACTCGCTGGGCATCACCCTCTTCGCACTATGGCTCGGCGAGAACCCGCTGAGCTCGAACGAGCGTACCATGATGCGCCAGAAGAACGAGGGACGACTGCCACGCCTCAACGAGCTGCCCGAGAAGGTGAAGACCATCGTCCAGGGACTGACCGCCGTCAACCCCCAGAGCCGCTGGGGCTACGACGAGGTGGAGCGCTGGTTCAAGGGCGAGGACGTGAAGGTAGACCTCTCGTCGCCCTTCCTGAAATACAAGAGCTTCATCGTCGACCCCGAGCGCAACCTCGTCGCCGACAACGTCCACGAGCTGATACCCCTGCTGCTCGACAACGAGCGCCTCGCCATCGGCTACCTCTATAACGGACGCATCACCCAATGGCTGGAGTCATGCGGCAACCAGAAGCTGGCCGTCGCCGTGAAGGACATCATCGTGAACCGCTACCCCGTAGACCAGCACGCCGGCCTCATGGCCAGCGTCTACACGATGGAGCCCACCTACCCGTACAAGGACATCCGCGGCACGCTCTGCGACGACATCCACACCATCGCCATTTCCGTGCTGAGCTACCAGGAGCAGTACGGCATGCTGCTGAAGAACCCCAACGACAACCTGTTCATCTATCTCGAGACACACACCCGATGTGACGTCAACCGCCTGCGCTCCTACTTCACCAACCTCGATGCGTCGAAGCCCGACGAGACGCGCAAGGCCGTCATGAAGACGGTGTTCGAGATGGACCCCGAGATACCCTTCCTGACGAAAGGACCGTCGTCGACGCTGAAGCAGATTGTACACTACTTCGGATACGGCGAGCCCTCGGAGGACGCCTGGCTCAGCCTGACGGACGGACGCCTGCTGTCGTGGATGTACAGCCACGAGGACATGATGGCCTGCGAAAGCCTGCGCATCATGACACAGGGACAGCCTTTCTCCATGACGCTGGCCTACAAAGTGCTCTACAACCTCGACCGTAACGCCGCCTACGACCTGCGCCTGGCCGACACCCCCGAGAAGGTGGGACAGCTGCTGAAGGAACGGCTGAAGAACGCCGAGCACCTCAGCGCCGAGGACTTCAGCAAGGAGATGGAGGACATCACCGCCCCCGACGGCCGCTTCGCCTACTTCGCACAGCTGCACGGCTGGATGAAGGAGCTGGGAGCACAGAGCCATTGCTTCGACATGAAGTCGGAGGAGAACCGCGACCGCCTCAGCGCCTACGACATCCCCACGGCCGTCTACCGCTTCTGCTGTATGCTCGGCGTGAAGCCCACCTACCTGCTGCCCGACGGCACGGAGCTGACGAACGGTCTCAAAATAGACCCGTCCAACACCGCCCAGATACGCAACGAGATGCGCAACGGCTATTTCGCACAGTGGCTCTCCGTCTTCTACCACGAGAACCCCGATGCCGAATTCACCCAGGAGTACAGCTACGAGCACTCCCTGGAGGACTGGGTGATGGCGCTGGGAACGTTCGACAAGAACCAGCGCTACTACAAGCGCCTGGTGGCTGCCCGCAAGGAGACCGACGACAAGATGAATGCCGTGAAGACCAGCTGGGAGCGTGCCCGCCGCAAGGAGAAGACGTGGCGCTACATCTTCTACGGACTGTCGGGACTGTGGATGCTCCTGGTGCTCATCTTCGGCGTCACGGGACGCGACTTCCTGCTGCGCCACTCGTTCATCACCATCGGCATACCGCTCGGCGGCATGACGCTGCTCATCGCCGCCCTGAGAGCCTACTTCCGCGGCTTCGGCTTCGTCATGTCACTACTGTTCGGACTGCTCGGCGCCCTGTCGAGCATCTTCCCAATACTCATTCTGCAATACCTCAACGCACATATACCGGGAATGTTCAACTTCGGCATTGTCCTGATGACGCTCGTCTATATGCTCATCTGCCACCTGACGGACTTCCGCGGCGACCAGAAAGCTGACAACAAGATCATCGGCGAGGTCTTTGACGACGACATTAAGTCGTCGCTGCTCGAGCCCCTCTACTACACCTTCAAGACGAAGTCGTACAAGTACAAGGGCTCGAAGTTCGCCGTCCTCGACGACGTCACGGACCAGATACACTCCATTAGCGGCGAGTCCGTCATACATTATATTCTTTGGAGCACCCTCGTCGCCGTCATGGTGGCCGAGTTCGTCGTCTTCAGCCCCAGTCTGCTCAACGTGCGCAACCCGTACCTGGACAACAACTGGAAGCTGCAGCCACATAAAGTGCTGAAACAATTAGAAAAAGACGTGGAATGATTTGCGAACATTGTCATAAGGAGAACCGCAGCATCGCTAAGTTCTGTAAGTGGTGCGGCAGGCCGCTGGTGGGGCAGAACGTGCTCGACAAGCTCGTAGGACTCACCGAGGTGAAGTCGCAGCTCAAGACCATCGTCGACACCTACACCTACCTCCGCTCACGCAAGGACATCGCCAACGTGCGCCTCTCCGTCAACGCCATCATCATCGGCGAGACGGGCACGGGCAAAACGGCGCTGGCCGAGATTCTCCGCGACTACTTCTATCAGAACAAGATTATCGAGAAGGCGAAGCTGACGGTGGTCGACGCCGTGGACTACTCGCGCTTCGTCGACAAGTGGGAGGACAACATCAAGAAGGCGCGCGGCGGCATCCTCTTCTTCGACAACGTGCAGAAGCTGCTGCCCGACAAATACTCGAACCAGGTGAACCCCCTGGACAAGCTGTTCGTCGAGATGGACAAGTGGGACGACAACCCCATCGTCATCATGGCCGGCCTGCCGAAGGGCCTGGAGGACTTCCTTGAGAGCAACCCCGCGGTGAAGAACCGCTTCAAGTACACCTTCCGCCTGGCGACACCGGGCTACCAGGAGCTCTGCGACATCACGAAGCTCGAGCTCCGCGTGAAGTATGGCATCACCACCTTCTCGCCCGAGGCCGACAAGCAGCTGCAGCGCTACTTCAAGTACCAGATCAAGATGAAGGACGACACCTTCGGCAATGCCCACGTGGCGATGAAGACCGCCGAGGACATCTTCACAGCCTTCATCAGCCGCGGTGCCGACGCTACCCAGGTGGAGAAGGACGACATCCAGGGCTACGTCCCCGAGGAGCGGTCGCTCGACGACATCCTCGGCGACATGGACAAGTTCATCGGCATGGACGAGGTGAAGCACGCCGTCCGTGAGATTGCCTACGCCGTGCAGAACAGCGTCCAGCGTGCCGAGCGCGGACTGGGCGAGCAGCAGAAGATGTCGATGCACATCATCCTCACCGGCAACCCCGGCACCGGCAAGACCACCATCGCCCGCAAGATGGGCGAGATCCTGGCGGCCATCGGCTACCTGGACAGCGGTCATGTCGTGGAAGTCGACCGTGCGAAGATGGTCAGCCCCTACCAGGGCGAGACGCCGAAGGTCGTCGACCGTCTGTGCGACAAGGCGCTGGGCGGCATCCTCTTTATCGACGAGGCCTACACGCTGGCACCCGTCAGTCAGGCCGGCGACCGCGACAACCAGGGTGCCCAGGCGCTGGAGAAGCTGATGAAACGCATGGAGGACGACCGCGGGAAGTTCGTCGTCATCGCCGCCGGCTACCGCACGGAGATGGACAACCTGTTCCGCGTGAACCCCGGTTTCAAGAGCCGCTTCAACTACTTCCTGAACCTCGACGACTACACCCCCGACCAGCTCTACCAGATCATGCTCGTCTTTGCCCGCGAGAAGCAGTACATCTTCTCGGAGCAGGCCGAGGCGAAGACGCGCCTCTGCATCAAGCAGATGTACGAGTCGCGCGACAAGGACTTCGCCAACGGCCGCACCATGCGCACGCTCTTCGACCAGATATGCAAGAAGCAGGCCCAGCGTCTGCAGTACGGCAACATCTCGACGATGTCGAACGAGCAGCTGATGACCATCGAGGACGAGGACATCCCCTACGAGCCGCCGAAGGCCGTCGACTACGAGGACTGCCTGAAGAAGCTCGACGGACTTGTCGGACTGGCGTCGGTGAAGAAGGAGATCTCGAACCTCGCCGCCTTCCTGAACCTCCAAATACGGCGTGGCGAGAACAACACCTTCCAGGGCAAGCACTACGTCTTCACCGGCAACCCCGGCACGGGCAAGACCACCGTGGCACGCATCATGGCCGACGTCTTCAGGACGCTGGGCATCGTCAGCCGCGGCCAGCTCGTCGAGGCCGACCGTGCGAAGCTCGTGGCAGGCTACAGCGGTCAGACGGCCATCAAGACGAACCAGCTCATCGACACCGCCCTCGGCGGCGTGCTGTTCATCGACGAGGCCTACACGCTGCGCTCCAACGACGGCGACACCTTCGGTGCCGAAGCTATCGACACGCTGCTAAAGCGACTGGAGGACGACCGTGGGAAGTTCGTCTGCATCGTTGCCGGATATACCGACCAGATGCACGACTTCATCGACTCGAACCCTGGCCTGAAGAGCCGTTTCACACAGACCATACACTTCGACGACTATACCCCCGACGAGCTGACGAAGATCTTCCTGAACCTCGCCACCGCCAAGAACTTCGTCGTCGACAGCAACACCGAGTCCGCCATACACCGGCAGTTCGAGCAGCTGTACCTCAGGCGCGACAAGAACTTCGGTAATGCCCGCGAGGCACGCCGCATCTTCGACGAGACAGTCGAGCGCCAGAGCCAGCGTCTCGTGGGACTCATGAGACAGCCGGGCTTCAAGGAGGAGGATATGTACCACATCACCGCCGACGACCTGCCGATGGCGCAGAGCGAGAAGGCGCGTCCGCTGGACGAGGTGCTCAACGAGCTCGACGAGTTCATCGGTATGCGTACGGTGAAGAACTCCATCCGCCGTCTGGCCGTGCAGAGTATGTTCATGAAGCAGCGCGCCGCCATGGGTGCCGGCAACGTCCAGCAGATGGTGATGAACTTCGTGCTGACGGGCAATCCCGGCACGGGCAAGACGTCGATAGCGCGCAAGATGGGCGAGGTGCTCAACGCCATGGACATCCTCCCCACCAGCCGTGTGCTGGAGGCCAGCCGTGCCACCCTCGTGGGCAAGTACCTGGGCGAGACGCCGAAGATTGTCAACAACATCTGCGACAAGGCCATCGGCGGCATCCTGTTCATCGACGAGGCCTACACCCTCTCGGACCAGAACGACCAATACGGCAAGGAGGCCATCGACACGCTGATGAAGCGCATGGAGGACGACCGCGGGAAGTTCGTCGTCATCGCCGCCGGCTACAAGGACAAGATGGACGAGTTCATGCAGATGAACGCCGGTCTCGCCAGCCGTTTCACGCACAAGCTGCACATCGACGACTACAACGAGGACGAGCTGCTGGCCATCTTCAAGCAGATGGCACAGAAGGAGCAGTACACCCTCTCGCCGACGGCGGAGTTCAAGGCGCTGAACGTCATCTACAAGATGGTGATGACGAAGGACGCCTCCTTCGGCAATGCGCGTGAGATGCGTAAGCTCCTCGACCAGACGGTCCAGCAGCTGTCGCAGCGCGTCTCGCAGCTGCCGCCTGCCGAGGTGACCAAAGAGAGCTATCAATTGATATTACCAGAAGATATACCCGATACAGAATGATCATTTGTCCGAACTGTAAAGAAGAAATCGAAGACGACAGCCACTACTGCGACCAGTGTGGCCAGGCGCTGCTCTTCTGCAACAAATGCGGAAGGGTGGGCATCGGCCGCCGTTGTACACAGTGTGGCGGCATGATGATTACCCCCGAGGAGTACCAGCGTATGGGCGAGCGTACAGGCTACGCGTCGTTCATCTCGTCGAGCCTCTCGCAGAGCATCGGCACGACGAGTCCCGTCAGCTCACCGCAGGCTAAGGCATCGCCCAACGGCATTCCCGTGCTGACACTCTACAACACCAGTCTGAACATCCACTTCCAGGGCATCAACGGCGCCGTCATAGGCCGCCGCCAGGGCCCCTACACGCAGTACTTCGCCCAGCACATGTACGTCTCCGGCGTCCATGCCCAGCTGAAGTACAATGCCGGCTCGGGCTGGTGCATCGTCGACAAGCACTCCTCCAATGGAACGAAACTAAACCAGCACTCCCTGCAGCCCGACGTTGAGATGGCCCTGCGCAACGGCGACATCCTCACCATCGCGAACATCAACCTGCAGGTAGGCGTCAACTAAACCTTTATATTGAAAACGTATCTATGAAACTCAGCATTTCGGCCGCCAGCTACGTGGGCTGTGTCAGGCATAACAACGAAGACATGATCCTGGTGGGCGACAAGTTCATCAGGAACAACAGCTACTGGACAATGGTCGACACCGCCGACAGCGACCGCTACCTCATAGCGCTCGCCGACGGCATGGGAGGACACAGCAGCGGCGAGGTGGCCAGCAGCGATGTGCTTCACAACCTGCAGTACTACTTCAGCGACCTCCCTGCGACTCTCGGCGTCGAGGACTTCAACGAGGCCATCTTCGAGTGGCTCGAGTCCATGAACAACATCATCGACTCCAAGGGACGCGTAGAGCCACGCTATGCCGGCATGGGGACGACACTCGTCGCCCTGGCCTTCTACAACGACCACTACTACTGGATGAACTGTGGCGACAGCCGCCTCTACCGGCTCCACGGCACCGCCCTGCAGCAGCTCACCACCGACCACTCCCTGAGCAACCTCACCGGCTCGGGCCAGCACTCGAACGTCATCACCAACTGCATCGGCGGCGGCTGCAAGACGTCGTTCGTCGACATGGTACAATGCACCGCCGAGGTGACTCCCGGCGACGTGCTGATGCTCTGTAGCGACGGACTGACGGATATGCTCACCGACCTCGAGGTGCTCAGCCTCCTGGAGAACGGCGCCGACGCCTCAAAGCTCTGCAAGGCCGCCGAACTGGCCGGCGGCTTCGACAACGTCTCGGCCACGGTCATCAAGATTGTATAACCCCGCAAGCATTTTAGAGAAAGATAACCGCAAACATTTAGAGAAAGGATAGAAATATGCCATTACGACTACCAGACCGCTTGCCGGCCATCGACATTCTCAAGCGCGAGAATATCTTCGTCATGGACGACACAAGGGCACACACTCAGGATATACGCCCCCTGCGCATCGTCATTCTGAACCTGATGCCGCTGAAGATTACCACCGAGACCGACCTCGTGCGGCTGCTCTCGAACACCCCGCTGCAGCTGGAGATCAGTTTCATGAAGCTCAAGAGCCACACGCCGAAGAACACGCCCATCGAGCACATGATGATGTTCTACCGTGCCTTCGAGGAGATGAAGACCGAGAAGTTCGACGGAATGATCATCACCGGCGCTCCCGTCGAGCAGCTGGAGTTCGAGGACGTCGGCTACTGGGAGGAGATGAAGGAGATTTTCGCGTGGGCACGCACGCACGTCACGAGTACCTTATATATATGTTGGGCGGCACAGGCCGGGCTCTACTACCATTACGGCATTCCCAAGTACCCGCTGCCGCAGAAGATGTTCGGCATCTTCCCGCAGTACACCCTCGATCCCCAGCTGCCCATCTTCCGAGGCTTCGACGACGTCTTCCAGATGCCCCACAGCCGCCATACCGAGCTCCACCGCGAGGACATCCTGGCCAACCCCGACCTGAAGCTCATTGCCGAGTCGCCCGACTGCGGCGTCAGCATGGTCATGGCTCGCGAAGGCCGCGAGTTCTTCATCACCGGCCACCTGGAGTATGCCCCCGACACCCTCGACCGCGAGTACCGTCGTGACAAGGACGTGCGCAAGGACGTTGCCGTTCCACGCAACTACTATCGACACAACGACCCCTCGCAGCCGCCGGTGGTGACGTGGCGCGCCCATGCCAACCTGCTCTACGCCAACTGGATCAACTACTACGTCTATCAGGAGACGCCGTATAATATCGATGATATTAGATAAGAGATAAGAGATAAGAGATATCGCCTGCGGCGATTAAGCATTAAGCATTGATTCCCCTCGAACTGCTGGCTCCCGCCAAGAACCTGGAATGTGGCATAGCCGCCATTGACCACGGTGCCGACGCCGTCTACATCGGTGCCCAGCGCTTCGGTGCCCGTGCCGCCGCCGGCAACAGCGTCGACGACATCCGCCAGCTCTGCGACTATGCCCGTCCCTACGGCGTCAAGGTCTACGTCACCGTCAACACCATCATCTACGACGATGAGCTCGACGACACCCGCCGCCTGCTCGACGAACTGGCACAGGCCGGCGTCGACGCCATCCTCGTCCAGGACATGGCACTCCTCTCTCCACACTCTCCTCGTTCCTCCTTCCTCGTTCCTCCTTCCTCGATAAAACTCCACGCCTCCACCCAGACCGACAACCGCACGGCCGAGAAGGTGGCGTGGCTTCGCGACCTCGGCTTCAGCCGCGTCGTGCTGGCCCGCGAGCTCTCCATCGACGAGATACGCACCATCCACGAGGCGGTGCCCGACGTCGAGCTCGAGGTCTTCGTCCACGGCGCCCTCTGCGTCAGCTACAGCGGCCTCTGCTATGCCTCACAGTACTGCTTCCACCGCTCCGCCAACCGCGGCGAGTGCGCACAGTTCTGCCGCATGGCCTTCGACCTCGTCGACAGCGACGGACACGTCGTGGAGCACGACCGTCACCTGCTGTCGCTGCGCGACATGAACCAGCTCCAGAACCTCGAGGCGCTGGCCGAGGCCGGTGCCACGTCGTTCAAGATAGAAGGGCGACTGAAGGACGCGGGCTACGTGAAGAACGTCACAGCCGCCTACAGCCAGGCCCTCGACGCCCTCGTCCGCCGTCATCCCGACCGTTACCGCCGGGCGTCGCGCGGCCGCGTCGCCTACACCTTCACCCCCAACCTCGAGAAGACCTTCAACCGCGGCTACACCACCTATTTCGCACACGGCCGACAGCCGGACATCGCCTGCTTCGACACCCCAAAGGCTATGGGCGAGTTCGTCGGGACCGTCAAGGAGCTGCGGCGCGACGCGTTCACCGTGGCCGGCACCGCCGCCTTCGCCAATGGCGACGGCCTCTGCTTCCTCGACGACAGTCGCCAGCTGCAGGGCTTCCGCGTGAACAGGGCCGAGGGCAACCGCCTCTACCCACAGCACATGCCCGAGGGTCTTCGTCCCGGGCTGCGCCTCTACCGCAACAGCGACCAGGCCTTCGACCGTCTGCTGGCCAGGCCCAGCGCCGAGCGTAAGATACCCATCACGCTAAGCCTGCAGCCCACCGCCGATGGCTTCCGCCTCCGTGGCGTCAGCGCCGACGGCGTGAGCGATGTCAGCGTCTCTATGACCATCGCCCACCAGACGGCCGAGAAGCCGCAGCACGACAACATCGTCCGCCAGCTCACGAAACTCGGCGGCACACCCTACACCTGCTCCGCCGTCGACCTCCCAGCCGACTTCCCCTACTTCATCCCCAGCAGCCTGCTGGCGGAGATGCGGCGGCAGCTCGTTGAGCTTTTATCGAGGAACGAGGAGCGAGTAACGAGGAAGGAGGATACTCCAGGCTCTGACAATTCTCGCTCCTCGCTCCTCGCTCCTCGTTCCTCGAATATCGTTCCTCCTTCCTCGTTACTCGTTCCTCGAGACAAGCACCTCTCCAACATCGCCAACCACGTTGCCGCCCGTTTCTACGGCGTCGACCATCCGACGGCCTACGAGCTGCACCCCACAAAAGACGCCGTGCTCATGCAATGCCGCCACTGTCTGCGCTACGCCCTGGGCTACTGTGCCAAGCACGGTGGACGACGCCCCACGTGGCGCGAGCCCCTCTTCCTGCGACTCGGCGACGGCCGCCGTTTCCGCCTGGAGTTCGATTGCCGTAACTGTCAAATGAACCTGTATGCTGATGCGATTCTCACTTAAGAATACCATCTTCCTTCTCCTCGTCCTCCTGACCTCCTGCTACAACCGAGGCCAGCAGACGCCCGACGCCTTGTCGCTCAGCGAGGCCGAGATAGACAGCATCTCCTTCTACTCCACACACCACTACACCGAGGGCTACAACTTCCAGGTGCGCGCCGACTCGCTGCCCATCATCCGCCAGCTGCCCGCCGAGGCACTCATCGATATGCCCGTCGACACCCTCCAGCTCTACCGCAAGAACGTCGTCGTCGTCGCCGACATCGTCACCGTCCCTGCCGACACCATCGACTCCATCTGGGTGAAGGTGGCACGCGACGAGGAGACACTCGGATGGATACACGAGAGCCAGCTGCTCACCGGCGTCTCGCCCGACGACCCCATCTCCGCCTTCATCGACTTCTTCTCCAACGCCCACCTGCTCATCTTCCTCGCCATCATCGCCGTGACGGGAGCCCTCTATGTCCTGCGACGCCTCATGCGCCGCCGTGCGAAGATTGTCCACCTGAACGACATACCATCCTTCTACCCCACCCTCCTATGCCTCCTCGTCGCCACCTCGGCAACGCTCTACAGCAGCATCCAGCTCTTCGACCCCGAGATGTGGCGACACTTCTACTACCACCCCACGCTCAACCCCTACGCCGTGCCCTTCTGGCTCTGCGTCTTCCTCTGCTCGCTGTGGGCCGCCGTCCTCGTCGCCGTCGCCACCCTCGACGACGTGCGCCGCCGCCTGCCCTTCGGCGAGGCCATCCTCTACCTGCTCGGACTCGTCGCCACCTGTGCCGTCGTCTACGTCGTCTTCAGCGTCCTCACCATGTACTACGTCGGCTACCTCCTACTCCCCGTCTACATCGTCTGGGCCCTCCGCCGCTACCGCCGTCAGCCCCGCAGCCACTACCGCTGCGGCCACTGCGGCGCCGAGCTCCAGGAGAAGGGCCACTGTCCCCGCTGCGGCGCCCTGAACGTCTGAAATGCACGCAGATGAACCTGCTGGCTCTGGCTATCTGCGAATAACCCTTAGTCGTGTCACTCACCTGTCCCGGTGACACACCGGTGACATGCGGCAGCTACCTGTATTCATTGGTGGCATCCGTCTTCTGAAACTAGTTTACAGATGGCCTTCAGGTACTTGCGGTCTGTCTCATCGAATGTCGCCAAGTGTTCGCTGTCAATGTCAAGTACCGCCATTACCTTACCGTTGCTGCCAAACACAGGTACGACGATTTCAGACTTTGACTCACTGCTACATGCTATATGACCGGGGAACTGTTCAACGTCAGGCACGATGACGGTCTCTGCCCGTTGCCATGCCGTTCCACACACACCCTTTCCGAATGGGATGTGCATACAAGCGACAGGGCCTTGGAATGGCCCAAGCACTAACTCGTCGGCCACCACCCGATAGAATCCCGTCCACCAGAACCCCATTGTATGATGGATTGCTGCTGCTACATTGCTCATAACGGCTATCATGTCCTTCTCGCCGTCAATGAGTGCTTCTATCTGGCTTACCAGTAGTTTATATTGTTCTTCTTTCATTTCTTTTCTATAATAGGCATCCGGCATCTTTCCAAGCGATAATACCACCTCTTCCCCGTAACACAAAAGAAGTGGTTATTCCCTGATTTTGATGACCAGCGACATGTCGCAGTTCTTCAGTATCTCCACCATGCGGTCCTCGTCGAACGAAATGCAGCCGCCGGTATAGGGCTTCGAGCCTTTCACGTGAATGAAAATGGCACTACCCTTGGGATAGATGCACTCCTTGTTGAAGTCGGTGGCGATGCCGTAGTTGTACTGCGGCTGGTAGGAGTACATCTCCTCGCCCTTGCATTCGTGCTTGGTCTCGGCGGTGTCGATAATCTTGTTGTAGTACTCGCAGTCCTCGTCGCAGGCATAGGTCGTGGGCTTCACGTCAATGTAGGGCATTTTGGTGCCGGGATTGGCCTTGATGCCGAAAGCCGTCAGCGGGCGCAGCGTGCCGACGGGGGTCTTGCCGTCGCCCTCGCCCGTCTTGCCGAGGCCGTTCTTACCAACAAACACGTCGGTGACGAACAGCACCTTACCGTCAACCGTCAGCCGGGCCTTACCCGCACTCCCCTGCACGTCGTAAACTTCAAGCAACTGTCCCTTCTCTGCGACAGGATCGTCATCGTCCGAACATGCTGTAAACACACTTGCGCCGCAAACGAGGGTGGCGGCCAGCACCCATCGGGTTATCATTTTCATATTCTCTTGCGTTATGTTAGCATTAAATCATATTTGGCGCAAAGATACAATAAGTTCCCGAAACCCCCAAACGTTTGTCGAAATAATAATTCCTAAATCAGCTCCATCATGAGCGATTTCTTTGTGTAAGGATTACTTCGCTCCCTTACGGCGGTTGCACGCGCGGCAAGACATCTGACACAACAAAAAGGTGCAAAAATTTGGAACTTTCGCGGAAAGTCCGTATATTTGCAGGCGAAAGCGCAGAACCCAGATATGTATGGGACACCTGTCAAAACGATTTGCCTTTACTTTGCCAACAGATTGAGCAGTATATCGCAGAGATAGAATCCTTGTAATTATAATAATGTATAACCCCTAAAACCGGAGTGCCTATGGGCTGAAGGCCGTGTCACTCACCTGTCCCCGTGACATACAGATTGAAATCAGCTCCCTTTCTCCTCTCTTGGGGGCTGCTCACCCCCAAACCCCTCGGTGTTTTTCAGGTATTAGTCTTGGCTTCGCCTCTACCTGAAAATTGCACTTCTATCTTGAACTTAGGGAGTGCGGAACACAAAAAATGCGCTTCTTACGCCACCACCGTCATAATCAACGGAGAAGGAGAATTGTCTGCAAAGCTCGCCTTATGGCATCGTTATTGAGGGTATCATTCAACTCTAATTCTATAATTATCGTCAATACTTTCTAATTGCCGTTTCAATCAAATCATGTTGTGCCATGAATGATGTGTAACATATCTTGACCAACTCCCAATTGTGGGTCAACATCAGCACACCGAGACATTTCTTGATGGTTGGCCAGAAAGCATTGCGGTTGGTTCGCATGTAGTCACGGATGATATCTTCGTCGGCGACACCGTATGACTTCAGCAGAGCCATACTGACGATACCCGTCCTATCCTTGCCCGCTGTGCAGTGGAAGAGCGTGCACTTTCCCTCTGCCGCATTCTTCCTAAGATGGTTCACCACCAAGTCAAGTTGCCCACGGCTATATTCGTCAGTAACAATCTGCTCATACATGGAAGCAAAGCTGGGTATCATCTGCT
>JAEEQH010000011.1 GCA_016285245.1 Prevotella sp.
TATGACCAAGGCTCTGAACGATTTCGCTCCCATCCAGAGCGGTATCATGACCACCGTTCACGCTTACACTGGCGACCAGATGATTCTCGACGGTCCTCAGCGCAAGGGTGACCTGCAGCGTGCTCGTGCCGGTGCTCAGAACATCGTTCCTAACTCTACTGGTGCTGCTAAGGCTATCGGTCTCGTTATCCCCGAGCTGAACGGTAAGCTGATTGGCGCTGCTCAGCGCGTTCCGACTCCCACAGGTTCTACCACTATCCTGCACGCTGTTGTGAAGGGTGAGGTTGCTGTTGAGGATATCAACGCTGCCATGAAGGCTGCTGCCAACGAGAGCTTCGGTTATACTGAGGAGAAGCTGGTTTCTAGCGACATCATCGGTATGAAGTTCGGTTCGCTCTTCGACGCTAACCAGACCATGGTCAGCAAGATCGGTGACGGCAACTCTCTCGTACAGGTTGTTGCTTGGTACGACAATGAGAACTCTTACACTTCTCAGATGGTTCGCACCATTAAGTACCTCGCTGAACTCAAATAAGATGGCTTTTGGCTTTTAGCTAATAGCTATTGGCGAAAATAATGGCCGTCCGACAGATGTCGGGCGGCTTTTTTGTTGATTTAACTTAATTTTATGCTTGCTTGCGCCGCTATATGCGGGAAAATGCGTAATTTTGCAGGCTGAAATAATATCGATATTAATAATTATAAAAGAAAGGAATCCTTGACACCAGCGGAATATGTTCAGCTGAAAGCCTTTGCACGCGTAGATGGCATGCAGGTGGCACTCCTCTGGACGGCGAGCTTCGCCTGCTACATTGTGGGGCTGAAGGCGCCGCTTTGCGGTATGGCGGCCATCCTCCTGATGGTCATCACGCCATTCTTCGTGGCCCGTCGTCTGCGCCGTTTCCGCGATGTAGACCGTGGCGGCACCATCTCGCTGCTTCGTGGTTGGGCGTTCGTCATCCTGGTGTTCTTCTATGCCGGTGTCTTGCTGGCTCTGGTGCAGTATGCCTATTTCGCCTTTCTGGATCAGGGCTACCTGATTCAGACATTGCATGATGTGCTGACCTCACCGGAGGCTCGTTCGTCGCTCAATCAGATGGGGATGGCCCAGGCTGCTGACGACAGTCTGCAGATGCTGACAGAGTTGCGGCCCATCGACTACGCGCTTAACCAGCTAACAGTAAACATTTCCCTCGGCATTGCCCTGGGGTTGCCCATCGCAGCGCTGTTGCGCCGGCCAGCTGCCTCCACCAATGGATAATTGAGAATTATGGATATATCAGTAATTATACCTCTTTATAATGAGGAAGAGTCCATCCCCGAGCTCTACGCATGGATAGCACGGGTGATGAAGGAGAATAACTTTACGTACGAGGTCATCTTTATCAACGATGGCTCTACTGACCGCTCATGGGAGATTATCAGCGACCTGCACCGTCAGGAGCCCAATGTGGTGAAGGGCATCAAGTTCCGTCGTAACTACGGTAAGAGTCCTGCCCTGTATTGTGGCTTTGCCGAGGCTCAGGGCAACGTGGTCATCACGATGGATGCCGATCTTCAGGACTCGCCCGACGAGATTCCCGGCCTGTACAACATGATTATGAGCGACGGCTACGACCTGGTTAGTGGCTACAAGCAGAAACGCTACGACCCGCTGTCGAAGACACTCCCCACGAAACTGTTCAACGCAACGGCCCGTAAGGTCAGCGGCATCAAGAACCTCCACGATTTCAACTGTGGTCTGAAGGCTTACCGCAAAGCCGTGGTGAAGAATATTGAGGTCTATGGCGAAATGCACCGTTACATTCCCTATCTCGCCAAGCAGGCCGGATTCTCGAAGATTGGCGAGAAGGTGGTGCAGCATCAGGCCCGCAAGTACGGACAGTCGAAGTTTATGGGTTTGAACCGTTTCGTCAACGGCTATCTGGACTTGCTGACGCTGTGGTTCCTGTCGACGTTCGGCAAGAAGCCGATGCACGTCTTCGGATTCCTGGGCACCATCATGTTCTTCATCGGTTTCGTTGCAGCCTTTATTATCGGTGCTGGTAAAGTGTGGTGTCTGGCTCATGACATCCCCCAGCGTCTGGTGACCGATTCGCCTTACTTCTTCATCGCCTTGACGATGATGATAATTGGCACGCAGCTGTTCCTGACGGGGTTCGTCGGAGACCTGATCAGCCGTTCATCGGCAGGCCGCAATGACTACCAGATAGAGGAGATCTTAAAGGACTCGGAAAAGGAGAAGTAATCAATGAATGTTGAAAAAGAAGGGATGAAGGAATTCCGTATAAATACAGGCAATACGTTGCGAAAAGGAATAGGTGTGCTGATGGCAGCATTCCTCATTTCTCATTTCCCGTTTCTCATTTCTTCTTGTAGCTCTATTGACTGTCCCGTCCAGAACACGGTCTATTCGTCTTACGCCCTGTATACCGCTGATGAACAGGTAGATACGTTGCGCGATACGATGTATGTCTTCTCGCGCAGGGCTGACGGCAAGGACACGCTGCTGTTCAACGCCGGTATCGGCTTGACGAAGTTCCAGCTCCAGATTAGCTACTCACACCCTGAGGACACCCTGTGCTTCCTGATGGTCAACGGCAGCAACTATCTTGCCATCGATACGGTGTTTGTCAAGAAGGAGGACATCCCTCACTTCGAGTCCGTAGACTGCAGCGCCTCGTTTTTCCACCGTCTGACGGCCGTGCGCTCGACGCACCATGCCATCGACACGATCGTGATATCCAAAAACTTTGTAGATTATGACGCTTCGACACCTCATTTCCACTTGGTTCTCAAGCATCACGATTAGCCTTCTGCTTCTGCTGACGGCATCGTCGTCGATGCAGGCTCAGGGACTGAAACTGAAAATGTTCCGTCTGGAGCCTGACTCGATACCCATGATGCGTGGTTTTCAGGTGTCGTTCGACCTCTTCGGCTTTTGTCAGCGTCAGCTGTCAGACTACGGCCAGTACGAGGGCGCGTTGCGTCTGAATCTCCACGACCAGTGGTTCCCCATCGTCGAGGCGGGTTACGGTGAGGGTGAACATATGAACGACCAGGTGACGGGATTGTCCTACAAGACGGCGGCGCCCTACTTCCGTGTGGGTATGGACTTCAACCTGCTGAAGAAGAAGCACGGCCCCAACCGCATGTACGGTGGCTTCCGCTACGCCTTCACGTCCTACAAGGTAGACCTCTGGCGTGCGAACTATCCTGACCCGACATGGCTGTGGGACACCAGCTTCGGCGTCGTTGGCGAGAAATGCTCTCAGCACTGGCTGGAAGCTGTTCTCGGTATCGACGCTGAAATCGTCGGTCCGTTGCATCTGGGCTGGTCGGTACGCTATAAGCGCCGTATAGCCCATCAAGATGGTGTTATCGGCAAGACGTGGTATGTGCCAGGTTACGGCATCTGGGGCGACACCCGTCTGGGCGGCACGTTCAATGTCATTATTGATATTTAGGAAGCTAGGGGAAGCAAGGAGAAATAAGATATGGAAGCTAAACAGAAGAAGAAACTGATGTGGCAAGTGCCCTTCCTGCTGCTGTTGGTGGTCGGGACGGTGCTGATTATCCGTCAGCAGCAGTCCGAGCCGTACCAGCATTGTAAGGGTTTCATCTTTGGTACTGTCTACAACGTCACCTACCAGTCGAAAACCGATCTCCAGGCTGAGATTGAACAGGAGCTGAAGAAGGTAGACCAGGAGTTTTCCATGTTCAACGACTCGTCGACGGTAGCTCGTATCAACCGCGGCGAGAACCCCGAGCGTAGTGCGATGTTTCAGGAGGTCTACCAGCTGGCGCAGACCGTCAGCCGCGAGACCGATGGTGCGTTCGACATCACCGTAGCGCCGCTTGTCAACGCCTGGGGCTTCGGCTTCAAGACCCAGCAGATGCCGACACCTCAGCAGGTGGACAGTCTGATGAAGATCAAGGACCAGATGGACTTCTCCGCCATCGCCAAGGGCTTTGGCAGCGATGTCGTCGCCCGGCTGCTGCGTCGCCACGACATCAGCAACTTCATGGTGGAGATTGGCGGCGAGGTCGTCGTTCAGGGTATCAGCGAGAAGCGCCTGCCGTGGAAAATCGGTGTGACGAAGCCTACCGACGACAGCCTGTCGTACAATAGCGAGCTGCAGGCTGTGCTCAACGTGACGGACATTGCGATGGCCACCAGTGGCAACTATCGCAACTTCTACTATAAGGGAGGCAAAAAATACGCCCACACCATCGACCCCAAGACGGGCTATCCCGTGCAGCACTCCTTGCTGTCGGCTACCGTGCTGACGAAGGACTGTGCCGTGGCCGATGCCTATGCTACGTCTTTCATGGTGTTGGGTATGGACCGTGCCAAGGAGGTGCTGGCGAAGCATCCTGAGCTGAAGGCCTATTTCATCTATGCCAACGAGAATGGCGACTTCGACGTATGGTACACCCCGTCGTTGAAGGATAAGATTTCGGAATAAAAACTCCTCACGAGTCATGGCGCTGCAAATATACGATCAGCTGCTCCAGTTCCCGATCTTCCTGGGTATGAGTCGCGACGACTTGAGTCAGGTTGCTGCCCACACGAAGTTCGACTTCGTCAAGGAGGAGGCCGACAAGGTGCTCATCGGCAACGATACGGCGTGTACCAGCCTCTGTCTGCTCCTCACGGGAACGGTAAGTGTCGAGACACGCTCCGACGATGGCAGCTATGCGCTGACGGAACAGCTGACGGCCCCCGTCATCCTCCAGCCCGAGGCGCTCTTCGGCTACCGCCAACGCTACACCCACACCTTCCGTACCATGACGGCGGTGTCGGTACTGCGGCTCGAGCGTCGCGAGGTGTTCCGCCTGAGCGAGGAGTTCCTCATCTTCCGCATCAACCTGCTGAACCTCCTGGCGACACAGGCGCAGAAGAAGCTCCACCAGCCGTGGCGACGGCGTCCTGAGAATCTGGAGGATCGTCTTGTCCGCTTCGTTGCCGACCGCTGCCTGCACCCCGCCGGTCCCAAGACGCTCCGCATCCTGATGACGCAGCTGGCAGCGGAGGTGGGCGATAGCCGTCTCGACGTCAGCCATGCGCTGAACGCCCTGCAGGACAAAGGGTTGCTGACCCTTCACCGCGGACGTATCGAGATACCTTACATGGAACACTTGTTGAACCGCAATAGCGTGCAGCCTACAGAATAGCTGCAGCCAAAGAAAGATAGAGAGAATGTTATGAATGAAGAGAGAAAGAGAGTAAACCCGTTTTTTGAACCCTACGGCACACCGCACGACACGGTACCCTTCGACCGCATCCGTCTGGAGGACTTCGAGGAGGCTTTCCTCGAGGGCATCCGTCGTGATAACGAGCAGATAGAGAAGACCATCAATAACCCTGAGCCGCCCACCTTCGACAATACCATCATCAATACCGAGGAGGACGAGGGCTACTACGACCTCTTGTCGCGTGTCTCGACGGTGTTCTTCAACCTCTTGAGTGCCGAGACCAACGACGAGATGGACGCCCTGGCACAGAAGATGCAGCCCCTGCTGACACAGCACGCCAATGATGTGCGCCTGAACCCCCGGCTCTTTGAGCGTGTACGTCGTGTACACCTCCACCACCGCCGCCTGACGCCTGAGGAGAAGATGCTGCTCAACAACTGCTACGACGGTTTCGTCCGTAGCGGCGCGTTGCTCGATGAGGCCGGCAAGGCCCGTCTGCGCCAATTGACGGAGGAGGCATCCATGCTCTCGCTGCAGTTCTCTCAGAACCTGCTGAAGGAGAATAAGGCTTTTACGCTCGACATCACCGACGAATCTCTGCTCGACGGTCTGCCCGAGACGGCCCGCGAGGCCGCTGCCATGGCCGCCAAGGAGCAGGACAAGCAGGGCTGGGTGTTCACGCTCGATATGCCGTCGTACTCGCCTTTCATGACCTATTCCACGCAGCGGGAGTTACGCCGCCAGATGTATATGGCGCGCAACACCGTCTGTACGCACGACAATACGGAGAACAACCTCGAGATCTGTAAGCGCCTCGTCAACCTGCGTCGCGAGATAGCCCAGCTGCTGGGCTACAAGACCTATGCCGACTATGTACTGAAACGCCGCATGGCCTCCAATACCCGTGGCGTTTACCGCCTGCTCAACGATCTCATCGATGCCTACAAGCCTGCCGCCGTGAAGGAACGCGAGGAGCTGAAGCGCTTTGCGCATACCAAGGACATGGAGCCGTGGGACGTCAGTTTCTATACCCACAAGCTGCAGATGAAGAAGTACAATATCGATGCCGAGATGCTGCGTCCGTACTTCGAGCTGTCGCAGGTCATCAAGGGCGTCTTCGGACTGGCCAATCGCCTCTACGGCATCACCTTCAAGGAGAACAAGGACATCCCCGTCTATCATCCCGACGTCAAGGCCTACGAGGTGTTTGACAAGGACGGCTCGTTCCTGGCTGTGTTCTATGCCGACTTCCATCCGCGCAAGGGCAAGCAGGGTGGGGCATGGATGACCGAGTTCCAGGGCCAGTGTATTGACAGGAAGGGCGAGAATGTACGCCCCCACGTGTCGGTGGTGATGAACCTGACGAAACCGACAGAAGAAAAACCCGCCCTGCTGACACTCAGCGAGGTGGAGACGTTCCTCCACGAGTTCGGACACTCCCTGCACGGGATGTTTGCCAATACCCGCTTCGAGTCGCTCTCCGGCACCAACGTGTGGTGGGACTTCGTCGAGCTGCCCTCGCAGTTCATGGAGAACTACGCCGTCGAGAAGGAGTTCCTGCGCACCTTCGCGTTCCACTATAAGACAGGCGAGCCATTGCCCGACGAGCTGATACGCCGCATTCTCCGCAGCCGCAACTTCATGGCCGCCACGGCCTGTATGCGACAGGTGTCGTTCGGTCTGCTCGACATGGCCTACTACACCCAGCGCGATGCCTTCGACGACGATATCATCGCTTTCGAGAAACAGGCATGGAAGAAGGCCATCCTCGGCCGCCAGCTGCCCGACACGTGTATGACGGTGCAGTTCTCCCACATCATGGCGGGCGGCTATGCTGCCGGCTACTATAGCTACAAGTGGGCCGAGGTGCTCGACGCCGATGCCTTTGCCGTGTTCAAGCGCCACGGCATCTTCGACCGTGCGACCGCTCAGCGCTTCCGCGACGAGATTCTGTCCAAGGGCGGCACGGAACATCCGATGGAACTGTATAAACGATTCAAGGGTGGCGAGCCCACCATTGATGCATTGTTAAAGAGAAATGGAATCAAACGATAAACAACGCAAACTCGATGAGCGCTATCTGCGCATGGCGCGCATCTGGGCAGAGAACTCCTACTGCCAGCGTCGGCAGGTGGGTGCCCTGGTGGTGAAGGACAAGATGATCATCAGCGACGGCTACAATGGTACGCCGACGGGGTTCGAGAATATCTGCGAGGACGACGCCGGGCTGTCAAAGCCCTACGTCCTCCATGCTGAGGCAAACGCCATCACGAAGCTGGCGAAGTCGTCGAACAACTCCGACGGGGCCACCATCTACATCACGGCGTCGCCCTGCATCGAGTGTGCGAAGCTCATCATCCAGGCGGGCATCAAGCGCGTCGTCTATGGCGAGAAGTACCGTCTTACCGACGGCATCGACCTGTTGCGTCGTGCCGGTATAGAACTCATTTACTTAGGGGAGTAGCATTATGAACAGAAGAAATCGTTTCATGCCCTTGTGGCTGGCTCTTAGCGTGGTGCTGGGCATCTTCATCGGCACCTTCTTCGCTAACCGTTTCGGCGGCAACCGTCTGAGTATTATCAACTCCGGCAGCAACAAGCTGACGGACCTGTTGCACATCATCGACGACCAGTACGTGGACACCGTCAATATGAACGACCTCGTCGAGACGGCCATGCCCCAGATCCTGTCCGAGCTCGATCCGCACTCCGTCTATATCGGTGTGAAGGACGTCCAGCAGGCCAACGACGACCTGAAGGGCTCATTCTTCGGGGTGGGCATTGAGTTCACTATCCGTCAGGACACCATCCACGTCCAGAACGTCATCAGCAACGGCCCCGCCGAGCGTGCCGGTCTGCTGGCTGGCGACAAGATTGTCGAGGTCGACGGCAAGTCGTTCGTGGGCAAGGAGGTGACCAACGAGGTGGCCATGCGTGCGCTGAAAGGCGAGAAGGACACGAAGGTCGAGGTGGGTGTCCTGCGCTATAAGGAGAAGAAGGTGAAGCGCTTCACCATCACCCGTGGCGAGATTCCCATGAAGAGTGTCACCGCCACTTATATGCTCAACGACGATACGGGCTATATCAAGATCAAAAACTGGGGCGAGAAGACCTATCCTGAGTTGCTTATCGCCCTCGCGAAGCTGGCGCAGGAAGGCTTTAGCAACCTGGTCATCGACCTCCGCGGCAATACCGGCGGCTACCTGATGTCTGCCGTACAGATAGCCAACGAGTTCCTGCCCAAGAACCGCCTCATCGTCTACACCCAGGGACGCAAGTCGGCCCGCCAGGAGTATCGCAGCGACGGTCGCGGCTCCTACCAGCAGCTACCGCTGGTGGTGCTCATCGACGAGTCGTCGGCCTCGGCCAGCGAAATCTTTGCCGGCGCCATCCAGGACAACGACCGCGGTACCATCATCGGCCGCCGCTCCTTCGGCAAGGGTCTGGTCCAGCAGCCTGTGACGCTCCACGACGGCTCTATGGTTCGTCTGACCATTGCCCGATACTACTCGCCTTCGGGTCGTTGCATCCAGAAACCCTATACCCAGGGCGGCGACAAGGACTACGAGTCGGACATCCTCACGCGCTACGAGCATGGAGAGTTCTTCTCACAGGACAGCATCCACCACACCGGTCCCGAGTACCACACCACGGGTGGCCGTGTTGTCTACGGTGGTGGCGGCATCACCCCCGACATCTTCGTTCCCGAGGATACCGTCGACATGACGTCTTACTACAAGGAGGCTTCCATGTCGGGTCTCATCCTGCAGTTTGCCTACGACTATACGGACAATAACCGTCAGACACTCAGCGCGTTCGAGACGATGCCTGAACTGGAGGCTCATCTCCGTAAGATCAATTCCGTGGAGCTCTTCGTACAGTATGCCGAGAAGAACGGCCTGAAGCGTCGCAACCTGATGATTCAGCGTTCCCACAAACTGTTGGAGCGTTATGTCAACAGCCGCGTCATCTATAACATGATGGGCGAAGCCGAGTGGACGGAGTATCTCAATGCTGACGACCCCGCTATCCTCGAGGCGCTGCGTGTGTTCAAGGAGGGTAGTGCGTTCCCGAAAGCTCCGAAGTCGAAGTCCAACAAGAAAGGCTAACTGTCAAAGTCCAACAGGAACGGCTAACAAAAACGGATGTCAGCGATGACTTGAGCGCCCACATGGGCGTTCAGCTGAGCCACCAGTTCGGTACGGCGCATGGACAGTTCCGTGCGTAGTGCCGGACGGGTGAGCCTGACGACGAGCGTCTGGTTCTGGATGAGTGCCTCGCTGGTATAGCGGCCGACGACGGGACCTGCCACCACGGGCCATGCCTCCACCAGCCGCCGTTGCAGCAGGGGTGTCTCCAGGCCCTGTTCCCGCAGATTCTGGAGCACGAGCTCCTTGATGGTCATGACTTTTCGCTTGAACACCTTTTTATTGGACTATTGGACAATTGGACTATTTACGATTTACTGTTTATCTCGCCGTTTTCCACTTGGAATATCCTGTAGTCGTGCGACGACTGTTTCAGTATCTGATCCAAGTGGTCGCGGTTCGTGTCGGTGATGAATATCTGTCCGAACTCGTCGCCCGACACCAGCGCCACAATCTTCTCCACCCTCTGGGAGTCGAGCTTGTCGAAGATGTCGTCCAGCAGCAGTAGCGGCTTGCTCCCCGTCGCCTGTGGCGTATGGAGCATGGTGTATTGGGAGAGGTACTTGTACTGTGCCAGCTTCAGGGCGATGGCGAACGTTTTGCGCTGGCCCTGGCTGCCTTCGCGGCGCATGGGGTGGCCGTCGAGCAGTATCTCCAGGTCGTCGCGGTGGACGCCGTGCAGCGAGTATCCCACAGCCCGGTCTTTCATCCTGTCGCGCCTGATGACCTCCAGTAGCGGTCCGCGCTGGCAATGCGACGTGTAGCGTAGCGTCACCTCCTCGTGAGCGTTGGCAATGTCGTTGTAGAACGCTTGGAACAGCGGGGTGATCTGTTCCACGTATTGGCCGCGGCGCTCGTAGATGGCCTCGCCCCAGTCAGCCATCTGCTCCTCGAGGATGCTCATCACGTCGGGGTCGGGCTCGTGCTCTTCGTCCTTCAGCAGGGTGTTGCGCTGCTGTAGTGTCTTGTTGTAGTTGTTCAGCGCCTCGATATACGAGCGGTCCAGCTGCGACACCCCCATGTCCAGCAGACGCCGACGCTCCTCGCTGCCACCGTCAATGAGCAGGGTGTCGTCGGGTGCAATCATCACCAGCGGTATCAGTCCTATGTGCTCCGACAGCCGTTTGTACGCCTTCTTGTCGCGCTTGAACACCTTCTTCTGGCCCCGCTTCATGCCACAGGAGATGTGGGCGGTGAGTGGTGAATAGAAACCTTCGAGCATCATGAAGTCCTCTCCGTGTCGCAGCACCTGCGAGTCGATGGGGTTGGTGGCCGAGCGGCAGAACGAAAGGAAGTATACGGCGTCCAGGACGTTCGTCTTCCCCGCACCGTTATGGCCAATAAAGCAGTTCATCTTCGGCGACAGCTCAAGGTCGGCCGCCGCGATGTTCTTATAGTTGATGAGCGATAGTTTTTCCAGAATCACGGGGCAAAGGTACGAATTTTTCGATGAAGCAAGCGCGAAAAGCCAAAGTTTTTCCTCGAAAAACAAAAAAAGTCGCCGATAAATTTCAGTATGTGCGATAAAATGAGTAATTTTGCGCCCGATTTGTGTCGAAACAATAATAAAAAGAAAAAACATAATGGCAACAAACAATCAGAATCAGAGCGCCCAGCAGCCCGTGGCCGAGCAGACGCTTAGCAAGAGTGAGGCTTTCTTCCTCAAGTACAAGAACGCAATTATCGGTGCCGTCGTCGCACTCGTAGTCATCGTAGCCGGCTTCATGCTCTACAACAACTACGTGGCTGCTCCCCAGGCCGAGAAGGCCAACACCGCCCTGGCCAAGGGTCAGGAGTACTTTGCCAACGAGGACTTCGAAAAGGCCCTCAACGGCGACAACCTCGGTTACACCGGCTTTGCCAAGATGGCTGCCGACCTCAGCGGCGATGCTGCCAACCTTGCCAACCTCTATGCCGGCCTCTGCAGCGCACAGCTCGGCAAGTGGGAGGACGCTGCCAAGTACCTGGAGAAGTTCTCAGGCCGTGGTGACCAGATGATTTCGCCCGCTGCCCTTGGTGCCCTGGGTAATGTCTACGCTCACCTGAACCAACTCGACAAGGCCGTCAGCACCCTGAAGGCAGCTGCCGAGAAGGCCGACAACAACTCCCTCTCGCCCACGTTCCTCATCCAGGCCGGTGAGATTCTGGAGAGCCAGGGCAAGAAGGACGAGGCTCTGAAGCTCTACCAGACCATCAAGGAGAAGTACTTCAACTCCATGCAGTACCAGACCATCGACCAGTACATCGAGCGCGTTAAGTAAGCAATGGCTACCAAGAACCTTTCGGAATACAACACCGCCCAGGTGCCCGATGCCTCGAACATGATCTTCGGCATCGTCGTCGCCGAGTGGAACCCCGAAATCACTGATGCCCTGCTTCAGGGCTGCGTCAGCACCCTTGAGCGCCACGGTGCCCTGCCCGAGAACATCCACGTCAAGACGGTGCCCGGCTCCTTTGAGCTCATCTACGGCGCCCACCAGATGACCCTCAACGACGGCTACGATGCCGTCATCGTCCTCGGCTCCGTCATCCGTGGCGAGACGCCCCATTTCGACTATATCTGTCAGGGCGTCACCGCAGGCATCGCCCGTCTCAACGCCACCAACAACATTCCCGTCGTCTACGGACTGCTCACCACCAACGATATGCAGCAGGCACGCGACCGTGCCGGCGGACGACTGGGCAACAAGGGCGACGAGTGTGCCGTCGTAGCCATCAAGATGGCAAAATTCTAAGTATGAAACTCATATCATGGAACGTTAACGGGCTGCGCGCCTGTGAAGGAAAAGGATTCAGCGACATCTTCCGACAGATGGACGCTGATTTCTTTTGTCTGCAGGAGACGAAGATGCAGGCGGGACAGCTCGACCTCCAGTTCCCCGGCTACCAGTCCTACTGGAACTACGCCGAGAAGAAAGGCTACTCCGGTACAGCCATCTTCACCAAGCACCAGCCCCTGAGCGTCGCCTACGGCATCGGCATCGACGAGCACGACCACGAGGGTAGGGTGATCACCCTCGAGATGGCCGGCTTCTACCTCGTCTGCTGCTACACCCCCAACTCTCAGGACGGGCTGCGCCGCCTGGACTACCGCATGACGTGGGAGGACGACTTCCGCGCCTACCTCATGCGACTCGACCAGCAGAAGCCCGTCATCCTCTGTGGCGACCTCAACGTGGCCCACGAGGAGATAGACCTGAAGAACCCCAAGAGCAACCGCCAGAACGCCGGCTTCACCGACCAGGAGCGCCAGCAGTTCACGAACCTCCTGGCCAGCGGCTTCCTCGACAGCTACCGCACGCTCTATCCCGACCGCGTGGAGTACTCCTGGTGGTCCTACCGTTTCCAGGCCCGTCAGAAGAACGCCGGCTGGCGCATCGACTACTTTGTCTGCAGCGAGCGTCTCCGTCCCCGCATTGCCGACGCCCGCATCCTCACCGACGTCTACGGCTCCGACCATTGTCCCGTGGAGCTCCTCCTCACCGATGTCTAACACCGTGTGCAAGGTATTAGTTATATAATATTATAAGAAGGTATATACCCCCTTTCTTTCCTCTACCAGGCCCTCCAGCGCCCACAGCAGTTCGTTGGTCACGCCCGTCACGTAGCGCTCAAGGCTGAAACCCTTGCCAGTAGAAGGCATTGTGCGGAAGTTCAGGTGCAGCGTGCCGTCGTAGAAGCCGTACGAAAAACTTTCTAATACCATCCTAAAAGTCTGTAAGTACAGACTAAAGACCAGCAAGGTACGTCCTAAAGTTAAATCAACGTCATCGTTTGATAAAACATTGACGTTGTTTGATAAAACTGCGCCGATGTTTAATAAATCAACGCCAATGATTTTTCTTTTTCGTCTCTAACATCATCAAACAAAAATGAATATGACTGGTACCAGTCCTTTGTCAGATGGCAAAGGTGAGTGACATATGACCCTGCATCGGAGGACGAGGAAATAAACTTTACTTCCCGGCGATGATGCTGAGATACTCGTCGTAGGGTATGAAGCGGCCGCCCATGGAACGGAGGTGGGGCGTCTCGAACTGACAGTCGATGAGCTTGCCGTTGTGCTGCTCGAAGTAGCGTGCCAGGAAGATGAGGGCGAGCTTCGAGGCGTTGGGTACCAGCGAGAACATACTCTCGCCAAACATGGCAGAGCCGATGTTTACACCGTAGAGTCCGCCCACCAGCCGGTGGTCCTGCCACACCTCGATGCTGGCGGCGAAGCCCTGTCGGTGGAGTTCGGTGTAGGCGGCAATCATCTTCTCGCCCAGCCAGGCTCCCTCCTCCTGATTGCGGTTCTGCGCCGTGGCACACCCGCGGATGACGCCCTCGAAATCCCGATTGATGGTGACGTCCAGCTCGTGCCTGGCTATGAGCTGTCTCATGGAGTGGCTGACGTGGATCTCGCTGGGGAAGATGACGAAACGCTCCATCGGACAGTACCACAGCGGCTCCTTCTGATGCTGGAAGGAGAACCAAGGGAAGAAACCGTTGGAGTAGGCGAGCAGCAGGCGGTCTACGGAGAGGTCGCCGCCGACAGCCACCAGCCCGTCGTCCTCGCCCAAACGGGGGTCGGGGAACCACAACTCGTCATCTAACTGGAAAACCGACATGCTAATTGATAATTGACAATTGACAATTGATAATTCCAATGGTGACGTGGCCGCCGTTTTTCAACGAGCCGAAGAGGATTTCGCGCATCAGCAGCGGCTTCAGCCGTTGGGCGATGACGCGGTCCATCTCGCGGGCTCCGTATTCGCGGGTGTAGCCCTCCTTCAGCAGCAGGGCGAAAGCCTCGTCGTCCAGGGTCATCGTCACCTGCTTGGCCGTCAGCTTCGTTTGCAGTTCGGTGAGCTTCTTCTTCAGGATGAGCGTGGCCATGTGGTGGTCCATGTCGTTGAAGACCACCGTTCCCGACAGTCGGTTGATGAATTCTGGCTTGAAGGTCTTCTTCACCTGTTTCAGCATGGCTTCTCCGCGCGACACGCTACCCGTGAAGCCGATGTTGGCCTGTCCGGCATACTGTGCTCCGGCATTCGATGTCATGATGAGTATCACATTCCGGAAGTCGGCCTTGTGGCCTTTGTTGTCCGTCAGCCGCGCATAGTCCATCACCTGTAGCAGGATGTTGTAGATGTCCTGATGGGCCTTCTCTATCTCGTCGAGCAGCAGCACGCAGTTGGGCGTCTTGCGGATGGCATCGGTCAGCAGTCCGCCGTCCTCGTAGCCCACATAGCCTGCCGGCGAGCCGATGAGCTTTGCCACGGCGTGTTTCTCGGTATATTCGCTCATGTCGAAGCGCACCAGTTCGATGCCCAGCTCACGGGCCAGCACGCGTGCCACCTCCGTCTTGCCGACGCCCGTAGGACCGACGAAGAGCAGCGATGCCAGCGGCTTGTTGTCGTCCAACAGTCCTGCCCGCGACATCTGCACGGCCTCCACCACCTGGCGGATGGCCTCGTCCTGACCGTAGATCTGAGCTGACAATTGGGCGTTGAGCGTTGACAGCTTCTCGTAGTCATCGTCCTTGGCAATGGCCAGCGCGTCGACCTTGCACGTCTTCGCCAGCACGTCGGCAATGGCGGCCTTGGTGATGCTGACGGCAGAACCGTCAGCCGCACGTTGGCTGACCAAAGAACCGTTGGCCGCCGTTTCCGCTGCGGCGCCAGCCTCGTCGATGAGGTCGATGGCCTTGTCGGGCAGGAAGCGGTCGTTGACGAACTTCGCACTCGCCTCGACGGCGAAGTCGATGGCCTCAGCGTCGTACTTCACGTGGTGGAACGCCTCGTAGCGGGGCTGTAGCTGGCGCAGGATGTGCTTCGTCTCGTCAACGGTCGGCTCGGCGATGTCTATCTGCTGGAAGCGACGAATCATACCCTTCGAACGGGCGAAGTGGCGGTTGTACTCCTCGTAGGTCGTAGAGCCGATGAAGCGGATGTTGCCCGCCTCGAGATAGGGCTTCAGCATATTCGACGCGTCCAGCGAGCTGTCGCTGGTGGCGCCAGCACCCACCATCGTGTGGATCTCGTCAATGTACACGATATTGCTCTTTCTTTGCACTCCGGCGGCGTTTTCGCCGCCAGCCTCTCCTTGCACGCCGCCGTTCTCGCCGCCAGCCTCTCCCTGTACGCCGTCCATGATCATCTTGATGCGGTTCTCGAAGTCGCCGCGATACTGTGTGCCGGCCAGCAGCGTACCCATGTCGAGCTGGTACACCTTGCAGCCCTTCAGCCGCTCGGGCACCCGTCCCTCCTCAATCATCCTCACCAGTCCCCATACCAGCGCCGTCTTGCCCACGCCGGGCTCGCCAACGTGCAGCGGGTTGTTCTTGTCCATCCGGCAGAGAACCTGTATGGTCCGTTGTAGCTCTTGCTCACGGCCAATCAGCGGATTCTGCTGCTGGTACAGGTCGTTCATGCACGTCACCAGCCGCTTCCAGGCCGCCATGTCGCCCGACGACTCCTCGCTCATCTCACCCAGGTCGTCCTCGAAGTCGCAGAAGTTTATCAGCTGGCTCATGAAGTTGGCCTCCTTGCCGAAGAGACTGTCTTTCAGCAGGTATGCTGCCCACGAGTCTTCCAGCGCCAGGATGCCCTTCGCCAGGTGCGGTATGTCGAGTTCCTCGGCACTACTCTGGGCTACCGACTGCACGGCCAGTTCTATCACCTTGCCCATCTGTACCGACGTCTCCGGAATGTACTCCGTACCCTCGGGCAATGATTCCACACCCTCCAAATATTCCTTGATACGGTCCTCCAGCTGGAAGGGGCTGTAGAAAATGTTCAGGGCCGCATTGAAGTTGAAAACCTCTATCAGTACCAACAGCAGGTGCTCAGGCATGATGAACTCATGTCTGTAGCCCTTGCAACACTCGTAGGCCTTGTTCAGCGTCCTTGACGCGCGTAGTGTCTGTTTGATCTCTCCCATAGAAACTTCAATCCTTCAATTTTTCAATTCTTCAATTTTTCAACTCTCCTCCGGTTCGACGGTCAGCCTGAGCGGAAAACCCTCTTCGCGCGCCATGTTTGTCGCCTTGCGGGCTTTCGAGGTCGCTACGTCGTAGCTGTAGATGCCCACCACGGCTTTGTCCGAATGGTGTACCTTCAGCATCAGCGCCTCGGCCTCGCTCTCGCTCTTGAAGAATACCTGCGTCAGTATCATGACCACGAACTCCATCGTCGTGAAGTCGTCGTTGTAGATGGTCACCTTGTAGCGTCGCGGTTCCTTGAGGTTTGTCCGCGACCTTTCCCTTGTTGAAGATTGTTCCTTTGCCATAATTCACAACTTTGGCCACAAAGGTACGCCTTTTTCTTGAGAAAAGGAAACTTTTATAGACGAAAAAATGACCTTTAGCGGGCTAAAGGTCACCTTTTCCTGTTAGTTGGTCTTCCTATTTCCGGCCGTAGCCATTCCAAATGGCGGTGCCGTCGGGGGCTGCCGAGAGGGTGGTGAGCGACGGGGTGCTGGTGGCGACGATGGTCATCGAGCTGGCCATCCTGCTGTTACTGGGCACCTGGAACGAGAAGGCGGCGCTGGTGCCGTTCTTCAGGGTGTACCACTTGCCCTTGGTGAACGATGCCGACTTGCTGGTGACGCCGCTGAGGCTGCTGCCAGACTCCAGTCCGCCGATGGCGACGACGTTGCCGCCGGTGATGTAGAGCTTCTTGCCGCCCTCGGTGTTGGCGTCGATGCCTACCTCGGGCGAGGAGACGGCCACGGCGAAGACGTTGCCGCCCTTGATGTAGAAGTCGCCGTTGGAGTCGAGACCGTCGTTGCCCGTGGAGTTGCCCATGACGTAGCCGCCGTTGATGGTGAAGTCGCTGGAGGAGTTGATGGCGTCGTCGCCGGACTCGGCATAGACGATGCCGTCGTTGATGACGATGGTGCTCTTCGACTCGATGGCCTCGTGGCTGCTGGCCTTGGCAATGATGGTGCCGCCGTTGATGACGATGCCGCCGTAGAAGTCGTATTGTGCCGTATCGTGTCCGCCGGGGAAGCCGCCGCCACCGGGCCATCCGCCACCACCGCCGGGCCATCCGGGAGCCTCCTCGCGGCTGCTGCTGGTGCTCTGTGCCACCTTGTAGCCCGCCTTGATAGCCTTTGCCGAGCCATAGGTGTCGCTGCTGGAGCCTGTACAGGTGACGTTGAGTGTGCCGCCGTTGACGGTGAGTATGCTGTCGCACTTGATGCCCTTGCCGGCATAGCCTGTCGACTTCAGGGTGATGGTGCCGCCGTCGATGGTCATGTTGCCGTCGGTCTTCAGGGCGGCGCAGCTCTTGTACTCCGCGTCGTCGCTGTCGTAGGCGTACTTGCCGCTGGTGGTGATGTTGAGCGTGCCCTCGCTGATGGTCATGTGGCCGTCGGCCTTGATGCCCTTCGAAGCTGCTGCGGTAGTGCTGATGGTGAGCGAGCCGCCCTCGATGTAGACGTTACCGCCGTCCTCGTCCTCATGGTCCTTGGTGGCCTCGGTCTGCTGGTCGTCGACGTCGCATTGCAGTCCGTCGTCGCCAGTGCCGCTGATGGTGACGGTGCCGCTTTTCATGAGGAAGTACTCCTCGCAGCTGATGCCGTCGCCGACGGCTGCGGTGATGTTGACCGTCAGGTTCTTGATGCTGATATAGGAACCACTCTTGATGGCGTGCTTCGTATTGCCCGTGACGTTGAGCGTGCCGTTGCCCTGCAGCTGGAGCTGTCCCTTGCTGTAGATGCTGGCTTTCTGTTCGCCGCCGGTACCGTCGGCAAGGGTGTTCACCGTGTTCTTCTTGGCGCTGAGCTGTATGCGCTTCGAGTTGGCGATGCTGATGGCTGCCCCCGAGGGGTTCGTCAGCGTGAGGCCAGCCAGGGCGACGGTACACTTGTACTTGCCCGAGGCGATGCAGAACTCGCCGTCGGCGGAGGTGCCGCTGAGCTCGTAGGTGATCTCGTCGCCGTCGATGTCGGCGGTGTTCGTCTGGGCCACGGTGACGTGGGCACCGCTGACGGTGGCGCTGACGTAGGGAGCGATGTTGCCGGCGATGGTGACGGTGGCCGTCGTGCCGTCGTAGCTGACGGCGACGGTGTTCGAGTCGACGGCGGCCTCGCTGGTGACGGTGATCTCGCTGATGTCGCTGACATTGAACGTCTTACCGCCGATGGTCAGCGACTGTCCGCCGTTGCTGTAGGTCATGTCGCGACCGTCGGCCGTGAAGGCGTAGGTGACGCTGCCCTGACGGACGTTGAGGGTCTGAGCGATGCTGCTGACCATGGTCATGGCCAGCAGGACGGTTGTGATGAGCTGTTTCATTTGATGTAGCGCTTAGTCGTTGTGTTTCCTTTCTTGAAGATATAGAGGCCGGGTTTCAGCTGGGTGCCTGATGTCGGTATGCGGCGGCCGCTGAGGTCGTATACCTCGTAGTCCGAGTAGTCCGACGATGCATCGCCGGGAGTGGTGGCGACGCTGATCTCCTGGATGGCGGTGGCGTCGCTGCCCTGCATGGTTTCCGAGAAGAACATCCGGTTGAGGTCGCTGACGGTAAACGTCCGGCTGACGTCGCCGCTGATAGCTGTCAGCGTGCCGTCGTTGTAGACGAGCTTCAGACCGTCGGAGGTCATCGATAGCTGGGTGCCGTCGTTGGCCTCGAAGACCATGTACTTGTAGGTGGCAGCGCTGGCGGTGAGCGTGGCGGCCAGGAGGAGTAGGGTGGTGAAGAGTACTTTTCTCATTGTCGGTAACTTTGTATGGTTCTTAGTCTGTCGTAGTTGTTTTGTCGGTGCAAAGATAGCGATTCTCGGCGTATTCGCCAAAACTGTTCAACGAAATTGCTTGTTTTTTCAGCGAATCGTTCCGTAAACGAAAAAAAAGTAGTACCTTTGCAGGCGAAAAGGATAACAAAAGGTATTATGACAACACTGGAATTCAAACCACAGCTCTTTGAGACGCTTAGGAACTACTCGAAGAAGCAGTTCACCACCGACCTCATGGCCGGTATCATCGTCGGTATCGTGGCGCTGCCGCTGGCCATCGCCTTCGGTATTGCCTCGGGTGTGACACCAGAGAAGGGTATCATCACCGCCATCGTCGCCGGCCTGCTGATATCGGTGCTCGGCGGCTCGAAGGTGCAGATTGGTGGTCCTACGGGCGCGTTCATTATTATTATCTACGGCATCATCCAACAGTACGGCTTCGAGGGCCTGACTATTGCAACGCTGATGGCGGGCGTGTTTCTGATTATGTTTGGCGTGCTCCACTTGGGCACCATCATCAAGTATATCCCGTACCCCATCATCGTAGGCTTCACCTCGGGTATTGCGCTGACCATCTTTACCACGCAGGTGAAGGACTTGCTGGGACTGACGATGGCGTCGGTGCCGAGCGACTTCATCGAGAAGTGGATAGCCTACGGCGGCGCCTTTACGACCATCGACTGTTGGAGTGCCGCTGTCGGCGTCGGCAGCGTGGCCCTCATCGCCTTGTGGCCGAAGCTCACAGGGCTCCTTCCTCGTTCCTCGTTCCTCGGAAAACTCCCCGGCTCGCTGATTGCCATTATCGTAATGACCATTGTCGCCCTGCTGCTGAAGCAGTATGCCGGCGTGACGACCATCGAGACCATCGGCGACCGTTTCTCGATATCCAACCAGCTGCCAGGTGCCACGGTGCCCGCCCTGTCGTGGGAGACCATCAAGGGTCTGGTGTCGCCGGCCATCACCATTGCCATCCTCGGCGCCATCGAGTCGCTGCTGTCGGCAACGGTGGCCGACGGTGTCATCGGTGCCCGCCATTCCAGTAACACCGAGCTCATTGCCCAGGGCGTGGCGAACCTCGCCTCACCGCTCTTCGGAGGCATACCCGCCACGGGAGCCATCGCCCGCACGATGACCAACATCAACAACGGCGGCCGCACTCCCGTAGCCGGCATCATCCACGCTGTGGTGCTACTGCTCATCTTTCTCTTCCTCATGCCCCTGGCACAGTACATCCCGATGGCCTGTCTGGCCGGTGTGCTGGTCATCGTCAGCTACGGCATGAGCGGCTGGCGTTCGTTCGCAAGCATCATGAAGAACCCGAAGAGCGATGTCATCGTCCTCTGGGTGACGTTCTTGCTGACAGTCATCTTCGACCTCACCATCGCCATCGAGGTAGGACTCATCTGCGCCTGTCTGCTCTTCATGCGCCGTATGGCCGAGACCACCGATGTCAAGGTCATCAGCGACGAGATAGACCCCGCCGAGGAGGAGAGCGATTTCCAGCTGGGCAATCTGGAGCACCTGACCATCCCCGAGGGTGTGGAGGTTTACGAGATCAACGGCCCGTACTTCTTCGGTGCCGGCAACAAGTTCGAGGAGATCATGGGTGCTCTGGGCCACGGCCGTCCGAAGGTGCGCATCATCCGTATGCGTAAGGTGCCCTTCGTCGACTCCACGGGCATCCACAACCTGACTAACCTCTGTCTGATGTCACAGCAGGAGGGTATCCAGGTGGTCCTCTCGGGTGTCAACGAGCGTGTGCAGGCCGTCCTCCACAAAGCCCGTTTCGACGAGCTCGTGGGTACCGACAATATCTGTAGCCACATCAATCTGGCTCTGGAGCGTGCCAACGAGTTGGTTGAAAGGATTGAAAAATTGAAGGAATAAAATTGAAGAATTGAAAAATTGAAGAATTGAAGTTCTTTTGAGATGCGCGTAGTCTACGAGGACAACCATATCATTATCGTTGCGAAGGAGAGCGGCGAGATTGTGCAGGGCGACAAGACCGGCGACGAGCCGCTGTCGGAGACTGTCAAGCAGTACTTGAAGGAAAAGTACCAAAAGCCTGGCGCTGTGTTCCTTGGTGTCGTTCATCGTCTCGACCGTCCTGTCGCTGGACTGGTGGTCTTCGCCCGCACGTCGAAGGCCCTCTCACGCCTGAATAAGATGTTCGCCGAAGGTGAGGTGCACAAGACGTACTGGGCCATTGTGGAAAATACGAGATTAGAAATGAGAGATGAAAGATATGGTTACTCTCAGGACGAGAACGTGTCGCAGGGAGGTGGTCATATCTTTCATGAGTTGACCCACTGGCTGGTACGTAACGAGCAGCAGAACAAGTCGTATGCCTACGATCACGAGGTGCCGCGCTCGAAGAAGGCGGTGCTGCGCTACCGTGTCATCAATCAGGGCGACCGCTACGCCCTGCTCGAGGTGCAGCTGCTCACCGGCCGTCATCACCAGATACGCTGTCAGCTGGCAAAGGCGGGGATGCCCATCCGTGGCGACCTGAAGTATGGTGCCCGCCGCTCGAATCCCGACGGCAGCATCTCGTTGCTCTCACGCCGTGTGGAGTTCGTACACCCCGTGTCGAAGGAAAACATCAGCGTCGAAGCATCTTTGCCAGCCGACCCGCTGTGGAAGAAACTGCTTGGTTGAAATTTTATTCAAGAAAAATAGCATTTTCTTTTGTTTGACGTGCTTTTTTTTGTACCTTTGCAGCAAATTTAGAAAAAATTGTTATAACACTATAGTTTTTTATGAATTTCACTTTGTTGATTACCGTCTTGGTGACGGCTTTAACATTGGTGGTAGCTGCTTACGTTGTTGCCAAGCTGATAGGACCGCGGTCCTACGCGAAGGTGAAAGGTGAGCCGTATGAGAGTGGTATCCCCACGCGAGGCACCTCGTGGTTGCCGGTATCGGTGGGATTCTATCTCTTTGCCATCTTGTTCCTCATGTTTGATGTGGAAACCTTGTTTCTATATCCGTGGGCTGTAGTAGTGAAGGACTTCGGAGCGATGGCCCTGCTGTCGGTAGGATTCTTCCTGGTAGTATTGGTTTTAGGCCTGGCTTACGCTTGGCGGAAAGGAGCACTGGAATGGAAATAAAACCGAAAATCAAGTCTATTCCCTACGAGGAATGGAACGATAACGAGACGCTGGAGAAGATTGTTGACGAGCTCCACGAGGGTGGTGTCAACGTCATCACCGGCTCGCTGGACAAGTTGATCAACTGGGGACGTGCCAACTCCCTGTGGTCGCTGACGTTCGCCACCTCGTGCTGTGGCATTGAGTTCATGGCATGTGGCTGTGCCCGTTACGATTTCGCCCGCTTCGGTTTCGAGGTGACGCGTAACTCCCCTCGTCAGGCAGACCTGATTATGTGCGCAGGTACCATTACCCATAAGATGGCACCGGCGCTGAAGCGTCTGTACGACGAGATGGCCGAGCCGAAGTACGTCATCGCCGTCGGCGGCTGTGCCATCAGCGGCGGTCCGTTCAAGTCGAGCTACCACGTGGTGAAGGGCATCGAGGAGATTATTCCCGTCGATGTCTTTATTCCCGGTTGTCCCCCGCGTCCCGAGGCTATCATGTACGGCATGATGCAGCTGCAGCGCAAGGTGAAGATCGAGAAGTTCTTCGGTGGTGCTAACCACAAGCAGACGGCCGAGGAGGCTGCCCTGGGCGTGTCGAACGAGGAGTTGACGTTCCGTGAGAAGCACGGCGATCATCGCCGCGAGCCCATCGTGGTCACGGCTGTTCCCGAGGAGTTTGTTGAGGAAATGAAGAATGCTGCGGCAGAACCGCAGTCCACAGTAAAAGAGGAGGCAAAGGCATGAAGTTAGAGTTCTTATCATTTGAATTTGACAAGTTCGCACAGGAGATGCAGGACTTGAAGGACAAGAAGGGCTTTGACTATCTTGTCACCATCGTCGGCGAGGACTTCGGAGACGAGGGCCTTGGCTGTGTTTATATCCTTGAGAATACGCAGACGCACGAGCGTTGCAGCGTGAAGATGATTGCCAAGTCACAGGTTTGTGGCGACGGTATTGCCTCGAACGGCACGGGTAAGACCGATGGTCAGGTGCTGGCCTATCTTCCCACCGTCTCGAACATCTGGCGTGTAGCCGACCTGCTGGAGCGCGAGGTCTTTGACTTCTATGGCATCGTGTTCCTCGGTCATCCCGATATGCGTCGTCTGTTCCTGCGTAGCGACTTCAAGGGCTATCCTTTCCGTAAGGACTGGGAGTTCAACGACAAGTACACGCTGGAAGACGATGAGGAGCCCGACTACGGCTTGGAGTATTTCCTGGACAAGGATGGAAACCTCCAGTCAAAGCAGAACCGACTCTTCGGCTCAGACGATTACGTGATAAACATCGGTCCCCAGCACCCTGCTACCCACGGTGTGCTCCGTTTGCAGACCGTTCTTGACGGCGAAACCGTCAAGCGTATTTATCCGCATCTCGGTTATATCCACCGTGCCATCGAGAAGATGTGGGAGGGTATGACCTATCCTCAGACGCTGGCTCTGACCGACCGTCTGAACTACCTCGGTGCCATGCAGCACCGTCATGCGCTCGTCGGTGTCATTGAGGAGGCTTTGGAGGTGGAACTGACCGACCGTATCAAGTACATTCGTACCATTATGGACGAGCTTCAGCGTCTTGACTCCCACCTGCTCTACACCTCGTGTGTGGCTCAGGACTTGGGTGCCCTGACGGGTATGCTCTATGGTATGCGTGACCGTGAACACGTGTTGAACGTGATGGAGGAGACCACGGGTGGTCGCCTGATTCAGAACTACTACCGTATCGGCGGTCTGCAGGACGACATTGATCCTAACTTCGTGAAGAACTGCAAGGACCTGGTGAAGTATCTGCGTCCCACGATTCAGGAGTATATGGACATCTTCGGTGACAATGTCATCACCCACAATCGTCTGGAGAACTGTGGCCCGATGAGTCTCGAGGATTGCATTAACTACGCTGTGACTGGTCCTGCCGGCCGTGCTTCCGGATGGAAGAACGACGTGCGCAAGAACCATCCGTACGACATGTATGACAAGGTGGAGTGGGAGCAGTGCACTCTGACTGGCTGCGACTCTATGGACCGTTACCTCGTTCACATCAACGAGATGTACCAGAGCCTGAACATCATTGAGCAACTCATCGACAACATCCCTGAGGGTGACTTCTATGTGAAGCAGAAGCCTATCATCAAGTGCCCGGAAGGACAGTGGTACTACTCTGTTGAGGGCGTGGCTGGTGAGTTCGGCGTCTATCTAGACTCTCGTGGCGACAAGAGCCCGTACCGCATGAAGATGCGTCCGATGGGCCTCTCGCTGGTTGGTGCCTTCGACCCGATGCTTCGCGGTCAGAAGATTGCCGACCTGATTGCTACCTGTGCTGCTATTGACGTTGTGATACCAGATATCGACCGATAGTCGAAGAATTGTAAAATTGAAGAATTGAAAAATTGAAGTTATTATGTTCGACTTTTCTATAGTTACACAATGGTTCGACCAGCTGCTCAGGATCACGATAGGTTGTCCCGACTGGTTGGCGATATTGATTGAGTGCGTGTTGGTGGGCACGGCAATCCTCGTGGGATATGCCCTCATCGCCTGCGTACTGATATTCATGGAGCGTAAGGTGTGTGCCTACTTCCAGTGCCGTCTGGGCCCGATGCGCGTAGGCTACTGGGGTTTGCTGCAGGTGTTTGCCGACGTGCTGAAGATGCTCATCAAGGAGATCTTCTTCGTCGACAAGGCCGACAAGCTGCTTTATGCCGTTGCTCCGCTGCTGGTGATTATCGGCTCCGTTGGTGCCTTCTCGTTCCTGCCGTGGAACAATGGTGCCACCATCCTCGACTTCAACGTGGGCATCTTCCTGCTGACGGCTATCTCGTCGATTGGTGTGGTGGGCATCTTCCTTGCCGGTTGGGGCTCTAACAACAAGTACTCTGTCGTCTCCGCCATGCGTGGCGCCGTGCAGATGATCTCGTACGAGATGTCGCTCTGCCTCTGCTTGATTACCGCCGTCATCCTGACGGGAACGATGCAGATGAGCGGTATCGTCGAGGCGCAGACAGGCCCTTGGAAGTGGCTCATCTTCCAGGGACACCTTCCTGCTATCATCGCCTTCTTCGTGTTCCTCATCGCTGGTAACGCTGAGGCCAACCGTGGCCCGTTCGACATGGCTGAGGCCGAGAGTGAGCTGACGGCCGGTCACCATACCGAGTACTCAGGTATGGGCTTCGGCTTCTTCTATCTGGCAGAGTTCCTGAACCTCTTCATCATCGCCGGCATCGCCGCTACGGTGTTCCTCGGCGGCTGGGCTCCCATCAATGTGGGCATCGAAGCCTTCGACGAGGTGATGAACTACATCCCCGGCATTGTCTGGTTTATGGGCAAGACCTTCGGTCTCGTCTGGATTCTCATGTGGATCAAGTGGACGTTCCCCCGTCTGCGTATCGACCAGATCCTGAAGCTGGAGTGGAAGTACTTGATGCCGCTGTCACTCATCAACCTCGTGATAATGACTGTTGTGGTGGCCCTTGGCCTGTATATTAAATAAGGTATAGCAATGGAAGATAACAAATCATATTTCGGAGAAATCGGGCACGGCTTGAAGACGCTGGCCGTTGGCATGAAGACCTCCTGGAAGGAATACTTCAAGGACTTCTTCACCAACAAGTCGACGGAGCAGTACCCCGAGAACCGCAAGACCACACTCCACGTGGCCAAGCGTCACCGCGGACGTCTTGTCTTCAAGCGTGACGAGAACGGCCAGTACAAGTGTACGGCTTGCACATTGTGCGAAAAGGCGTGTCCCAACGGCACCATCAAGATTACGGCCCACATGGCTGAAGACCCTGAGACGGGAAAGAAGAAGAAGGTGCTCGACGACTACCAGTACGACCTTGGCGACTGTATGTTCTGCCAGCTCTGTACTAACGCCTGCAATTTCGACGCTATTGAGTTTACAAACGACTTCGAGAACGCTACCTTCAACCGTGGCGGTCTGGTGCTCCACCTTGACAAGGAGCAGTATGACGGTGGCTCGCTGCCCAATCTGCTTGACGGTGGTGCCGATTGGGAAGTCGGCAAGTTTAACACTAAAACGAAGTAAGGACTATGGGTAATACAGTGATGTTTGCTATCCTCGCCGTCCTCATCCTCGGCTCGGCCGTGATGTGTGTGACGACGACAAGGATTATGCGTGCAGCAACGTTTATGCTGTTCGTGCTCTTTGGTGTAGCAGGTCTTTACTTCCTGCTCGACTATACCTATCTGGGTGCTGCCCAGATTTCCGTCTATGCCGGCGGTGTGACGATGATCTACGTCTTCGCCATCCAGCTGGTCAGCAAGCAGACCCTGCAGGGTATGGTGGAACGCCTGAAGGGCAGCCGCGTCGTCTTCGGCGCGCTGATGGCTGTCATCGGACTGGCCACCGTCGTGCTGGTGTTCCTGAAGAATGATTTCATCTGCCGTGCCGCCGAGGTGGCCGACGTCGAGGTGCCTGCCAGCGCCATCGGTCATGCCCTCGTGGGTGCAGGGAAGTACGAGTATGTGCTGCCTTTCGAGTTCATCTCCATCTTCCTCCTGGCCTGTATCATCGGCGCACTCGTTGTTTCACGTAAAGTAGAGGAGAAGTAAGCCATGGTACCAGTACAGTATTATTTCGTGCTCTCAGCACTCCTGTTCTTCATCGGCGTCTACGGTTTCATCAGCCGTCGTAACCTGATTGCCATGCTCATCTCCATCGAGCTGGTGCTCAACGCCGTTGACATCAACTTCGCCGCGTTCAACCGCCTGCTCTTCCCCGACGGCATGGAGGGAATGTTCATGACCCTCTTCAGCATCGGCGTGTCGGCAGCAGAGTCGGCCGTGGCCATCGCGATTATCATCAATGTCTACCGCCGCTTCAAGAGCGACAGCGTGGACAGCATTATGAACATGAAAAGATAAGTAAGCATTATGGGATTCGAATATACAGTTTTCATACTTCTGCTGCCGCTGCTGTCCTTCATCGTGTTGGGACTGGCAGGCATGAAGATGTCTCATAAGACCGCTGGTCTTATCGGTACATGTTCACTGGGACTTGTCACCATCCTGTCGTATGTCGCTGCCTTCCAGTACTTTACTGCCGACCGCGTCAACGACGTCTACCAGACAATCGTTCCATTTAACTTCACGTGGTTGCCGCTGGGCAACCTCCACTTCGACATGGGTATCCTGCTCGACCCCATCTCGGTGATGATGCTTATCGTCATCTCGACGGTGTCGTTCATGGTACACATCTACTCCTTCGGCTATATGCATGGTGAGAAGGGCTTCCAGCGCTACTACGCCTTCTTGAGCCTCTTCACGATGTCGATGCTCGGACTGGTGCTCGCCACGAACATCTTCCAGATGTATATGTTCTGGGAGCTCGTGGGTGTCAGCTCGTACCTGCTCATCGGTTTCTACTATCCGCTGAAGCCCGCCATCGCCGCCTCGAAGAAGGCATTCATCGTGACGCGCTTCGCTGATATGTTCTTCCTGGTGGGTATCCTGACCTTCGGCTACTTCACCGATTCGTTCAGCTTCTCGTTTGCCGGCGATATCGTGATGGGGCAGGGGACGACGCCTTTCATCGAGGGTAACATGGCCAAGGCCGTTGCTGCCGGAGCGTTCATCATCCCTACGGCGCTGACGCTGATGTTCATCGGTGGTGCCGGTAAGAGTGCGATGTTCCCGCTGCACATCTGGCTTCCCGACGCCATGGAAGGTCCGACGCCTGTGTCGGCACTCATCCACGCCGCTACGATGGTGGTCGCCGGTGTGTTCCAGATTGCCCGTATGTTCCCCTTGTGGATACAGTATGCGCCCGAGGCGATGTCGATTGTCGTCTGGGTGGGCGTCATCACCGCTTTCTATGCCGCTGCCGTGGCCTGTGCCCAGAGCGATATCAAGCGTGTGCTCGCCTTCTCGACCATCTCGCAGATCGCCTTCATGATGGTGGCCCTCGGCGTTTCGCTGCCTGGTCATCACGGAGCCATCCTCGATAACCACGCTCAGCTGGGCTATATGGCTGGTATGTTCCACCTCTTTACGCACGCCATGTTCAAGGCTTGCCTGTTCCTTGGCGCCGGCTGCATCATCCATGCCGTCCACTCGAACGAGATGGAGAAAATGGGACAGCTGCGCAACCGTCTGCCCATCACCCACTGGACGTTCCTCATCAGCTGTCTGGCCATCGCCGGTATTCCCTTCTTCTCGGGCTTCAGCTCGAAGGACGAGATTATCACAGCCTGCATGGCATACAGTCCTGTGGTAGGCTGGATTATGACCGGCATCGCCGCCATGACCGCCTTCTATATGTTCCGTCTGTACTACGGCATCTTCTGGGGTACGCCCTGTAAGGAGAACGAGCACCACGAGATGCACGAGCCTGTGGTGATGTGGCTGCCGCTGGTCATCCTCTCGGTCATCACCGTCGGTGTGGGAGTCTACTCCACGCTCGCCGGATTCCTCGGCTGGGGCGGTTCTTTCGGTTCGTTCGTATCGGCTGCCGGTACCGACTACACCATCCACTTCAATATGCAGATTGCTGCTACGTCGACCATCATCGCTATCCTGAGCATCTGTCTCGCCACCTATATCTATAAAGGTGAGAGCCAGCCCATCGCCGACCGTTTGTACAAGACGTTCCCGAAGCTGCACCGTGCCGCCTACAAGCGTTTCTATCAGGACGAGATTTGGCAGTTTGTCACACACCGCATCATCTTCCGCTGTATCTCGACACCCATTGCCTGGTTCGACCGTCATGTCGTTGACGGCACGTTCAACTTCATGGCGTGGGGTGCCAACGAGGCTGGCGAGTCGCTGCGTCCGTGGCAGAGCGGCGATGTCCGCCAGTATGCCGTGTGGTTCCTCACGGGCACCGTGGCACTCACGCTCGTATTACTTGCTTTATAATAATAACGATATAACGATATAACGACAATGGAAATTTTAGTTCCTTCAATGAATATATTATCATTATTCGTTTTGATTCCCGCCCTGATGCTTTTGGGATTGTGGATTGCCCGCAACCTCAACCAGGTGCGTGGCGTGATGGTGACCGGCGCCAGCTGTCTGCTGGCACTCTCCATCTGGCTGACGGTATACTTCGTTCAGCAGCGTGCTGCCGGTAATACAGCCGAGATGCTGCTCGTGGCCTCGATGCCTTGGTTCAAGCCGCTGAACATTGCCTACGCCGTGGGTGTCGACGGTATCTCCGTAGTGATGCTGCTCCTGTCGAGCATCATCGTTTTCACCGGCACTTTTGCCTCGTGGCAGCTGAAGCCGCTGACGAAGGAGTACTTCCTGTGGTTCACCCTCCTCTCGACGGGTGTCTACGGCTTCTTCATCTCCACCGATATGTTCACGATGTTCATGTTCTACGAGGTGGCACTCATCCCCATGTACCTGCTCATTGGTGTCTGGGGCTCCGGCCATAAGGAGTACTCGGCCATGAAGCTGACGCTGATGCTGATGGGTGGCTCGGCCCTCCTGATCATCGGTATCCTGGGCATCTACTTCTTCTCGGGTGCAACGACGATGAACGTCAACGAGATTGCTGCTATGCACAATATCCCCGTCGATATCCAGAAGGTGTTCTTCCCGTTCATCTTCATCGGCTTCGGTGTGCTGGGAGCCCTCTTCCCGTTCCACACATGGTCGCCCGACGGTCATGCCTCGGCGCCTACTGCCGTGTCAATGCTCCATGCCGGCGTGCTGATGAAGCTCGGTGGCTACGGCTGTTTCCGCGTGGCCATGTACCTGCTGCCTGAGGCAGCACAGGAGCTGGCGTGGATTTTCCTCATCCTGACGACCATCTCGGTTGTCTACGGTGCCTTCTCTGCCTGTGTACAGACCGACCTGAAGTATATCAACGCCTATTCGTCGGTGTCACACTGTGGTCTGGTGCTCTTCGCCCTGCTGATGATGTCGCAGACGGCGGTCACCGGTGCCATCCTGCAGATGCTGTCGCACGGTCTGATGACGGCCCTCTTCTTTGCCCTCATCGGTATGATCTACGGTCGTACGCATACCCGCGACATCCGTGAGCTGGCTGGTCTGATGAAGATCATGCCGTTCCTCGCCGTGGGCTACGTTATTGCCGGTCTTGCCAACCTCGGACTCCCCGGCTTCTCGGGCTTCATCGCTGAGATGACCATCTTCGTCGGTGCCTTCGGTGCCGAGCCGCTGAGTGGCGACCCGAACACGTCGTTCCGTATGGTGGCAACGATCATCGCCTGTACGTCGATTGTCGTGACGGCCGTCTACATCCTGCGTGTCGTTGGCAAGATTCTGTATGGTGAGGTGGAGAACAAGCACTTCCTCGAGCTTACCGACGCAACGTGGGACGAGCGTGTCGCCGTCATCTGCCTCATCTTCTGTGTGGCAGGCCTCGGCTGTGCACCGTTCCTGTTCAGTGACATGATCTCGCCGGCTGCCGGTAGCATCCTGAAATCAATTGGTGTAATGTAAAGAAAGGAGGATAAAGATATGAATTACGGACAATTCCTACAAATGATTCCCGAGTTTTATCTCGTGCTCATCTTGCTGGCAGTTTTTGCAGTAGACTTCATCGCCCACAAGAGCGAGAAGAAGCATGACGTCCTCTATGCCGTGACGGTGGCTCTGCTGGCCGTCCTTCCCGTGCGCATCGCCTTTTTGTCGGAACCTGCAGAGGCCTTTGGCGGTCTCTATGTGGCGTCGCAGATGGCCAATGTCATGAAAGTCATCCTGACAGTAGGTACGCTCATTGTGGTCATCATGGCTCAGCCCTGGCTGAAGACTGTTAAGAAGTACGAAGGTGAGTTCTATATGCTTGTGGTTTCCACCCTGCTGGGTATGTACATCATGATCAGCAGCGGCAATTTCCTGATGTTCTTCCTCGGACTGGAGACGGCATCCGTGCCGATGGCCTGCCTTGTCGCCTTCGACCGTCTGAAGAAGCAGTCTGCCGAGGCAGCCGCGAAGTATATCCTCACCGCCACGTTCTCGAGCGGCGTGATGCTCTATGGCATCTCGTTCCTCTATGGCGTCACGGGAACGCTCTATTTCGACGACATGGCCCAGCGCCTGTCCCAGAGTGCGTTCTATACCGCCGACTGGGGACTGGCCATCGCCGGCATGGTGTTCTTCTTCAGTGGCCTGGGCTTCAAGCTCTCGCTGGTGCCCTTCCACCTCTGGACGGCCGACACCTATCAGGGTGCTCCCACGCCGGTCACTGGCTACCTGAGCGTCGTCTCCAAGGGTGCTGCCGCCCTGGCGCTGTGCATCATCCTCGACAAGGTGTTTGGTTCTATGTTCGAGTATTGGCAGGTGCTGCTTGGTGTGGTCATCGTGCTGACCATCACCGTTGGTAACCTCTTCGCCATCCGCCAGTCGGAACTGAAGCGCTTCATGGCATTCTCGTCCATCTCGCAGGCAGGTTACATCATGCTCGCCGTGCTGGGCAATACCGATATGGGTGCCGTGGCGCTGACGTACTACGTGCTGGTCTATGTCGTGGCCAATATGGCTGTCTTCACCGTCATCAACGTCGTGGAGCACAATGGCGGCAACACGCAGATGGCGTGCTACAACGGCTTCTACCAGACGAACCCGAAGCTGTCGTTGCTGATGACGCTGGCATTGTTCTCGCTGGCAGGCATCCCGCCGTTCGCAGGTATGTTCTCGAAGTTCTTCGTCTTCATGGCTGCCGCCGGCGAGGGGTCGTTCCTGGCTTACTTCGTGGTGTTCGTGGCCTTGGTCAACACGGTGGTGTCACTCTACTACTACCTGTTGATTGTCAAGGCGATGTACATCACCAAGACCGACGCGCCGCTGCCCACGTTCCGCAGCGACGGTAACACCCGCCTGTCGCTGGCACTCTGCACCGCTGGTGTCATCGCCTTCGGCGTGGTGTCGTGCATCTACGGCTGGATAGCCGCAGCAGCATAATCGTCTAATTTATAGACAGTATTGAATATAAACAAAAAATAGAGTCGCATGGCCAATCCCTTTCATAAGATATTGAACTGGTACTTTACCAGAAACTCCCTGCCTTACTGGGTCATGTTTCTTGTTGACAGTTTTATCCTGTTCATGTCGGGATTCTTCGTATATTGGGTGTTCCACCGCAGTATACAGACCCTGATCCACGCGGACACCCTGTCCCTGGTCATGCTCTTCTATATCGCACTGAGCTGGGTGGGTATGAGAATGTTCCATACCTATTCCGGCATCGTGCGCTACTCGTCGTTCGTCGACCTGATGCGAGTGGCTTACGCCAATCTCGTATCGCTGGTATTGGCGCTTGTCGTGCATTACGTCCTCACGCGATTCCATCTGCCAGTCGTCGAGCTGATGACCTCGGTACAGATTATCCTGGTTTTTGTCGTCTCGACACTGGTCATGTGGGCAGTACGTGTCATGGTGAAAAACCTCTATGAGGTGATGTCCAGCAGCAAGCGGTCGAAGCCTGCCCTCATCTACGGCTCCATGAGTGGTGTCGTGGCGCTGGCCAAGAGCGTCCGTATGCAGGAGCCTCGTCAGTTCCTTGTCAAGGGCTTCCTGACCACCGATCCTCACGATGTCCATGACCGGCTTATGGGCGAGCATATCTACGACCCGAGTTACGACAACCTGTACGAGATTATTAACAACAACCATATAGAGGCTCTGCTCGTGTCGCCGACGCGTGTTTCTGAGTTCCGCAACGATAGGGACTTGCAGGACTTGATGATTAACGCCGGTGTGCGTATCTATATGGTTGCACTTGCGCCGGAGGCCAGTGACAGCTGGTCTCCGGCGCAAGCGCAAACGCAAGCGCAAACGCAAGCGCAAACGCAAGCGCAAGCTGGAAGGGATGTTGAAAATTCTTCTACTGTCAACCTGGCTCACTTGCATGAGGTGAGTGTCGAGGATTTGTTACCTCGCGACGAGATCAAGGTTGACATGAACTCCATTGCCCAGCAACTCTCTGGCAAGCGTATTCTCATTACTGGCGCTGCGGGCTCCATCGGCTCCGAACTGGTGCGTCAGGTGGCTCTCTTCCGTCCTGCAGCGATGATGCTTATCGACCAGGCTGAGACCCCCAGTCACGATATCCGCCTGATGATGGCGAAACGCTTCCCCTCTGTTGATGCCACGACGGTAGTGACGAGCATTACCCATGCCCACCGTATGGAGAAGATTTTTAGCTCATTCCGTCCCGACTACGTGTTCCATGCTGCTGCCTACAAGCATGTGCCGATGATGGAGGACAATCCGGCCGACGCCGTTCTCAATAACATCTACGGCACGAAGGTGCTCGCTGACCTCAGCGTGAAATACGGTGTTAAGAAGTTCGTGATGATCTCTACCGACAAGGCCGTCAACCCCACGAATGTCATGGGCTGTTCGAAGCGCATCTGTGAGATCTATGTACAGGCCCTCGACAGCTTTATGGCCAGCCGTGGCGAGTCTTCAACGAAGTTTGTCACCACACGCTTCGGCAACGTCCTCGGTTCTAACGGCAGTGTCATACCCCTGTTCAAGGAGCAGATTAAGGCCGGTGGTCCTGTGACGGTGACCCATCGCGACATCATCCGCTACTTTATGCTCATCCCCGAGGCTTGTAAGCTGGTGCTCGAGGCCGGTACGCGCGGTGATGGTGGCGAGATTTTCGTCTTCGACATGGGCAAGCCCGTCCGCATTGCCGACTTGGCGCAGCGTATGATTCGGCTGAGTGGTGCCAAGAACGTGAAAATCGAGTACACGGGACTCCGTGACGGTGAGAAACTCTACGAGGAGGTGCTCAGCGACCAGGAGAACACGAAGCCGTCGTTCCACGAGAAGATTCGTATTGCCGATGTTCGCCCCTACGACTTTGAGCAGGTGGGCGAAGCCATTGACGATCTGATTGAGCAGGCAAAGCAGTACGACGATATGGAGACAGTCAGGAAGATGAAGGAAATTGTGCCCGAATACAAGTCGAACAACTCTATCTACGAGAAACTCGATAAGCACGCATCCCGATAACTCCCGTTTAGCACGCATTTCGTCAAAATCCCGTTTAGCATGAACGACTATCAGTATCATATTTTTTCGCCCTACCGTGTCTGTCCCCTAGGGGCTCACGTCGACCACCAGCATGGTCTGGTGACGGGCTTTGCCATCGACAAGGGTATCGACTTGTGGTTCAACATCCGTGAGGACGATGTTGTCAACCTCTCGTCGCTGACGTTCGAGGGTGAAGTGTCGTTCCGTGTCACGGCACCCTCGCAGGTGCGCGAACGCCATTGGGGTGACTATGCCCGTGGTGCGAAGTTCGCCCTGCGTAAGCGTTTCGAGCTGACTCACGGACTGGACGGCGTCATCAAGGGCTCGCTGCCTGTTGGTGGCCTGTCGTCGAGTGCGGCTGTCCTCATCGCCTACGTTATGGCACTGGCCAAGGCCAACGACATCGTGCTTCAGCCCTTCGAGGTGGTAAAGATTGCCTCCGAGGCCGAGCGCGAGTACATCGGACTGAATAACGGTCTGCTCGACCAGGCGTGTATCGCTCTGGGCAAGAAGAATGGCTTGCTGTTCCTCGACTGCGACTCCAACGAGTGGCGAATCATTAAGCGCCACCCGGATATGCCGGAGTTCGAGATTGGCATCTTCTTCTCGGGACTGACGCGCTCGCTGGTCAACAGCGACTACAACTTGCGTGTCTATGAGTGCAAGACGGCAGCATGGAATATGCTGGCCTATCTCGACCAGCCACTGAAGACGTTCGACAAGACGTTCCTCCGCGACATCCCCAAGAGCACCTACGACAAGACGAAGATAGCCATGCCTGCCCGCTTTGCCCGTCGTGCCGAGCACTTCTACTCGGAGTACCGTCGTGTGCGACAGGGTGTGACGGCCTGGGAGACGGGTAACCTGAAACTCTTTGGCAAACTCTCCTTTGACTCCTGTGAGTCGAGCATCCACAACTACGAGTGCGGCTCGCCCGAGCTCATTGCCATCTACGACATCATGCGCCAGCTGCCTGGCGTCTATGGTGGTCGCTTCTCGGGTGCTGGCTTCAAGGGTGCTTGCATCGCACTTGTCGATCCCGCCTACAAAGCCGATATCGAGAAGACGCTAACGGAACGCTATCTGGAGCAGTTCCCGGAGTACGAGCGTACCTTCCAGGTGTTCTGGGTGCATCCCGACAACGGCGCCCGCTTTGTGTAGTTCATCGTTTTGCTCACGCATCTCTATACCGTTATGAAGCAGATCTGTATCATTGCCGGTGCACGCCCCAACTTCGTGAAGGTGGCACCGTTGTTGCGTGCTTTCGACAAGACCGAGGGTGCCGACTGCCGTCTGATCTTTGCAGGCAGCGAGGACGACCCGACGCTGGAGGCATCGCTCTTCGACGACCTTCAGATGCGTCATCCCGACGTCTGCCTCGGCGTCACCAGTACGCGTGTCAATGAGATTACCGCTCAGGTGATGGGCGAGCTCGACCAGTATCTCGAGCAGCATCCCACCGACATCGTCATCGTCGTCGACGACCTCGCCTCGACGATGGCCGCCGCCATCACCGCCAAGAAGCGCGGCATCCGTGTCGCCCATCTCGTGGCTGGCACCCGCTCGTTCGACATCACCATGCCCAAGGAGATCAACCGTCTCGTCATCGACGCCCTGAGCGACTATCTGTTCACCGCCGGCATCAAGAGCAATAGCGTGGCCACCCGTGAGCAGCAGTCGGAGACGGCTCAAACTTATATGGTGGGCAACATCCTGATGGACACGCTGCGCTATAACCTCCCGCGCTTCCGTGAGCCCGCAGCCCTTCAGCTGCAGCCTTCCACCTATCTCGTCTTCACGCTGAATCGCCGTGCCCTGATTAGCGACGAGGAGCAGCTGCGGCTGATGCTGCAGACGCTCATCAGCGAGACGGCCGACATCCCCATCGTGGCGCCGCTGCGTGGCTCCGCTCTGGGCGTCGTCGTACGCTTGCTCACGGAGCTGGGCGTGTCAGAATCGAAGTTCCGCGTGCTGACGTCGTTGCCTTACCTGGAGTTCGGCTGGCTGACGGCTCATGCCCGTGGCATCATCACCGACTCCGGCAACGTGGCCGAGGAGGCGACTTTCAACGGTGTGCCTTGCATCACGCTCAACGACTACACCGAGCATCAGGAGACCGTCACCGTTGGAACGAACGTCCTCGTTGGCAGCGATGGCGCGAAGTTCTCTACTGCGCTTTCCGACATGGTTCGTGGTGAGTGGAAAAAATCAGCGCTCCCGGACCGTTGGGACGGCAGGAGCGCTGAGCGTATTGTTCAGATTCTTCTTAATCAGTAACCGGACTTCTTATTCAGTAACCGGAACCAGTTTTATTCCGAAGAGGTTCACCGACTTGTCCTTCGTCAGTTCATGACTGCCGGCCTCAAGCGTTGTGGTGTGGGTGTTGCCCGAACCACTGATCTTTGCGCCGTCAATCTTGATGCTGGCCGTCTCGGTGGAAGCGAAGTAGAGTGTCATCGTCATCTTCTGCGTCAGCGTGAACTTCACCGACGTGGCCGTCTCCATCTTCAGACAGGTCTTATACTCCGTACCATCGATGGTGGCCGATCCCTTGCTGTTCGAGCCGTTGCCAGTGACGGTGAAGAGCGCGCTGCTGGGTTTTCCGCTCTTGTCGAACGTGCAGAGGACTGTTCCCTCCACACCGGGTGTCGGCTGTTCGCCGCCCTGTTCGCCGCCCTGTTCGCCGCCTTGTTCACCACCTTGTTCACCACCTTGTTCACCACCTTGCTCACCACCTTGTTCGCCGCTCTCAGCATTCTCGTCGCCGAAGATGCCCACGAGCGTCGTCTTGTAGTTGTCGAGCAGTCCTCCCAGCACGGGGTCGTAGGCTGAGTCGGTGTCGTCGTTGCCCACATTGTCTGTGAAGGTGTAGCTGAAGTCGCCGTGCCCAATGCGTCCGGCACCGTAGTATCCCGTGACGATGGCCGGTACGTCGGCAGCGGCATCGGGCGTGTACTGGTAGATGCGTGTGGCGTCGGTGTCGAAGTTGTTATACGTTGTGCCGCCTTCCTTCGTTACCTCAGTAGCGGGTACCTGCTCGTCGCGTGTAGCAGTCTCGTAGGCATCGTATCCTGTCGTGGCGGGAGCCTTCTGGGTGCAGTACTTGAAGTTCTTGATGGTGCGGTCAAAGTAGTTGCCGAAGGCCTTGATCATGCCGCCCTTCTCGCCGCTGAAGGTGCCGCTGCCCTGGGCGTCGGTGCCCTGTAGCGAGGAGAGGATGGGCTTCTTGGTCTTCAGGAAGTAGTTGTTCTCCACGAAGACGCTGGCGCCGCTGGTGGCTCCTACACCATACTTGGCCACGTTGTCGAAGTAGTTGTTCCACACGTGGACGGTCATGGTGCGGACACGCGGATGACGGGAGTCTGAGTGGTCGAACCAGTTGTGGTGGTAGCTAATGTAGTTGGGGCCGCTCTCGTCTTTCATGCCAAACATATTGGTCTTGCCGGTATCCCAGTAGTGGCAGTAGCTGACGGTGACGTACTTCGAGTCGGCTTTCACGTCGATGGCACCGTCGCCCTTGGCGTGGTCGCCGCCACCGTTGGGGCCGTAGAAGACGTCCATGTGGTGAATCCAGATATTGGAGTTGTCGGTGTCGAGGCTGAGACCGTCGTCCAGACAGCGCATGATGCCCATGTTACGGAACTCCACGCTCTTGCTGTTGCGCACCAGGAATCCGAAGCTGCGGATGGTGGCATCGTCGCCGATACCCTCGAAGGTGATGTTCAGTTCGCTGTCAGCCCTACGGCCCTTCACCTGGATGCCTTCCTCCTTGCTGCCCACGGCATCAAGGTCAGCTTTCTCTACGAGACCGATGAAGCGGAAGGCGATGGGCGTCGTGTCGTAGCCCTTTTCGTAGCCTGTGATGATGGCCTGCAGACCTGTACACTTGGTGGTGCCTCCCTTGGCGTCGGTCTTAACGGTGGTGGTGATGGTCTTAGCCGTCTGCTTCGTGACGTAGAACACCTTGGCACCTGCCTTCAGCGTGCCGTCGTTGTTGTAGGCTCCAACGCCCGACTGGTAGTTGAAGTGGGCGTAGCCCGTGCGGTCGTAGCTCTTCACCTCCAGGCTGCTGACGCTGCTGCCCTTGGCGGTCTGCTCGTTGCCGTTACTGTCGACGGGAACGACCTTCAGCTCATAGGTGCCGGCCTTCAGTCCCACGACGTCGGCACGGCCGTAGCTGCCGTAGTTGCGCACCAGCTGCTCGTCAATCTTCGTGAAGTCGGTGTACTGTCCGCCCTTGACGTAGACATGATATGTCTTTGCGCCGTCCAGGGGCTGCCACTTGGCATAGACGCTCTCCAACCATCCCTTCGACTCCGTGATCTTCACGTCGCCGTTGATGATTTCGCCGGGCGTTGGATCGTCGCCAGGTGTCGGTGCTGGGTCGTCGCCGGGCTCCTCCTGCTGCTGTTTCTTCTGGAAGTGAATCTTTTGCACGTTGCTGTAGCTGTCGCTGCCTACGGTCACCCTGCCGTTGGCGTCAATGGCTATTGCGCCAATGACGGCCGTGTTGTAGACCTTCTGGCTGTTATCGTTCAGCGTGATGATGGCCTTGTTGTAGTCATCGCCCGTCTGCTGGGCAGTTGCTGTTGTCAGCACTGCCAGCAGTAGGGCTATCGTGAGTAGTAGTTGCTTTTTCATTTTTTCAATGCTTAATTCTTAATTCTTAATTCTTAATGCTTAATGCTCAATGCTCGAACTATCCTCGTTCCTCGTTTTTCGTTCCTCGTTTCTCGTTCCTCGTTTCTCGTTCCTCGTTCCTCGAAGAACTTCAATTTTTCAATTCTTCAATTTTTCAATTTTTCAACACTTTCACCACCTTCGTACCTTTCTTAATAATGTACGAACCCTTCTTCGGCGCCTTCTTCAGTTGGCGGCCGCTCATGTCGAAGTAGGCGAGGGGAGCATCCTTCGCCTCGCTCTCCAGCGCTTTCAGGGCGTCGACCACGGTGAAGACGATGGTCACCGTCTCCATGTCGACCGTCTGCGTCGTGCCGTTGGCCAGGTGTAGCACCACCTTGTCGTCGTCGAACGTCAGCTTAGTCACCGTCTCCGTCTGCTGCTGCTGTCCTACGGTCACCACGGCCTTCTTTGTCTGGGCCCCGGCAGTCAGCACCGTTGCCAGTACAACCGCTGTCATGAGCACTTTCTTCGTGTGGTCTCCCACTATCAGTTTTCTCATTGTTCTTCTTTGTTTTAGTCTGTTAATAGCTTTTCGATGCAAAGGTAGTGCAAAGCAGGCAAAACGCCAAATGTCTCTTGTGAAAATATTACGCAAACGTTTTAGTCCTCTTGCCCCTTGCTCCTTGCTACTTGCCCCTTCCATTCCATGAAAATTCCACACTTTTGCATCTTTTTTCATGTAAATTGTAAAAAAACGCCCATTTCTGATACAACTTACAGTTTTTTTACCTATATTTGCAGTCGAAAGCACGATAAATACCTATTAATTAACTCATAGTATTAACTTTAAACTAACAAGCGTATGAAAAAGATTTTGATGATTGCGTGCATGATCATTGCCAGCACGGCAGCTTTCGCACAGGCAGGAAAGACCACTATCGGTATCCACGGCGACTACATGCTCGACGATCCCAACAACTTCGGTATCGGCGCTAACATGGGCTACGAGTTCATTGACAATGTCCGTGGTGTGGCTGAGTTCAACTACCTCCTGAAGAAGGACCATGTGAGCTATTGGAACGTCGATCTGAAAGCTGAGTATCTGTTCAAGTTCGGTCAGCTCGTGGTTTATCCGCTGGTAGGTATCGACCTCACGGGCTGGAAGGTCTCTTATGACGGTCACAGTGATGACGACTCGAAGCTGGGTTTGAATATCGGTGGCGGCGCAGAATACTGGCTGTCTAATAGCCTCGCCCTGAAGGCTGAGTACAACTACAAGACGCAGTACGACGGCTGGAGCCTGCTGAAGTTTGGTGTGGTCATCCCGTTCTAAGTCTTTAGCGCTTTCAAACTATAACAAAAGAGACATTGTCCTAACAGACATCCTCATCAACGAAAATCTTCAAAAATCCGACAAGACTCATTCGTAGTCATTTCTGTCAGATTTTTGAAGATTTTTGTTTTTCTCAGTTTTCTTGCAACTTGCTCCTTATCCGATGAACTTCAGGATGAGGTCTACCAGTTCGTCCTCCGTCTTGCCGTCAGCCGAGATGACGAGGTCGTAGTTGCGGGTGTCGTAGCGTGAGGTCTTCGTGTACTTCGTCACGTAGTTCTCGCGCATCTTGTCCACGCGCTCAATGGTCTTGCGGGCTTCCTCCTCGCTCATGTTCTGCTTGCGTGCCACGCGCTCAATGCGGAAGGGCAGCGATGCCTGGATGAGGATGCTCAGGTGGTTGGGATGCTTCTGGAACACGTAGAAGCCCGAACGTCCGGCGATGACGCACGACTCCTCCTCTGCGATGCCCTTGAGGATCTCCTTTTCGGCCTCAAACATCTCGTCGGTGGTCAGCAAGTCTGGCTCGTCGCCCGTTTTCGGTACATAGTAGCTGGCGTTCGTGTTAGAACCGAGGTTCATGATGCGCTTGAACTCCGACCACCATGAGTGGCTTCTGCCCTTCAGCTTCTCAATCTCCTCCACGCTGAGGCGGTATTTCTTCTCCAGCTCCTTGATGAGCGCCTTGTCGTAGAACTCCACACCCAACTTCTCTGCCAGCTTGCGGCCTACGGTGCGACCGCCGCTGCCCAACTCACGGTTAATCGTGATGACAAACTTCTCGTTCTTTTTCATAGTCGTATAAGTTTTGGTTATTAGTTAAATTCTGGAAATACCTGGTCTACGAGCACGCAGAACTCGCGGTAGGCGTCGGTGTCGCTCAGCGGCGCGAGACTCTTGGCCAGGTGGCGGTAGTACCACGCGTGGCGTGCAGGGTCTTTCTCGTTGAAACGCTGCCACAGACGGTCGCCCTGCTCGCGCTGGTTGCGGGCCATGGCACGCATATTCGACAGTTTGTCGCCGAGGGCTACCATCTGTGTGTCGCGACTGGCCGTCGCCAGCCTGTCGATGGTCGCCTGCTTGCGCTGCTGCCAGCTCTCCACGTGGCTCATGCCCGGCACCTCGATGTCCGTCTCAGCCTCCACCAGTTCGGCCACGCGGGGACCGAACTCGCGGCTGATGTCCTCGATGGTGACGCCGGCGTCCTCCACCACGTCGTGCAGAAGGGCCGCTGCCATCAGTTCCTGATCGCTGGTCATGGTGCCGACGATGGTCATCGCCTCCAGCGGATGCAGGATGTAGGGTAGGGTGCTACCCTTGCGGTTGACACCCTCGTGGGCCTCGGTGGCATAGCGTATGGCACGGTCTATGAGCCGTGTGTCAATGGTCTTCTCCTTCTTCATTTTCCTTCTTTTAGTTTCTTCTGCATAAACGGTAGCGTCTCAGCCTGCTCCCACATCATGTCGGCCAGCGTGCCGTTGGCTTCGTCCTCGCCGTTGATGGTGTCGAAGATGGTCTTCAGACCACTACGGCCGCCGTCGTGCTTCAGCACGTAGACCAGACAGAGGTACTGCAGTCCCACGCTCGACGAGAGGATGTCAAGGTCGGTGGTGGCCAGCTGCGATAGTGCCAGCTGGTAGGCATCGTCGCTGTTCTCGTCGATGAAGTGCTGCACGTCGCCCAGCGTTTCCAGTCCGAACGATTCCAACACGGGCAGGTACGACCTCATCGAGATGGGGTATATCTCCGCCTGGTTGACGGCGGCAATGCGCTTGTTCAGTCGCTCGAAGGGCCGCAAGTCCATGTAGTTCGTGAACGAGTCGCCCGACAGCGGCACGTCGTCCAGCTGTCCGCTCTTCACCAGCGCCTGCAGCTGACGGCGGTAGTCGGTGAGCACCGTGCGCAGGCGGCTGAACTCGTCGTCGACGAGCTCCAGCATACCTGCCAGGCGGTTGAACTGACGGATATATTCGCGGGGAATCTTCACATCACCCTTGTAGCCCGTATCGTGCTCAATGGTCGACCACACGTGCTGCAGCGCCGTACGCATCTGCAGCTCGAAGCGCTGCCCGCCCTCCTGCAGACGGCAGATGTAGTGCAGCGAGCTGTAGCCGAAGCTGTCCAGCTGGTGCAGCTTACGCTTGTCGACGCTCTCCTGCCAGTCTATCTTGAAGATGCGCTTCGCGATGGCCGCCACCTTGTCCACCTCGTCGGTATAGAACGTGATGACGCGCAGTCCCACGAGGTCGGTGATGTCGTCGATGGTCTTGTACTTCGCACCCTTCCGCTCCAGCTTCCCCGCCAGCGACTTCTCCGTCTTCACGCGGCGCTCGATGGCGGTGACGTAGATGCCCTGCTTGCGCAGCTCCCGCCGTAGCAGGTTATACGCACTCAGCGACAGCGGCTCCAGCTTCGGCAGTATCTCCCGGTACTGTCTCATCAGAGCCTCGCCGTGGGGGTCCAGTATCACATTGTTCTCCATAACGTTTGCAAAGATAGGAATAAAGTTTGAAAAACTACGCCTTGGAACGGTAAAAATACGAAAAAAACTTTTTTTGACGCTCTCAGGAGCCGTCTTTTTCTACTGCTACCTGTTTCGGACTGAGCTGAAGGGGGAGATCATTCATATTCTATATAGGATTATTTATGATAAAGGTTGTCAGGTTGTCAAAACGCCGATATACAAAGGCTTTGCAACCTTTTTGAGGTTGACAGAGGTTGACAAGAGGTTGCCATGATTGTCTTACAGCCCATAAAGCTGGTCTTTAGCTCCCAATTCTCTCGAGAATTCAACGCTAAAGGTGGTCTTTTCGCGCGAAAAGGTCATCCTCTCAGCCGAAAAGGTCATCTTCTCAGTCGTAAAGGTCATCTTCTCAGTCGTAAAGGTCACCCCTTTAAAGTTGTCAACCTCTTGTCAACCTCTGTCAACCTCAAAAAGGTTGCAAAGCCTTTGTATATCGGCGTTTTGACAACCTGACAACCTTTTCTTTGAATTTTTCTATAATAGTGTAATGCAAACCGTTGGTTTTTCCATTATGATCAGATGCAAACAGAAGGAAGAAATACCAAAAATAATCGCACTAAAACGTTTGCGTGAAAAAAATAGGTGAAAGGTGTTGAGAATTCGTGGAAATTGTGTAACTTTGCCGTAAATTTCAACGAATATACTTAAAAACCGAAAGACTCATGAAACAATTCAATGACAAGAACTTCGTGCTGGAGACTGAGATAGCCCAGGACCTGTACCACAACCATGCGGCCAAGATGCCGATCATCGACTACCACTGTCACCTGATTCCCGAGATGGTGGCCAACGACCACCGCTTCAAGTCGATCACGGAGCTGTGGCTGGGCGGCGACCACTACAAGTGGCGCGCCATGCGTACGAACGGTGTGGACGAGAAATACTGCACGGGCAAGGACACCAGCGACTGGGAGAAGTTCGAGAAGTGGGCGGAGACGGTGCCCTACACGCTGAGGAACCCGCTGTACCACTGGACGCACCTGGAGCTGAAGACGGCCTTCGGCATCGAGAAGCTGCTGAGCCCGAAGACGGCGCGCGAGATCTTCGACGAGTGCAACGAGAAGCTGAAGCAGCCGGAGTTCTCGGCTCGCGGCCTGATGAAGCACTACAAAGTGGAGTGTGTGTGCACCACCGACGACCCCGTCGACGACCTGCACAACCACATCGAGTATGCCAAGCACAAGGCTCAGGACGATCCCTTGATGATTCCCGCGTGGCGTCCCGACAAGGCGATGAACATCGAGAAGCCGGAGTTCGCGAAGTACGTGGAGCAGCTGAGCAACGTCAGCGGCGTGAGCATCACGACGTTTGCCGACATGGTGGACGCCCTGAAGAAGCGCCACGAGTTCTTCGAGGCCCAGGGCTCGAAGCTGTCGGACCACGGCATCGAGGAGTTCTACGACGAGGAGTACACCGACTCGCAGATTGAGACCATCTTCGAGAAGGCCATGCGCGGCCAGCAGCTGTCGCAGCTGGAGATTCGCCAGTACAAGAACTGCTTCCTGACGGTGATGGCCGAGATGGACGCCGACGCCGGCTGGACGCAGCAGTTCCACTACGGTGCCATCCGCGACAACAATACGGCTATGTACAACCAGCTGGGCCCGGACACGGGCTTCGACTCGATCGGCGAGTTCAACACCGCCAAGGCCATGTCGACGTTCCTGAATAAGCTGAACATGAAGGGCAAGCTCACGCGTACCATATTATATACGCTGAACCCCTGCGCCAACGAGGTCATCGCCACGATGCTTGGCAACTTCCAGGGCGGCGAGCCGGGCAAGATACAGTTCGGCAGCGGCTGGTGGTTCAATGACCAGATGGACGGCATGATCCGTCAGATGAACGCCCTCAGCGTGCTCGGCCTGCTGAGCCGCTTCGTGGGAATGCTGACGGACTCGCGCTCGTTCCTGAGCTATCCGCGCCACGAGTACTTCCGCCGCATCCTCTGCAACCTGCTTGGCAACGACGTGGAGAAGGGCCTGCTGCCCGACGACCGCGAGCTGCTGGGAAAGATGGTGGAGGACATCTCGTACAACAACGCGAGACGCTATTTCAAATTTTATTGATAAAAAATTCGGCTATCCTGCACGGGGTAGCCGTTTTTTTTGTACCTTTGCAGCCGGAAAGTAAAAAAACGCAACGTTGAAGAGATGAAAAAACTGATTCTTCCACTGATGGTAACCGTCGCTGTGATGCTGCTCAGCAGCTGTGGCAGCACGAAGGACGTGGCCTACTTCCAGAATGCCACGCAGGTAGACCTCTCGGCATCGCAGGTGCTGTTCGACGCACGCATCATGCCGAAGGACGAGCTGAGCATCACCGTGTCGACCACCGACCCCGAGGCCGCTACCCCGTTCAACATGACGGTGCCCACCACCTACACGCAGAACACCCGTTCGACCTACTCTCAGGCCATGCTGCAGAGCTATCTGGTGGACAACCAGGGCAACATCGAGTTCCCCATCGTGGGCACCCTGCACCTGGGCGGCATGACGAAGTCGGAGGCCGAGCAGCTCATCAAGACGAAGATACAGCCCTACATGAACGCCAACGAGACCCCGATCGTCACCGTCCGAATGTCGAGCTACAAGGTGTCGGTGCTGGGCGAAGTGAACCGTCCGGGCAGCTTCACCGTGTCGAAGGAGAAGGTGAGCATCCTCGAGGCCCTGGCGCTGGCCGGCGACCTGACCATCTACGGTGTTCGTAACAACGTGCAGCTGATACGTGAGGACGCCTCCGGACAGAAAGCCATCTATATGCTGAACCTGAACGACGCGAACATCATCAACTCGCCGTACTACTACCTTCAGCAGAACGACATCGTCTACGTGACGCCGAACAAGGTGAAGGCTCAGAACTCCAGCGTGGGCAGCATGACGACGCTATGGTTCTCGGCCACGTCGATTCTCATTTCGTTGACTTCGCTGTTGTATAACATTTTGAAATAATCCAAAAGAGGTTGAGAGTCGTTCTCAATCTCTTTTTTTTGAAAACAAGACAAACATACCATCAAGAAAGGAAAAGAACTATGTGTGGCATAGTAGGATACATCGGAAAGAAAGACGCCTTCCCCATACTCATCAAGGGACTGCGGCGCCTGGAGTACCGCGGCTACGACTCCGCCGGCGTGGCACTCATCAACGAGGGCGGCGCCCTGAGCGTGCTGAAGACGAAGGGCAAGGTGGACAACCTCGTGGACTACTGCGAGGACAAGGACAAGAGCGGACACATCGGCATAGCCCACACGCGCTGGGCCACCCACGGCGAGCCGTCGTCAAGGAACGCCCATCCGCACTATTCCGAGTCGCACAACCTCGCCATCATCCATAACGGCATCATCGAGAACTACGCCGACCTGAAGCAGAAGCTGATGGAGAAGGGCGTCACCTTCCAGTCGGACACCGACACCGAGGTGGTGGTGCAGCTCGTGGAGTATATCATGAACAAGAAGCAGGTGGACCTGCTGACGGCCGTCCAGGTGGCGCTGTTCCAGGTCATCGGCGCCTATGCCATCGCCATCATTGACAAGCGCGACCCTCAGCAGATTATCGCCGCCCGCAAGCAGAGCCCGTTGGTGGTGGGCATCGGCGAGGGCGAGTTCTTCCTCGGCTCCGACGCCAGCCCCATCATCGAGTATACCGACAAGGTGGTCTACCTGGAGGACGGCAACATCGCCGTCATCCGTCTGGACAGCGGCCTGAAGGTGGTCGACATCCTCGGCGAGGAACAGGCGCTGGCGGTGAAGACCGTCGACATCGACCTGGGACAGATAGAGAAGGGCGGCTATCCGCACTTCATGCTCAAGGAAATCTTCGAACAGCCCGACTGCCTGACCAACTGTATGCGCGGCCGTGTGAACGTCGAGGGCGACCACATCACCCTGTCGGCATTCATCGACTACCGTCGTCAGCTGCTCTCGGCCAAGCGCGTGCTGATCGTGGCCTGCGGCACGTCGTGGCACGCCGGACTCATCGGCAAGCAGCTCATCGAGACGTTCTGCCGCATACCCGTCGAGGTGGAGTACGCCTCGGAGTTCCGCTACCGCAACCCCGTCGTAGGCAAGGACGACATAGTCGTCGCCATCTCGCAGAGCGGTGAGACGGCCGACACGCTGGCTGCCGTCCAGCTGGCCAAAGAGCGCGGCGCCTTCATCTACGGCGTCTGCAACGCCATCGGCTCGAGCATACCCCGTGCCACCGATACCGGCACGTACATCCACGTGGGACCGGAGATCGGCGTGGCGTCGACGAAAGCCTTTACCGGACAGGTGACGGTGCTGACGATGATGGCGCTGGCCATGGGCGAGGCCCGTGGCACCATCAGCCGCGAAGACTACCTGCGCGTGGTGAAGGGCCTGGCCGAGGTTCCCGTGAAGATACGCGAGGTGCTGCAGATGAACGACCGCATCAAGGACCTGGCGCGCACCTTCACCTATGCCCATAACTTCCTGTACCTGGGCCGCGGCTACTCGTACCCCGTGGCCATGGAGGGTGCCCTGAAACTGAAGGAGATCAGCTACATCCACGCCGAGGGTTACCCCGCTGCCGAGATGAAGCACGGTCCTATAGCCTTGATAGACAGCGACATGCCCGTCGTCGTCATCGCCACCCACAACGCGATGTACGAGAAGGTGCTGTCGAACATCCAGGAGATCAAGGCCCGCAAGGGTAGGGTGATAGCCCTCGTCTCGAAGGGCGACGACACCATTGCCAACATCGCCGACGAGGTGATTGAGCTGCCCGACGTCGAAGAGTGCCTGGAGCCTCTCGTCGCCACCATCCCCCTGCAGCTGCTGGCCTACCATGTGGCCGTCTGCAAGGGCAAGGATGTCGATCAACCAAGAAACTTAGCTAAATCAGTGACTGTAGAATAAATGAAAGATGTGACACTGGTCCTGTCTGACGGGACGCAATTCAAAGGAAAGAGCTTCGGCTACGAGCAGAACGTGGCCGGAGAGGTGGTGTTCAACACGGCCATGATGGGCTACCCGGAGTCGCTCACCGACCCCTCGTATGCCGGACAGATCATGGTGCTGACGTTCCCCCTGGTGGGAAACTACGGCGTGCCGCCGTTCACCTTCGGCGGTAAGAAGGCCGAGGTGAGCGGTATCGGTACTGTTCTGCCCGACTTCATGGAGAGCGACCGCATCTATGCCACGGCGCTCATTGTCAGCGACTACTCCGAGCAGTACTCCCACTGGAACGCCGTCGAGAGCCTCGGCGACTGGCTGAAGCGTGAGCAGGTGCCCGGCGTGACCGGCATCGACACCCGCCAGCTGACGAAGGTGCTGCGCGAGCATGGTGTGATGATGGGACGATTGGTGTTTGAGGAGAAGGTTATTGCGACAGAGTCGCAACAAACGTTAGAGGAGGACTACGGCGCCATCAACTGGGTGGAGCGCGTCAGCTGCAAGGATGTCATCCGCTACAACGAGGGTGCCGGCAAGAAGGTGGTGCTCGTCGACTGTGGCGTGAAGGCCAACATCATCCGCTGTCTCGTACAGCGCGACGTCGAGGTGATTCGCGTGCCCTGGAACTACGACTATACGGGCATGGCCTTCGACGGGCTGTTCCTGGCCAACGGTCCCGGCGACCCCGACAAGTGTGTGGACGCCGTGGAGATACTGAAGAAGCAGATGTCCATGAGCCGCAAGCCCATCTGTGGCATCTGCATGGGAAACCAGCTGCTGGCGAAGGCCGGCGGTGCCACCATCTACAAGCTGAAGTACGGTCACCGCTCACACAACCAGCCTGTGCGCGAGGTGGGCACGAACCGCTGCTACGTGACCTCGCAGAACCACGGCTATGCCGTCGACGCCGCCACGCTGGGCAAGGACTGGCGCGAGCTCTTCGTCAACATGAACGACGGTTCGAACGAGGGTATCCGTCACCAGACGAACCCCTGGTTCTCGAGTCAGTTCCACCCCGAGGCCTGCTCGGGTCCCGTCGACACGGAGTTTATGTTCGACCGTTTCATTGAAGCGCTGTAGAGATAGATAAGAGATAATAGATAAGAGATAATAGATAAGGGATGAGAGACCAAAATATCAAGAAGGTACTGCTGCTGGGTAGCGGCGCATTGAAAATCGGCGAGGCCGGTGAGTTCGACTATAGTGGAAGCCAGGCGCTGAAAGCCTTGCGCGAGGAGGGCATCAAGACGGTGCTCATCAACCCCAACATTGCCACGGTGCAGACGTCGGAGGGTGTTGCCGACGAGATATACTTCCTGCCCGTACAACCCTATTTCGTGGAGAAGGTCATTGCCAAGGAACGTCCCGACGGCATCCTGCTCTCCTTCGGTGGACAGACGGCGCTGAACTGCGGCGTGGAGCTCTACCAGAGCGGCGTGCTCGAGAAGTACAATGTCAAGGTGCTGGGCACGCCCGTACAGGCCATCATCGACACCGAGGACCGCGAGCTGTTCGTCAAGAAGTTGGACGAGATCAGCGTGAAGACCATCAAGAGCCATGCCTGCGAGACGATGGCCGAAGCCCGCGAGGCTGCCGCCGAGCTGGGCTATCCCGTCATTGTGCGTGCTGCCTATGCGCTGGGCGGCCTGGGCTCGGGCTTCTGCGACAACGAGGATGAGCTGCAGGTGCTCTGCGAGAAAGCCTTCGCCTTCTCGCCGCAGGTGCTGGTGGAGAAGTCGCTGAAAGGCTGGAAGGAGATAGAGTACGAGGTGGTGCGCGACCGCTATGACAACTGCATCACCGTCTGTAACATGGAGAACTTCGACCCCCTGGGCATCCATACCGGCGAGTCGATCGTCATCGCACCGAGTCAGACGCTCACCAATTCGGAGTACCACAAGCTGCGCGCGCTGGCCATCAAGATTATCCGCCACATCGGCATCGTCGGCGAGTGTAACGTGCAGTACGCCTTCGACCCGGAGTCCGAGGACTACCGCGTCATCGAGGTGAACGCCCGTCTGAGCCGCTCGTCGGCACTCGCCTCGAAGGCGACGGGCTATCCCCTGGCCTTCGTCGCTGCGAAGCTGGGCATGGGCTACGGACTCTTTGAACTGAAGAACTCGGTCACGAAGACGACGAGCGCCTTCTTCGAGCCGGCACTCGACTACGTGGTCTGCAAGATTCCGCGCTGGGACCTCTCGAAGTTCCACGGCGTGGACAAGGAGCTGGGCTCGAGCATGAAGAGCGTCGGCGAGGTGATGGCCATCGGCCGTACCTTCGAGGAGGCGCTGCAGAAAGGCCTGCGCATGATCGGTCAGGGTATGCACGGCTTTGTGGAGAACAAGGAGCTGAAGATTGCCGACATCGACGCCGCCCTGCGCGAGCCGACGGACAAGCGCGTCTTCGTCATCTCGAAGGCCATGCACCTGCCGGAGTATACCATCGACAAGATCCATGAGCTGACGAAGATTGACCGCTGGTTCCTGGAGAAGCTGAAGCACATCATCGACATCGACGAACGTCTGAAGAAGCAGAATATCAATACGCTGGAGGCGTCGCTACTCCGCGAGGCGAAGGTCTACGGATTCACCGACTTCCAGATAGCCCGCGCCATCGGTCTCGAGGGCGAGATACCGACGATGCACAAGGCCATGCTGCTGGTGCGTAACCGCCGTAAGCAGCTCGGCATCCTGCCCGTGGTGAAACAGATTGACACCCTGGCAGCCGAGTATCCCGCACAGACCAACTACCTCTACGTCACCTACCAGGGAACAGCCAGCATCGACACCCCTGCAGCCAACATCGACGTCGAATATAAGCACGACGGCCGCAGCATCATTGTGCTTGGCTCAGGTGCCTACCGTATCGGCTCGAGTGTGGAGTTCGACTGGTGCGGCGTCCAGGCGCTGAACACCATCCGCAAGGAGGGCTGGCGCTCGGTGATGATCAACTACAACCCCGAGACGGTATCGACGGATTACGATATGTGCGACCGCCTGTACTTCGACGAGCTGACCTTCGAGCGTGTCATGGACATCATCGACATGGAACAGCCGCATGGCGTCATCGTCTCGACAGGTGGACAGATACCCAACAATCTGGCCATGTACCTCGACGAGGAGCATGTGCCCATCCTCGGCACACAGGCCATCGACATCGACGGCGCCGAGGACCGTGCGAAGTTCTCGCAGATGCTCAACGAGCTGGGTGTGAACCAGCCGGAGTGGTCGGCGCTGACATCGATGGCGGATATCGACAAGTTCGTCGAGCGGGTAGGCTTCCCCGTACTGGTACGCCCCAGCTATGTGCTCTCAGGAGCGGCGATGAACGTCTGCTCGAACCGCGACGAGCTGGAACGCTTCCTGAAACTGGCGGCGAACGTCAGCGAGGACCATCCCGTCGTCGTCTCGAAGTTCATCGAGCACGCCAAGGAGATTGAGATGGACGCCGTGGCCAAGGACGGTGAGATCCTGGCCTACGCCATCTCCGAGCATATCGAGTTTGCCGGTGTACACTCCGGCGACGCCACCATCCAGTTCCCGCCGCAGAAGCTGTATGTGGAGACGGTGCGCCGCATCAAGCGCATCTCACGACAGATAGCCAAGGCCCTGCACATCAACGGACCGTTCAATATCCAGTACATGGCGCGCGACAACGACATCCTCGTCATTGAGTGTAACCTCAGGGCCTCGCGCTCGTTCCCCTTCGTGTCGAAGGTGCTGAAGCTGAACCTCATCGACTTGGCGACACGCGTCATGCTCGGACTGCCTGTTGAAAAACCGTCGAAGAACCTCTTCGACCTCGACTATGTGGGTATCAAGGCCTCGCAGTTCTCGTTCAACCGCCTGCAGAAAGCTGACCCCGTGCTGGGTGTCGACATGGCATCGACGGGCGAGGTGGGATGTATCGGCGACAATACCGACACCGCCCTGCTCAAGGCCATGCTCAGCGTGGGACACCGCATACCGAAGAAGACGGTGCTGCTCTCGACGGGTGGTGCCAAGCAGAAGGCCGAGATGCTCGACGCCGCCAGGATGCTCGTGGAGCACGGCTATGAGCTCTACGCCACGGGTGGCACGTCGAAGTACCTGACGGACAACGGCATCGCCAACACCCTGGTGTACTGGCCGTCGGACAGTGGGCAGCCACAGGCCATCGACCTGCTCCATGAGCACAAGATCGACATGGTGGTGAACATCCCCAAGGACCTGACGACCCACGAGCTGACCAACGGCTACAAGATACGCCGTGCGGCTATCGACCTGAACGTGCCGCTCATCACCAACAGCCGTCTGGCAAGTGCCTTTATCCATGCGTTCTGTACCGTCGGAATAGAGGGTATCGGCATCAAGTCGTGGCGTGAATACTAAAAAAAGGGCCGGAAAATTTGGTGATTTCAAATTTATGTCTTAAATTTGCACGGAATAAGTAAGAAAAAGACTACTATCCATGGATTTCGGCAATACTTTAGAATCACAGATCAACCGGAGTGATTATAAGATTCTCATCGTTGATGATGTTGTCAGTAACGTCTTGTTGCTCAAGATTCTCTTGACCAACGAGAAGTTCCAAGTGTGTACTGCCAACTGCGGCAATATGTGTATTGAGCAGGCAAAGGCCGAGAAGCCCGACCTCATCCTGCTGGATGTCATGATGCCCGATATCAGCGGTTTCGACACCGCCGTGATTCTGAAGAAAGACCCGGAGACCAAGGATATACCTATCATCTTCCTGACGGCTCTGAACAACCCCAGCGACCTGGTACACGGCTTCCAGGTGGGAGCCAGCGACTTCCTGACAAAACCCTTCAACAAGGAGGAGCTTGTCATTCGCGTCATGCACCAGATTACCGTCGTCGCCGCCAAGCGCATCATTGAGAAGCAGAACCGCGACCTGACGGCAACCATCAGCAACCGCGACAAGATGTACTCCGTGATAGCACACGACCTGCGTTCGCCGATGGCATCCATCCGTATGGTGCTGAACCTCGTGGTGTCGGCCATGTCGCCCGACATCGTCGGACCGGAATTGTACGAGCTGCTCGACAAGGCAAACCGTGAGTCGGAGGAGGTGCACGACCTGCTGGACAACCTCCTGAAGTGGACGAAGAGCCAGACGGGACGCTTGAACGTCGTGCTGCAGGACTTGGACCTGAACGATATCATCCCCGGTGTCGTGGACATCTTCGAGATGATTGCCCAGACGAAGAAGATCAAGCTCAGCTTCCAGGGAACGGACGCACCGCTGATGGTGCGTGCCGACAACGATATGCTGAAGACCGTCGTGCGTAACTTCATGTCGAACGCCATCAAGTTCTCGCCCGAGGAGTCGTCCATCGAGATCACGATGAAGCCGGAAGGCGACTTCGCGAAGATCAGCATCCGCGACCATGGCGTGGGTATTGCTGCCGACCGTATCGACAACATCTTCCATAAGGGTGAGACGACCTACGGCACTGGCGGCGAGGAAGGCTCCGGACTGGGCCTGCAGCTCTGTCAGGACTTTGCCCGTAAGAACGGTGGCGACGTGATGGTGGAATCTGTCGAGGGACAGGGCTCCACGTTCAGCGTCATGGTACCATTGAAGAAAGAGTAATTTTCAAGGATAATATTTATTTGTCAAAAAAACACTAAAAGAAAGAAATGAAAGCATTTGTTTTTCCCGGACAGGGAGCACAGTTCGTAGGGATGGGTAAGGACCTCTACGACAACAACGCAACAGCTAAGGAACTTTTTGAGAAAGCCAACGAGATTCTGGGTTACAGAATCACGGATATCATGTTCGAAGGCACCGACGACGACCTGAAACAGACGAAGGTCACGCAGCCGGCAGTCTTCCTGCACTCCGTCATCTCGGCCATCTGCATGGGCGATGCCTTCGACCCGAAGATGACCGCCGGTCACTCGCTGGGTGAGTTCTCGGCACTCGTTGCTGCAGGCGCTCTCTCGTTCGAGGACGGTCTGCGTCTGGTCTATGCACGTGCCATGGCCATGCAGAAAGCCTGTGAGGCTGCTCCCTCGACGATGGCAGCCATCATCGGTCTGCCCGATGAGAAAGTCGAGGAAATCTGTGCCGGTATCAACCGCGAAGGCAACGTCGTCGTCTGCGCCAACTATAACAACCCCGGACAGCTGGTGATCAGCGGTAACGTCGAGGCCATCAACGAGGCTTGCGAGCAGCTGAAGGCTGCCGGTGCGAAGCGTGCCCTGCCGCTGAAGGTGGGCGGTGCCTTCCACTCGCCGCTGATGCAGCCCGCTAAGGACGAACTTCAGGCAGCCATCGAGAAGACGCAGTTCCAGACGCCGAAATGTCCTGTCTATCAGAATGTTGACGGTAAGCCTCATACTGACCCCGCCGAGATCAAGCAGAACCTCATTGCACAGCTCACTTCGTCGGTACGCTGGACACAGTGTGTGCAGTCGATGATTGCCGACGGTGCAACGGACTTCACGGAGTGCGGTCCCGGCAAGGCTCTGCAGGGCATGATTGCCAAGATTAACCGCGACGTCACCGCTCACGGCATTGAAGCATGAAAGAGAAAATAGTCATCTATCAGATATTCACACGCCTCTATGGTAATGCCAATGTCTCGCGTCAGGAGAACGGTAGCATAGGGGAGAACGGTTGTGGAAAACTGAACGACTTCACGCCCACGGTACTGAAACAGCTCAGTGCCATGGGCGTGAGTCATGTATGGTATACCGGCGTCATCCGTCATGCTACGCAGACTGACTACACGGCCTATGGTATACCGCGTAACCACCCGGCCATTGTCAAGGGCAAGGCCGGCTCGCCATACGCCATCACCGACTACTACGACGTGGACCCCGACTTGGCCGTCGACGTCGAGAAGCGTATGCAGGAGTTTGAACAGCTCGTGGAACGCAGTCACAAGGCTGGCCTGAAGGTCGTCATCGACTTTGTGCCCAACCACGTGGCGCGACAGTATCACAGCCTCTGCAAGCCCGCCGGTGTGAAAGACCTCGGCGAGGGCGACAACCCGCAGAACGGCTTTGATCCCCAGAACAACTTCTACTACTGTCCCGGACAGCAGTTCGCCCCTTACTTCGACCTCTACCAAGGTGAGACGGAACCCTATGCCGAGGAGCCTGCCAAGGCTACGGGCAACGACTGCTTCCATAACGCTCCCGGCAAGAACGACTGGTACGAGACGGTGAAGCTGAACTACGGCGTAGACTACTATGCCGGTGGCGTGGGCTACTTCGACCCCATTCCCTCGACGTGGCAGAAGATGCTCGACATCCTGCTCTTTTGGGCGGCAAAGGGTATCGACGCTTTCCGCTGCGACATGGCGGAGATGGTGCCTGCCGCCTTCTGGGGCTGGGCCACCAGTCAGGTGAAGAAGAAGTTCAAGCACATACAGTTCATCGGCGAGGTGTATAATCCCGCCCAGTATCGCAACTACATCGCCAACGGCTTCGACTACCTCTACGACAAGGTGGGGATGTACGACACCGTTCGCGACATCATCTGCAGCCAGCGTTCCACCCACGACATCACCGGCGCCTGGCAACAGACGGACGATATCCGCGACCATATGCTCTACTTCCTTGAGAACCACGACGAGCAGCGCATTGCCAGCGACTTCTTTGCCGGCGATGCAGCGAAGGCCGTGCCGGCAATGGCTGTCCTGGCCCTGCTGCAGCAGAACCCGCTGATGGTCTATGCCGGACAGGAGTATGGCGAACGTGGTATGGACAAGGAGGGCTTCAGCGGCTGCGACGGTCGTACGACGATTTTCGACTATTGGTCGGTCGATACGCTGGTGCGTGCCGCTCAGAAGAAACTGACAGCCGCCGAGAAGACGCTGAAGGCGGCGTATGACCGCTTGCTGGCGATTGCCCGTACGGAGAAAGCTGTCAGCGAGGGTGTGATGTTCGACTTGATGTATGCTAATCCACAGTTGCAGCGCCAGTATGCCTTCCTGCGCAAGAAAGGCCGTGAGACGCTCCTCGTCGTCGCCAACTTCGAGGGTCATGCCGTCGACGCTCCTGTCGTCGTGCCACAACACGCCTTCGACTTCCTGAAGCTGCGTCAGCGTGCGGCTGTTGAGACTATCGACCTGTTGACGGGCACCCCCGTCACGCTGTCGCTGAAGGCTGATGCCCCCATCGCTCTGAAGGTTCCCGCCTATTCGGCGCTGGTTTTGAAGTTTTGAAAACAACGACTATGGCAGACGATTATATTCTGAACGATCACAATAAAGAGGAGTTTCCGCCGGCACATACGGCGGAACACCTCTTGAACCGTACGATGCAGCTGCTCTTTGGCTGCGAGCGTTCGTTTAATGCCCACATCGAACGGAAGAAGAGCAAGATGAGCTTTCATCTTGACTGCAAACCGTCGCGACAGGAGGAGAAGGAGATTGAACGGCGCATGAACGAGCTGATTGACGAGGATCTGCCTGTCACCTTCGAGTTTGTGACACGCGACAGCCTGCCAGAGGGCGTGAGTGGCGACCGTCTGCCTGACGATGCCTCGGAGACGATACGGTTAGTACGCATCGGTGACTACGACGTCTGCCCGTGCATCGGGCGTCACGTGCGTTCTACGAGTCAGATAGGACGTTTCGAAATGCTCGGCACCAACTGGGACGAGCACGAACGCTCTTTCCGCGTTCGCTTCAAAATCGTTTAAGCTTATACCTTTATTAAACCTTTCGTTAAACCATCGTTCATGCCTGTCGCTAAACGCTGGTTTAATCAAATCTCCAACTTCATAAAGACGGGGAAGTGGTCGGAGTACGTCAGGTCGTACTTGTAGTAATCCAATCCCTTCAACGACTGGTCATGGAAGATGTAGTCGATACGAACCATCTTCTGACGTCCGCCACGGAACGTGTACATAAAGCCGTGACCGCACTCCTTGAAACCGTCGACCATATTGCCGAGCATGGTGTTGTAGACATAGGAGTAGGGGACGTCGTTGAAGTCGCCGCAGACGATATGGGCGCCCTTGGTCTTCTGTATCTCACGGGCAACAACCTCGGCTTGTCCCGAGCGAATAACCATGCCCATGGTGTAGTTGCCGTAGATGGCGCTAAGCAGGCGGTTGTTCTCCACCTGGAATCCCTGCATCTGAAGCTTCGCAGCCTTGCGTAAGGTGCGGTTCAGACCAGTCGTCTCCAGATGGACGTTGAAGACGCGGACGATACGGCCGTTGATGTCGATGTCGGCCCACATGGCGCTGTTATTGGTCAGCTCGAAGTCGATGGTCTTACTCTGCGTGATGGGGTGGCGGCTGAAAATCATCATGTCGTCGCGCCCCTTGGCCATATGCGGGAAGTATTCCTTGTAGTTCTCGGAGTTAATCTGGTCGCCGCTGCGCTCGTTGTACTCCTGAAGACAGAGCACCTCCACCTTCTGACGGCGCATTTCAGCGAGGATGTCCTGGGCGATGAAGCCTGTCGTCTCGCGTCCGAACATGGCCACGTTATAGGTGGCAATCTTCACACCGGCTTTCGCATCGATGCTCTTATCCTGTGAGCCGAACTGGTAGAGCGTTCCCATATAGGGTATGCAGAAGGCAATGGTCAGCAGGGGTATGGGCATCCACTTCCAGCGGCGGCGTATGGCCCAGTAGATGAGCATGACGACGTTGGCGATAATGAATATGGGCAGTACATAGACCAGCAAAGCGCGGGCTGCGTTGCCTGCTGGTGGCACGCTGCCTCCGTAGAGTCCGAAGATGGTGAATACGGCGATGGCGAAAGTTGCTATGAGGAAAAGGAACGAAAAATATTTATGAACGGCCAGTTTTCCCATATCATGAGTGGTGTTTAGGTTATTTGTCTATGTACTTGGCGCAGATCTCAATCAGGTCTTCCACCTTGAACGGCTTCGCCATGAACTCGTCGCATCCCGCTGCCTTGGCTTCGAGGATGTTCTCTTCGAAGGCGTAGGCGCTGAGGGCGATGACTGGCGTGCTGTGGTTGACTTCCTTGATGATGCGTGTGGCGTCGAGTCCGTTCATCTCCGGCATACGGATGTCCATGAGTATCAGGTCGGGATGCTCGTCCTCGTTGATGGTCACCGCCTCGATGCCGTTATGTGCACGGAGCAGGCGGTAGCGCTTCTGCAGCACGATACGAACCAGTTCGAAGTTGCTCTCTTCGTCCTCGGCTACGAGGATGGTCTTCTGGTTGATCTCGTCGGGACGGGTGCTAACACGGAGCGTGCGGACGCTTGTCGTCGTACGGTTGCTGGTGGCCATACCGCCGATGGTACCGTGGAACGGCATGGTGAACGTGAAGGTGGAGCCTTTGCCAAGCTCAGACTCTACCTTGATGGTGCCGCCCATCTTCTCGACGATGATGCGGCATAGGGCCAGACCCAGTCCGAAACCCTGCTGCTGCTCGGCATCCTTCGAGGTGTATGTCTCAAAGATGTGGTCGATGAACTCCGGGGCGATACCCGATCCGGTGTCGCTGACGTAGAACTCGATGTTCAGCCCCTCGTCGATGATGCGGTAGCCGTATCTGATGGAGCCGCGCATCGTGTGCTTCAGGGCATTGCTGATGAGGTTGGTGAACACCTGTGTCAGACGGTTCTCGTCGGTGTTCATCGTGATGGGCATATCGGGCTCCGTCCACGTGAGCTCAACAGTCGGCGGACAGCGGAACTTAAAGATCTGCTTGATGTCCGTGCAGAGCTTCTTCAGGTCGGTGGGCGTCTTCTTGATGCTGATTTCGCCCGCCTCGACACGTGAAAAGTCGAGAATTTCGTTGATGAGGCTCAGCAGACGGCTGTTGTTGCTCTCGATAATCTCAAGGTAGTTCATGCGCTCCTCGGGAGAGTCTGTCTCTGCCATGATACGCGAGAAACCCTCGATGGCGTTCAGCGGGGTTCTGATTTCGTGACTCATGTTGGCCAGGAAGAGCGACTTCATGCGGCTGGCGTTCTCAGCCTTCGTTGCTTTCTCCTCGTATTCTTTCAGACGTGCATTTGCCTCGTCCAGCTGCTCTTTCGCCAGCAATAGCTGGCGATTGGCCTCGGCAAATTTGTTGAGCAAGAGCTCCTTTTCGTTTTGTTTCATTGAATACGAAGTTTCTATTCCGCTGCAAAGTTAGGGAAAAAAAATCAGACAAACGAATAATTTCTGATATATTTTACCCTCTTTTTGCTTTTTCCCATGTTCCGCTGTGGCTGTGCGTCCTTAGATAGCCGATTCCGCGGAAAACATTAACATTCATAAACATGAAATAATAGGGGATGTACAGCAGTCGTCCCGGCTTGCGGCGCCGTGCCTGCAGCCAGCCGGCAATGGCGGCGGCGTAGAAAAGTAGCTGCAAGACGAGGATGATCGTGTAGAGGGTAGAGTGGGTGAGTGGCACCAGTACAACGTTCAACGGCAACAGGGCTATGAGACAGAACGGCGTCAGGCTCCATCTCAGCACACGGTGGCTAATGAACAGGAACGACACCAACGGGTAGCGAAGCGGGTTCATCAGACGGCGCAGCCACCAGATGCTCTGCAGACCGCCGGCGGCGATGCGTCGCTTGCGTTTCGACTCCTCTTCCATCGATGCCGAGCCGTACTCCATCGCGTAGGCTTCCGAGGTGTAGGCTATGCGGTGGCCGTCGCCGACGATGAGCATCGACATCATAAAATCATCGAGAAGTGCGTTCGACGGTGCCTCGCGGTAGTGGCTCATGCGTACGGCGAAGAGCTCGCCGGCGGCACCCATGGACGAGTACAGTTCGCTGTCCCATCGCTTCAGGGTGCTCTCGTATTTCCAGTAGAGTCCCTCGCCCTCGGCGGCAGCCTCGCCAGCCACTCTGGCGGCTACTCTTTTCTCGCCTGAAACGCAGCTGACGTTAGGTTTAGTAAATTGTCGAGCGATTTCTCGCATTGCGCTGGCGTTCAGCATGGTATTAGCGTCAGTAAACACTACAAACGGAGCCTTGCTCTCGCGTAGTCCATGCTGCATGGCGGCAGCCTTACCGCGTCGCTCCGGCGAGTAGATGAGTGTCACCTCCGGGTACTCGCTGAGCAGGTCGTTAGAATGGTCGCTGGAGCCGTCGGTGACCCACATAATGCAAAGTTTCTCGCGCGGATAATCCAGCTGACGGATGTTCTCCATCTTCTCGCGGATGATGTCCTCCTCGTTGTAGGCACAGATCATCAGCGTCATCTCGGGCAGCTCGTCATCGTTGACGACGGGCTCCTTTTCGCGTCCCATAAATAGACGTTTCAGGGCTACGAGCGCATAAAGCAGCAGCCCGTAGCCCAGATAGGTGTAGAATACGATGAACAGGCAGAGCCAGAAACAGACTTTTAGTGTTGTCATTACGCTTCCTCCTTGTTTTCCGTTTCGTTAAAGCTCTATCTCTTCTTTCATGTCGATGAACTGTCGCTGCATGTCGTAGAACTCGTACTGCAGGAACGCCAGTTTCTGCGATGCTACGATCTTCACGCCCAGGCCGTACTTCATCTGCCAGCGGCGTTTCAGACTGATGACGCCCTGATTGATGTAGGCGGCGACATAGGGGTGTACGTGCAAGTAGAATCGCTTGATGCCAATCTTGTTGACCAGGCGGTCAATTTTGCTCTCCAGTTGGTCGGTGAACAGGATGCTCGACTTGATTTTTCCCTTCCCGAAGCAGGTGGGGCAGTCCTCCTCGACGTTGACGTCCATCACGGGGCGCACACGCTGGCGGGTAATCTGCATGAGTCCGAACTTCGACAGCGGTAGGATGTTGTGGCGCGCACGGTCTTTCTGCATATTCTTGCACATGCGCTCGTAAAGCATCTGACGGTCCTCGGCCAGGTTCATATCGACGAAGTCGACGATAATGATGCCGCCCATGTCGCGCAGTCGCAGCTGGCGTGCCAGCTCGTCGGCGGCGCCGAGGTTCGTCTCCAGGGCGTTGGCCTCCTGTCCGTTCTCCTTCTTTACGCGTGTGCCGCTGTTCACGTCTACGACGTGCATGGCTTCGGTGTGCTCTATGATGAGGTAGGCGCCGTGCTTGTAGTTTACGGTCTTGCCGAATCCCGACTTCAGCTGCTTCGTGACGCCGAAGTTGTCGAAGATGGGTACTACGCCCGTGTACTGCTTGACAATTTCCTTCTTCTCGGGGGCAATCATCGTCACGTAGTCCTTCACCTGGTGGAAAATCTCCGGGTCGTTAATGTGGATGCCGTCGTATGTGGGGTTGAACAGGTCGCGCAACAATGCTACGGCGCGGCTCTGCTCCTCGAATACCAGTTGCGGACGCTGGGTGGTCTTCTGCACCTTCGTGATGGTGTCCTCCCACCGTTTCAGGAGCACTTTCAGCTCCTGGTCCAGCTCCGCGGCGCGTTTGCCTTCGGCGACGGTGCGCACGATGACGCCGAAATTCTTCGGCTTCATGCTCTGCACCAGTTGTTTCAGACGGCTTCGCTCCTCGCCACGTTTGATTTTCGATGATACCGAGACTTTGTCCTGGAAGGGCATGAGTACCATGAACCGTCCGGCGAAGCTCAGCTCGCAGGTCAGTCGCGGGCCTTTCGTCGAGATGGGCTCCTTCACCACCTGTACCAGAACCTCCTGTCCCACCTTCAGCGTGTTCTGAATGCTGCCGTCCTTCGGGAGGTCGGGCAGGTGAGTGGCCTTCTGTATGGGGAATAGTCTCTTCCTGTCGCTCTGTACCTGCTTCAGGTACTTTTCGTAAGAGCTGTATTGAGTGCCAAGGTCAAGATAATGCAGGAAGGCATCGCGCTCGTGACCGACGTCGACGAAACAGGCGTTCAGTCCCGGCATCAGCTTACGCACTTTGGCGATGTAGATGTTGCCCACGGCGAACGATGCCGACCTTGGCTCGTTCTGGTACTCCACCAGCTGCTTGTCTTCCAACAGGGCGATGGAGATGTCCTTCGGCTGAACATCTATGATTACTTCACTAGTCATTCTCTCGGGTCTTGTAGGTTAATACGAAAAGGGGTGTGCCGCGAAATGTCGCGGGCACACTCCCTTCATTTTTCCGTTTTACAGCCAGAAGAGCTTACTTGCTCTTATGACGATTCTTGCGCAGTCTCTTCTTACGCTTGTGAGTAGCCATCTTGTGGCCCTTCTTCTTCTTTCCGTTAGGCATAATTCTAAATGGTGTTTTATTTGTTTAATGTGTTTGTTGTTACTTCATCTTGTCAATAAAGCTCTTCGCAGGCTTGAAAGCCGGGAAGTCATGAGCCTCAATGACCAGCGTCGTGTTCTTAGAGATGTTACGGCCGGTCTTCTGCGCACGGTGCTTCACGATGAAACTGCCGAAGCCGCGGAGATAGATGTTCTCCTTCTGCTGTGCAAGGTTGACACGAATCTCTTCCATGAACGCCTCCACGGTAGCTGCCACGTCTTTCTTGGCAATGCCCGTCTGTTCTGCAATGTTGTTGATAATATCTGCCTTAGTCATTTCTATGAGTGTTTTTATACGTAAAATCAGGTGCTTACAGGCACCTTCTTCATTTTTGGACTGCAAAGATACTGTTTTTCAGCGGGATATGAAAATATTCACCGTCTTTTTTTATGAAAATTAACACTCGCTCTCGCTGAATTGACTTTGCGCTCACTAAACCGGAATCTTGTCTATGCGCTTCTGGTGGCGACCGCCCTCAAACTCCGTCGTGAAGTACTCGTCCATGATCTTGCGTGCCATGTCCTCGTCGATGAACCGTCCGGGCATCACCAGCACGTTGGCGTTGTTGTGCTGACGAATCAGGTGTGCTATCTCCGGAATCCAGCACAGTCCAGCGCGTATCGACTGGTGCTTGTTCAGCGTCATGTTGATGCCCTCGCCGCTGCCGCAGATGGCGATGCCGGGGAACACCTCGCCCGACTCGATGCCCTTGGCCAGCGCGTGGCCGAAGTCCGAGTAGTCGCACGAGTCCTCGGTGTACGTGCCATAGTCCTTATACGTATATCCCTTCTCCTCGAGATACTTCTTCACAAACTGTTTAAGTGCGAAGCCGGCGTGGTCGCTGGCAATGCCAATAGTCTTTACTTCCATAATGCTATTAAGATGATTGTTCGTTTCAGTTCGCAAAATTAGCAAAAATCCTGCGGATACGCAAGAAAACCGTCCATCTTTTTCTGAAAAACCTATCATCCGCCTGTCGGCGCCCTTCTTTACGCGTACCTTATTTAATAAATTACAGGGTGAGTACCCGGCTTTGAGTCCTAAAAATAAGTTTTAGAGACAAATACGGTGGATGGATTTCAGTTTCTTTTCGTAACTTTGCCCACGTTTTTCATGAGACTAACCCAAAAAGCTTTAACCTATAACAATATGATGAAGAGGAAAGTGATGATGACGCTCTGTTTGGCGGCTGCGTTGGGTGCACAGGGACAGCCCGACTGGGAGAACCCGGCGGTGCTGGGGGTGAACAAGCTGCCGTACCACGCGACGCTACAACTGCCGTCGAAGGAGAAGGAGTGCTCGGAAATCGTGTCGCTGGACGGACAGTGGCGGTTCCACTGGAGCCGTAACCCCGAGGAGCGGGTGGCGGACTTCTACCGCGAGGACTACGACGTCAGCCAGTGGGACTGGATCACGGTGCCGGGCAACTGGCAGACGCAGGGCTTCGGTACGCCGATCTACGTGAACATCAACTACCCGTTTGTGAAGGACCGTCCGCGGGTGACCACAGAGCCTCCGAAGAACTGGACGGCCTACGAGAACCGTAACCCCGTGGGACAGTATGTGACGTTTGTCGACGTGACGAAGGCGATGAAGGCCCAACATCTGATTCTGCACTTCGGTGGCGTCGACTCAGCGTTCTACCTCTGGGTGAACGGCCAGCGTGTGGGTTACAGCCAGAACTCAACATCGCCGGCGGAGTTTGACGTGACGAAATATATGCGTGTCGGCAGTAACAAGGTGGCCGTGGAGGTGTACCGCTGGAGTGACGGCTCGTATCTGGAGGACCAGGACTACTGGCGCCTGTCGGGCATCTTCCGTCCTGTGCAGCTGTGGGTGCGTCCGCTGGTGCATATCGCCGATTACAAGGTGGAAGCCATTCCCAATGCCGACTTCTCGCAGTTTACAGTAAAGGCAAAGATTTCTGTCTGCAATACAGGCAAGAAAACCGCCAAAAACCTGCTGGCACAGCTCCAGATGGATTGTCCTGAACTATATGGCGTCAACGTCAATCCTAACCATAGGAATGTAACCAATCATCTTATTCAAAAACTGCCTGCTGGCGATACCATTACCATTGAACTCGCCTATCACTACGATGCCCCACCTCGTCTGTGGAGTGCCGAGAAGCCCTGGCTCTATCCTTACACCGTGCAGCTGCTTGGCATGAAAACCAGTAAGGACAACGAAGAATTCGAGAATCATTTCGGTGTGAAACGCGTGGAATGTGTTGGCGAGGTCTTCAAGATCAACGGGCGGAATGTGAAGCTGCGCGGCGTGAACCGTCACGACCACCATCCGCGGACGGGTCACTACGTGGACGATGCGACGTACGAGGAGGACATCCGTCTGATGAAACAGGCGAACATCAACTTCCTGCGCACCTCGCACTATCCCGACCGCGAGTACATCTACGAGCTGTGCGACCGCTGGGGCGTCTACGTGATAGACGAGGCGAACCACGAGACGCACGGCTACGGCTATGCGAACAAGGTGATGGGCGAGGACTCGACGTTCCGGCAGGCTCATGTGGACCGTGCGGAAGCGCTGGTGAAGCGCGACATGAACCACCCCTGCGTCATTCTGTGGAGCCTCGGCAACGAGGGTGGGGTGGGACTTAACATCGAGGCAATGTATAATAAGGTGCGCGAGTTGGACGCGACGCGTCCGCCGTTCTACGACAGCGACCGCCGCTACTCGGCCATCTGGGACGACAGCTACCTGTACCCCGACGAACTTCAGAAGAACGCCCGGCGCGTGAAGGACAAACCGTTCATGATGCGCGAGTATGCACACGCCATGGGCAACTCCGTGGGTAACCTCCAGGAGTATTGGGACGTCATCTATGCCGACAGCAGCATCTGCGGTGCCGCCGTCTGGGACTGGGTGGATCAAGGGCTGCTTGCTAGAATTGATAATGGAAAATTGATAATTGATAATGAAAAGAACAAAGATAATTATCCATTATCCATTCTCCATTCTCCATTTGTATTTGCATACGGTGGTGACTTCGGCGACAAGCCAAACGACGGACCGTTCTGTCTGGACGGCATCGTGGCACCCGACCGCAAGCCGTACCCCCAGTACTATGAAGTGCAGAAGGTGTACCAGCCGCTGACCTTCGAGCGCGACACGGTGGATGGTACTGTGCGCATCATCAACCGCGACTACTTCACCGCTGTCGAGGAGTACGCCATCAGCTACGACACGCTGCGTTACGGCAGCGAGGTGGTGCTGAACGTTGCCGCCAGTCTGAAGGAGGATCGGCCGTGGGCGAAGAAGGGCTTCGTCGTGGCCCGCGAGCAATTTGTGCTGGAGCCGTGGACATTTAGCCAGCCGGATAGCGGCATCAGTCCGCGAACGTCTACTGCCAAGAAAGAAAACAGCGTTCTCGCTGTGGACGGCAACACGCTTACCTCATGGATTGTCGACGGGCACGAAGTGCTTGCTTCACCCCTTGAGCCCTATTTCTGGAAACCCGAGAACGACAACCAGACGGCTGCGAATTTTGCCCGTCGTACGGCGATGTGGAAGGACCTCACGAAGGTGGACGGCATCACCGTAAACTACACCGCCATCGACGACCATACGCTGCGTGTCGACGTCAGCTACCAGCCGACAGACACCGCCGGTGGCCCGCGCCCCGTCATCCCGAAGTTCGGTATGCGGATGCGTCTGTCTGCCGACTACACACAGATACGCTACTATGGCCGCGGCCCGTGGGAGAACTATCCCGACCGCAAGCGTTCCGCCTTCCTTGGTGTTTACGAGATGCCGCTCGCTGAGTACGAGACGGAGTACATTCATCCGCAGGACAACGGCAACCGCTGCGACATCCGTTGGTTTGAAATCGGAAATAGTCAATCCCGTAAATTGCGCATCGACGGTCTCCAGCCCCTCTGTATCCGTGCGTGGGACTACGGCGAGGAGGACCTGCAGGGTGTACGCCATCCGCAGGACATCAAGCGCGGCCGTTTCGTCAACCTGAACATCGACCTGAACATCCACGGCGTGGGTGGTACCGACACCTGGGGCAAGCGCACGCTGCCGCAGTACACCATCGACGGCAACCAGCCCCACCACTACAGCTTCATCCTCAGAATAGACTAAATCACCAATAACCCGTATGAAACAAACCATTATTTCACTCTTCCTCCTGCTGATGGGGGGCGTGCTGCCGATGAAGGCAGTCAACATTACCGTGGGCGGCACCACCCGCTCGTACAACATCATCGTGCCCAAGAACCTGGGCGAGAACCGTCCGCTGCTCATCTTCTGTCACGGCTACAACCAGGATGCCAACTGGATGCAGAACGAGGAGTTCAAGAACGACAACGTGAGCATGGAGGCCGTCTGCGACACCGCCAAGTTCATCTGTGTCTTCCCCAACGGCATCGACAGGGCGTGGGAGACCGGCGGCGACCGCGACATCAATTTCATCAAGGCCATCATCGAGAAGATGGTGACGCAGTACAAGATCGACCGCAACCGTATCTATATGGGCGGCTTCTCCATGGGCGGTATGCTGACGTACAACGCCATCAACAAGATGTCCGACCAGATTGCCGCTTTCGTCTCGTGCAGCGGTCCGTCGGTAGTGACGCCTAAGTCCGGACTACGCCCCATTCCCCTGTTGCACATCCAGGGAACGGCCGACAACTGGGGCGGCGTACAGCCTGCGCTCAACCCGTGGATTAAGCACAACGGCTGCTCGACGACGGAAAAAGTCATCAGCAACTACAACGGCTTCAGCGGCGCCAAGCTGCACATCTGGGGCCCCGGCAACGACGGCGTGGAAGTGCGGCTCATAGAGCTCAAGGACAAAGGCCACTGGATATGCAAGGAGAAGCAGGTGTACACGGGCAAGGAGATCTGGAACTTCTGCAAGAAGTATTCGCTGAACAAGACGACGCCCAACGTCAAGATTACCGCCCCGACCACCGGCGACAAGTGCATCAGCTTCGCTCCCAGCGGACAGGCATCGTTCCCCGAGATTACCATTACCGCCTCGGCCGACGACCCTAACGGAACCGTGGAGCAGGTGGCGTTCTACGACGGCACGACACTCATAGCCACCTGCACCGCCAAGCCCTACAAGGCCACGCTGACGACGACGAAGGTGGGTAAGCACACCCTGAAAGCTGTGGCTACCGACAACGACGGCGAGACGAGTAGCGCCAGCGTGGAGGTGACGCTGCAGGCTCCCACGTCGCTGACCATCTCGACCGACTTCAAGGAGGGTGGTGCGCTGCCCGCCGGCTGGACTACCTACGACAGCAGCGAGCGCCGCACGGGCTATACCAGCGGCTACGACAAGGGCTGCCGCGTCCTGCAGTTCACGGGGTCGCCGAAGGGTTTTAACTATGGCCTCTACTTCCGCAACATCAACGGCAAGGCCAAGCAGGGCTATGCGAAGTACGGTCTCAGCGGCGCAGGCACGACGCTCCGTCTAGCTCCCGGCCACTACACGCTGAAGTACAAGATCTGTAACTGGAACATGTCGAACTTCGGCGACGTGGAGCTGGCCGTCGAGAAGCGAACGGGCAGCACGACCATTGCCAGCCAGACGTACACGCCGGACATCAACATCGGCAACGCAGCCTCCAACAGCTTCAGCAGTCCCGCACAGCAGGCCTTCGAGTTTGACATCGCCGAGCAGGGCGACTACGTCATCGCCATCTATTCAGCCGCCTCGGAGTGGAGCGACTGCATCGTCGGCCAGCTCATACTGAGTGCTAACAACTATGTGTCGACGGGCATCAGTTCAATGTACAATGGACAAGGGACAATGTACAATGGACAATGGATAATGGATAATGAGTTTTACAGCCTGCAGGGCCGCAAAGTCACGAATCCACAAAAGGGCATTTATATCAAGAACGGCACAAAGGTTGTGATTAAGTAAGAGAAGACCTGAGCTTGCTCGAGGTCTTCCGAACGGGAACGAGCTCGAGCAAAGCTCAAAGTAGTAGTGAAGTAAACGATGAGAAAGACTATCCTGACCATTTGCTGCCTCCTGTTGACCACGCTGGCAGCAGCTTATAACGATGAGTTCAGTCTGGGTGATGTCACCCTGCTTGACGGTCCGCTGAAGAAGGCGTGCGACCTGAACGTCAAGACGCTGTTGCAGTATGACTGCGACCGTCTGCTCGCGCCCTATCGCAAGGAGGCCGGGCTCGAGCCGAAAGCCAAGGCCTATCCCAATTGGGAGGGACTCGACGGCCATGTGGGCGGTCACTACCTGTCGGCGTTGGCCATGAACGCGGCGATGGGCAACGCGGAGTGCCTCCGTCGCATGGAGTATATGATCAGCGAGCTGCAGGCGTGTGCCGATGCCAATAGGAAGAACCACGCGGAGTGGGGACGTGGCTACGTGGGCGGTATGCCCAACAGCGAGCGCATCTGGTCGACGTTCAAGAAGGGCGACTTCGGCACGTACTTCGGCTCGTGGGCCCCGTTCTACAACCTGCACAAGATGTATGCCGGCTTACGCGATGCCTGGTGGTATTGCCAAAACGAGCAGGCGAAGATACTCTTCATGGACTTCTGCGACTGGGTCATCGACCTGACGGCCGACCTCAGCGACGAACAGATGGAGCGGATGCTCGGTAACGAGCACGGCGGCATGAACGAGGTGCTGGCCGATGCCTACGCCATCTCAAATGGCGACAGGAAGTATCTCGATGCCGCCAAGCGGTTCTCGCACCGCCGTCTGCTGACACCGATGACACAGCATATTGACAACCTCGACAATATGCACGCCAACACGCAGGTGCCAAAGGTGGTGGGCTTCCAGCGTATAGCCGAGGTGGCCAGCGACGAGGCCTACTACGAGGCCGCACAGTTCTTCTGGGACGTGGTGACTAGCCAGCGCTCGCTGGCTTTCGGCGGCAACAGCCGTCGTGAGCATTTCCCCAGCAAGGAAGCCTGCATGGACTTCATCAACGACATCGACGGCCCAGAGACTTGCAACACCAACAATATGCTGAAGCTGACGGAAGCGCTGCACCGCCGCAACCCTGAGGCCCGCTATGCCGACTATTTTGAGCTGGCCACGTTCAACCACATCCTCTCGTCGCAGCATCCCGAGCACGGCGGCTACGTCTACTTCACACCTGCCCGTCCGCGTCACTATCGCAACTACTCGGCGCCGAACGAGGCCATGTGGTGCTGTGTGGGTACAGGCATGGAGAACCACTCGAAGTATGGCCAGTTCATCTATACACACCGTGGTGACAACCTGTTTGTCAACCTTTTCGTGGCATCGGAGCTGAACTGGAAGGAGAAGGACGTCGTACTCCGTCAGGAGACCCTCTTCCCCTATGCCGAGACCAGTCGCATCACCGTCATGCAGGGCAAGGGTGAGTTCTCGCTGATGGTGCGCTACCCCAGCTGGGTGAAGCCCGGACAGTTCAGCGTCAAGGTCAATGGCCAGCCCGTGAACATCGTCACTGGCCCCTCGTCCTATGTCACCATCGACCGCAAGTGGAAGAAAGGCGACGTGGTGGAGGTCACCTTCCCAATGTATAACTACGTGAAATACCTGCCCAACGAGCCGCAGTACATCGCCCTGATGCACGGCCCCATCCTGCTGGCTATGAAGACCGGTACCGAGGATTTGGCCCATCTGGTGGCCGACGACAGCCGCTTCGGCCAGTATGCCAGCGGCAAGAAGCTGCCCGTCAACGAGGCACCCATCCTCATCGACGACAACATCGAGGACATTGCCAACCAGCTGACCCCCGTCGCCGGCAAGCCCCTCCACTTCAATTTCCGAAAGGATGGTCAGCTGTCAACTGTTAACTGTCAACTGTCAGCTATCGAACTGATGCCCTTCTTCGAGCTTCACGACGCCCGCTACATGATGTACTGGCTCGCCCTGTCGGAGCAGAGTTACAAGGGCTATCTCGCCGACCTCGCCCGTCAGGAGCAGGAGCGTCAGGCGCTGGAGGCCCGTACCGTCGACAAGGTACAGCCCGGTGAGCAGCAGCCCGAGACCGACCACAAGATGGAGACCGACCGCTCGCAAGTTGGCAACACCAACGACACCTTTTGGCGCGATGCCAGCGATGGCCACTACTTCAGCTACCTGATGCAGACGGACGGAATGTCTGACCTCTCGCTACGCCTGAAGTACTGGGGCGTGGGCGAATGGAAGAGCCACGAGTTCGACATCTTTGTTGACGACGTGCTGGTCATGGAGGTGAACAATACCGGTAAGTACCGCATCTCCGAGTTCAAGTACGAGACCTATCCCATCCCCGCCGAACTGCTGAAGGGCAAGACACAGGTACGCGTGAAGTTCGTCGCCAAGCCGCGTAAGCAGATAGGCGAGATTTACGAAGTAAGGCTTGTAAAAGAATAATAGCCCCTCCGGCAAGTTGTTTTGAAACGTAACACGAAAAGACTGACAATGACAAGACTCGCATTGATTTCATTGGTGCTCTTTGTCACCATGACCGCATTGGCACATGAGCAATTCTGCATTGCCAAGGACGGCAAGGCTGCTACAATTGTGGTAGATGAGAATGACTGGAAGGGCGTTATAAGAGCTGCGAACGACTTGAGCGATGACATCCGCAAGGTGATGGGCGTTAGCGGCGCTGTGCGCTTAATTGACAATGGACGATGGACAATTGATAATTCCATCATTGTTGGAACAATTGGCAAGAGCCGAACCATCGACCGCCTCATCAAGCAGAAGAAGCTGGATGTGAAGAAAATCAAGGGCCACTGGGAGGGCTATGTCATCGATGTGGTGGATGGAAACCTCGTCATTGCTGGTAACGACAAGCGCGGCACAATCTACGGCATCTACGAAATTTCCCGCCGCATTGGCGTCTCGCCCTGGTACTGGATGGCTGACGCTCCCGTGGTACACAAGGATGAGCTGTACTACAACGACGGCTACGAATACGACTGGCCTGCCGTGAAGTATCGCGGCATCTTCATCAACGACGAGTGGCCCTCGTTCGGCACGTGGTGTCAGAAGCACTTCGGCGGCGTGAACTCCAAGGCCTACGAGAAGATATTTGAGCTCTTGCTGCGCCTGAAGGCCAACTATTTCTGGCCAGCCATGTGGGCGACGGCCTTCAACGAAGACGACCCCGAGAGTCCCCGTCTGGCCGACGAGATGGGTATCGTCATGGGCACCTCGCATCACGAGCCGATGATGCGCTCGCACCGCGAATACCTGAACCGAAAGGAGCAGGTGGGACCGTGGGACTATGCCACCAATAAGGAACGCGTGGACAAGTTCTTCTGCGAGGGTATGGAGCGTAACAAGGCGTACGACAACCTCGTAACCATCGGTATGCGCGGCGATGGCGACGTGGCGATGGGCAAGGGCGACGACCAGGAGAACATGAAGACGCTCCACAATGTTATCGATGGTCAGCGTAAGATTATCAAGGACATCTACGGACGTGCCGACGCCGTGCCTCAGCTTTGGGCCATCTTCACCGAGGTACAACGCTACTACGATGCCGGCTTTACCGTTCCCGATGACGTGACGCTGCTTTTCTGCGACAACAACTGGGGCTACATCCGCCGCAAGGGCACCGAGAAGGAACGCAAGCGCAAGGGCGGTCTGGGTCTCTACTACCATATCGACATGAACGGTGGCCCCTGGAACGACCGTTGGGTGAACACCACCACAGTCCCCAAACTCCGCGAGCAGCTGAACCTCGCCTACCAGAGCGGCATCGACCGCATCTGGATTATCAACGTGGGCGACCTGAAGCCGAAGGAGATGCCTATCTCGTTCATCATGGACTATGCCTGGGACCCTGAGAGCGTGGGAGCCGGTGACGAGCAGCAGGGATGGTTACGCCAATGGACACGTAGCGTGCTTGGCGGTTGTGCCGCCGAGGATGTCAAGGAAGCTGCCGACATCATCGCTGACTATTCGAAGTATAACCTCTGGCGCAAGCCCGAGGTGCAGGTGCCGGGACTCTTCAACTACGCGGAGATGCTGCGCCTGAACAACCTCTGGCAGTCGGTCGTGCTACGCTGTGAGGCCCTCAAGGAACGTATCCCCGCTGAGGCCCAGGATGCTTTCTACCAGTTGGTCTACTATCCCGCCGTGGCTTCGGCTGGCGTGGCCCAGATATACAACGCCGCCACGATGGGTGACAGCATCACCGTCAATCACCTCATGGCGAAAGACCAACGGCTGACCGACTATTATAATAAGGTGTTGGCTGGCGGAAAGTGGGACGGCATGATGCTCGACAACCATATCGGCTACTCCAAGTGGTCTATTCCCGACAAGAACACGCATCCCATGAGTCTTGGCTACAAGGTCGACTACCCGCTGCTCTACTCGTTTGCCACTCCATCGAAGGAATATTCTATTCCTGCCATCGACTTTGTCAATACGGAGAGGGAGGTACACCCCTGCTTTAACGGCTGGGAGATACTTTGGGGACTCGGTCGCGGCGACGGCTGCTTGGGGGCTGCCGACGTGATGAAGGAATACCCCAATGGTGACGGCCCGGCGTTGGAGTACGACATTGACCTGTCTCCCAAAGACGGCAAGGGAACCATAGCCATCGGCATCCTACCTACGCAAGACATCATGCCCGCTCGCGGTCTGCGTCTTGGCGTGCAGCTCGACAATTGGCCCATGACGACTGTCGACGCCCGTCAGGGACTGCACGACGAATTCCAGGAATATACCCCAAAGAACCTCGCCCAATCGAAGAACCTGAAACCTCTCCCCCCACACAACAACCTGCTGCTCAGCGGCTGGAGGAACGGACGGAAGATGCTTCGCCGCGACGAGGTGTTCGACAACATCCGCTGGCTGGAGGTAAATTTCGTCAATACCACTCCTGGCAAGCACCGCCTGAAGCTCATCATGATCGACCCCGAAATCGTCATCGAGACCATCGTGGTGAATCCCGACAACAATCGCTACAGCTACTTTGGCGCACCGGCAAGAACAGAATAGAAACAGAACAAAGATGATTGACATGAAGAGGCTATTCACTATGGGTTGTCTGCTGCTGGCTTTGAACGCGGCAGCCCAAACGGCACCTTTCGGCCCTGTGCCCACGGAGAACCAGCTGCGGTGGCAGGACATGGAGATGTACGCGTTTATCCACTACTCGCTGAACACGTATACCGATCAGGAGTGGGGCTTTGGCAACGAAGACCCGCAGCTGTTCAATCCCTCGGACCTCGACTGCCGCCAGTGGGCACGGGTCTGTAAGCAGGCGGGCATGAAGGGCATCATCTTCACCGCCAAACACCATTGCGGCTTCTGTATGTGGCCAAGTTCCTACACCGAGTACAGCGTAAAGAACGCCCCTTGGAAGAACGGCAAGGGCGACGTGGTGCGCGAGTTGGCCGATGCCTGCCGCGAGGAGGGACTGAAGTTTGCCGTCTACCTCTCGCCTTGGGACAGGAACCACGCGGACTACGGACGGCCGGAATACGTGACGTATTTCCGCAACCAGCTCCGTGAACTGCTCACCCAGTATGGCGACATCTTCGAGGTGTGGTTCGATGGTGCCAACGGCGGCGACGGCTGGTATGGCGGCGCGAATGAGACACGACGCATAGACGGCCGCACGTACTACGGCTGGGCGGAGACGTTCCGCATGATCCGTGAGCTGCAGCCGGGAGCCGTCATCTGGAACGACGGTGGCGACCGTGGCGACCTGCGCTGGGTGGGCACCGAGGCCGGTAACGTGGGCGAGACAAACTGGAGCCTGATGCCGGCGACGGGCGACACCCCCTGGCACATGCTGCACTACGGCGTGGAGAACGGCGACGTGTGGTGTCCCGGCGAGACGAACACCAGCATCCGTCCGGGCTGGTTCTACCACGAGACGGAGAACGAACACGTGAAGAGCCTGTCGAAGCTCATGGATACCTATTACAAGAGCGTGGGCCGCAACTCGACGCTGCTGCTCAACTTCCCCATCGCCCCGAACGGGCGGATACACCCGACGGACAGTCTGCGTGGTATCGCCTTCAAGAAGATGATAGACGAGGTGTTCGTCAATGGAAGTGTAGAGTTTAGAGTGGATAGTGTAGAGTTTGCTACCGCCTTTCCTGCAGAAGAAGGGACAGCGGTAGCAAACTCTACACTCTACACTCTAAACTTCAAACAGCCCACGGCCATGAACCGTTTCGTGGCCGAGGAGGATATAGCCTTGGGCCAGCGGGTGAAGAATTTCTCGTTGGAGGCTGAGGTTGATGGCAAATGGGTGCCATTGCGCGATATGCTCGTTGAGAACGGTGACGGGCTGACGACTATCGGCCACCGCCGTATCGTCTGCTTCCCGACGGTCCAGGCGACGAAGCTACGCTTCACGATAACGGACAGCAAGGCCGCGCCCGTCATCAAACGACTCGGCGTCTATCTGGCTCCCGAGCTGACGGCTGACATCCCTGACAGCGGCGAGAAGAAGTCGTCGGCGCTACACATCTTCTTTAGCTCGCCCCGTCAGATGATGGTTGACTGGGACACAGAGCAGACGTTTACCACGTTCCGCTACCTGCCGCCGCAGAACACCCGCGACGGTCTGATTACGCACTACACCCTCTGGGCCTCGACGGACTGGGCACACTGGACGAAGCTCGCCTCCGGTGAGTTCTCGAACATCGTCAACAACCCCATCTGGCAGACCATCAAGTTCCCGGCCACGAAGGCACGCATACTGAAACTCGATGCCGACCGCCTGGCCGAGGGCGAGCGCATGGGTTACGGCGATGTGGACTTCTACTAAACAGCCATTCAATAGCCATTTCCGTTGGATTTTTGAAGATTTTCGTTCAAACGAAAAGCGGGGGTGCCATATAGGCACACCCGCTTGTCTTATCTGTGAACGAAGTGCTTATGCCAGCAGCTTCTTCACCTGCTCATAGACGTTCTGACCGGTGAAGCCGAGCTTCTCGTCGAGCACCTTGTAAGGAGCCGAGAAGCCGAACGACTCGAGACCCCAGACGGTACCGTCGGCACCTACCAGGCCTTCGAGGTTCACGGGCAGACCGGCGGTCAGACCGAACTTCTTCTTGCCACAGGGCAGCACGCTCTGCTGGTACTCCTTCGACTGGCTGCGGAACAGACCCTCGGAAGGAACGCTGACGACGCGTGTCTTGATGCCGTCGGCAGCCAGCAGCTTAGCGCCAGCCTCCAGCGTAGACACCTCAGAACCGGAAGCCAGCAGGATGACGTCGTAGTCGGCGTCGGAACCGGCGACAACATAGGCACCCTTCGTGGCCTGCGTGTAGTCGTTGCCCTCGGGCAGCATCTCGATGTTCTGACGCGAGAAGATGAGAGCGGTCGGGGTGTCGACGTTCTCCATAGCCATGCGCCAGCAGACGGTGGTCTCCTCGGCGTCGGCGGGACGAACGACGAGCACGCTGTTCTTGCCGTGGTGGTTCTTCAGCTTCTCCATCAGACGAATCTGTGCCTCTTGCTCAACGGGCTCGTGGGTAGGTCCGTCCTCACCAACGCGGAAGGCGTCGTGTGTCCAGATGAACTTCACGGGCAGCTCCATGAGGGCAGCCATGCGGACAGCGGGCTTCATGTAGTCGGAGAACACGAAGAACGTGCCGCAAGCGGGGATGACACCACCGTGCAGAGCCATACCGATGCAGCAGCAAGCCATTGTCAGCTCGGCCACACCAGCCTCGAAGAAGGCACCGCTGAAGTCGCCCTTCACGATGTCCTTGGTCTTCTTCAGGAAGCCGTTGGTATTGTCGGAGTTCGACAGGTCGGCGGAAGCGCAGATCATGTTGGGCACCTGCTCAGCCAGCTGACCGAGGACGGCAGCCGAGGCGCTACGGGTAGCGCTTCCAGCCTTCTGCTCAACCTTCGTCCAGTCAATCTTCGGAGCCTTGCCGCTGAACCACTCCTCGAGCTGGGCAGCCTTCTCGGGATTAGCCTTTGCCCACTCAGCCTTGGCAGCATAGCGCTCAGCCACAATCTTCTTCAGCTCCTCAGCACGCTTGGCATAGAGCTCTTGCACCTCGGGGAAGATCTGGAAGGGGTTCTCAGGATCGGCACCGAGGTTCTTCATCGTGTTGATATAGGCGTCGCCACCGAGGGGAGCACCGTGGGTAGCGCAGTTCGACTCGTACGAGCTGTTGTCAGCCTTGCGGGCACCCTTGCCCATGATGCAATGGCCGATGATGAGGCTCGGACGCTCCTTCTCAGCCTGTGCCTTCTTGATGGCCTCGCGGATTTGGTCGACGTCGTTACCGTCAATCTTCTGCACGTACCAGCCCCATGCCTCGTACTTCTTGGCGGTGTCCTCGCAGGTCACCACCTCGGTCTTCGTAGAGAGCTGGATGTCGTTGGCGTCGTAGAACATGATGAGGTTGTCCAGGCCCAGGTTACCGGCAATACGGCCAGCACCCTGTGAGATCTCCTCCTGCACGCCACCGTCAGAGATGTAGGCGTAGATGGTCTGGTTCATGACGTCGCCCAGACGAGCCTTCAGGAACTTGGCTGCGATGGCAGCACCGACGGCGAAGGTGTGACCCTGTCCGAGGGGACCAGAGGTATTCTCAATGCCGCGCTCAATCTCGCGCTCAGGGTGACCGGGGGTCACCGAGCCCCACTGACGCAGGTTCTTCAGGTCCTCCAGCGAGTACTTGCCGATGAGGGCGAGCTGGCTGTAGAGCATCGGAGCCATGTGGCCGGGGTCGAGGAAGAAGCGGTCGCGCCCCTCCCAAGCGGGATTCTCGGGATCGTAGACCAGGAACTCTGAGTACAGGGTGTTGATGAAGTCAGCACCACCCATGGCGCCGCCGGGGTGACCCGACTTGGCCTTTTCAACCATCGATGCAGCGAGGATACGGATGTTGTCCGCTGCGCGATTCATAACTTTGTTGTCGTTCATAACTAATATATTAAATATGAAAAAATAATTATTAAAAGGTTCTTAATGTTTGAAGTATTTCTTGCCGTTGGTGATGACGATGCCGCGGCCGTCGCGTGTCTGGCGACCGGCAAGGTCGTAGGTGTTGCCGTCCGAAGAGTGGGGGAGGCTGACGGCGTTGACGGCCGTCGTCCCTTTCTTCACGACGCTGATGTAGTCCATGTCGGGCATCCAGCCGGTGCTGTTCGACAGGCGGATGACGTTCTCGCCGGGCTCTAGGGTGATGTCGAGCTTCTTCGTGCCGATGGTGCCCCACCCGCCGGAGTGGTAGCTCTGCGTCTTCACCGTCTTGCCGTTGACGCTGAGGGTCATGCTACGGCTCTCGCCGCTGATGTAGCCGATGGTCAGCTCGTAGTCGCCGCCCTCCTGGCTGTAGACGTTGCGCCACTCCAGGTAGTTGGTCGAGGACTTGCCTAAGTAGCCGGCCTTGTAACCGCCTGAGCAGGTGGACGATTCCGAGTACTGGCAGACGTTGCCCGTTATCTCCGAGTAGGCTTTTGAGTAGCCTGTCTCGGCCTCGTAGAGCGTGCGCTCCAGTCGGGTCTGAGCCTGTGCGACGTAGATCTTCGTGCCGTGGGCGGGCACCTTCACCGTGTAGGTGCCTTTGTACTGTCCCACGTCCTTCTTCGTGAAGCAGTCGTGGAGGCTGACGCTGTCGGCGAGGTCTATGTCGCTGAAGTTCATGGTCACCGAGCGCTGGCCGTCGTTGGGGTTGTAGATGGCGAAGGCGCGCTTCAGTCCGTAGGCCGTCTCGATGTCCTTCACCATGATGTAGCAGCCGTTCACCTTCTTCGCGAGGTAGGCCTGATGGTAGAGCGTGTCCTGGTTCAGGGCTATGAGCTCCGTGTTCTTCAGCAGGTTGAGGTTCGTGCTGTTCAGGTCTTTCATGTTACAGCCGATGAGCAGGGGCGAGTTCATAATGCACCACATACCGAAGTGGGTCTTGGCCTCCTCGTTGGTCAGCTTGGTATTTCCCCATTTCGTGACGCCCACCTCCAGCATGTCCATGTCGTTGTAGTGGCCCTTGCTGCAGTAGGCGCTCATGTAGAGGTTCTGTGCCAGGATGTCCTTCACCGAGTCCCAGCTGGGGTTGATGTCCTGGGTCGTGCGCCACGAGAAAGCGGCATCGTCGGCCCATGTACCGGGGTATGCCCATCGGCAGATGTTCATGCGCACATCGTTGCGGCCGGTGTTCTTGATGGCCTTGGCGATGGCAGTGTAGCGCTGCTTCTCGTTGAGGATCAGGTTCTCATTGTTATGGCCGACGGCGCCGCCGCAGAAGTCGACCTTGATGAAGTCGAAGCCCAGGTCCTTGAAGAACATATCGCAGTCCTGTTGGTCGTGCTCATAGAGTCCCACGCCCACGCCGTCATTGTCGCCACCGTGATAGCTGCCGCAGGTGTTGTGCCCGCCGTCGCTGTAGATGCCGGCCTTCAGGCCCTTCTTGTGGATGTAGTCCACCACGGGCTGCAGGCCGTTGGGGAATCGGGTGGGGTGTATCTTCAGCTTGCCCGTCGTCTTGTCGCGACCACCGAAGTAGCCGTCGTCGATGTTGATGTGGTTGTAGCCGACGGCCGACAATCCTTTCGACACGATGGCATCAGCCTGTCCCTTGATGATCGACTCGCTGATTTGCAGTTCAAACGTGTTCCACGAGCTCCAGCCCATCGTGGGGCCGTAGTCGATGCTGTCCTTTTGGGCGCCGTCTTCAGCGGCGACAGTCAGAGCTGCCGCCGCCAAGATGGCTGTACATAGTGTTTTCTTCAGCTGTTTCAATTGTCAATTATGAATTGTCAATTATCAATTCTTATCTATTATCTCTTATCTCTTATCTGGCTTAGCCCTTGTGCTCCACCGCAGCCTGCTCAATGGGCAGACACTTCTTGTAGTTCTCGATGTAGCGCTCGAAGCCGGCGACGTCCTCAGCCATCGGGGCGATGCTGACGCCCGTGTTGCCTGCGAAGACCACGTCCTCCAGGTAGTCGGCCAGCGACTTGCCGTTCTTATTAATAAGGTAGCCGGCCAGCAGGGCGATACCCCACGCACCACCTTCGCCGGCAGTCTCCATGACGGAGATGGGCGAGTTCAGGGCGGCGGCGAGCATTCGCTGTCCCACGCCGGCGGTCTTGAAGTAGCCGCCGTGACCGGTGATGCGGTCCACGCGGATCATCTCGTCCTTGAACAGGATGTCGTTACCGATCTTCAGCACGCCGATGGCACCGTAGAGGTTCGCACGCATGAAGTTGGCCAGGTTGAACTTGTCGTTGGCCGAGCGCACAAACATCGGACGACCCTCGGCAAGACCCGTCACAGGCTCGCCCGAGACGTAGTTGTAAGCCATCAGACCGCCGCAGTCGGCATCACCCTCCAAGGCCTTGTTGAACAGCTTGCCGTAGAGCTCGTTCATGTCGACGGGCACGCCGAGCAGCTGCTGGTACTCCTTGAACAGTCCCACCCAGGCGTTGATGTCGCTGGTGCAGTTGTTACAGTGGACCATCGCCACGAGGCTGCCGTCGGGTGTCGTCACCATGTCGATCATCTCGTAGGGCTTCGACAGCGGCTTCTCCAGCACAATCATCGAGAAGCTGGAGGTACCGGCCGAGACGTTACCCGTGCGCTGCTTCACGGCGTTCGTAGCCACCATGCCCGTGCCGGCGTCGCCCTCGGGAGGACAGACGGGGATGCCGGGCTTCAGGTGACCGCTGACGTCCAGCTTCTTCGCACCCTCGGGGGTCAGGAAACCGGCGCTGTCGCCAGCGTTCAGCGACTTCGGCAGGATGTCGAGCAGCTTCCACGAGTAGCCCTTCGGCTCAATCAGCTTGTTGAACTTGTCCACCATCGTGGCGTCGTAGGTCTTCGTAGCGGGGTCGACGGGAATCATGCCCGAGGCATCGCCAACGCCCAGCACGAACTCGCCCGTCACCTGCCAGTGGACATAGCCAGCCAGCGTGGTCAGGTACTTGATGTCGTTCACGTGCTCGTTGTTGTCGAGGATGCACTGGTACAGGTGCGAGATGCTCCAGCGCAGGGGGATGTTATAGTTGAACAGCTCCGACAGCTCGGCAGCGGCCTTGCCCGTGTTCGTGTTACGCCACGTGCGGAACGGCACCAGGATCTCCTGCTTCTCGTTGAAAGCCATGTAGCCGTGCATCATAGCCGAGAAACCAATGGCGGCCAGCGCCTCAATCTCGCAGTCGTACTGCTTCAGCACATCCTTGCGCAGCTCGGCGTAGCAGTCCTGCAAGCCGTACCAGATGGCCTCGATGCTGTAGGTCCACAGTCCGTCAACGAGCTGGTTCTCCCATTCGTGCGAGCCCTGGGCGATAGGTTTGTTCTCCTGGTCGATGAGTACGGCCTTGATGCGAGTGGAACCGAATTCGATTCCCAGAATGGCCTTTCCGGCCTCGATGGTTTGTTTTGCGGTCATAATCGAAATTTGCAATTTGACGATTTAACTATTTACGATTTTGGTTTTTTGCCATTACCAATTTAGGTTCAGACTGCAAAGATACTTTATTCTTCGCACATAGCCAAACAATTAACCTATTTTGTATTTCTCCATCTCATTTTTTTGTAATAACCAAATTTTTAGTCAAAAAGGTTAATCCGATAAGCGTTTTAGCTCCAATGGCGGGGTGGGGCGCCAGGTTGTGGTTTTCCCAGACCGTATATTTATTCGCATATTTATGCTTTATAAGGTGGTCTTTAGCCGCGAAAAGACCACCTTATTGTTTCTAAAGATGACCTAATAACACTACTTGATAATGTGCGTTATCCTTATCATCCATTTACTGTAAGCGAGAACTCCAAATGACAAAATCGGAAAATTTCCGTTGTTTTGCTTTTAGCGAAACTTGGCGGCACCTCGGTATAGCTCAAACAAGTTTGGCTCTACTCTCGGTTTGCACAAGCTTTCCACGTTAAGGTTTGTTTAGTAGCATTTTCTTTCTTTTGTTTTCAATATCTCTGTTTCCAATTTGTTCCTTTTGCCGTTTTCGTCTTTTCAATATAGTTGTGTATCAGTTACTTGCGAATAATCAGCAGGTTTTCAAGAAGAGCATCATGATGATCATCGGTGCTTGTGTGTTCCTGATTGCCGCTGCCCAGGCTCTGCCTCTGTTCTTCGGCATTGAGGATGGTGTAATCACAGGTTTCTAATGAACTCAGGTACTAAC
>JAEEQH010000056.1 GCA_016285245.1 Prevotella sp.
GCTGACGATGATGCTCACCTCGTTATTGGCTATCAGGTCGAGTGCCTCGATGCCGTCGGAGGCCGTGAGCACGGTGTAGCGTTGGGCGAAGTGGGAAGCGAGGAAACTGACCATGTCATCGTTGTCGTCGACGATGAGGAGAGTGCCCCCCCCTACGGCCCCCGAGGGGGCTTCATTAGACTTGTATGCGGGCTTGCCAGAATTTGTGTCCCCCTCGGGGGACGACAGGGTGGCTTTTTCGGGGGACGACAGGGGGGCTGACAGTTGCTGGGCGGCGGGCAGGGTGACGGTAAAGGTGGAGCCTTGTCCCACGGCTGACTGCACGCCAATGGTGCCGTGATGTAGGTCTACGATGCGCTTGACGATGCTCAAGCCGATTCCCGTGCCGGGCTTGTTGCCCTGTGACTGGAAGAAGGGCTCGAAGATGCGTTCCATGTCCTCCTGGCGTATGCCGGTACCGTCGTCGGCCACCTCGATGACGAAACGGTCGTCATCGGCATTGGCCAAGCAGCGCAGCTCAACACGGCTCTTGGCATATTTGTTGGCATTGGTCAGCAGGTTGCTGATGACCTTGGTGATGCCCTCACTGTCGATGATGGCGGTGAATCGCTCAGGCGGATAGACGGTGGTGAACTGTTTCCCTCCTTGCTCGAAGGTAGGCTCGAAGCGCTCGCTGATGGAGTGGAGCAGCTGGTTGACGTTGTGCGATGCGAAGTGCATGACGAGGCTGTGCTGTTCCACCTTGCGGAAATCCAGCAGCTGATTGACCAGCTCTAACAAGCGGTGTGCATTGCGGTCGACGATGTCAAGCTGTTTGTCATCAATCGTCTTTTTCAGTTTCTCCAACGGCCCGATGATTAGCGAGACGGGAGTGCGTATCTCGTGTGCCACCATAGTGAAAAACGAGAGACGTGCCTCACGGCTCTCCTTCTCCTTCTGTTCATTCACCCGCTGCAACTCCTGCTGATGCTTTCGCTCGGCCCGCTTCAGCCTGACGTGGACGTAATACCAGATGGCCAGCGCAATGATGATGGCATAGAGCATCTTGGCCCACCACGTCCACCATAGCGGCGGATTGACGACGATGGTGAGCGTGGCCTCGTCCTTCGACCATACGCCATCGCTGTTGGTCGCCCTGACGCGGAAGGTGTAGGTGCCGGCGGGCAGGTTGGTGTAGGTGGCTTTCGGATTGGCGCCGGAAGTGCGGTTCCAGTCGCGGTCGAAGCCGTCCATCATGTACTCATACTGGTTCTCGGTGGGCGAGTAATAGCTGAGTGCCGCAAACGAGAGGGTGAGCATCCGCGCCTCGTCATGATTCAGCACGACTTTTTGGGGCAGCAGCGAATAGTGCTGTGCGTCTTCCTGCTGATTGAAGTAGTTCAGTTGGGTAACATAGACCCGTGGCATGACGCTGTTGGCCTTTATCTGATAGGGATAGAACATGTTGAATCCGCCCGTGGTGCCCACGAAGATGCGCCCGTCGCTGGCCTTCATCACGGCACTGGGCTGTGCCTGTTCGCTGACGAGGCCGTCGTGGCGAGTAAAGCGTTGCAGAGTACTGCCCTCGGGCAGCGGCTCATAACGCACGATGCCACGGTCGGTGGGGAGCCACAGCACACCGTGGTCCTCCACAATACCCATGATGTTCTGCGAAGGCATATTGAGGCGTACCTGCTGGAAATGGCCTTTAGACACATCTGTAAGGTAGCAGAGTCCTAGCGACGTGCCTATCCACAGTCGCTGCGACTCATCGATGAGGACGGCGTTGACCTGGTCGCTGGGCAGCGACTCCTTGTCGTCGGCCAGATGCTTGAACTGGTGCAGCTGTCGGCTGTCGGGCTGGTACTGCCAGAGGCCGCCGCCCTGCGTGGCGAGCCAGAGCGCGCCCGTATGGTCTTCCACGATGTCGATGGTCAACGCGCCCAGCTCGCCTATCCTTTCGAAGGAGTCCGTCGTGTCGTTGTAGAGGTTCAGCCCGTGCATGGTGGCAGCCCATGTGCGCCCGTGGCTGTCGTGCAGGATGGCGTAGACGCTGCTGTCATCGAGGCTGTGCTCATCGCTGGTGCGTATATAATGGCGCAGCTGTCCGCTGACGAGGTTGAGCACATACAAGCCGTCGGAATAGGTGCCTATCCACAGCTCGTCGTCCTTCAATGCCAGAGCATGGACGTTTAGAGTTAAGAGTTCTTCGACGAGCGAAGCGGCAGAGCCGAGCGGAGAGGTGGAAGTTGGATTGATGCACATTAGTCCGCCGTCGTCGCTGGCTATCCAGATGTTGCCTTCGTGGTCTTCGCAGAAGCGGGAGATGATGCTGCCCGCCAGTCCGTCGCTGATGGTGAAGCTCTCAAAGCGCTTGCCTACAGGCGACAGATAGCACACACCGGCATAGAACGTTCCTATCCACAGGCCACCCTCATGGTCGTTCAAGATGGTGTAGGCAAAGTTGAGAGTTGAGAATTGTGAGTTAAGAGGCTGATGCCAGTCGCCCGTCTTGGGATTGTAGCCGATGATGCCATCGTCGCAACCTATCAGGATGCTGCCATCTCGCTCGGTCAGCGTGTGGATGTGGTGTGCGCCATGCGTCCCGTCGGGTGCTGTCATCTGTTCTATGCGCCCGTCGCTGTGCATACGCAACAGTCCGTTCTCCCAGGAGCCTATCCACATCTGTCCGTCTCTAGTCTGGAGCATACACAGTGCATGGCAGTTCTCCACACCGCTCGTTGCGACAGGGTCGAACCTGTCGTGCAACCGGTTCAGGCGGCAGATGGGCGTGGTGCTCCAGTTGCTCACCGTCCACACCTGATTGCTGTTATCGACATAGACCTGAGCTATCTGTCCTACGTCATAGTGGTGTTGACTGCCTGTCTTCGGGTGATAGCGCCACACGCCCTGTCCTAATGTCGATACCCACAGCTGGCTGTCGCAGTCGAGGGTGAGGTGGCTGACGGCTGTATGGATGTCGATGGGCAGGCGCTCGAAATGGTCGTCGGCCACGTTGAGCCGGAACACGCCTTGCTCCGTGCCCACATATACGCGCTGCCCGTCGGCCAGCAGAGCCGAGACATACTGGTTGTTGCCCAACTGTGGTATGCGGTAGGTCAGCACCTGGATGCCGTCGTAGCGGCAGAGGCCGTTGTCGGTGCCCATCCAGATGAAGCCACAGCCGTCCTGCACCATGCGCCGCACCGTGTTGGAGGGCAGCCCGTCGTCCATCGTGATGCTGCGATAGGAGGCGTCGGGCTGGGAATACGGCGGCTGGGCTGACAGGGCTGCAACGATGTTGCAGCATAGGAAACAGACGGCGAGGTGCAGCTTCAACTTTTTCAATTTTTCAATTCTTCAATTCTTCAATTTTCCCAAGTACCAGTTGTCCATGGAGCTGAGCTTCTGGAGCAATGCGGCATCGACGGTGCCGTTGCGGCGGGCCACACGCGAAGCCAGATAGGCGGGGTCGGAGCGATGCATCGACACGCGCATGAGGTCGTAGAAGCGATGCCCCTCGAAGGCAAACTCCAGCGCCTCCTCGTCGATGATCAGGTCTTCCACCTTCTCTATCTGATACTGCAGCAGCGCATCACCGCTGAGTGCGTCGTCAGTAGGCATCTCGTAGGTCGTGTTGGCAGCCGAGTAGCCACAGCCGCGCGAGTGCAGGCCCATCGTGTTCTCTGTCGTCTGTCCGGCCGTCGTCTCCAAGAAGTACATGTTGTCAGGGAAGTTGAACGTCCTCAGCCACGCCTCATCGGCAGGATAATAGGGGATGACCTCGCTTTCCATGACGCTGTTGTTCACTCCGCACTTCAGTATCTGGAAGGCGAAGCGCGGGAATCCTGCACGGTTGAGTGCCTCGGCCATGCGCAGGTAGACCATGGCCCGGCGATAGATGTGCACGTTGCGCGTGGTGTATTTGGCGTTGGTCACATAGTTGGTGACGCGCTTTCCGTTGAGCATGATGTTGGCATTGTCCACCTGCGTGAAGACTGCCTGCAGGCGCAGGTCGCCTGAGCGGTTCTCCGGCAGGCCGGCGGGCGCTATGACGTACTCGCCGCCTGAGCTGTAGTGACAATACTTCTGGGCAGCCGACAGAAGGTAGAGACTCTGCGAGGGAACGATAGACTCCCGGTATTCGTTCTGCTCGGTGGTGTTGAAGAGGTTGCGCAGCTGGCTGTAGTTACCCTCGGAGGGGATGGAGTCGCCGGGAATCATGGTTATCAGTTCGGCGTTGCCATTGCTGTTCTCTGTCTGGAAGGCGATGTACGACCATTCGTCCACCGTCTGCATCCAGTGCGAGTCGTTGGGAGAGAAGCGCACCGACGCCGTAGAGAGGGGATAGGATGAGTTCTTGCCGTTGCGGGTGGTGATGTACTTGTAGTAGTTCTCAGCAGCCTCGCGATAGTTGCCAGCCCAGAGGTGGAGGTCGCCCAAGAGGATATAGATGGGGAAATAGAACAGGCGCGAGTCTGTGTTGCGTATGGCGCCATAGCCGGGCATCTCCATATCGGCGTAGGGCGCTATGTCGGCAGCGAAATAGCGGCATATCTCCTGGATGTCACACTCCTTATAGTCTTTCTCTCCCTGCTCCTTCGTCAGGATGGGTTCCGTGATGAGCGGCACCCTTCCGTAGATGGTGGCCAACTGCAGGTAGGTCCAGGCGCGGTATGCCTTCACGGTTGCATACTCCTTCATGAATATCGTCTCGTTGCGGCTGTTGCGCAGCGCCGTGTCGGCGTTGGCGAGGAAATAGTTGCAGTTGTTGACGATGGCATAGTAGTCGGCAATGTCGTTGTACCTGTTGTCGGTGCCGATGTTGAAGGAAGCCACGTCACGGATGTCGGCATCGGCGTATGGCGTGACGCTGACGAGGTCGCCGCGCAGCTCGCCCAGCAGGATGGTGCGGTCGGCCACCACCTGCAGCTTGTTCATAATGCCGGCCACCGACCACA
>JAEEQH010000012.1 GCA_016285245.1 Prevotella sp.
CAAGGTAAATACTTCCGAGGAAAGGCAGGTCCACCAACTTGCCCTGTTTGTAGGCGTTGTATGGATTCATCGTCTTGTGCAGACCAAGTGAACTGAGACGCTTAACTTGCGTGGCTCCCTCCTTGCTTTTGTCGGTAAACCACACCACATCGCGACGAATAAAGTCCTCGTTCAGCAGGTTGATGTCGTGAGTGGTCATTAGCAGTTGCGACGAGCCCTCGCTGTTGGCCAGGAACAGTTTGATGAAATAAGAGAGCAACTCATAGTGGATGCTGGTCTCTATCTCATCAACGGGGATGAAGTTGTTTTCGTGCAACACGTAGTACAGCACAATTGACATTCCCAGGAAGCGATGCGTACCGGCAGACTCCAGTCGCTCGTGCAACTCATATTCGCCATCCTCACCTGTATGCATGAACATTATATCATCGTGCTTGATGGTACCACGCCTGAGCATCTCTATCTTGGCCTCCTCAGGTATAGGTGCACTCTTGATGGTCGTTTCCATTTCGGGCGTGATGGAATCTTCGCGCTCGTCGAGTGTCATGTCAACGATGTTAAAATCACTCGCCTTCAGCAGTTGCAGCAGGAACCGCTTCTTCTTTCCGTCCTTGTCATTCCGAAGTTCGGTTTTTACGTCGAACGACAGAGAATCTCTTGGGCTCAAAATGTTCTGCAAACCGGCAAGGAAGAAATCAAACACATCGTTAAGCCTTGAAGCATGGGCATTCGTTTGCCCAAAGGCGGCCATCACCGTACAGTTGTTGGTGGTATTGCCCTCGATGGCGCGTCCTGTGGCCTTGTCGATGCCAGCTTTATTGCCAAAAATCACCTCCGTATGATCCGACTCCGATTGATAGACACGTTTGTAGAGCGTGGTGGGACGGACGCTTGTATATACAATCAGCGACTCCTCATATATTCGCTTGCTGTCAAACTCCAGGTTTAAGACATACTTTTCTTCATTAACCCAGAAGGTCATCTGCATCAACGAATGCTCATCCCTACTGTGGTTGTCGAGCAGGAACGGGTAGTAGCCCATGCCGTCATTCTTCGACTCAGGCTTGTCGAGCATCACGCTGCGGAAGTACGACAGGGCATTGAGCAAGGTGGTCTTACCGCTGGCATTGCTACCATACACAATACCAATCTTCAGGAGTTCCACTCCCTCAGCCACTTGATGGACATATTGCCCACGCATATTATCATCATTATTCGGCACAAAACTGATAGTTTGCCGCTCCCTGATGCTGTAGAAATTCTGTACTTGAAACTCCTGTATCATAGTCGTCGCTTTTAAAATGATAGAAATGTGCTGCAAATTTACATCAAAAAAGTCGAAATGCAAAATATAATTCAAGATTCCGTGAAATATTCACAATAATTTTAAGTATAAATAGCTTTTCAAGGCCTTAAAATGCCAAATCGGCGGTATTTTTGGACTCCAGAAAACTCGTAAAACGTCTCTATTGGTTTGTATGTCACGGGGACAGGTGAGTGACACGGCCTTCAGCCCATTACACAAACGGGACGGTTCCGTTTGTGTACTTTTTGTGTGGTTTCAGCCGAAGAGGGCGCGGAGGGCTTCCTCGACCTTGCGTACGGGGTGGAGGCGGATGGCGAACTTCTTGGCATCGATGCCCTGGAGGTTGTACTTCGGGATGATGATGTCGCTGAAGCCGAGCTTCTCGGCCTCGGCAATGCGCTGTTCGATGCGGGCCACGGGACGCACCTCGCCCGACAGTCCCACCTCGCCGCACATACACCAGCCGGCCTCGATGGGGGTGTCGACATTCGACGAGAGGACGGCGGCGATGACCGAGAGGTCCATGGCGAGATCGGTGACGCGCAGGCCGCCGGCAATGTTGACGAAGACGTCCTTCTGCGCGAGCTTGAAGCCGACGCGCTTCTCGAGGACGGCGAGCAGCATATTCAGACGGCGCTGGTCGAAGCCGGTGGCGGTGCGCTGCGGCGTGCCATAGGCGGCGGTGGAGACGAGGGCCTGCGTCTCGACAAGGAAGGGTCGCACACCCTCGATGGCGGCGGCGATGGCTACGCCGGAGAGGTCGTCGTGGTCGTCGGTGAGCAGCAGCTCGGAGGGGTTCGACACCTGGCGCAGCCCGTTCTGGAGCATCTCGTAGATGCCCAGTTCGGCGGTGGAGCCGAAGCGGTTCTTGATGGCGCGGAGTATGCGGTAGACGTGGTGCTGGTCGCCCTCGAACTGTATGACGGTGTCGACGATGTGCTCCAGGATCTTCGGTCCGGCGAGGGTGCCCTCCTTGGTGATGTGGCCGATGAGGATGACGGGGACGCCGCTGGACTTGGCGAAGCGCAGCAGGGCGGCGGCACACTCGCGTACCTGGGCGATGGAGCCTGCCGACGACTCGACATCGTCGGTCATGATGGTCTGTATGGAGTCGACGACGACGAGCTGGGGCTTCACCTCCTTGATGTGGTCGAAGATGGCCTCGAGGGAGTTTTCGCAGAGGAGTAGGAAGTTGTCTAACTGAGAACTGAGAGGTGAGTTCTCAGTTCCCAACAGGCGGTTGGCACGCATCTTCAGCTGGTGGGCGCTCTCCTCGCCGCTGACGTAGAGGACGCGCAGGGGCAGGCGGAGCATGGTCTGGAGGGTGAGGGTGGACTTGCCGATGCCGGGTTCGCCGCCCAGGAGGACGATGCTGCCGGGGACGAGGCCGCCGCCGAGGACGCGGTTCAGCTCGGTGTCGTGCATGTCGATGCGCGGGTCGTCGGTGGCGCTGATGTCGCTGAGGCGCAGCACGCGGGCGGCCTGGGTGAGTGATGAGTTGAGCGTTGATAGCTGGGAACTGGCTGCCGCCTTCGCCCGAACGCTCGAGCTGGCGGGTGCCACCTTGATTTCCTTGAACGTGTTCCACTGCCCGCAGGCGGGGCACTTGCCAATCCATTTCGGCGATTCCTGTCCGCAGTTCTCGCAGACGTATGCTGTCTTGTCCTTTGCCATGATGGCGCAAAAGTACAAAAAAAAAGTGATAATCCATTCTCAATTCCCAATTATTTTCGTACCTTTGCAATCAGTTATGAGGAAATTATTCTGGATTCTGGCGACGCTGCTGCTCCTGGCGAGTTGCGGACGGTCGTACGAAGAGAAACGGAGGATATCGCGTGCAGAGCAGCGCCGACTGTGGCGCGAGGACTCGGCGGCGCTGAAGGTGGCGGTGATGCCCACGCTCGATTGTCTGCCGCTGTACGTGGCCAAGGAGCACGGTTTCTTCGAGAAGCAGGGCGTTGACGTCAGGCTGAAGCGCTTCACCGCCCAGATGGACTGCGACACCGCCGTGGCCCGCGGCCGCGTGGAGGGACTGGTGAGTGACTTGGTGCGCACGGAGCGGCTGCAGCAGCAGGGCACGCCGCTGCGCTACATGTCTGCCACGGACGCCTACTGGCAGCTGGTGACGAACCGTCAGGCACGCATCCGCGAGCTGAAGCAGCTCGACGACAAGATGGTGGCCATGACGCGCTACTCGGCCACGGACCTGCTGACTTCGCTGGCTGTCGACAGCGCGAAGCTGAAGACGGAACGCGTGTTCCGCATACAGGTGAACGACGTGAACATCCGTCTCAGGATGCTCCAGGGCAACGAGCTCGACGCGATGTTGCTGACGGAGCCGCAGGCCGTCCAGGCACGGCTGCAGAAGCACCGCGTGCTGCTGGACAGCCGCCGTCTGGACATGAGGCTCGGCGTGCTGGCCTTCAGCGAGAACGCCCTGAAGGACAAGAAGCGCCAGCAGCAGCTCGATAAGTTCATGAAGGCCTACCGCCAGGCGTGCGACTCGCTGGCACAGCGGGGACTGGCAGCCTACCGCGACGTGGCCTCGAAGGCCTGCGACGTCACCACCGCCGCTCTCGACTCGCTGGCGAGGAGCTACAAGCCCAGCCGTGCCGCAGAGCCCCGGACAGCGGACGTGGAGCGGGCACAGAAATGGCTGAAGGAAAATTGAAAAATTAAAAAATTGAAGAATTGAAGTTATAAAAGGCGATGGTAGCTAAGAACGAGCAGTTGGAGACGGTGATGCGCCACGTCGGCGACGGACATCTGGGCCAGGCCATAGGCGGTCTGGAGAACTACCTGCTGGCGTATAGCCACCCGCAGGAGATGGAACAGCTGATGCGCATCAAGGAGGACTACCGACTGATGACCGACTACTGGCAGCAGGGCTACCAGGACCCGCAGCGCGAGACGGTCTACCGACGGCTGCTGCAGCGCGTCCACCAGCTGGCCACACGACTCGCCGTGAGCCATGCCATCAAGAACACGTCGTTCATGCTCTCCACCTACAAGCGCGCCAGGGCCGTGCGACAGGACTGGACGCTGACGTCGCTGCGCCGCGACCTGGAGGACTTCGTGGCTAACCAGGCGCTGCTCGAGCTGAACGCCGACGACGCCCAGGAGCAGCAGCTCTACGAGCGCCAGCAGGCGCTGCGTTGCGACCTCTTCGACTACATCTGGACGTCGCGCGTGTGGAGCGACAGCCTCGCCGACGCCTTCGTCGACCTCCTGACAACACCTACCGTCGACACCATGGACCAGCAGCTCGTGGTCAGCGCGATGACGCTGTCGCTGATGAACGCCTTCGATTATAATAAGGTACGCGCATTGGTTGCCGTCTACCAGCGCAGCGCCGACGAGCAAGTGCGACAGCGCGCACTCGTGGGGTGGGTGCTGGCCGTCGATTCGACGATGATTCCGCTATACCCCGAGATGGCAGACTTGCTGCGCCAGCTGACGGCCGACGACGACTGCCGCCGCGAGCTGAAGGAGCTCCAGATGCAGCTGCTCTACTGTCTGAAGACCGACGAGGACAGCCGCATCATCAACCAGGAGGTGATACCCGAACTGATGAAGAACAACGACCAGTTCCGCTTCACGCGCAATGGCATCGAGGAGGTGGAGGAAGACCCCATGGAGGACATCCTGCACCCTGAGGCTGCCGAGCAGCGCATGGAGCAGATTGAGAAGACCATGCGTCGGATGCTGGATATGCAGCGCGCTGGGTCGGACATCTTCTTCGGCGGCTTCGCACAGATGAAGCGCTTCCCCTTCTTTAGCGACACCTGCAATTGGTTCATGCCCTTCTACGACAAGCATCCCGCCATACGCCGTGCGCTGAAGGACGAACGCCAGCGGCGCATCATCCTCGGACTGATGGGTCGCACACCCTTCTGCAACAGCGACGCCTACTCGTTCGCCCTTGGATTCCAGATGACCATTGACCATCTGCCGCAGAACATCCAGGAGATGCTCGGACGCGGCGAACTGTCGATAATGGGCGACATGGTGGACGACGCTACGGCCGCCCAGCCAGCATACATCCGGCGCCGATACCTGCAGGACCTCTACCGTTTCTGCCGCCTGTTCCCCGCACGCAGCACCTTCGACCACCCCTTCGACGACAGCGACGGCGGCAGCCGTCTCTTCTTCCTGCTGCAGCCGGCCTTCCGCGATACCGCCCTCGCCGACGATGTGGAGTACTACACCATCAGCGCCACCCTGTTGCAACTAATGGACGGCGTCGACCGTCAGCTGGCCGACTGCTACCGCGAGGTGCTGGCACGCGACCCGCGCAACGAGCGTGCCCTCAGAGGGCTGGCACGGCTGCTGTTCAAGGAGAACGATTACCAGCGGACGCTCGACGTCTACGAACAGCTGCTCGAGCTGCGTCCCGACCATCATAACTACCTGCTGAACAAGGCCGTCTGTCTGGGACGGCTGGAGCGTGGCGACGAGGCGCTGAAGATTCTCTACAAGATGGACTACGAGGACGGCGACAACCCCAACGTGAAGCGCGTCCTGGCATGGACACTCGTGGGCTGCGGCAAGACGGAGCAGGCGAGGAAGATATACTCGCAGATGCTCGAGGCACAGCAGCCTGAGGGCGACGACCTCCTGAACTACGGCCTATGCCAATGGATAGCCGGCGATGTCGTCGGCGCCGTAGGACTCTTCCGCCAGTATGCCCAGACACGTGGCGACAAGGGCTTCAACGCTGAGGCAGTATTCTGCCGCGAGGAAGCCGCGCTACTCAAACGTCACGGTATCAGCGACGTCGAAGTACGCATGATGATTGATACAATTCACAATGCATAATGCTTAATGCATAATGCTTAATGCTTAATGCATAATGCTTAATGCATAATGCTTAATGCATAATGCTTAATGCTTAATGCATAATGCTTAATGCATAATGCTTAATGCATAATGCTTAATGCATAATGCACAATTCACAATTCACAATGGACAATTAGAGGGTGAAGGCGAGGAGGTGGGCAAACCAGCCGCGGAACTTCTGCCAGGAGGTGCGCTTCTGCTTCCACCACTCGGGGGTCATCAGCTCGCTCTTTTGTGTGTCGCGCAGGAACATCGTGTCGAGTTCGGCGGTGGTCTCGCGGTTCACGATGATGGCATTGTCCTCGAAGTCGAAGCGCAGGCTACGCGAGTTGAGGTTTGCCGAGCCGATGGTACAGAAACGCCCGTCGACCATCATGATCTTGGAATGGTGGAACCCCGGCTGGTACACCCAGACGGTGGCGCCACGCTTCATCAGCTGATGGGCGTTATAGAAAACACAGTCGGGCGTCAGGGGGATGTCGCTCTTCTGCGAGATCATGATGTTCAGTTTCACACCACGCTTGATGGCCCTCTTGAACGCCCGCTTCAAGGCCGGTGAGAGGGTGAAGTAGGGATTGATGATGTTGATGGAGTCGCGGGCGGCGTCGATGGCGGCGAGGTAGAAGCGGCGGATGGCATCGTTGCGCCCCAGGAGGTGGCCGTCGTCGACATAGACGGCGCCGGGCTCGCGGTTCAGGATGCCCACCGTCGTTGCGCCACCGTCGCGACCGCGGAAGTAGGCCGGGTCGGTGAGCTGCTCGCCGGTGACGTCACGCCATATCTCGCGGAAGATGAGCTGCAGGTCGTTCACCGCGCTGCCCTCCAGCCGACAATGCAAGTCGCGCCACTCGCCCACCTGCTCCGTACCTTTTATATAATAGTCGGCAACGTTCATGCCGCCTGTGTAGCCAATGTGACCGTCGATGACCACGATCTTGCGGTGGTCGCGCGGCCAGATGTGGTTCAACCACGGGAAGCGGATGGGGTCGTACTCGTGGATGTCGATGCTGTCGTTGCGCAGGGCGGTGATGTGGTGCTTCTTCAGAGGCTGGTTGTTCGAGTCGTTGCCGAAGCCGTCGAACAGCGCGCGCACCTCCACTCCCTCGCGGCGCTTCTCGCGCAGCAGGTCGAAGAGCAGCGACGCTATGGAGTCGTTGCGGAAGTTGAAGTACTCCAGATGGATGCTGTGGCGTGCCTGGCGGATGGTCTCGAACAGGTCGTCGAACTTCGCCTGTCCGTTCATCAGCACGCGAACGCTGTTGTCATCGGTGAAGCGCACGCCGTAGTCCGCCATCTGCCGGCGGATAAGCGTGTCGCTGGTCTGAGCCCCTACAGGGCTAGATGATATATGAAGAATGAAAAATAATAAACCTATGCGGAGTAAAAGGCTGCTATGTCTCGTCGTTGCTCTTGTCACCTCTTAATTCTAATCTCTTATCTTAACTTATCTCTTATCTATTATCTATTATCTATTATCTCTTATTTTACCCCTTGTGGTGCTTCAGGCGGTACTCCAGCGGCGACAGTCCGAACTTCTCCTTGAAGACGTTGATGAAGTTCTCGGCAGTCATGAAACCGATGTTCACAGCCAGCTCACTCATATTGATGTTCGTACGCTTCAGCAGGATGCACGCGTGCTTCAGACGGATGTCGCGAACGAGCTCCGTGGGCGTCTTGCCCGTGAGGTTGCGCACCTTGTGGAAGAACGGCACACGGCCCATGCCCATCGCCGAAGCCATCTCCTCAAGACTGATCTGACCACGGCTCATGTTCTGGAGAACGTATTGCTCGATGCTCATCATCAGGCGCTGGTCGACGGCACTCGTCATCGAGTAGTCGCTGCCCATCTCCTCGGCACTCTCCTCGGCCATGGCGGTCGTTATCTGATCCACCAGCTCGCTGTTGGTGCTCACGGCGGGGGCGTTGCCCTTCTTGATGCGCGTCTCAACCATCTGCATCTCGTCGTCGCCACCCTGGTCGCCGACAGGTGCAAGACCCGTCATGTCGATGCTCTCCGTGGACGTTGTCATACTCGAGTTGAGGCTCTCCAGACGGCGTGTCTCGGCACCCTCGATGAGGTTCGTGTCAATCTCGACAATGCCCAGGCCCAGCAGCTTGTTGAAGCGCATGACGGCCTCCTGGAGGTTGAACGGCTTGGCCAGGTAGTCGTCGGCAGAGAGCGTGATGTCCATATCCTTCATGTCGCGTGCCGTCAGCGCACCTTCGGTCATCAGGACGAACTTCATCTTCGCGCGTGAGGCGTCGAGCTTCAGCTGGTTGCACAGCTGGCTGCCCCTCATGCCCGGCATATCCTCCTTACAGACAATGATGTCGGCCTTCATCGTCTCCAGGTCCTCGGCGGCCTTGTGGATGTTGTTGTAGACGTGGAAGTCGTAGACGTTGATGAGACGCTCGTTGACGTAGCGCAGGAATTCCTCGTTGTCGTCGATGAAGATGACAACGAACTTGCCCGTCGGCGAGTCGGCGGTGCGACGTGTGCTCACCTCCGTCGTCAGCGTGTTCGTGTTCGACTCAATCATCTGCATCTCGCCCTTCGTGTTCAGCTCGAAGCGGTTCTGTACGCTCTGCTTGGCCTTCACCTCGGGGTTCTCAAGCGACGACTGCATATCGCTGACACGCGTGATGACCTGAAGCATCTGCGAGTGGAGGGCGTTCAGCTGCTCGCGCTCCTCGAGCGACTTCTCCGTCTGCGACAGGTTACTAATGATTGACGTCATGCGGATCATCGGCTGGCGGAGATCCTCGCTGGCAGCCTTGATCTCCTCGCGCTGGATCTTCAGCTGGTCGATGACAGCGTTCTTGCGGGCACGCATCTCGCGGATTTGACGGATGCCGATACGCCACATGTAAAGGATGATGATGAACGTCACGGCATAGGCCACGATCATCCACCATGACAGCAGCCAGTGGGGGGCGATGGTAATCTCGATGACGCGCTCCTGGTTACTCACGGAGCCGTCGGCGCTGACGGCCTTCACATGGAGCTTGTACGTACCGCTCTTCAGGTTGTGGAACGTCACGCCGTGCTTCAGCGCGTCGCCAGTCTTCCAGTCGACGTCGAGACCCTCCATCCAGTACTTGAACTGCAGGCGCTCGCTCTGGTTGTAGTTGCCAGCGGCAAACTTGATGGTGATGGAGTTCTGGTGGTGCTTCAGCTCCAGATGGTTGCACTCGTTCAGGGCCTGTGTCAGCACAACATTGCCGTCGTAGTCGTGGCCAATCATGATCTCCTCCTCGCCAAGGAACAGCTGTGTCAGCATGACGCGGGGCAGCGACTTGCTGTCCTCGTCAAGGTCTTGACTCGTCCAGTTGATGCCGTGCAGGCCGCCAAACTGTACGTTGCCGCTCTTCTCCGTGAAGATGGAGCCAATGTTGAACTCGTTGCTCTGAAGACCGTCGCGCGTGTCGTAGTTATACAGACCGTAGGCAAAGCTGCTCTCCTCGTGGTCGCGCTGTACCACGACGCGGCTGATGCCGTTGCTCGTTGTTATCCAGATGTTATGCTTGTTGTCCTCGGTGATGCCGCAGATGTTGTTGTTGCACAGTCCCTGCTTCTCCGTGAGGTAGTGCAGGTCATCGGTAGCCAGGTTCAGAATGTTCACACCCTCGCGCGTACCTATCCATAATAAGTCGCGGGAGTCCTGGAACACCTGAGTGATGTAGTTGTTCGTGAACTTCTTCAGCGACGTCGTGTTGCCTATCAGGTGACGCATCTCCGACGTCGAGAGGTTCATCAGGATCAGTCCCTCGCTGGTGCCCACGAACAGGGTGTTGCCCTTCGAGTAGTAGAGCGACGTGATGCTGTTCGTCGTCAGCTTACGGTTCTCGCGCGTGTAAGTGGAGAAGGTGTTCATCCTCGGGTTGAACACCTGCAGGCCGCCGTTGGTGGCTATCCACAAGTTGCCCGTCTTGTCGTAGCAGAGGTCGTTGATGTGGTCGTCAATCAGCGTGTTCGCATTGTTGCGGTCGTGACTGTAGATGGTTGCCACACCGTCCTTGATGCGTGTCAGACCGTTGTTCTTGGAGCCTACCCAAAGGCTGCCGTCGGGGGTGGTGGCCATGCACGAGACTTTCACGCTGGCCAGTGTCCCGCTATAGTCGAGAAGACCCTGGTTGCTCGTGCCGTACCACGTGCGTCCCGAGGCGTCCTGCGTGATGGCGGTGATGTCGCCAATAAGCTTTGATTCAAAACGGTAGATATTCTCGCCATGATAGGCGACGCCCGATTTCTCCGTGCCTACCCACAGCAAGTCTGTGTCGTCGATATAGATGCTCTGGATGCGGACAATCTCGTTCTTCCATTGACCCTCGTTGATGTTGTGCGGCTGGATGGACTCCATTTCGTGCGTGTTCATGTTCATACGCACCAGACCGTGCTGGTCAGTACCTATCCAGATGTTGCCTTCGCGGTCGGCACCCATGCCGTGGATGGAGTTGTCGACGCTAACGGTCGTCATGCCAAGCTGGTCGCCGATAGTGGTGTCCCACGTGTTCGTGCTCTTGTTGTAGAAGAACAGCGTGCCGCGGCCGTAGAGCCACAGGTTGTCCATCTGGTCGGCCATGACGTGAAGCGTCGGCGTGTGGCGAAGCTTCTTGTCGGCCACCTCGTTGGCAGCCCAGACGGTATGCTGCTGGTGCATGACGTCGCAGCATACGAGACGGCCGTCGTCGTAGACCATTACCGCACCGTCGCGGCACTCGCCGATGTCGCAGATGTTACCCTGCGGAACACCCGTGATGTCGCCCGTGTAGCCGAACTCATAGAGAAGCTGCTGCTGTTGGTTGAAGCAGACGACACCCTTGTTAGGGATGGCGCCCCAGATGTTCTTGTGGCGGTCGATGTAGACGATGGACGGCACACGGTCGATGTTCATCTTAGCGAACACCTGCTTCATGTCGCGCTCGAAGGTCTCCGTTTGAGGCTTGTACAGGCAGTAACCCATTGCCGTGCCTATCCACAGGTTGCCGTCGAGCGACTCCTGGATGCTTTTGATGTAGCTGTCGGGCAGCGACGAGCCGTCCTGAGAGTCGCACTGGAACACCTTGAATACGTAGCCGTCGTAGCGGTAGAGACCCGCCGAGGTACCAAACCACATATAGCCTCGCTGGTCCTTCAGGATGCAGTTCACCTGACTGCTCGTCAGGCCGTCCTTGGCGTCGAGGGTTTTGAACAGATAGGCGGCCTCTGCCGACATTGCCATCAGCAGTACGACCGTCATCGTCAGGATGCGTCTTATTGTTCTCATAGTTCTTAGTTCCTTCTATTCTCAGACCATGCACGAGTAGTGGTCGACGACACCCAGCAGATGACGCTCGTGGTCGGTGACCAGTACGGAGTGGATCTTGTATTTGTTCATGATTCTCTGTATCTCGGATATTTTCGTCTCAAGGGTCACAGCCTTCGGGTCGCGCGTCATGATGTCGCTGACGGTGTGGTCGAAGAACTGCGCCTGCCAACGCTCCATGGCGCGGCGGATGTCGCCGTCGGTGATGAGGCCGGCTACCTGGTCGCCCTCCATGGCAATGCCCAGTCCCAGCTTGCCCTTGCTGACAAGGATGATGGCCTCGCCAAGCTTCATCTCGGGACTGATGACCGGCATATCGACGGTGCGCATCACATCTTGGGCGGTGGTCAGCAACCGCTTGCCCAACTCGCCGCCAGGGTGGAACTGTGCGAAGTCCTGAGGCTTGAAGTGGCGCTTCTTGATGAGGGCCACAGCCAGAGCGTCGCCCATGACCATCTGCGCCGTGGCGCTACTCGTTGGCGCCAGGTTCAGAGGGTCGGCCTCGTGGCTCACGCTGACGTTCAGGTGGCAGTTGGCGTACTTGGCCAGCAGCGAACCGGCGTTGCCGCTCATGGCGATGATGGGAATCTCCATCTGAAGCACCATCGGGATGAAGCGCAGCAGTTCGTCCGTCTGGCCGCTGTTCGAGATGGCCAGTACCACGTCGTCGCTCGTCATCACGCCAAGATCGCCGTGGAAGACGTCCAGCGGGTTGATGAAGAACGACGGCGTGCCCGTCGACGACAGCGTCGCCGCAATCTTTGCGCCCACATGGCCGCTCTTGCCCACGCCGGTGACGATAATCTTGCCATGGCAGCGGTACATCAGCTCGACGGCGCGCTCAAACTGCTCGTCCATCTTCGGAATCAGCTCCAGCAGCGCCTCAGCCTCGTCTTTGATGCATTGTATGCCGTAATCTATTGCGTTCACTTCTCAATATCTCAATATTTCAATCTCTCAATCTATCAATTTCTCAACCAGCCCCTCCAACTTCTCCAGCTCCAGCATATTAGCGGCGTCAGAGAGACCCTGATCCGGGGTGGGGTGTACCTCGAAGAAATAGCCGGTGGCGCCGAAAGCCTTAGCTGCAAGCGCCATCTGAGGCACGTAGCGGCGGTCACCGCCAGTCTTGCCGTCGCTGCCGCCGGGGCGCTGTACGGAGTGCGTGCAGTCCATGATGACCGTAGGCACCAGTTCCAGCATATCGGGGATGTTGCGGAAGTCCACCACAAGGTTGTTGTAGCCCATCATGTTGCCGCGCTCCGTCAGCCATACGTCCTGAGCACCGGCGTCGCGGGCTTTCTCGACGGGGTAGCGCATATCGCGACCACTGAGGAACTGCGCCTTCTTCACGTTCACCGTGCGCCCCGTCTTTGCGGCAGCCACGAGAAGGTCTGTCTGGCGACAGAGGAAGGCTGGAATCTGCAGCACGTCACACACCTCGCCGGCGGGGGCTGCCTGCCAAGTCTCGTGGATGTCGGTGAGCACACGGAGACCGTACTTCGACTTCACGTCGGCAAGCATCTGCAGACCATGCTCCAACCCCGGGCCGCGGAACGAGCGGATGCTCGTGCGGTTGGCTTTGTCGAACGATGCCTTGAAGATGATGTCCGTGCCCAGCACGCTGTTGATGCGCACCAGTTCATGCGCCACCGTGTCCAGCAATTCGGCTGATTCGATGACGCAGGGACCTGCTATAATGGTCGTCTTTTTCATTGTCCGTTGCAAAGATATTAATTTTTAATTAATCCGCAAACAAAATTACCATTTTTTTTAACTTCCGCTGACAATGTGGACGTCGCGCTGCGGGAACGGAATCTCGATGCCGTTTCGGCCAAGTGTGTCGTAGACACATTTCAGTACGTCGCTCACCACGTAGGAGCGCTTCACAGCATCGGCCCACACGAAGAGCTTGAAGTTGACGCTAGAGTCGCCCATCTCGTAGACGACAGACTTCACCTTCTTCGACGGGTCCATCCACTCGTGGTTCATGCCGTTGACGGCATCCTCAACCAGGGAGGTCACCTGCTTGAGGTTCGAGCCATAGGCCACACCGAACGGGATGATGGCCAGTACGTAGCCGTGGTTGCGCGTCAGGTTCTTGTAGTTCTTCTGGAAGAGTTGTGCATTCTGGAACGTGATAACCTCGCCGGCCAGCGACTCGATGACCGTCGACGTATAGCTGATGCTGACGACCTTACCCAAGGTGCCGTCGATATCTATCCAGTCGCCCGCCTTGATACGTCCCGTCATGAGCGAGGCGCCGTAGTAGATGTTCTCGATGATGTCCTTCGAGGCGAAACCGATACCTGTCGACAGTCCGCCCGAGATGGCCAGCAGCCAGGCGACGCTGATGTGGAGGTAGGCCAGCGCAAGCAGCAGCCAGGCACCCCAGATGACGAGCTGCACAACGTTCTTCGCCATCACCATGCGGCTCTCGGCCGACGACGGGTCTTTGGTAATAAAGTGCAGGCGCATCAGGTTCAGCACTGTCCGCGACAGCCATCGGAACAGGAACCACGAACTGATGACGACAGCCAGCTTGACTATGCTCACCTGCAGGTATTTCTGGTTGATGAACTTCTCGTTGAAGATGCCCCAGCACATATCGCTCAGGTTGAATACGTCGGCAGCCCAGTAGATAGAGAGCATCACCGAGCAGATGATGAGTACGGGCAGCGCCACCTTATGAATGAGCGCGTAGAACCACGTCTGCGTCACGGGACGCTCGGCGAAGCCGTGCTTGTCGGCATACATCTGCAGGTACTGCGAGATGCAGGTGATGGTCAGGATGCACGTCAGTTGCATGATCCACCAGATGAGTAACTGCACGGACAGTAGCGTGTAGCCCATCCACGAGCAGACGGCCGAGGCGATGAACACTGTCAGGGAGATGTACGTGTAGAACATATCTGAGCGCGGCACGTTGCGGTTGTGGCGGCGGATGCCCACCCATTGCCATACAAGACACGTTAGCAGTGCCGGTGGAAATAGCAGACTAACCAGTTCGCTGGGAATCAGGATGATACGGAATGTAATGACCACCAGTCCGATGACAAGCAACGGGGCGTAGATGCTGAACGCGCTGCGTATCTGGCTGCCGTTGACACGTAGCAGCAGCGAGATGAGGATGACTGCCAACAGCCATAGGTACTCGACCAGCAGACCCGAGGCCATGACGATGAAGTTCTGCTCAGTGTTGTAGCTGATGATACCCATGAGCAGGGCCAGCGTGATGGTCGTCGTGGCCCACATGATGCTCGACCGCTTCTTCAGAAACTCCGTCGTGTGCAGCCGTCGCGGCATAAAGCGGAATACCAGTAGGTTCAGTCCCACGGCTATCAGGGCGTAGAACGCGATGGCCGCAAACAGACCAAAGATGTAATAGACATTCCAGTCGGATCGCTCCGTCGTCCGGTCGGTTGTGTATTTGCCGGCTACCACTTCCTTCATCTTGCGCCACTTCTCCTTTAGGTGCATGACGATGTCGATGTAGGTGTCGCCGCCGTTAACGAAAATGCTTGTCTGGATGTCGTAGTAGCGCTTCTGCGCGTAATCGTTCATGTTCTTCAGCCGCTGCTCCGTACGGTCGTAGTAGCTGATGTAGTCTGACGTCTGACGCGAGTCCTCCTCCAACGTCCGCCGGATGCTCGTTGCCAGCGTCAGGCTGACGCTGCGGTCCGTACGGGCACGGTCGCTTAGCATGTTGACAGGCATCGTCTTCAGACTCGTCACCAGGCTGTCATAGCGTGCTATCTCGCCCGCTGTCGTATTGATATACTCGCGGAACGGCAACTGGCGCTGCTGGAACTCCTGATACAGCTCCGTGGCCTGGTGGCACGCATAAGTCAAGTCGAACAGGTACTCTTGCTGCTGAGAATAGAGCATCAGCGCGTTCTGATTAGCCTGCTGCATAGTCTGCGTCAGGTTCTGATAAACCTGCTGTCGCTGTTCCCGGCGTCCCTCGCGCTGGTCACGTAACTCCTGGTAGTGGCGTGTCAGCTCGGCTCTCAGAATGGCCAGCGTCTGCTCCAGGTCACGCTCCTTCAGCACAGCCCCGGCATCCGTCACTAGCGTCGCCAGCACGCATAGTATCATCACGAATCTCTTCATCTTTCTCTTGATTTTCGTGCAAAGGTACGATTAAGTGAGGAAAAAACCAAAATAATTGTGTTTTTTCTCTTTTTTTGCACTAAAATAGGTTAACGGATGCCGGCGTTCTAGAAAAAAGTAGTACCTTTGCAGACTGTAAAAACGCGTCAGAGGGCTCGAAAATGGCCTTAAACGCAAAATTGCAGAATAATAGCAAAAAGAAAAACAGTAAATCGCAAAAAAGAAAATCAGTAAATCGAAAATAAAAAAGATGGATCAGACATTCGACAACGACAGAATTATCAAAATCAACATCGAGGAGGAAATGAAATCCTCGTACATCGACTACTCCATGTCGGTGATTGTTGCCCGTGCACTGCCTGATGTGCGCGACGGCTTCAAGCCTGTACACCGTCGTATCCTCTATGGTATGATGGGCATTAACAACGTTTCGACGCAACCTTATAAAAAATGTGCGCGCGTAGTGGGTGAGGTGCTTGGTAAGTATCACCCCCACGGCGACGGTTCTGTCTATGGTGCCCTTGTTCGTATGGCCCAGGACTGGAATATGCGCTATACGCTTGTCGACGGTCAGGGTAACTTCGGTTCTGTCGACGGCGACTCGCCTGCAGCCATGCGTTACACCGAGTGCCGCCTCTCGAAGATGGGTGAGCACATCATGGACGACCTCGACAAGGAGACCGTCGACATGACTCCCAACTTCGACGACTCGCTCGTGGAGCCCACCGTCATGCCGACAAAGGTGCCTAACCTCCTGGTGAATGGCGGCAACGGTATTGCCGTGGGTATGGCCACGAATATGCCGACGCACAACCTTGGCGAGGTCATCGACGGCTGCTGTGCCTACATCGACAACCCCGAGATTGACGCCGACGGGCTGATGCAGTACATCCCTGGTCCCGACTTCCCAACGGGTGCCTATATCTATGGTCTGCAGGGAGTTCGCGACGCCTACGAGACAGGACGCGGACGCATCGTCATGCGTGCCAAGGCCGAGATTGAGAGTGGTGAGACCCACGACAAGATTGTTGTCACGGAGATTCCCTATGGTGTGAACAAGGCTGATCTTGTCGCTTATATCGCCGACCTCGCCAACCAGCACAAGATAGAGGGTGTGGCTAATGTGAACGACGAGTCGGGTCGTCAGGGTATGCGCATTGTCGTCGACTGCAAGCGCGATGCCAACGCCAATGTTCTGCTGAATAAACTCTTTAAGATGACAGCTCTACAGAGCTCGTTCTCAGTCAATAACATCGCTCTGGTAAAGGGACGTCCCCGCCTGCTGACACTCAAGGAATGTGTTAAGTATTTCGTCGAGCACCGTCACGACGTGACCATCCGCCGCACGCAGTATGACCTGCGCAAAGCACAGGAGCGTGCACATATCCTCGAGGGCTTGATTATCGCCGTGAACAATATCGACGAGGTGGTGCGCATCATCCGTAACTCGAAGACGCCCACCGATGCTCAGCGTAATCTCGAAGCCCGATTCGAGTTGGACGAACTCCAGTCGAAGGCCATCGTCGATATGCGTCTGGCACAGCTTACCGGTCTGCGTGTGGAGCAGCTTCACCAGGAGTATGACGACCTGATGAAGCTCATTGCCGACTTGCAGGAGATTCTCGACAATCCTGAGCGCTGTAAGGAGGTGATGAAGAACGATTTGTTAGAGGTGAAGGAGAAGTACGGCGACGAGCGCCGCACGGAGATTATCCCCTTCGATCATGAGTTCAACGCCGAGGACTTCTATCCCGATGACCCCGTGGTCATCACCATCTCGCATATGGGCTACATCAAGCGCACGCCGCTGGCGGAGTTCCATCAGCAGGGCCGTGGCGGCATGGGCTCGAAGGCTGCACGCCATCGCGACAACGACTTCACCGAGTATATCTACCCGGCTACGATGCACAATACGCTCCTTTTCTTCACACAGAAGGGCCGTTGCTACTGGCAGAAGTGCTACGAGATTCCCGAGGGCGACAAGAACTCGAAGGGCCGTGCCATCCAGAATATGCTGAACATCGAGTCCGACGACGCCATCAACGCCGTGCTGCGCATCAAGAACTTCAACGATGAGGAGTTCCTGAAGAGCCACTATGTCATGTTCGCCACGAAGCAGGGCGTCATCAAGAAGACACGTCTCGACCAATATAAGAACGTTCGTGCTGCCGGTGTCAAGGCCATCGTTATCAACGACGGAGACGAGGTCGTAGGCGTTCGTCTGACCAATGGCCACAATGAGATTCTCATGGCCAACCGCAACGGCCGCGCTGTACGCTTCGACGAGGGACAGATACGCTCCATGGGTCGTGTGTCGGCTGGTGTCCGCGGTATGCGGCTCGACGACGGCGACGACGAGGTGGTAGGTATGGTTTGCGTCAACGACCCGCAGACGGAGACCATCATGGTTGTCTCTGAGAACGGCTACGGCAAGCGTACCGACATCGAGGATTACCGTAAGACTGCCCGTGGCGGTAAGGGCGTGAAGACACTTGCCGTGACGGAGAAAACGGGACGTCTTGTGGCCATCAAGGTGGTAACTGACGAGAACGACCTAATGATCATCAATAAGTCGGGCGTGCTCATCCGCCTGAAAGTGGCCGATGTCCGTGTCATGGGCCGAGCTACGCAGGGTGTACGTCTCATCAACCTCGCCAAGAAGAACGACTCCATCGCCTCGGTATGCAAGGTGATGTCCAGTCAGGAAGAGGACGTCGAGGAAGCCGAGGTCGTTCAGGACGGTGAAAACGCTGAGACTACGGAGACGACCGAGAATAACAACGAATAACAAATGTTTAACCAATAATTTGACTGACTTATGAAAAAAATCATGATGGTGGCCTTGATGGCCGCAGCCACAGCTACCGCTTTTGCACAGTCGGAGGTGGTGAAGAACGCTAAGAAGCTCTTTGACAAGGGCCAGATAGAGGAAGCCGCACAGGCCGTACAGTCTGCTCTCAACGAGGGTACCCCCGAGGACAAGGCTACTGCCTGGAACATTGTCAGTGAGGCTTACTACAAGAAGTTTGCTGACATTCAGGAGATACAACTTAAGGAGAAAGTGCAGCCCACGGGTGCCGTCGTCGACGAGAAGACGATGCACGAGTCGATTATGAAAGCCCTCGAGGCTGCCATGAAGTGCGACGAGTTCGATGCCATGCCCAACGATAAGGGTAAGGTGAAGCCACGTTTCCGTCAGGCTAGTCAGCAGAAGTACCAGAATGGCCGTCTGCAGTGTATTGCTGCCGGACAGTGGTTCTACAACCAGAAGGATTACACCAGCGCCTTCAACGCCTTCAAACTCTATGTGGAGAGCGGTAAGTCGTCGATGTTCGAGGGTGTTAACCTCAATGACCAGTACGCCAACGAGATTGCCTACTTTGCCAGTCTCGCGGCTTATCAGGCTAAGGACTACGAGAATGTAGTAAAGTATGCCCAGATTGCTGCCCAGGACACTGCTAAGGCCAAGGATGCCACGGAGATTCTTGTCTTCGCGAAGAAAGAGACAATGAAGACCTCCCAGGACACCCTTGAGTACATCGAAATGCTGAAGAAGGCTGCCCAGCAGTTCCCTGAGGATCAGCGCTACTCTGCCTGGATTGGCGACTACTACCTGAACTCCGGCAAGACCGCTGAGCTCGCTGAGTGGGCCGATGGTGAGATTGCCAAGAACCCTAACGACAAGTTCGGCTATGTCTACAAAGGCGAGGCCGCCCGTCTGCAGGATAAGTTCGACGAGGCTGTGGAGTGCTACAGGAAGGCATTCGAGCTTGATCCGACTTACATCGCTGCAGCCTATCAGGCAGGTGTGACACTCAACTCCAAGGCTATCAAGCTGAAGGACGAGTTGTCGGATAAGAAGACCGGTATGTTGACAAAGGCCAATGCCGACAAGGTAAAGGCTGTTCTGACCGAGGCCAAGGGTTATTTGGAGAAGGTACGCGAGCTCGACCCCGACCACAGCCAGGTGAACTGGGTGTATGCCCTCTATCAGCTCTACTATAACCTCGGTGAGAAGGCTAAGGCCGACGAGCTCGAGAAAATGCTGAATCAGTAAAAAACGAAGGGCATCGCCCTGGATGAGAAGTGATAAGTGAGAAGTGATAAATACATGAATTGCTTAAATGGTGTCAGTCGCCCATTTCTGCTGATAGGTTTATCGCTTATCACTTATCACTTCTCGTTTATCCCCTGTGAGGCGCAGACGAAGAAGGTGAATTCCGTTCGTCAGAACATCAGTGAGGCACGTACTATCCTGAAGAGCGGACGGGGCGGCGACCAGGCCGAGCGTCTCATGACGGACCTACTCAAGGACTCCGTGAACCGTGAGGACAAGCGTATCTATGCCGTGTGGTATGATGCCGTGCTTATGCAGTATCTCGCTGTCAACGAGAAGCTCTACATGAAGCAGCGCCAGGACACCGCACAGTTCCTGGATCTCACACGCCGTCTTTTCAACGTTGCAACGGCCCTTGATTCACTTGATATGCGACCCGACAAGAAGGGTAGGGTTGCACCCGAGTACCGCCGCGACCACGCTCGCCAGCTCAGTACCTACCGTCCGAACCTCTTTGCCGCCGTTACCTATTTTGTACGTAAGGGTGACTATGTCAAAGCCTACGACTACGGTGAGACATATATCGCCACCGCCCGCCAACCGCTGTTCAGCGACCTCCGCCTAGATTCCACCGACAGCCGTATGCCCGAGGCTGCCTACTGGACTACCTATAGTGGATATCGCCAACAGGATGCCGTCCGCACGCTGCGATACCGCCAGCTGGCGTTGCGCGACACGTCGAAGACCGCGTATACCCTGCAGTACATCGCTGAGGCACGTCGCTGGCTGAAGGACGATTCGCTTTATCTTGAGACACTTCGCCAGGGCTTCAGAGACTATCCGCGAAACCCCTACTTTTTTCCCCGGCTGATGGACTACTATACGTCCCACAAAGACTACCATCGTGCCCTGCGAGTCGTCAACTGCGCCCTTGAGGCCAACGACAGCAGTCAGCTGACACTTTTCGCAAAAGCCACCGTCCTCTTCGATCTCGGACACTTCGACGAGAGCATCAGAGTATCCGAACAGTTACTCGAGCGCAACGACACCATGCCGGAACCTTATTATAATATTGGCAGTTGCTATATGAACAAGGCACTTGCCCTCAGCCCCCTGCGTGAGAAGAAACAACAGCGACGATTCTATCAGCAGGCCCGCCAGTATGTGGAGCGCTACCGCCAGCTGGCTCCCGACGAGAGGCAGAAATGGGGACCGGCACTCTATCGTATCTACCTGAATCTGAATATGGGCCGACAGTTTGACGAGATTGACCGATTGTTGAACCAGTAAATGACGGCCTTTGGCTTAAATGATAGTTGAAAAATGAAGAACGATAGTTTTATTACCACTACACATCGAGTCAGACGCTCCTTGATTCTGATTGTTTTGTCATTTATCATTTATCAATTATCAATTAGCCCTGCAAGGGCACAGATGCGGTGGAACCAGCGCTACCAGCAGTACATCGACCAGTACAAGGACATTGCCATCGAACAGATGCAGCGCTGGAAGATTCCAGCCAGCATCACCCTGGCACAGGGCATCTTCGAGAGTGGGGCGGGGCAGAGTATGCTTGCCGTCAAAGGCAACAACCACTTCGGCATCAAGTGTCACGGATGGACAGGGCGTACTGTCTACAAGGACGACGATGCCACTAACGAGTGCTTCCGTGCTTATCCATCGGCCTTCGACTCTTTTGAGGATCACTCACGTTTCCTGGCCAACGGTCAGCGTTACCGCTCGCTGTTCTCCTTGAAAACTACCGACTACAAAGGATGGGCGCGTGGATTGAAAGCCGCTGGTTACGCCACCAATCCCCAATATGCCGATCGCCTCATCGAACTCATACAACTCTACCGACTCTACCAGTATGACACGGCAAAGACCTACGACCGTTTCATGACCGAGCATACAAAGAGCCAGCCCGTCGGTGGTCAACAGCTGCACCCCATCAAGATTTACAACCAGAATTATTACCTCTATGCACGTCGGGGCGACACTTTCCGTACCATTGGTCAGGAGATAGGTATCTCCTATCGCAAGATTGCCAAGTACAACGAGCGCGACTGCCACGACACGTTGGAGGAGGGCGAGATTATCTGGTTGAAGAAAAAACAGAAAAAAGCACCCAAGGACTATAAGGGCCGCCTGCACTACGTCCGCCAAGGCGAATCTATGTACTCCATTGCCCAGACATATGGTATACGGCTGAAGTCCCTCTACAAGATGAATCACCTCCCCGACGACTACGACCTTCGCATTGGCGACGCCCTCCGTCTGCGGTAGTCCGCAGTCCATCTCAGGTGTTTATGTCACATGTAGAAACGCCTCACGACAAAAATAGGAGTGAAAGTTTGGCTAATTGGAGAAAAAAAAGTAATTTTGCAGCACAAACTATTAAAACGGATAGGAAATATGAAACAAACAATCCTTGTGACAGGCGGTACAGGCTTCATCGGCAGCCATACCACCGTGGAACTACAGGAGGCCGGCTACGAGGTAGTCATCATTGACAACTTGTCGAACTCCAACGCTAATGTTGTTGACGGCATCGAGAAAATTACGGGTGTGCGTCCCGCCTTCGAGAAGGTGGATTGCTGCGACATGGAGGCGCTGGAGGGCGTCTTCAAAAAGTACCCGAAAATTGAGGGTATCATCCATTTCGCCGCATCGAAGGCGGTTGGCGAGAGTGTCGAGAAGCCGCTGCTGTACTACCGTAACAACCTGACGAGTCTCATCAACCTGCTTGAGCTGATGCCGAAGTACCAGGTAAAGGGTATCATCTTCTCATCGTCATGCACGGTCTACGGCCAGCCGACGGCTGAGAATCTGCCTGTAACCGAGAATGCGCCCATTCAGAAGGCTATGTCGCCCTATGGTAACACAAAGCAGGTGAACGAGGAGATTATTCAGGATTATATCCACTCGGGGGCACCTATCAAGAGTGTCATCTTGCGTTACTTCAATCCCATTGGCGCCCATCCGTCGGCTCTCATCGGCGAACTGCCTAACGGCGTTCCCATGAACCTTATCCCATTCGTGACACAAACGGCAATGGGCATCCGCGGTCAACTGAAAATCTTCGGTAACGACTATAGCACGCCTGACAAGACCTGTATCCGCGACTATATCTATGTGGTGGACTTGGCAAAGGCTCACGTGAAGGCCATGGAACGCGTTTTGGATAATCCCGATACCGATGCCGTCGAGGTGTTCAACATCGGAACAGGTCGAGGATTGTCGACTCTGGAGGTTGTCGAGGGCTTCGAGAAGGCTACCGGCGTGAAGGTGAACTGGACTTACGCTCCGCGTCGCGAGGGTGACATCGAGCAGGTCTGGGGTGACGTCACGAAGGCCAACAAGGTGCTGGGCTGGAAGGCAGAAACGCCCACCGACGAGGTGCTCCGCTCGGCATGGCGCTGGCAGCAGAAACTGCGCGAGGACGGGATTCAGTAACCCAAATATATGTAGGCGGTCATTTTTGACCGCCTTTTTTTATATTTTCCTTTGGCATTTTGCCCTTTTTTTTGTACCTTTGCGCGCGATTTCTGAAAATCGTCGATAAATCGTATATACTAAATCGTCAAATAGTAAATAACAAAGATGAATATTTCGTATAAATGGCTGAAGGAGTACGTCGATTTTGATCTTACACCGCAGGAGGTGTGCGATGCCCTGACATCGACAGGACTAGAGGTGGACGCACTCGAGGAAGTACAGAGCATCAAGGGCGGGCTGAAGGGCCTCTATGTAGGTCAGGTGCTGACCTGCGAGATGCACCCGAACAGCGATCACCTGCACGTGACGACAGTAGACCTGGGAAAGGGCGAGCCCTCTCAGATTGTTTGTGGCGCCCCCAACGTGGCTGCCGGACAGAAGGTCATCGTGGCCGATTTGGGTTGTGTGCTCTACGACGGCGACAAGGAGTTTGTCATCAAAAAGTCGAAGTTGCGCGGCGTGGAGTCCAACGGCATGATTTGTGCCGAGGACGAGATTGGCGTGGGCACGAGTCACGATGGTATTATTGTGCTACCCGAGGACGCTGTGGTAGGAACGCCTGCTGCAGAATACTACAATTTGGAGAGTGACTGGCTCATCGAGGTGGACATCACCGCCAACCGTGCCGACGCCCTGTCACACTGGGGCGTGGCCCGTGACCTGTACGCCTGGCTGCGCAGCAACGGCTATGAGACCAGCCTGCACCGCCCTGCTGACGACAATTTAGTCGTCGACAACAACGATCTGCCTATCGACGTGGTCATCGAGAATCAGGAGGCCTGCCGCCGCTATGCCTGCGTGAGCATTACTGGTTGTGAGGTGAAGGAGTCTCCAGAATGGCTGAAGACCAAACTTACGACCGTCGGCCTGCGCCCCATTAATAATATCGTTGACATCACGAACTACATTATGTTCGCCTACGGACAGCCGTTACACACGTTCGATGCAGACATGGTGAAGGGTCACAAGATTGTAGTGAAGACCATGCCCGAGGGTACGCCCTTCGTGACACTCGACGGTGAGGAACACAAGCTGAGCGACCGCGACCTGGCCATTTGTAACGAAGAGGAACCGATGTGTATCGCCGGTGTCTTCGGTGGTAAGGGTAGCGGTACCTACGAGACTACGAAGAACGTGGTGCTGGAGTCGGCATATTTCCACCCGACGTGGATTCGCAAGTCGGCCCGTCGTCATGGACTGAGCACTGACGCCTCGTTCCGCTTTGAGCGCGGTATTGACCCCAATGGTGTCATCTACGCCTTGAAACAGGCAGCATTGCTCTGCAAGGAGCTGGCCGGTGGCAAGGTCTCGATGGAGATTCGTGACGAGTACCCCGTGAAGATGGAGAACCCGCAGGTGGACCTGCAGTACAGCTATGTACACAGCCTTGTGGGCAAGGATATCCCCGTGGAGACCATCAAGGCCATCTGCCAGTCGCTGGAGATGAAGGTGCTAAGCGAAACTGCCGAGGGACTGAAGCTTGAGGTGCCTGCTTATCGTGTGGACGTGACCCGTCCCTGCGACGTCGTCGAAGACATCCTACGCATCTACGGATATAATAATGTAGAGATTCCTACGCAGCTTAAGGGCTCGCTTGTCATCAAGGGCGACGAGGACCGTAAGCACAAGTTACAGAACCTAGTCAGCGAGCAGCTGGTGGGTGCTGGCTTCAACGAGATATTAAACAACTCGTTAAGTAAGTCATCGTACTATGACGACAGACAAGACGTTGTGAGAATCATGAACCCCCTGTCGTCAGACCTCGGTGTGATGCGCCAGACGTTGCTTTACGGCGGCTTGGAGAGCATTGAGCACAATGTGAAGCGCAAGAATGCCAACCTGAAGTTCTTCGAGTTCGGCAACTGCTACTTCTTTGACTCTGAGAAAGAGGATCCTGAGAATCCCATGCAGGCCTATAAGGAAGAGAACTATATGGGCATCTGGGTGACGGGTAAGCGCGTTGAAGGCTCATGGGCTCACAAGAACGAGGACACCACATACTACGAGCTGGCAGCTTACGTGCAGAACATCTTGAGCCGCATTGGCATGAAGCAGGGGCTGATGGTCCAAAAGAAGTCGGAGAACCCGAGCTTCTCGACAGGTGTGGTCATAGAGAACCGTGGTGGCAAGAAACTCATTGGGATGGGCATCCTGTCGAAGAAACTCCTGAAGAAATTCGATTTGGAGCAGCCTGTCTACTTCGCTGAACTGAACTGGACACAGCTGATGAAGGCTACGAAGAAGAACGAGGTGCTCTTCACCGAGGTGCCCAAGTTCCCTGCCGTCAGCCGCGACCTCGCCCTGCTCGTCGACAACGCCGTGGAGTTTGCGCAGATTGAGCAGATAGCCCGTCAGACAGAGAAGAAGCTGCTGAAGAAGGTGGAACTCTTTGATGTCTACGAGGGCGACAAACTGCCTCAAGGCAAGAAGTCGTACGCCGTGAACTTCATCCTTCAGGATGAGACCCAGACCATGGGCGACAAGCAGATTGACGCCATCATGAACAAGTTGATTCAGAACCTGAAGAAGCAACTCAATGCAGAGTTACGCTAATTATCAATTGTCAATTATCAATTAAAATAAATAGAAATGGGAAGAGCATTTGAATATCGTAAAGCTACGAAGCTGAAGAGATGGGGTCACATGGCCAAGACATTCACCAAGATCGGTAAGCAGATTGCCATTGCCGTGAAGGCTGGCGGTCCCGAGCCCGAGAACAACCCTGCACTCCGTGCCTGTATTGCCAACGCTAAGCGCGAGAACATGCCGAAGGATAATATTGAGCGCGCCATCAAGAACGCTATGGGCAAGGACCAGAGCGACTACAAGGAGGTGACCTACGAGGGATACGGCCCTCACGGCGTTGCCATCTTCGTTGAGACGCTGACCGACAACACCACACGTACCGTTGGTGACGTTCGCTCGGTGTTCAACAAGTTCAATGGTAACCTTGGTACACAGGGTTCACTCTCGTTCCTCTTTGACCACAAAAGCGTCTTCACTTTCAAGAAGAAGGACGATCTGGATATGGACGAGATGATTCTCGACCTGATTGACTACGGCGTGGACGACGAGTTCGACGAGGACGAAGAAGAGGGTAGCATCACTATCTACGGCGACCCCTCGAGCTTCAGCGCTATCCAGAAGCATCTGGAGGAGAATGGCTTCGAGGTGACCGGTGCTGAGTTCACTCGCATCCCCAACGATCTGAAGGACGTCACAGCCGAGCAGCGCGAGACCATCGACAAGATGGTTGAGAAGCTCGAGGACTTCGACGATGTACAGACCGTCTACACGAACATGAAGCCCGAGGCTGTCGAGGAATAAAGCCTGTTCTTGATAGAAAACCACGACTTTTACGAATTAATCGAATCGGTTGGAGGATAATACACCTCAAGGATTCGCGTCATTCGTGAAATTCGTGGTTTTATGTTTGGTAGTATTCGCGATTTTTTTGTTATTGGTAGTCTTTCGCCGTCAGTGTCACCTCATAGAGCACCTGCTCGGGATGTCGCTGTGAGTGGTAGATGAAGCGGAAGTTGTACTCTGCCTCCTTGTACATACGCATCATCGTCGTGTTGCGCACCTCCTTGACAAGGGCGTCGTGCACTTCTTTGTCAGACAGTAAGCCGATGCTTCCTGCAGCACCGGTCAGTGTGTAGTGATATTGCAGGGTGTGCGTTGAGGCCTCGAACGTCATGCTGTCTAGAATGGTTGACTTGTCGATCTGTGCAGGACAGTTCTTCTTCGTGTACTGCTGGCACTCGCGTGCGGCTTTCTCCTCTAATGTCTCCTGGCAACCGCACAATAGCAGGGCGACCAAGATGCCGCAAATGTGTTTCTTTTTCATAAGCGTCGTCATTTTTTAGCAATCATGGCGCAAAAGTACGAAAAAAAGTTGTATCTTTGCACACGGAGAACCATTTTTTTGTATGGAAGACAAGTCATTGAATCTCTATCTGGACGAGATCGGTCGTGAACAGTTGCTGACGGCTGCCGAGGAACGGCAGCTCTCGGAGAGTATCAAGGCAGGCGACAGCCGCGCCCTCAGTAAACTGGTGGAGGCCAATCTTCGCTTTGTGGTGAAGGTGGCTACTCAGTACCGTGGCCGTGGGTTGCAACTCGACGATCTCATTAGTGAGGGAAACATCGGTTTGATGAAGGCGGCGGCGAAGTTTGATGCCTCTCATGGCACACGCTTCGTGAACTATGCCGTCGTGCAGGTGCGTCAGGAGATTGAGCGGGCGCTTGAACAGCAGAACGGCCATCCGATAGAACAGCCGTCAGGACGGCCGATGTCCGTTGACGCGCCGATGAAAGGCCGTTCTAATATGAGTCTGCTCTCCGTGCTTGTCAATCCAGACTCGCCCATGGCCGACAGTCGCATCTTTTCCGAGGCTGTAGAGAACGCCATTGAGTTTGCCCTGCTGTCGCTGACAGAGCGCGAGCGGCGTGTTGTCGGCGCTTTTTTCGGCCTCGACCGTGATCATGAGACGTTGGCCGAGATTGCCGAGGATATGCAGCTCAAGCGTGAGCGTGTCCGCCAAATCCGTAATCGTGCTATACGAAGACTGCGCAAGTCGTACAAGTATAAACTTGCCGAATTGCGCAGTCGTCAATAACGCTTCTTTCTTATATATAAATAAGGTGTAAGTCTTAGTAGCTGCGTGCAATGATGACGCGGCACTTCGAAGGCTTGCCAGATACCATGTCCGTGCCAGGCGTCTGCTCGTAGGCGAAGGGTACGCAGCGGATGGTGGCCTGTGTCTCTTCCTTGATCTGAGCCTCGGTCTCGGCTGTGCCGTCCCAATGGCAGAGGAAGAAGCCGCCGTCCTTGATGCGCTCCTTGAACTCCTCGTAGTTGTCGCACTCGTAAACGTGTTCGTCGCGATACTTGCGGGCCTTCTCGAAGATGTTCTTCTGTATGTCGTCCAACAGTTTCTCTATGTACTGGGCGATACCGGCAATGCTACGTGTCTCCTTCTCCAGCGTGTCGCGGCGCATCACCTCGATCGTGCCGTTCTCCAGGTCGCGTGCTCCGAGTACAAGACGTACGGGAACACCCTTCAGCTCGTAGTCGGCGAACTTGAATCCGGGACGCTTGTTATCGGCATCGTCGAATTTCACAGTAATACCCTTTGAGCGCAGCTCTTCGATGATGGGCTGCACCTCCTTGTTCACCAATTCCATCTGTTCGGGCTTGGTGGCAATAGGGATAATAACCACCTGGATGGGAGCCAGACGCGGAGGCAGCACGAGGCCGTTGTCGTCGGAGTGGGTCATGATAAGTGCGCCGATGAGTCGGGTAGAGACGCCCCAGCTTGTAGCCCATACATACTCGGGCTTGTTCTCCTTATTAAGATAGGTGACCTCGAACGCCTTGGCGAAGTTCTGGCCGAGGAAGTGTGAGGTACCGCTCTGCAGCGCCTTGCCGTCCTGCATCATCGCCTCGATGGTGTAGGTGTCGAGGGCGCCGGCAAAACGCTCGGTTTCGCTTTTCACACCCTGGAGCACGGGAACGGCCATCCACTCCTCGGCAAACTTGGCGTAGACCTTCAGCATCTTCTGGGCTTCCTCTTCTGCCTCCTCACGGGTGGCATGGGCGGTGTGACCCTCCTGCCACAGGAACTCCGAGGTACGCAGGAACGGACGCGTACGCATTTCCCAGCGCATGACGTTACACCACTGGTTGCACATCAGTGGCAGATCGCGCCAAGAGTGGATCCAGTTCTTGTAGGTGTTCCAGATAATCGTTTCTGACGTGGGGCGGACGATGAGTTCCTCCTCAAGTTTTGCAGCTGGGTCGACAACCACGCCGCTCTTGTCCTCAGTAGCCTTCAGACGGTAGTGGGTCACCACGGCGCACTCCTTGGCAAAGCCCTCAACGTGCTCTGCCTCGCGCGACAGGAACGATTTCGGTATCAGCAAGGGGAAGTAGGCATTCTGAGCGCCTGTCTCCTTGAACATCTTGTCCAACTGCTGCTGCATTTTCTCCCAAATAGCATAGCCATAGGGTTTAATGACCATGCATCCACGTACTGCCGACTGCTCAGCGAGGTCGGCCTTCACCACAAGGTCGTTGAACCACTGCGAGTAATTCTCGGCTCTTTTTGTTAAATCTTTTAATTCTTTTGCCATAAAAAATGTCGATTAATCAATTTTGGGTGCAAAAATACTAAAAAAAAATGGTAAAAGCAATCAATTTACAAAGAAATAGATTATCTTTGCACTCAGAATCATCGTTTAACTATTAAAATTGTACGATTATGAAGAGTTTCAAAGTATTGGCCGTCGCTTTGTGCGCCGGTATCGTAGTTTCAGGTTGTAACAATCTGGCTAAGGGAACAGCTATCGGTGCTGCCGGTGGTGCTGCTCTGGGTGCTATCATTGGTAAGATTGCCGGTAACACGGCTGTCGGTGCTGCCGTAGGTACGGCTGTTGGTGCCGGCACGGGTGCCCTTATCGGCAAGCACATGGACAAGGTGAAGGCTCAGGCTGCTGCTGTGGAGAATGCACAGGTTCAGGAGATTGAGGACGCTAACGGCTTCAAGGGCGTGAAGGTGACCTTCGACTCCGGTATCCTCTTCGCTACCAATTCTTCGACGCTGAGCGCTTCGGCTACCAACTGCATCAATCAGATTGCTGCTGTGCTGAATCAGAACAAGGATGTTGACGTGGCTATCTTCGGACACACGGACAGCACGGGTTCTGACGCAATCAACGATCCTCTGTCGCTGAAGCGTGCACAGTCTGTTGAGAAGAGCCTGAAGGCAAAGGGTGTTTCTAACATCAAGCGTGTTGAGGGCCAGGGTTCTCACAATCCCGTTGCTGACAACTCTACCGCCGAGGGTAAGAAGCAGAACCGTCGTGTGGAGGTTTATATGTACGCCAGCAAGGAAATGGTTGAGGCTGCCGAGGCTGGTACGCTGAACTAATAGCAATGGCAGATTATAAGAATTGAAGAATCGAAGTTTTAAGAATTGAAGTTTTTCAAGAAGATAGTGAAATGGATCGTGGTGGCGTTTTTCGCCTCCACGATTCTTTCTGTTATATTACTCCGCTTTGTTCCCGTCGTGTTCACCCCGACGATGCTGATACGCTGTGTGCAACAGTTGAAGGAGGGCAAGGAACTGAAGCTTCGTCATCACTGGGTACCCTTAGAGTCGATATCGCCTGACCTGCCATTGGCTGTGATGGCTGGCGAGGATGCCCACTTTCTGGAGCACCACGGCTTTGATTTCAAAGCCATTGTTAACGCTGCTGAGCGAAATCGCCAACATCCTGAGAAACAGAAGCTGGGGGCATCGACCATTAGTCAGCAGACAGCTAAGAACGTATTCCTATGGCCGGGACGCTCCTGGCTCCGCAAAGGGTTCGAAGTTTATTTTACTGCACTCATCGAACTCTTCTGGACCAAGCAGCGTATCATGGAAGTGTACCTGAATTCCATCGAAATGGGTGATGGTATTTATGGCGCTGACGCCGTGGCACAGGAGCATTTCAATGTGGCGGCCAGCCAACTGACCCGCAGCCAGTGTGCTCTTATAGCCGCCACGTTGCCTAATCCGCGCCGTTTCAGTTCCAAGCATCCCAGTGCCTATATGCTCAAACGGCAGTCAAGGTTACTGCATGAGATGCGCTTCGTCAAGAAGATGCCCCGTAAGGGTGAGGATAAATAAACTGTGAGATTGCAAGCCGTTTCTTTATATGGTTCAATCCCTGTAAATCCACGACAATAGCCTGTTCACCCATCCTATGGAAACGCGGAACCATCGGTAGGTGCTGACGGGCTTTCCACCAAAACTGAGGATAAACTCACGGAAAGGATTCCTGCGGAAGGGTAGGCCTACGTCAAGGAAGAATATGTGATCGTAGCCACGTTGATGGGCATCCTTGATGGCGTGCCAAATGGTGAGCATCGCCGGATGCATGAGTACGAACGACTTACGTCGGAAAGCGGCATACCAGAGATAGGCGTTCTTTCCGCTGTAAGCACACGCCGAACAGCCGATGACACGGTTTTTGTAAAGAGTGACAAAGAGACGGCCGTGACCGCCTTCGGCGATACCCTTAAAGAACTCCTCACGTGGTATGTAGCGTTTGGGCTTCAGCAGGTTATGCTTACTGAGCAGGCGCATGAACGCTCGGAATTCCTTTTCACCATCCACCTCTCTGGTGACGACGCCACGCTCGTAGGCTTTGGCTATACGCTGCTGCATACGCTGGTCGATGCGCTCTTCAGGGGTATGACTGTGCAGCGAGTTGTGGATGCTCATCCAATGGACGGGAAAGAACTGCTGCTGTCGGAACTCCTTGTAGGCAAACATCTTCTGGCTGAGGTTACTTACCTCTATATATAGTACGCGGCTGCCTAAGCGACGGCGCAGTGTCTCCAGCATCTGTTCGAAAACCTCTGCCCTGGTCGTGGTGATGTCTTCGGCATAGACACCCTCGCCTACCAAACGGCAATGCATGAAGAAATAGGGTGGGAACCATGACGAGCGGTAACGTACGACAGCAAGCATATGAGCCACCACCCGTCCGTTGCCGTCTTCGGCCGTTACCATATAGGGCTTCTGCCGAGGAGTCTGCCTCGTCAACTGAAATAGTTGCCGGCTGTGAAAGAAGTTGTCGTCGCTGAGCGCCGGCAAGTCCTTCTCGTGGGTGATGACGGTGGTTTTCAGCTGGCTCACATTGCTCTCTTCGCTGTTATGTCAGTTCCCTTAGAAAGGCCACCAACTTTTCTTGTGGTGGCTCTTCCGCTGGTGCTCGTAGGAACTTTCGTAAGACGAACCCTCACCGGCTTCGCACAGCAAGTCATACCAGGTTTTGTTGTGGCTCACCATGCGGTAGATGGTGCCCCAGTCAGGCAGTCCGCCGATGTTGCGATCGTCAATCCAGACGTCAACGGCCGATAGCTTACGGCTGTAGTAGGGATTACTCTTCGTCGTTTCCTCGGGGTATTCGCGGTTGACGGCATAGAACTCTACGCCACGCTTGCGACACCACTCGATGGCCTCGTCGAGGAGTTTCCCCTCTCGTACAGTCCATAGGATCAGCTTGTGACGGTCTTGTATGAGCATCTTCAGGGTGTCCGTGGCAAAGGGTATCTCTTCGCCAATCTGTGGATAACGATGCTCAACGATGGTGCCGTCGAAGTCTACTGCTATTGTCATGTCGGTACCTTATTTCTTAATTGTATCATCGTTCTTGTCACCATAGTGGCTGTTGGCATAATTGCCGTAGCTGCCATAGCCGTAGTAGCGTCCGTAACCGTAGTAACCACCGTAGCCATTATAGCGTCCGTAGCGTCCGTACTTGCCGTAGCCATAGTAGTAGCTGTGCTTTTTCTTCGACATATCGACGCCGTTGAGGATGATACACATATTAGGCAGTTTCTTCTCGGTGTTCAGGCTGTTGACCATGGCGAAGCTGGCCTTCGGCGTGTAGTCGGCGCGGCAGACGAAGCAGTTGACGTCGGCCAGCTTGCCAATCTGCAGCGTATCAGTAACGAGGCCTACAGGAGCAGTATCGAGGATGACGTAGTCGTAATTCTTACGCAGAATGTCGATAACAGCCTTCAGGTTCTCGCGGGCCAACAACTCCGTGGGGTTGGGGGGAACGGGACCAGCAAGCAGCAAGTCCAGGTTGTTGTTGATACCCGAGTTGTTGATGACGTCCCTGAGTGCTTCCTCTGTCACTTGCTCCTTAGCCAGCAGCGTGGTGATACCTTTCTGCTGGTCGGGACGGTTGAAGAGGCGGCCCAGAGCCGGCTTTCGGATGTCCAAGCCGACAAGGATCACCCTCTTGCCCAATAGGGCGAACGACATGGCGAGGTTGGCCGCGTTGAACGTCTTACCCTCGCCGGCTGTCGACGAGGTGAACAGAATCACCTTCTGTTCTCCCTTCAGCATAAACTGAATATTCGTACGCATGGAGCGGAATATCTCGTCCGTCTGGTTGTTCTTGTTCTCGTGGACCACGATGCCGGCCGACGTCTTCGCACTCTCGTTGGCCACGGCGACGTCAGCCACAATGGGCAGATTCGTCAGGCGCATGATGTCCTCACGACCCTCAATCTTGTAGCGCAGGAGGTTGAAGAGGTATATGAGCAATAGCGGCAGGCCAAGACCAAGGATAAGGGCCACAAGCAGGATGATGGTGCGCTTCGGGCTCACCTGGCCCTCGTAGGCCGGTGTGTCGATGAGCTTACCCTTGTCGGCTGTAGCGGCCAGCGAGATGGCGTTCTCCTCACGCTTTTCTAGCATCATCAGGTAGAGACCTGACTTCACTTCCTGTTGACGGCCAATCTGTGTCAGCACGCGCTCTTGCTCAGGTGTGCTCGACACACGGCTGGTATAGATACGCAGCTGGCTCTCGATTCCCTGGCGCTGGATATCTGCCGATCGGCGGGCTTGTAGCAGGGCTGTGCGGATACTCGACTGCAGCTCGTCAAGCTGGCTGGTGAGCGTCTGAACCTGAGGGGCGTTCTCGGAGGCCGTACGGAGCAGTTTGTTACGGTCCTGTACCTTCTGGTTATAATTAATAATAAGTTGTGTCGAAGCCTGGTCGGAGAGGCCAACGTTCGAAGGAATGAGCTCGTAGCGGTTGTTGGGGTTGTTAACATATTCGCGCAGGTAGTCCAGCAACTGAATCTGTGTGTTTGCGTCCGACAGTCTCTGGCTGTACTGGTTGGACTGCTGCAGCGTCTCCGTGGCGTCCAGTCTGATCTGTGTCAGGTTGTGGCGCTTCTTGTAGCTCTCCAGGTCGCTCTCGGTCTTGCCCAGTTCGTGCTCAATCTTCTCCATACGGTCGTTGATGAACTCCTCGGTCTTCTTGGCTATCTCGTTCTTGTCGGCATTAGCCTGACGGTTGTAGCAGAGTGCCAACTGGTTCAGGAAGTCAATGGCACGGATGGGGTTGGAGTCTTTTATTCGCAGCAGGGCGATAGAAGTAAGCTTCGAAGTCGGCTCTACTGTCAGGGCGTTTAGATAGCGTGTGGCAACGAACATCGGTGCCTGGATGATGACAAACATGCTACGGTCTTTCAGATCCCATTCCTGTCCAGGGGTCTTCGTGATGGTGATGACACCGGCCTTGGTCTTGAAATAGGCAGGCAGCGTGTCAAATGATGTCTCTAACGACTGGAGCAGTTGGCTGTTGCGGATAATCTGGCCACTCATGTGATAGCGATTGTCTACCTTCTTGACGGCCATTCTGTACGAGGTGCTCTCCGTCAGGATGTTCTTGTCCATGCGTTCCAGACTGGCGGGGTCGAGGTCGAACGACAGGGGCTGTGTCTTGTACATGATGTTGTTCTTGACACGTCCTTCGGACAGGTAGTCAACATAGAGTTTCAAGTCCTTGACAGCCTCAGCGGCCAGAATCTTCGAGTGGAGAATCTCCACCTCGTTCTCGATACCTGCCGAGTTGGTGATGAAGCCCATGTCCTGCATATTCGCCAGGATTGAGTTTGCGCCGCTACGGTTGGGACGCTGCTCGTCCTTCACCAGGATCTTGGCTGATGCCTGGTACATGGGTGTCGTGTAGCGCAAATAAATGAACGCGCCGCACAGGCAGATGAATGCTGAAAGGATGAACCATTGCCAGTTCAGAATGAAATACGACAAAATCGTTCGGAAATCAAACGAGGTTTCTTCTTCTTCTGGAACAAACGTCTCGTTTTTCTCTACCGCTTCTTTCTCTTTTTCGTTGATAATCTCTTGCATGAGTTCTATTTTTTGTTCTTTTTCTGTTTGCTTGAAGTTATAGGCTCATCAAATACTTCCCGTATTCGTTCTTGAGCATGGGCTTGGCTAGTTCCGTGAGCTGGTCACGGCTGATCCACCCCTGACGGAAGGCAATCTCTTCCAGGCAGGCGACTTTCAGTCCCTGACGCTTCTCGATGACCTCGATGAACGTCGATGCCTCGGCCAGCGAGTCGTGGGTGCCGGTGTCAAGCCAGGCAAAGCCGCGTTGCAAGGTCAGCACCTTTAGCTGCTGCTGTTCGAGGTACGCCTGGTTGACGGTGGTAATCTCCAGTTCACCACGGGCGCTGGGCTTGATGTTCTTGGCAATCTTTACAACGCTGTTCGGATAGAAATAGAGTCCAACGACGGCATAGTTGGATTTCGGCGCTGCCGGCTTCTCCTCGATGCTCAGGCAGTTGCCGTCGTCGTCAAACTCCGCCACACCATAGCGCTCAGGGTCGTTGACGTAGTATCCGAAGACTGTTGCCAGCCCTTTCTCCTCTGCGTTCTCAACACTCTGCCGCAACAGGCCAGTGAAACCTGAACCGTAGAAGATGTTGTCGCCAAGGACGAGGCATACATTGTCATCGCCGATGAACTTCTCGCCAATGATGAATGCCTGTGCCAATCCGTCGGGAGAGGGTTGCTCGGCATATTCGAAATGGACTCCGAGTTCGCTGCCATCGCCCAAAAGACGCTGGAAGGCCGGAAGGTCGTATGGCGTAGAGATAATCAGGATGTCACGGATGCCGGCAAGCATCAATACCGATACCGGATAGTATATCATCGGCTTGTCGAATATCGGTATCAACTGCTTGCTGATACCTTTCGTGATAGGGTAGAGGCGTGTGCCACTACCACCGGCTAATACGATACCTTTCATGTTTTTCTTATAATTTGGTTGCAAAGGTACGAATTTTTCCTTTAACAGCACAATTTCATTAGAAAAAATAGTGCAAATTAAAGAAAAAAGGTTACCTTTGCACCGCAAAATCAAAAAAAGTATGGGAATTCTATCGAAAATACTCGGTCGCTCGACGGCCGAAACCTCAAGTGCCAAAGCTGGTGGCATGGAAGACTTCATGACTCTTATCCGCGTCTATTTCCAGGCGGTAATGGCAGCCGATCTGCATATCACGAATCTGGCAGCGCTTCCTGACCTCCGTGTTTTCAAGGCAACCTTGAAGGTACCTACAGTCAATAACCGTCTTGGTGTGGGTGAGAAGCAGCGTGTGACGAAGATGTTCCGCGATATCTACAAGATGGATGAATCGTTTACCAAGGAGATTGATAAGAGCATCATCCGCCGTTGTAAGACGCCTCAGGATATCCAGACATATATGTATCAGTTTCAGGGACTTACCCAGGATTTGATGATGCTTGCCTCGAATATCCTCGGTGTGAAGGCCCGCATCCCCAGCATCTTCAAGAAAACGCTCTATGCCGTCACCGCCAAGGCTGTCGACGACATCTTCAACAAGAACGACTTTAAGGATGCTGGCGTGATGAAGTCAGCTGTTGGACTCCGTCAGCTGAACAAGAAGTTGGGCTTCTCACAGGAGTGGGTGACACAGTTCGTCTATCGCGTCCTCTTGCTTGCGAAAAAGGAACCCAGACCCAAGGAAAGTGGTAAATAGGGTGTGGAAACCTTTAATAAATATTAAATAACAGGCAAAGTCGCAGATAATTACGTAAAATTTTTCTAACTTTGCCCGAAAATAGTCAAGATGACTCCTAACGAGAAGGTTATATCAACGTTCGAGACGCGTGTCAGGCAATTGCTCCTCCGTTTTCAAGAACTGAAGAAGGAGAACGGTGAGTTGTATGCCATGATTAGCAAGAACGAGGAATGTATCAACGACCTCAAAGCAAAACTCTCTCAACAGGAGCGCGACTACAACTCGCTGAAGATGGCTCGTATGCTGGAGATTACCGATGGCGACCTTGACGGTGCCAAAGCCAGGCTGCAGAAGCTGATTCGCGATGTCAATAAATGCATTGCAGTCTTGAGTGACGAAAAGTAACACAAGGACCAAAGCGATGAGCGAAGTAAAGAAAGAGAAACAACATATCAGTCTGAGCGTCTGTGATGAGAAACTCGACATCTACGTGAAGTCCGCCGAAGAGGAGGGCTACTATCGTGAAGCCGCAACTCTCATCAACGGCACCTATGGCAGGTACGCCGAGATGTTCCGAGGGCGTCGCAGCGAGCGGTTTATTGCTGCTGCAACGTTATTGGACATTGGCGTGAAGTTCCAGATGGAACATGCTAATAAGGAGACCGATGCCTATAATGACTTTTTCTCGCGTCTTACTTCAGAAATCGATGAAGTCCTGAAGTAAAGCTGCTACGCGATGAAAGAGTATTAACATTATAGATATATATTAATTATGGTACTTACATTGATTATTGCCGCTGTCGCCCTTATTGTGGGTGGCATTTGCGGATACGCTGTGTTCCGTCATGTCATCAAGGGGAAATACAACGAGATTGTAGCTGCTGCCGAGAAAGAGGCAGAGGTCGTCAAAAAGAAGAAACTGCTCGAGGTAGAGGAGAAGTTCCTCAACAAGAAGAGCGAACTGCAGAAAGAGGTGCAGCAGCGCAACCAGCAGTTCCAGCAGAACGAGAACAAACTGAAGCAGCGCGAGATCTCGCTCAACCAGCGCCATGAGGAGATGGGACGTCGTAAGAACGAACTCGACAACCAGCAGCAGCGCATCGACAACGAGAAGAAACTTCTGGCCGTCAAGCAGGAGGAACTGGAGAAGATGCAGCTCCGTGAGCGCGAGAAGCTTGAGGAACTCTCTGGACTGAGTGCTGAGGAAGCCCGCACACGACTCGTCGAGAGCCTGAAAGACGAGGCTCGTACCAATGCCCAGGCGTACATCAACGAGATTATGGACGAGGCCAAGCTCAACGCCAACGCCCAGGCCAAGAAGATTGTCATCCAGACCATTCAGCGTGTAGCCACCGAGACGGCCGTTGAGAACTCCGTTAGCGTCTTCCATATCGACAACGACGACGTCAAGGGGCGCGTCATCGGCCGTGAGGGACGTAACATCCGTGCCCTTGAGGCTGCCTGCGGCGTCGAGATTGTCGTCGACGACACCCCTGAGGCCATCGTCATCAGCGGCTTCGACCCCGTGCGCCGCGAGACCTGTCGTCTGGCTCTCCACCAGCTTGTGGCCGACGGACGTATCCACCCCGCACGTATCGAGGAGGTGGTCAACAAAGTGAAGAAACAGCTCGACAACGAGATTATTGAGACCGGTAAGCGTACAGCCATCGACCTCGGTATACACGGCCTGCATCCCGAACTGGTACGCATCATCGGTAAGATGAAGTACCGTTCCAGCTACGGCCAGAACCTGCTGCAGCACGCCCGTGAGACCGCCAACCTCTGCGCCGTTATGGCTGCCGAACTCGGACTGAATCCGAAGAAAGCGAAGCGCGCCGGACTGCTCCACGACATCGGCAAGGTGCCCGACGAGGAGAGCGAGATGCCCCACGCACTCTATGGCGCGAAGATTGCTGAGATGTACAAGGAGAAGCCCGACATCTGCAACGCCATTGGTGCCCACCACGACGAAATGGAGATGCAGACCCTGCTGGCTCCCATCGTACAGGTGTGCGACGCTATCAGCGGTGCCCGTCCCGGTGCCCGTCGTGAGATTGTCGAGGCCTACATCAAGCGCCTCAACGACCTCGAGGCCATTGCCATGAGCTATCCCGGCGTCACCAAGACCTACGCCATCCAGGCAGGTCGTGAGCTGCGTGTCATCGTCGGAGCCGACAAGATGTCCGATGCCGAGACTGAGGCACTCAGCGGTGAGATTGCCACGAAGATCCAGAACGAGATGACCTATCCCGGACAGGTGAAGATCACCGTCATCCGCGAGACTCGTTCCGTTGCCTACGCCAAATAAATGAAAGTATAGGTAATCTTGCAAAACAGGTTGCAAGGTTACCTTCATGATTATTCGCATATTTATGCATAAAAAGGTGACCTTTAGCCGGCTAAAGGTCACCTTTACGATTCTAAAGACCACCTTTTCGCCGCTAAAGGTCACCTTTTCGCCGCTAAAGGTCACCTTTTCGCCGCTAAAGGTCACCTTTTCGCCGCTAAAGACCACCTTTTCACGGCTAAAGGTCACCTTTTTCCAGGGGAAGGTGAACAATAATTGGAAGAAAATGCTTATCTTTGCGACCAAATTATAAAACAGCATGGAAGAGATAAGAGTCTACCACACCATCTGGAGAAAAGAACTGTTTTGCGGCATCGGTTGCCTTGCTGTTACGGCCCTTATACCCTTTGTGGGAACTTTTACCCCCAGGGATGGTGGGGTTATGCTGGTCCTGTGCTTGTGGGGACTCTACTTGTTGTCCACGGTGTTCCGTGAGCGTTGGCAGCACCGGCCGTATCTGACCATCACCGACGAGAGCATCATCATGCAACGCAAGGACTATCCAGAGAATGTCATACGCTTTGACGAGGTCAAGTCGTTCGAACGTGAGACGTCACGCTTTCTGGGGCATACCTCATTCACGGGCTTCATCATCGTCCACTTGAAGAACGGGCATGGATTCGTCAGCATTATCGGTGCCAGCGACCTCACCATGAAGTCACAGCAGCTATACGACCTGCTGAATGAACGGCTGAAAAAATAAAACGAAGAACCAGTCGTGTAATTATTGTCCCTTCTCCTTCTTTAGTTTTAGGATACGACGGACGCTCTGGTTGATGCGCTCCTCGCTGATGGTGCCATTCCCGACGGCGGCGATGACGGCATCGAAGGCTTCGATGAAGTTTTTCGGGGCGAGGACGATGTCGACGCCTGCCAGAATGCTGCCGACGGCGGCTTCGGCGTTGCTATACTGCTGGGTGATGGCCCCCATGTCCATAGCGTCGGTGACGATGATGTTTTGGTAGTCCAGTTCGCCGCGCAGCTTGTTCTGCAGGATAATGGAGGACATCGTCGAGGGAACATCTGTTCCGGTGACGTTGGGTGCTGCGATGTGGGCCGTCATGATGAGCCGGCAGCCCCACTGGATGCCGGCGCGGAAGGTGACCATCTCGCAGGCGCTCATCTGCTCCCATGTCTTCATGGACTGTGCGTAGCCGAAGTGCGTGTCAGCCTTCGTGTCGCCGTGGCCAGGGAAGTGCTTGATGCAGCCGGTGATTCCAGCGTCCTTCAGTCCCTGGAGGTAGTTTGTGACCATCGGTGCGGCCACGGCGGGGTCGTCGCTGAAGGCACGGGGACCGATTTGCCATCAGCGTGCAAGGGTACACTAAATAGGAGACTTTCTGTAGATGTCGGCCGATTAATTAGGATAGTTTATGAATTGCTGTGATGAAGAATCCTCGCTATCATTTTGTCGTCTCGAAAAAAAGTGCTACTTTTGTAGCCCCAAAGAAATGGTATTGATGACTGAAGAGAAAATGACGGAGAGAACGGCGGCGCTGCTGCAGCAGCTGAACGAGAGTCAGCAGCAGGCGGTGGTTTACTGCGACGGGCCGTCGCTGGTGATTGCCGGTGCCGGTTCGGGCAAGACACGCGTTCTGACATACAAGATAGCGTACCTGCTGGAGCAGGGCATGAAGCCGTGGGAGATACTGGCTCTGACGTTCACAAACAAGGCGGCGCGCGAGATGAAGGAGCGCATAGGCCGGCTGGTGGGCGAAGAGCGCGCACGATACCTGCAGATGGGTACGTTCCACTCGGTCTTCGCACGCATCCTCAGAGCTGAGGCTGAGCGCATCGGCTTTCAGTCGAACTTCACCATCTATGACCAGAGCGATGCCCGCTCGCTGGTGAAGACCATCATCCGCGAGATGGAGCTCGACGACAAGGTGTACAAGCCGGCGTCGGTGGCAGACCGCATATCGATGGCCAAGAACCACCTGATACTGGCCGATATGTATGCCGTCAGCGCGTGGGCCGCTGACGATGCCGCGTCGAAGCGTCCGGCCGTGAAGGAGGTGTACCGCCGCTATGCGGAGCGCTGCCGTCAGGCTAACGCGATGGACTTCGACGACCTGTTGGTGCAGACCTTTGTGCTCTTTGACAGGAACGAGGACGTGCGGCAGAAATATGCCGAGAAGTTCCAGTTCGTGCTGGTCGACGAGTACCAGGATACGAACTACGCGCAGCAGCAGATTGTGCTCCAGCTGACACGCGAACGCCAGCGTGTCTGTGTCGTCGGCGACGATGCCCAGAGTATCTATAGCTTCCGTGGAGCGAATATTGATAACATTTTGGATTTCAGAGAGAAATACGATGATGCTAAGCTCTTTAAGCTAGAGCAGAACTACCGCTCGACGCAGCTCATCGTGCAGGCGGCGAACTCGCTCATTAAGAAGAACGAGCGCCAGATACCGAAGGACGTCTATAGCCGTAACGAGGAGGGCGAGCGACTGACGCTTAAGCCGACGTATTCGGACCGCGAGGAGGCGATGGTAGTGTGTCAGGACATCAAGCGTCTGCACCGTCAGGAGAACAGCGCGTGGAGCGACTTTGCCATCCTCTACCGCACGAACGCACAGAGCCGCTCGTTCGAGGAACAGATGCGCAAGGACGGCATACCATACCGCATCTACGGCGGACTGTCGTTCTACCAGCGTAAGGAGATCAAGGATGTCATCGCCTACTTCCGCTTGGTGGCGAACCCCGACGACGAGGAGGCTTTCAAGCGTATTGTGAACTACCCGGCACGCGGCATCGGCGGCACCACGCTCGACAAGGTGGTTAAGACGGCATCGGACTACGGCGTCAGCCTGTGGCGCGTCATCTCCGAGCCTATCCTCTTTCCGCTCAATGTCAGCAAGGCAACGATGGGGAAACTGACGGCCTTCAAGGAGATGGTCGAGGGCTGGCGTGTGCGATTGACGACCGACGACGCCTACCAGCTGGGCCACGACATTGTGACGACGAGTGGCGTGAGCAAGGATATCTACAGCGGCCGATTGCCTGAGGACATCTCGCGACAGGAGAACCTCGAGGAGTTCTTCAGCGGTATGCAAGACTTTGTCGAGAGCCGCCGCGAGGAGGATATGGGCGACCAGCTCTACCTGACGGACTTTCTCCAGGAGGTGGCGCTGCTGACCGATCTGGACAGCGACGACGGCGACGAGAACGAGAAGGTGGCGCTGATGACCATCCATGCCGCGAAGGGACTGGAGTTTTCCACGGTGTTCATCGTCGGCTTGGAGGAGAACATCTTCCCCTCGCCGATGTGCGTGGGTTCTATGCGCGAGCTGGAGGAAGAGCGACGGCTGCTCTACGTAGCCATCACACGTGCCGAGAAGCATTGTATCATGACGTGCGCACAGAATCGCTGGCGCTACGGACGGATGGAGTATGACACGCCGTCGCGCTTCATTAAGGATATTGACTCGCGGCTGATCCGCGTGCTCTCAGAGACCGGCGGCGATAGTTTTACGCGTGGCGCCGGACAGACGACGAGCCGCGGCAGCGACTGGATGCAGAACCCACGGCCTGTGGCCACCCAGTTCCGTGCAGACCCGAAGCCGCGTGTGGCAGCGCCGCGACAGCCGGAGAAGCCCGTTGACCCCTTTGGACCGAACTTCAAGCGACTCCGCCAGGTGGCGTCGCCACGGAATGTGGCTCTCGTCGGAACAAGCAGTACGGCCGGTGTCAGCAGCGCCAACGACGGCTTGAAGGAGGGTGCCCTTATCGAGCACCAGCGCTTTGGCGTGGGCCGCGTGCTGAAGGTCGAGGGCGTCGGTGAAAACAGAAAAGCAACTGTCGAGTTCCGTAATGCCGGAACCAAACAGCTGCTCCTGAAGTTTGCACGCTATCAAGTGATAGGGTAATTCTTTTGTTGTCCGCCCTTACTGCTTCCCTTACCGTTACCGTTTCCCTTACCACCACGCTTGTGCTTGCCGCCGCCATGGCCCTTGCCGCCGCCATGGCTGTGCCAGCGACCGTTCTTGCGGGTGCCGGCGTGTTTCTTCTCGCGCTTGGTGTAGACGGGGCCTTCGCCCAAGCCTTCGGGTAGGGGACGCTTTTCCACCTCCTTGCCCAGGAAGTGCTCGATGCTTTGGAAACGGTAGATGTCCATGTCGCTGATGAACGTGATGGCCACGCCGTCGCGCTGGGCACGTGCCGTACGGCCGATGCGGTGTACGTAGTCTTCGGCGTCGTGGGGCACGTCGTAGTTGATGACACAGAGGATGTCATCGATATCGATGCCGCGAGCCACGATGTCAGTAGCCACAAGGACGTCAACCTGTCCGGCCTTGAACTTCAGCATCACCTCGTCGCGCTCGCGCTGCTCGAGGTCGCTGTGCATCTCGGCGCAGTTGATCTTCATGCGCTTAAGCCGTCGTGCGATGTCCTTCACTTTGTCCTTCTTGCCCGAGAAGATGATGACGCGCTCCAGATCGCCGGATTTGAACAAATGTTCGATGACACCGAGTTTCTGGGGCTCGTAGCAGACATAAGCCGACTGCTGAATCTTCTCCGCCGGCTTCGAGACGGCGAGTTTCACCTCGACGGGATCGTGGAGCAATGAGACGGCGAGCTCGCGGATCTTGCTGGGCATCGTGGCCGAGAACATCACGCGCTGACACGTCTTCGGCAGCTCGGCGACAATCTTCAGAATGTCGTCCGAGAAACCCATGTCGAGCATACGGTCGGCCTCATCGAGGACGAAGAACGAGCAGCGCGATAAGTCGAGGTTACCTACCTTCAGATGGCTCAGCAAGCGGCCGGGGGTGGCAATTATGACGTCGGCACCCAGACGCAGGCCCTTCAGCTCCTGGTCGTAGCGGTTGCCGTCGTTGCCGCCGTAGACGGCGACGCTCGAGATGCCGTCCAGATAGTAGCCGAAGCCCTGCATGGCCTGGTCTATCTGCTGTGCCAGCTCGCGTGTGGGCGACATGATAACGCAGTTGATGGCGTCCTTCGGGTAGTCGCCGTCATCGAGCATCGAGAGGATGGGCAGCAGGTAGGCCGCCGTCTTGCCCGTGCCCGTCTGTGCCACGCCGAGCACGTCGTAGCCGTCAAGAATCTCGGGTATACAACGTTCTTGTACGGGTGTCATGTCCTCGAAGTGCATGTCGTAGAGCGCGTCGAGGATATTGTCATTGAGGTATGTTTCTTCGAATGTCATGAAATCGTAAATTGTAAATCGTCAAATAGTAAACTAATTTGGTGCTTGCCTGTAACAGTAGTAGGCAATGAATACATATAGTATATTAGGTATCCATGCCGCCAGCATCGCCGGCATTCCGGCATTGATGGCGAAAGTCGAGCTGATGGTCTGGAGCATGATGTAGGAGAACGACAAACCAAGGCCGATGCCGAGGTACAGGCCCATGCCGCCCTTGCGCTTGCGCGACGACAGGCTGACGCCGATGATGGTGAGAATGAACGAGGCGAACGACATCGCTATGCGCTTGTGGAACTCCACCTCGTATTGCACGACGTTCTGTGAACCGCGCTCTTGCTGCTTCGAGATATACTGCAGCAGCTCCGGCGAGGTAAACGTCTCCTGCTGACCCTTTGAGAAGACGAGGTCCATGGGTTCCATCATGATGAGCGTGTCAATGCTCATGCCCGTGGTAATCTCCTCGCGCAAACCTTTCAGCGTACGTATCTTGTAGTTCTGCGCACGCCAGTGGTACCGGCTATCGCTGATGGAGTCGTAGGAGATGGTCGTGGCGGTCATATGGCTGATGAGCTTCTTGTTCTCGAACTTGTCCAGCGAGAAACCGTAGCCTGTGCGGTTTGCATCGTCGTACTGCTGGATGTAGGCGATGATGCCCTTGCCCACCTGTAGTTGGACGTTGCTGGCCGTGGTAATTTTCTTCTTGTTCTTGTAAAGCGATTCGAAATGCTGGCGGACGACGTTGCCCTTGGGGATGACCATCGAACCGAGGTAGAAGTTGAGCGCGGCGATGAGGGCAGCCGAAATCATGTAAGGCCGCAGCAGGCGCTTGAAACTCGTTCCCGAGGCAAGCATGGCAATAATCTCGCTGTTGCCGGCCAGCTTCGAGGTGAAGAAGATGACGGCGATGAACACAAACAACGGCGAGAAGAGGTTCGAGAAGTACGGAATGAAGTTGGCGTAGTAGTCAAAGACGATGGCCTTCAGCGGCGCGTGGTTCGTGGTGAATTTCGCCAGGTTCTCGTTGACGTCGAAGACGATGGATATCGAGATAATCAGTATGATGGAGTAGATATACGTGCCGATGAACTTCGCGATGATGTAGCGGTCAAGCCGTTTCAGGTAGTGAAACGGATTCAAGTACTTCATCCAGCGAAGCCAGGAGCCTATCTTCCGAAGGCTCTTGCCGGTCTTCTGTAATATCTTCTTCATTCTCCCTTTTATCTCTTATCTCTTATCTTTTATCTCCTCTGTCCCAACTGTTCGATGACCGAACGTTTCCATGACGTGAAGTCGCCGGCGATGATGTGCTGGCGGGCGTCGCCAACGAGGCGCAGGTAGAACGACAGGTTGTGGATAGAGGCTATCTGCATGGCCAGCAGCTCCTGAGCCTTGAACAGGTGGTGGAGGTAGGCCTTTGAGTGGAGACGGTCTATGTAGCAGCCGTCTGGGTCGATGGGCGAGAAGTCGTCCTCCCACTTCTTATTGCGCATATTCATCGTGCCTTCGTAGGTGAACAGCAGGGCGTTGCGGCCGTTGCGGGTGGGCATGACGCAGTCGAACATATCGACGCCACGCTCGATGGCCTCAAGGATATTTTGTGGCGTGCCGACGCCCATGAGGTAGCGCGGACGGTCTTTCAGCAGGATGTCGTTCACCACCTCAACCATCTCGTACATCACCTCCGTAGGCTCGCCAACGGCCAAGCCACCGATGCTGGCGCCGCCGCCGTCGTCGAGACGGCTCAGCACGTCGCATACGTGTTTTGCGGCATCCTGGCGCAGGTCTTTGTATGTACAGCCCTGCACGATTGGGAAAAGCGTCTGACGGTGGCCGTAGAGGGGTTCCGTCTCGTTGAACCGCTTAACGCAACGCTCCAGCCAACGTTGTGTCAGCCCCAACGACTTCTTGGCATACTGGTAGTCGCTCTGACCGGGAGGACACTCGTCGAGGGCCATGATGATGTCGGCACCGATGACCCGCTGGGTGTCCATGACGTTCTCGGGGGTGAAGACGTGCTTCGAACCGTCAATGTGGCTGCGGAACTCGCACCCTTCCTCGCGGAGCTTGCGGATGCCCGTGAGCGAGAATACCTGGAAGCCGCCGCTGTCGGTGAGGATAGGACGGTCCCATGTGTTGAACTTGTGCAGACCGCCAGCCTTGCGCAGGATGTCCAAGCCCGGCCGCAGGTAAAGGTGGTAGGTGTTGCCTAGAATAATCTGGGCCTTCACCTGCTCGCGCAACTCCGCGAAATGTACGCCCTTGACAGAGCCGACGGTGCCCACGGGCATGAAGATAGGTGTCTCTATCTGTCCGTGGTCGGTCGTTATCAGGCCAGCGCGGGCGTTGCTGGCGTTGTCTGTATGTTGCAGTTCAAACTTCATTCTTTCTTCTCGTCTTCTGGAATCTCGAATGTCAGGGGGTGCTTCACCTTCTCGTCGGTCAGGGCGAAGTCCCAGACGTCCTGGACGTTCTCAACATAGTGAAACGTAACGCCAGTGAGGTAGATGTCGGGAATCTCGTTGATGTCCTTCTCGTTCTCACGGCACATCACGATGTCGGTGATGCCGGCACGTTTCGCGGCGAGAATCTTCTCCTTGATGCCGCCTACGGGCAGCACCTTGCCGCGGAGGGTGATCTCGCCCGTCATTGCGGTGTTCTTGCGCACCTTACGCTGAGTCAGCGCCGAGGCGATGGATGTGGCGATGGTGATGCCAGCCGAGGGACCGTCTTTCGGCGTGGCGCCCTCGGGCACGTGGATGTGGATGTTCCAATGGTCGAAGATGCGGTAGTCGATGCCGAGACGGTCGACGTGTGCTTTGACATACTCCAGGGCGATGACGGCACTCTCCTTCATCACGTCGCCGAGATTGCCCGTGAGCGTTAGTTTACCGTTCTTGCCTTTCGACAGCGATGTCTCGATGAACAGAATCTCGCCGCCGACACTCGTCCATGCCAGTCCCGTCACTACGCCGGCATACTCGTTGCCCTGATAGATGTCGCGGTAGAATGGCGGCTTGCCCAGCAGGTCCTCGAGTTCGGCGGGGGTGATCTTCGAGTAGGGCATATCGCCCTCCATCTGACGCTTGAATGCCAGCTTACGCATGGCTTTGTTGATCTGCTTCTCCAGCTGGCGTACGCCGCTCTCGCGGGTGTACTGCTCAATAATCTTCTCGATGGCCGACTTGTTAAACGTTAGCTTCGTGGGGAGTGTTTTCAGACCGGTATTGTCCAGCTCGCGGGGAATGAGGTGGCGCTTCGCTATCTCTATCTTCTCCTCGGTGATGTAGCCGCTCACCTCGATAATCTCCATGCGGTCGAGTAGGGGACGGGGAATGGTCGACAGGTTGTTGGCCGTGGCTATGAAGAGCACTTTCGACAGGTCGTAGTCCACGTCAAGATAGTTGTCGTGGAAGGCGTTGTTCTGCTCAGGGTCGAGCACTTCAAGCAGGGCGCTGGCGGGGTCGCCGTTGACGGTGGCCTGCGTCACCTTGTCGATTTCGTCGAGGATGAAGACGGGATTCGAGGAGCCTGCCTTCTGGATAGACTTGATGATGCGTCCGGGCATGGCGCCGATGTAGGTGCGGCGGTGGCCGCGGATTTCTGCCTCGTCGTGTAGACCGCCCAGCGACATACGCACATACTTGCGGCGCATGGCGGCAGCGATAGACTTGCCCAGCGAGGTCTTACCGACGCCCGGAGGACCGTAGAGACAGAGGATGGGGCTCTTCAGGTCACCGCGCAGCGACAGCACGGCCATATGCTCGAGGATGCGCTCCTTGACTTTCTCCATGCCGTAGTGGTCGCGGTCCAGGATCTTTTGGGCACGCTTCACGTCGAGGTCGTCCTTCGTGTATTCCTCCCACGGCAGGTTGACGAGTGTCTGCAGATAGGTTAGCTGGACGTTGAAGTCGGGCGATTGCGGATTGAGGTTGTCTAGCTTGTCGGCCTCCTTGTAGAACGTCTTGGCAATCTCCTCGGGCCATTTCTTCATCCTTGCTTTCTGAATCAGTTCAGCCTTCTCGGGCGACGTCTCGCCGTGGCCTATCTCCGCCTGCAGGTTCTTGATCTGCTGCTGGAGGAAGTAGTTTCGCTGCTGCTCGTCGATGTCCTCGCGCGTCTTGTTGCGGATGTTTAGCTTCAGGTTCAGCAGGTTGATCTCGCGGTTCAGCACCTTCATTGTCCCGAAGACACGCTCCTTGATGCTCCCCGTCGTCAACAGCTCCATCTTCTCCTTGATGCTGAACGGCAGGTTCGAGCAGGTGAAGTTCAGCGCCATGACGTTATTGTCGATGTTGCGGACGGCAAACGTCGCCTCGTCGGGAATGTCATCGTTCTTACTGACGTAATCGCTAACCATCTCGCGAAGGTCGTCCATCGCCGTACGGAACTCCTTGTCGTTGCTGTCGGGAAGATCCTCCCAGGCGGCCTCGACACGTCCCGTGAGGAACGGCTTTCGACCTGTGATCTCCTTCAGCTTCATGCGCCCGAGTCCCTGGATGATGCACGTCACGCTGCCGTTGGGCAGGTTCAGCTGCTTCATCACCTTCGCAAAGACACCATATTGGTATAAGTCATCATAGTCAGGATGTTCTACCTCAGGGTCGCGCTGGCAGACGATGCCGATGAGCGACTTCTTGCGCTCGGCACGCTTGACGAGTGTCATGCTCGACTCGCGTCCGATGAGTATCGGCGATACCACGCCGGGGAAGAGCACAAGGTTTCGTACAGGTAGAATAGGTACTTCGTCAGGGGTCTCAAAGTCCATCAGGTCTTTGAAATCGCCTTCAATGTCTGCTATCATTGAGAACCCCTTGTTATTTTGGTTATCCATATAAAAATCCATAGTCGTTTTGCAAATTTGGCTGCAAAGGTACGAATAAGTGAGCGAAAACGCAAATAAATTTGCAGTTTTCAGAGCGAGAGTACCTAAGAACTTGTTCAAAGGTACGAATAAGTGAGCGAAAACGCAAATAAAAGATTGATTCTTTTGTCGGTTCAGTCTTTTTTTGTACTTTTGCACCGCTTTTTGAATATTCATTAATAAACGTATACGTAATCATGTTAACACTTAAACTCATCAACGAGGAAACAGAACGTGTCATCCGCGGTCTGGAGAAGAAACATTTCCCCAATGCCAAGGAGGCCATAGACAATGTGCTCGCTATCGACAAGCGCCGTCGCGAAGCACAGCAGCAGCTGGACAGCAACCTGAGCGAGGCCAAGAAGATGGCAGCCCAGATTGGCGCACTCATGAAGGAGGGCAAGCGTGCTGAGGCCGATGCCATTAAGGAGACCGTCGCCACGATGAAGGAGACGAACAAACAGCTTGAGGAGCAGATGAACCTGGCTCAGGAGGAGATGACGACGCTGCTCTGCCAGATTCCGAACATCCCCTACGACGAGGTGCCCGAGGGTGCTGCCGCTGAGGACAACCGCGTGGTGAAGTCGAACCTGAAGGAGTGCACGGACGCCGATACTGTCGGCAACTGGGACGTGAACCCGAAGCTGGGTATCGAGAACCCGCTGCCCCACTGGGAGCTTGCCAAGAAGTATAACCTCATCGACTTCGACCTCGGCGTGAAGATTACCGGCGCCGGCTTCCCTGTCTACATCGGCAAGGGTGCCCAGCTACAGCGTGCCCTCATCAACTTCTTCCTGGCCGAGGCCAACAAGAGTGGCTATACGGAGATCATGCCGCCGACGGTCGTCAATCAGGCTTCCGGCTACGGTACGGGTCAGCTGCCTGACAAGGAGGGCCAGATGTACCATTGCGAGGTCGACGACTTCTACCTCATCCCCACGGCTGAGGTGCCTGTGACGAACATCTACCGTGACGTCATCCTCGACGAGGCCCAGTTGCCCATCAAGAACTGCGCCTACACGGAGTGCTTCCGTCGTGAGGCTGGCAGCTATGGCAAGGATGTGCGTGGTCTGAACCGCCTGCATGAGTTCTCGAAGATAGAGATTGTGCGCATCGACAAGCCCGAGCACTCGAAAGAGAGCCACAAGGAGATGCTCGCTCATGTAGAGGGCCTGCTGAAGAAACTGGAACTCCCCTATAGAATTCTGCTGTTGTGTGGTGGTGACCAGAGTTTTACGAGTTCTATTTGCTACGACTTCGAGGTCTATTCCGAGGCTCAGGGCCGCTGGCTCGAGGTCTCCAGCGTTTCGAACTTCGACACCTATCAGGCCAACCGTCTGAAGTGCCGCTACCGTCGTGCCGACAACAAGAAGACTGAGCTCTGTCACACCTTGAACGGCTCCGCGCTGGCTCTGCCTCGCATCGTTGCCGCCCTGCTGGAGAACAACCAGACGGAAAAAGGCATCAAGATTCCTGCAGCCCTCGTGCCTTATACCGGCTTCGACATCATCGACTAAAGACAAGTCCTGATAATTACACAATAAGTGGCACTTATTTTCGAATAGGTGCCACTTATTTCTGAAAAGGTGCCACTTATTTACAAAAAGGTGGCACTTATTTGTCTCTTATTTAGCCTCCTCCATGTTGCCCTCGATGTAGAGGCGGGTCTTCTCTACAACGCCGTTGGTGATGACGGTAATGGACTTCTTGAAGTGTCCGGGGAACTTGCCGGTGCCGTTGTAGGTCACCTTAATCTCACCCTTCTCGCCGGGCTTCACGGGTGTTTTTGTGTACTCGGGGACGGTGCAGCCGCAGGAGGCCATCGCCTGATTAATGACCAGGGGCTTCTCGCCAACGTTGCTGAAGGTGAATGTGCAGGTGACAACGGGGCTCTTCTCCGAGAAGGTTCCAAAGTCGTGGGTTGTCTTTTCAAACTTAATCTCGGCCTGTTTCTGAGCCGTTGCCATGGTGATGCCGCAGACGAGCAGCAATGTCATGAGTAAAAGTTTCTTCATGTCGGTTTCGTGCTTTTTAATGAAAATCTGCGGCAAAATTAAGTAATTTGCCGCAGATAACGTTGGATGTGCCCTGTAATTTAATAAAAATTTATTTTCTTTTTAGCAGTTTATAATACGCTGAGGCGCCGAGCAGGAAACAGCCGGTGCCGTAGTCTTCGAAGTCGGGCACGCGGTCGTAGCTGAGCGGCTGGCCTGCCGAAGGGTCTTTGCCGGTGCCCTGCATCCAGCCGAGGAAGCCGTCGGGATGGACGCTCTCGCGGACCATCGCCGCCCAAGCGCGGTCGCAGGCAGGACGGTAGTCCTTGGCCTTAAGGAAGCCGTTTTGAATGCCCCATGCCATGCCGTAGAGGAAGAGTGCCGTGCCCGAGGTCTCGGGCATGGCGTAGTTGGAAGAGACGAGCGAGGGGTTCCAGAAGCCGTCCTCGCGCTGGCACTTCAGTAGTCCTTTTGACATCAGGAGGAAGTCCTTTTTCAGCTCCTTGTATGCCTTGTCCTTCGGCGATAGCTCGTCCATGCAGCGCACGAGGGCAGCGTACACCCATCCGTTGCCGCGGCTCCAGTAGCAGTCCTTGCCGTCGGGCTCCTTGTAGGGAGGCACATAGTCGGCATCGCGCCACCATAGGCCGTCCGTGGTGTTGAAGAGTCCGCCGCCGCACTCATTACGGCTCCAGCGGTACATGGCCATGGCGTGGTCGCGATATTTCGTCTCGCCAGTCAGACGGTACATCTGCATATAGACGGGCATGGCCATCTGGATGGCGTCAATCCACGTCCACCAGCCGTAGAGCGAGGGCTGGGTGCCCTTCGTCTTGGCTGTAGCGTTCTTCTTGTCGTTGGGTGTCTGCATTTGGTGATCCAGATTCTCACGTACACGGCTGATCTTCTCGTTACCACCCACCTGTGCGTAGCGCATAAGGTAGGTCTGGGCGCAGCATTGGTCATCGGCATCGCAGCTGTTGATGCCGTTGCGCGGCGTCCATTGGTGGAACGTGGCCCAGCGGTCGGTATAGTCGATGTAGCGCGGCTGTGGGTCAATGTCGTTGAGGGCCATCAGTCCTTCGTAGTAGACGGCGCGCGTCCAGAGGCTGGAGGGACGCACCTTGTTGACGTTCGTGGGCAAGGTGGGGTCGCTGTACTTCGCCATGAAGTAGTCGTTGGCTCGGCGGGCAACGTCGAGGACGTCGTCGGCGGTGGTCTGTGCCATGGCGCTGAGGGCCAAAAAGGCCACGGTGAGTAGTGTTGTCAGTCGTTTCATTGTTTCAGTAGATTTTAGTTTCTGCGTGCAAAGGTACGAAAAAAAAGTGAAGCGAGAAGCGTGAAGCATGAAGAATTTGCTGTCGCTGGAGAAAAAAGTGATGGATGACGCATGGAGACTGAAAAATTCTTCGTAACTTTGCAGCTCAAAATAATTCGTCAATCGAAAATAATTAAAACGTAAATATAAAAGATGTATAGAACGAACACTTGTGGCGAGCTGCGACTCGCCAATGCCGGACAGCAGGTAACGCTGGCCGGATGGGTGCAGCGCACCCGTAAGATGGGAGGAATGACGTTTGTAGACCTGCGTGACCGCTACGGACTGACGCAGCTGGTGTTCGACGAGAGCGACGACGCCGCCCTCTGCGAGCGTGCCAACAAGCTGGGACGCGAATACTGTATCCAGGTGAAGGGCACGGTGCGCGAACGCGAGTCGAAGAACGCGAAGATGGAAACGGGCGACGTGGAGATCGTCGTCACGGAGCTGAACATACTGAGCGAGAGCGTGACGCCCCCGTTCACCATCGAGGACAATACCGACGGCGGCGACGACATCCGCATGAAGTACCGCTACCTGGACCTGCGCCGCAATAGCGTGCGCAAGAACCTGGAGCTGCGCCACAGGATGACCATCCTCATCCGTAACTTCCTGGACTCGCTGAACTTCATCGAGGTGGAGACGCCGATACTCATCGGCTCGACGCCCGAGGGTGCCCGCGACTTCGTGGTGCCCTCGCGCATGAATCCTGGACAGTTTTACGCCTTGCCGCAGTCGCCGCAGACGCTGAAGCAGCTGCTGATGGTCTCGGGCTTCGACCGCTACTTCCAGATTGCGAAGTGCTTCCGCGACGAGGACCTGCGTGCCGACCGTCAGCCGGAGTTCACGCAGATAGACTGTGAGATGTCGTTTGCCGACCAGGAGGACGTGCTGGAGATATTCGAGAATCTGGCCCGCCACCTGTTCAAGGAAGTACGTGGCGTGGAGCTGCCGCCGCTGCAGCGTATGACGTGGCACGAGGCCATGAAGCGTTTCGGTAGCGACAAGCCCGACTTGCGCTTTGGCATGGAGTTTGTAGAACTGATGGACCAGCTGAAGGGTACGGGCACGTTCCCCGTGTTCAACGACGCCAACTATATCGGCGGTATCTGCGTCCCCGGCTGTGCCGACTATACGCGCAAGCAGCTGGACCAGCTGACGGACTTCGTGAAACGTCCCCAGGTGGGTGCCAAGGGCCTGGTCTACGTGAAGTTCAACCAGGATGGCACGGTGAAGTCAAGCATCGACAAGTTCTATGAGCCCGAGGTGTGGCAGCAGGTAAAGGAGGCCATGGGTGCCAAGGACGGCGACCTAGTGCTCATCATGAGCGGCGACAACGCCAATAAGACCCGCGTACAGTTGTGCACGCTGCGTCTGGAGATGGGCGAGCGTCTGGGCTTGCGCGACAAGGATAAGTTCGTCTGCCTGTGGATTGTGGACTTCCCCCTGTTCGAGTGGAGCGACGAAGAGCAGCGCCTGATGGCTACACACCATCCGTTCACACTACCGAACCCCGACGATATTCCTCTGCTGGACACCGCTCCCGAGAAGGTGCGTGCCGTGGCTTACGACTTCGTCTGCAACGGCGTCGAGGTTGGCGGTGGCTCGCTGCGTATCCACGACGGCAAGCTCCAGGAGAAGATGTTCCAGATTTTGGGCTTCACGCCCGAGAAGGCGATGGCGCAGTTCGGCTTCCTCATCAACGCCTTCAAGTATGGTGCGCCCCCTCACGCTGGTTTGGCCTTCGGACTGGACCGCTTCGTGAGCCTCATGGCCGGACTGGACAGCATCCGCGACTGCATCGCTTTCCCAAAGAACAACTCGGGACGCGACGTGATGCTCGATGCACCAGGCTTCCTGGACCAGAAGCAACTGGACGAGCTCAATCTTCAAGTTGTAGCTCCTGCTTCAGAAAACGAGGCGTAAAGCCTTTCTCGCTACGGGCTACCTGCTCGGGTGTGCCGACGGTGAGCACTTCGCCACCGCGACGGCCTCCCTCGGGTCCCATGTCGATAATCCAGTCAGCCTGGCGAATGACGTCGAGGTTGTGCTCAATAATGATGACGGTGTTGCCGCGGTCTACGAGACGGCGCAACACCGTCATTAGTATTCGGATGTCCTCGAAGTGGAGACCCGTGGTAGGCTCGTCGAGGATGTAGAGGGTGCTGCCGGTGTCGCGCTTCGACAGCTCCGTGGCCAGCTTGACACGCTGGCTCTCGCCGCCGCTGAGGGTGGTGGAGGGCTGTCCTAATTTGATGTAACCGAGGCCGACGTCCTGAATGGTCTTGATCTTGCGGAGGATGTCGGGGACGTTCTCGAAAAACTCTACGGCCTGGTTGATGGTCATGTCGAGGACATCGGCAATCGACTTGCCCTTGTAGCGCACCTCTAGCGTCTCGCGGTTGTAGCGGCGTCCGTGGCACGTCTCGCAGGGCACTTGGATGTCGGGCAGGAAGTTCATCTCGATGGTCTTGTAGCCGTTGCCGCCACAGGTCTCGCAGCGGCCGCCCTTGACGTTGAACGAGAAACGGCCGGGCTTGTAGCCGCGGATTTGTGCCTCGGGCAGTCCGACGAAGAGCGAGCGGATGTCGCTGAAGACGCCGGTATAGGTGGCGGGGTTGGAGCGTGGCGTGCGTCCTAAGGGCGACTGGTCGACGTTTACCACCTTATCTATATATTGCAGGCCCTCGATACCCTCGTAAGGCATGGGACGTTTCAGCGAGTGGTAGAAGTGCTGCGAGAGGATGGGTTGTAGCGTCTCGTTGATGAGCGTCGACTTGCCGCTGCCGCTGACGCCTGTGACGAGTATCAGCTTGCCCAACGGGAACGCCACGTCGACGTGCTTCAGGTTGTTGCCGGTGCAACCCTTCAGCTTCAAGATGGGAGATGAGAGATGAGAGGTATGATTTCCTTGCACGCCCAGATTGTCGCCTTGATTGTAATCATATTTTTCATTTTTCATCTCTAATTTTTCATCTCTCAGGTACTGTGCCGTCAGCGTATTGCTCTTCAGCAAGTCGGCGGGGGTGCCCTGAAAGACAACCTCGCCACCTTTGCGGCCGGCACGGGGACCGATGTCGATAATCCAGTCGGCGGCAAGCATCATGTCGCGGTCGTGCTCGACGACGATGACCGTATTGCCGAGGTCTCGCAGCGCCTTCAGCGAGTGGATGAGCCGTTCGTTGTCGCGCTGGTGCAGACCGATGCTGGGCTCGTCGAGGATGTAGAGGACGTTCACCAGCTGCGAGCCAATCTGCGTGGCCAGACGTATGCGCTGGCTCTCGCCGCCCGACAACGACGCTGAGGGACGGTTCAAAGCCAGGTAGTCGAGACCCACATCGAGCAGAAAGTCCAGACGCGTGCGAATCTCCTTTAGGATTTCTTTAGCAATGGCGTATTGTTGAGCACTTAACACGCCCTTGTACTCTTGATTCCCCTTCTTTGAGGATGTGGTGGAGGCGGGTTCCAGTTTCTCTATCCACTCGCGAAGTTCGGCGATGTCCATCTCGGCAAGCTCGGCGATGTTCTTGTCCCAGATTCTGTACGACAGCGCCTCACGGTTCAGACGGTGGCCATGACACTCGGGACACGGCACTTCGGCCAAGAACTGGTCGGCCCATTTCTGTCCTGCTGTGGAGTCGTCGTTATCCATGACTTGGCGCAAGTACTTGATGATGCCGTCGAAGGCCACGAAGTAGTCGCTCGATGTGTGGACGAGCTCCTTGTCGATGCGCACGTTCTCAAGCGAGCCGTAGAGCACCTCTCGGAGAGCGTCGTCGGGGATGTCGTCGATAGGAGTCTTTAGGTCACAGTCGTACTTTTTTAGCAGGGCATCGACCTGCCAGAAAATCATTTGATTTTTGTACTTTCCAAGCGGGGCAATGCCGCCCTCGTGGATGCTCTGACGACGGTCGGGAATAACCTTTTTGAGATCTATCTCGTTGATGTAGCCCAAACCCTTACAATGGGGACATGCTCCTTGGGGCGAGTTGAACGAAAAGTTGTTAGGCGCTGGATCACTGTAACTTATGCCCGTTGTTGGACACATTAATCGACGAGAAAAATACTTGATTTCGCCTCCGCCTCCACCCAAGGATGGGGAGTTGGTTACATCAAGAATCATGATGAGACCGTCGCCCTGCTTCATGGCTATAGCCACCGACTTCTTCAACCTTTCCTCAGGCATCTGAGTTCCCCCTCCTTTGGAGGAGGCAGGGGGAAGGTTCAGCTTATCAATCACCACCTCGATGTTGTGGTTCTTATAGCGGTCGACCTTCATGCCCTGTGTAATCTCGACCACCTCGCCGTCGATGCGCATATTCAAATAACCCTTGCGGCGCATCTGCTCAAAGAGTTCGCGGTAGTGGCCTTTGCGGCTCTGCACCAGTGGCGCAAGAATCAGGATGCGGTGGCCGGCATAGTCGTGGGTAATCATGTCGACGATGCGCTCCTCGGTATATTTCACCATCGGTTCGCCGGTCATGTAGCTATAGGCCTTGCCAGCGCGGGCGAAGAGCAGACGGAGGTAGTCGTAGATTTCGGTCGTGGTGCCGACTGTGGAGCGGGGATTGCGGTTTGTGGTCTTCTGCTCGATGCTGATGACGGGACTGAGACCGGTAATCTTGTCGACGTCAGGACGCTCCATGCCGCCAAGGAAGTTGCGTGCATAGGCGGAGAACGTCTCGATGTAGCGGCGCTGTCCTTCGGCAAAGATGGTGTCGAAGGCCAGCGACGACTTGCCTGAGCCGCTGAGACCGGTGATTACCGTCAGCGACTGGCGGGGTATCTCGACGTCGATGTTCTTCAGGTTATGGACGCGGGCGCCGAAGACTTGTATCTTTTCTTTCATGGGGGCTTAGGGGTTTGTAGTGCCGGAGTTTCCCGTCTCAATGTAACCCCGGAGGAGGTTCACGTCCTTGCGGATGTTGTACACACGGCCGTCGGAGCCCTTAGCTTTCACCAACACGTAGTAGACACCTTCCTTCACAGGGTGGCCGTTGTGTTTGCCGTCCCATCCGCCGCTAACGTCCGTCCACTCGTAGAGCTTCTGGCCCTGGCGGTTGAAGATGTAAGCATGGAACTCGACGATATTTTTCCAATGCTGTGGGCTGTTCTCCTCGTTGACACCCTTCGCGCCGTAGATGTCGTTGTGCTTGTCGTCGTTGGGCGAGAAGGCATTGGGGAACTCCAGGCGGCTCTCGCTGATGGCGACGACAACGACCGAGGAGTCCAACTGCTCGCCAATGTCGGTGAGTGTGGCCTTCAGGACGACGTCGAACGTGCCCGACTCAACAAAGCGGTATGTCGTCTCTTCCTCGTAGCGCACCATGAAGTCACCCTCCTCGCCCTGTTTGCGGAAGTGCCACTCGTAACTGATGGTATGGTCGCCGATGTTCTGGGCGTTGGGACGGAAGGTCACCTCCAGCGGTGCGTCGCCGTCGTCGATGTTGTTGGACTCCTTTGACTCCTTGTCGGCGTTGATATAACTGCCCGTTGCCGACACCTTGGGTTGCGTGTCGTCTTGCGACAGCGCCGTCAGCGGTAAAAATGTGGCCATGAGAAGGCCTAAAAGGTGCTTTTTCTTCATTTTCTCAGCTTTGAAAGTGCAAAAATAGTGAATAATGTTGATTTAGCCGCGCTTTTTTTGTACTTTTGTAGCGCGAAACCCGAAAAAAGTGAAAATGAAGAACCTGATAATGCGTTTTTTCGTCCTCTTGATGCTCCTGACGATAACCCTTGGGAGCGGTGCGAAGACCATCCGGCTGGGGGTGATGCTGCCCCTTCATGACAACAATGGCGACGGACGTCGCATGGTGGAGTATTATCGTGGCATACTGATGGCCTGCGACAGTCTGAAGGAGGAAGGTCTCTCTATCGATGTGAGGGCATGGAACACGCCCGAGGACTGTGATATGAAAACGGTCCTCGCTGACCCTGCTGCCGCGAAGTGCGACGTGATCATCGGCCCCTTGTATTCCCGGCAGGTGCGCGCACTCTCCGATTTCGTCAGCGCCCACGACATCAAACTGCTCATACCGTTCTCCATCACGGCGCCGCCGCTCTACACTAATAAGAACGTCTACCAAGTATACCAGAACGCCAACGACATCAATACCCGTACAATCAATGCCTTCCTGTCGCAGTTTGTCGACTATCATCCCGTCATCATCGACTGCAATGATACCACCAGCAAGAAAGGTATCTTTACGTTTGGGCTACGCCGTAAGTTGGAAGAGCGCGGCCTGGAGTACAATGTGACGAATCTGAAGTCGGGTGAGGAAAACTTCTTTAAGGCATTCAGTACAACGAGGCCCAACATCGTGGTGCTGAACACCGGCCGCCACCAGGAGCTGGGTGTGGCGCTGGCGAAGATGAACGGCCTGAAAACTACGCATCCTGAACTCAGCATCTCCGTGTTCGGTTATACCGAGTGGCTGGGCTATACGCGTCTGTATCTAGACCAGTTCTACCGTTACAACGTCTTTGTCCCCGCTACGTTCTATACGAACCAGACGGCTCCCGCCACTATCCGTCTGCAGCAGAAATATCGCTGGAACTTCCATCAGGAGATGATACAGATGCTGCCGCGTATGGCGCTGACGGGCTTCGACCATGCGATGTTTTTCCTTTCGGGACTGGCGCAACACGGCAAAGCTTTCAACGGCGAGGCTGGCCAGTCGCGAGTGCAGCCCGTGCAGACGCCATTGCTCTTCGAGCGTATAGGCAATGGCGGATTGCGTAACCGCACGCTGCTGTTTGTGAACTACCAGCAAGGACAGCGGATTAACGTGATTGAGAAATAGAGAGATTGAGATGACTATCAATAAAGAGATATATAGGAGAATGAGGGTGATCGGCTTGTCACTCGTCATATCTTACCTGTCAATTGGCACCGTCAGGGCGCAAGTCGGCGAGTATCGCAACGACTTCGCCGTCGGTGGCGGTGGCGGTGTGACGTTGACTACCGTCAACTTCCAGCCGAAGGTGCCACAGGACCAGTACCAGGGACGAATGTTCGGCTTGACGATGCGCTATACTGGCGAGAAGTATTTCAACAGTATCTGCTCCGTCGTTGCCGAGGCCAACTTAGCCCAGGTGGGATGGAAAGAGAGCATCCTTGACAAGGAAGACCAGCCCGTGATGCGTATTGACGCCGATATCCCTGAGCGGTACGAGCGCCAGCTGACATACCTTCAGGTGCCCGTCTTTGCACGACTGGGGTGGGGGCGTGAGCGCCGCGGTTTCCAGTTCTTCTTCCAAGTAGGTCCCCAGATTGGTTTCCTGAAGAGTGAGAAGACGAAGAAGAACTTCGACATCGAACTGCGCAACTCAGAGAAACGCACGTCACAGGTCATCGCCCAAGACACGATGGCCGTGGAGCACTCCTTCGACTACGGCATCGCCGGCGGTGTGGGAGTGGAATTCTCGCACCCCAAGGTGGGGCATTTCCTCCTGGAGGGCCGCTACTACTATGGACTGGGCAACCTCTATGGCAACTCCAAGCGCGACTACTTTGCCATCTCCAATATGCAGAGCATCATCATCAAGCTGTCGTACCTCTTCGACATCACCAGAACGAAAAATTCTAAAATCAAATAAGTTATGTTCGAAAATCAACCTAAAGGACTCTATGCGTTGGCTTTGGCCAACACCGGTGAGCGCTTCGGATACTACACGATGCTCGCCGTCTTCGCACTCTTCCTGCGTGCTAACTATGGTCTAGATGCTGGCTGGGCTGGCGAGATCTACAGCGACTTCCTGATGCTCGTCTACTTCCTGCCTATTGTTGGCGGCTGGCTGGCTGATAAGTTCGGCTTTGGTCGCATGGTCACTATTGGCATCCTCATCATGTTTGCCGGCTACCTGCTGCTTTCCGTACCTCTAGGCGGTGACACGCTGGCACTCGTCGTGATGTTAGCCGCACTGGTGCTCATCGGACTGGGCACGGGACTCTTCAAGGGTAACCTCCAGGTGATGGTGGGCGACCTCTACAACGACCCGAAATATGCGGGACAGCGCGACTCGGGCTTTTCCATCTTCTACATGGCCATCAACATCGGTGCACTCTTTGCTCCGACGGCAGCCGTGAAGATCATGGAGTGGGCACAGCAGAACCTCGGCACGAGCGTGAACGACTCCTACCATTTCGCCTTTGCCGTGGCCTGTGCCTCGCTCATCCTCTCCATCGCTATCTACTACATTTTCCGCGGCACTTTCCGCCACGTGGAGGGCGGCAAGAAAACGGCGGACAGCGCTTCTGCCGCTGTCGAGGAGTTGTCGAAGGAAGAAACCAAGGCCCGCATCGTGGCACTTTGCCTTGTCTTCGCTGTAGTCATCTTCTTCTGGATGGCGTTCCATCAGAATGGCCTGTCGTTGACATATTTCGCCGACGAGTTCACCGCTAAGACTTCGGAGGGCGTCGAGGGCATGGCCTTCAACGTGTGGAACCTCGTGGCAATCATCTTCATTGTCTACGCCCTGTTCTCGCTGTTCCAGTCGAAGACGGGCAAGGGTAAGGCTATTTCTGCTGTCGTCATCTGTATAGCACTGGCATTCCTTTTCTTGCAGTACGATAGAACCTCTGGCGAGATTGTTGCTGTCTCGGCACCTATCTTCCAGCAGTTCAATCCTTTCTATGTGGTTGCCTTGACACCTGTCTCGCTGGCCATTTTCGGCTCACTGTCTGCTAAGGGTAAGGAGCCTTCAGCTCCGCGAAAGATTGCCTATGGTATGGTGGTGGCCGGACTGGCCTACTGCCTGATGGCTGTCGCCTCCTTCGGACTGCCTATGCCTCAGACAACAACCGGTGCCGACGGCGAGCCCGTTGCCGTCCATGTGGCAGACGTCACGCCGCAGCTCCTTATCTATACCTATCTTATATTGACGTTCGCCGAGCTGCTGCTCTCTCCGATGGGCATCTCGTTTGTCTCGAAGGTGGCACCTCCGAAGTACAAGGGCCTGATGATGGGTGGTTGGTTCGTGGCTACCGCCATCGGCAACAAACTTGTGGGCGTTGGCGGTTATCTCTGGGGTAACATCCCCCTCTGGGCCGTTTGGAGCGTGTTCATCGCTCTCTGCATCATTTCGGCCGTCTTCATGTTCTCTATCATGAAGCGTCTGGAGAAAGTCTGTTAGCGGGCTTCGCCCTAAATGAAAACTGAAAAATGGTAAATGATAAATTGCTGCCGCCTTGTGGAATTCATGTGATGGTGATAGTATTATCATTTGTCATTTTTCATTTATCATTTAACCCCGTAGGAGCACAGACCTTAACGTTTGTTGAACTGAACTGCGAGAATCTCTTCGACACACAACACGACAGCCTCAAGCAGGACAATGAGTACCTGCCTGAGGCTGTCCGTCGTTGGACGAAGAAACGCTACTGGCGCAAGCTGAACAACATTGGGCAAGAACTGCTCTCCGTCTGTGACGACGGTGTGCCTGACATCGTTGCCTTGTGTGAGGTCGAGAACGATTCAGTCATGCGCGATCTCATAAAGAGATCCTTGTTGCGAGGTGCGGGGTATCAATATGTGATGACGCAGTCGCCCGATCTTCGCGGTATCGACGTTGCGTTGCTCTACCAGCCGCTGACCTTTGCCCTCGATACGGCTTTCGCCCTTCGTGTGACGCCTGTCGGCGATATGCGTCCTACGCGTGACATCCTCTATGCACGGGGACGTGTCATCAGCGGCGACACCCTCCATGTCTATGTCGTCCATGCTCCCAGCCGCTATGGTGGCGAGCGTTACAGCCGTCCGTTCCGTCAGGCGGTCGCTACGCGCCTCTGCCAGTCGCTCGACTCGCTAAGACAACTGTCGCCGGATGCTCATGTGATCGTTGCTGGCGACTTCAACGACGCGGCCGACAGTCCGGCCTTGCGCCAATTGACGGAAAACGGCCTGCTACATCTCACTAGTCATGCCCGTGGTGAGAACGGCGTCCGCGGCACCTACCGCTATCAAGGAGAGTGGGGGAGCCTGGATCATGTCCTTGGCTCCCCCACCATCAGCAGTATGGTTGATACTGTGTTTATTCATTCACCTCGTTTCCTACTCGAAGAGGAAGCACTCTACGGTGGACTGCGCCCCCGGAGAACATACAACGGAATACGCTATCAGCCTGGCTATAGCGACCACTTGCCACTGGTCGTCAGGCTACGTCTCCAGCCATAGTTGTGGCTTCTCAGAAACTTAGAAGATATTCGGCTCGTCCCACACCTTCGTCGTCTGGCAGGCGATGCCTACAGTCAGCTTTCCTGCCTTCAGCACGAAGTCGCCCTCTTCCAGCGTCCAGCGTCCGTCGGCACCGACGAAAGCCAACTGCGTTGCCGGCAGACGGAAGGTGACGGTCTTTTGCTCGCCGGGCTGCAGCGACACCTTGGTGAAGGCACGGAGACGGCGGTTGTCGGGAACGATTGATGCTACGAGGTCGCTGGAATAGAGTAGCACGGGCTCCTTTCCTGCACGGTCGCCGGTATTCTTCACGTCGACGCTGACGGTAAGGGTGTCGGCGGCGGTGAACTGCTGCTTGTCCACCCGTAGGTTACTATATTCGTAGGTGGTGTAGCTCATGCCGTAGCCGAAAGGCCACTGGAGGCTTACCTTGGCGTCGTAGTCATAGGCACCGGCCATCGTCCCCACCTCCTCGCTCACCTTATAGTCATAGGTGGCCAGCGAGTTGATCTCCTTCGGATAGGTATATGGCATCTTGGCCGAGAAGTTGGCATTGCCGCTGAGAAGGTTTGCCAGCGCGTCGCCGCCGTAGTTGCCTGGCAGCAGGATGTCGACGACGGCCTTTGCCAGCGGTTCGATGTCGGCGACGAGTCGCGGACGTCCCTCATTCAGCACGAGGACAATGGGCTTGCCCGTCTTGGCGAGGGCCTTCACCAGTGTCCGCTGGTTCTGCGACAGCCAGAGGTCTGTCAGGTTGCCAAGCGTCTCGCAGTAGCTGTTCTCGCCGATGCAGGCCACGATGACGTCGCAGTCGGCAGCAGCCTTTGCCAGTCGGCTGCCCTCCACTAGTTGTGCATCGTGCATGTCGCATTGTGTCTTGTCTACAATCTCGTCGTAGTACCGGCCGTTCTCGTTGTAGGTGACGCCCTGTTCCAGAACTACGTTGTCCTTGCCGAACTTCTCGCAGAAGGCTTCGTAGATGGTGTTGTACTGTGTGGCCAGGTGCTCGGCCTTAGAACCTTGCCAGGTGTAGCTCCAGCCGCCGTTCAGGCAGCGCATCTGGTTGGCGTTGGGGCCGGTCAAGAGAATTTTACGATTGACAGTTTTTCCATTCTCTGTTTTCCCCTTCGCAAGCGGCAGGATATTGTCCTTGTTCTTCAGCAGCACGATGCTCTCCTCGGCACTACGCAGGGCCATCTCGGCGTGCTCCTTGCTGCCGAATTTCGCATAATCCTTGCCGCCGGTGTTGGGCCTCTCGAACAGTCCCAAACGGTACTTCAGTCGGAGTATGCGGCGCACGGCGTCGTCTATGCGCTCGCGGCTCACCTTGCCTTCTTCGACGAGCTCCTTCAACAGCTTACAGAAGTCCACGCTGTAGGGGTCCATCGACATATCGATACCGGCGTTGATGGCGATGCGTATGGCGTCCTTTTTGTCCTTGGCCACGCGCTCGCGTTGGAAAAGGTTGTTGATGTCGGCCCAGTCGGTAATAATCATACCGTCCCATTGCAGGTCTTCCTTGAGCCACTTCGTCAGGTACTCGTAGCTGGCATGGACGGGTACGCCGTTGATGCTGGCGGAGTTGACCATAATGGTCAGGGCGCCGGCCTTGATGGCGGCACGGAAGGGCTCGAAGTACTTCTCGCGCAACATCTGAGGCGACACGTAGGCCGGTGTGCGGTCCTTGCCCGAGAACGGTGCGCCGTAGGCGAAGTAGTGCTTCACGCTGGTGCCCACGTTGAATGGCCCCAGGTGGTTAGGGTCGTCGCCCTGATAGCCGTTGATGGCGGCCTCCACCATGCGGGCGTTCACGATGGCATCCTCGCCGTAGCTCTCCCAGATGCGCGACCAGCGCGGGTCACGTCCGAGGTCTATGACGGGGTTGTACACCCACGGACAGTTGCCGGCGCGGCTCTCGTAGGCTGTCACCTGTGCCGCCTGTCGTGCCAGCTCGGTATTGAACGATGCCGCCACGTTGATGGGCTGTGGAAAGAGGGTTCCTCCCTGTGTGTAGGTGACGCCGTGGTTGTGGTCCAGTCCGTAGACGTCGGGTATGCCCAGCAGGTCCATCGACTTCTTCTGTATCAGTCTGATCCATTGCTGCCACTCGTCAATGGTGTGGGCAATGGTTCCCGGGGCGTTGAGGATGGAGCCCACCTTGTACTTCGCAATCAGGGTGTCGAGCTTTGTCTCGTTGACTTTCCATCCGCCATTGGGGTCATAGGCGCCCATGAGGTCGAAGTTCAGCTCCAGCATCTGACCGACCTTATCGTCGAGGGTCATGGCTGCGAGCGTTTTCTCCACTTTGGCCTCGAGTGCTTCGTCACGGGGGATGGCTGGCTGTGCTATTGCCGTTGTAACGGCAAGTGCACAGAGCACGCTGGTGAGTGTCCTTTTCTTCATAGTCCTAGTTTTATGTGTTATGTGGTTACGATTTCTTCACGGGGTCGCAGGTGAGTCCGCAGCCAAGTTTCTTGAAAATCTTGCGGTCGACCTCCGAAAGCATCACCGTCGTGTGTACCTGGCAGTCGCGCAGACGGGGCAGCTGCTCCAGGGCCTTGCGGCAGTTCTCGTCGTCCTGCGAGAGAACAGATAGTGCCACGAGCACCTCGTCGGTATGCAGTCTGGGGTTCTTGCCACCCAGGTATTCTATTTTTGTCTTCTGCACGGGCTCTATCAGACTCTGCGGTATGAGCTTCACCTCGTGGTCGATGCCGGCGAGGTACTTCGTGGCGTTCAGCAGTAGTGCGGCGCTACAGCCCAGCAGGGGCGTCGACTTAGAGGTGATGATGGTGCCGTCCTCGAGCTCGATAGCTGCCGCAGTCTGTCCGCTCTGTATCTTCCGCTCGTAGGCGGCGACGGTCACCTTGCGTGTGGCGGTCGAAATCTTGGCTTGGTTGAAGAGCAGGCGTATCTTGTTCACCTCGCTCTCGTTGTCGGCGCCGTTGGCCATTTTGTTCGTCGCGTCATAGAAGCGGCGGATAATCTCGTCGCGCGAGGCCTCGCAGCAGACGTCGTCGTCACAGATGCAGAAGCCCACCATGTTAACGCCCATGTCCGTCGGCGATTTGTAGGGGTTCTCGCCGTAGATGCCCTCGAAGAGTGCGTTGAGCACGGGGAATATCTCGATGTCGCGGTTGTAGTTGATAGCGGTCTTGCCGTAGGCCTCGAGGTGGAAGGGGTCAATCATGTTCACATCGTTAAGGTCGGCGGTGGCGGCTTCGTAGGCAATGTTCACGGGGTGCTTCAGCGGCAAGTTCCATACGGGGAACGTCTCGAACTTCGCGTAGCCGGCACGTATGCCGCGCTTGTTCTCGTTGTAGAGCTGTGACAGACAGGTAGCCATCTTGCCGCTGCCGGGGCCGGGGGCGGTGACGATGACCAGCGGACGGGTGGTTTCCACGTAGTCGTTCTTGCCGAAGCCGTCGTCGCTGGCTATGAGCTCGACGTTGTGTGGGTAGCCGTCAATGGGGTAGTGGATGTACGACTTGATGCCCTCGCGCTCCAACCTGTGGCGGAACTGGTCGGCGGCGTGCTGTCCGTTGTAGTGTGTGATAACGACGCTACCCACCATGAACTGTCGGTTCATGAACTCGTCGCGCAGTCGCAGCACGTCCTCGTCGTAGGTGATGCCGAGGTCGGCGCGTATCTTGTTCTTCTCGATGTCCTCGGCGCTGATGACGATGAGTATCTCTATCGAGTCGCGCAGCTGAGCCAGCATACGGAGCTTCGAGTCGGGCTTGAAGCCCGGTAGCACGCGCGAGGCGTGGTGGTCGTCGAACAGCTTGCCGCCGAGCTCCATGTACAGCTTGCCGTCAAACTGGGCTATGCGCTCGCGGATGTGCTCGGACTGAATCTTCAGGTATTTCTCGTTGTCGAATCCTATTTTCATTGTCTTTCTACTATTTATTCAGTTTCATTCCTTGATGTTTGGCAGTTCCAGTCCGATACCCTTCTTCTTGTCGACCACCTTCAGCACGAAGCCCAGGATGAGGGCGGCCACGCCGAGGCAGGCGAGCATGATGAGCGGGGCGGTATAGTCGAACGCCGTGGGGTCGGTGACTCCCGGGTTCGTGGCGTCGAGCACCTTGCCGATGAGCAGGGGAAAGAGCCACAGGCCGATGTTCTGAATCCAGAAGATCAGCGCGTAGGCCGAGCCGATAACCTTCGCGTCGACCAGCTTCGGCACGCTGGGCCACAGCGAGGCGGGCACCAGCGAGAACGAGCTGCCGAGGACGAGGATGGTGGCGTAGGCGATGATGATGCCGCCGACGGCCGACTCCTTGAACATCGGGAGGATGAAGGCGAACGTCAGGTGGCAGCCGATGAGCAGCAGCGAGCCGAGTATGAGCATCGAGGCAGCCTTGCCCTTATGGTCGACGTAGGAGCCGAGAATCGGCGTGATGAGCACGGCCAGCAGGGGGAATACGGCGAAGATACTCTCGGCCGACTGGCGCATGAAGCCCATATAACAATAGGTGACGAGGGCGACGATCGACAGTCCCAGCAGACCGTACTTCAGACCGGCCTTCTTCTGGAAGTTAGAGGCGAAGCCGGCAGCAGCGACGACGAGCATGATGACGTACTGCACGATGGTCACGTCGGGCTGTGCCCAGAACGAGTCCTGTGCCGGCGGCGTCAGCGTCAGGTTGCATTGCAGCATGTTGACGGCGTACTTCTGGAACGGGAAGATGGCCGAGTAGTAGAGCACGCAGAGCAGGGCGACAAGCCAGAAGCCGCTGTCCGTCAAGATCTTGCCCAGGTCGCTCACCTTGAACGGGTCGTCCTTCTCCTCGGCCTCGCCGGTCTGTGCGTCCAGCTTCTGGTCCATGAAGAAGTAGACGATGGTCATGATCAGGGCGATGCACATCAGCACCACACCGAAGGCCACAGAGCGCGTGACATTCACCTGACCGCCCAGACGGGCGAAGAACGGCGAGAAAATCATGCATGTGGCGACACCCAGACGTGCCAAGGCCATCTCGGAGCCCATGGCCAGCGCCATCTCGCGGCCTTTGAACCACTTCACGATACCACGCGAGACGGTGATGCCCGCCATCTCGCAGCCGCAGCCGAAGATCATGAATCCGCAGGCGGCAAACTTTGCCGAGGCGGGCATTCCAGCGTAGAACGGACTGACGCCGAGCTCGTCGAACAGCGGTATATAATTAAGGTTCTCCGTGAACCACGTCTCCAGGCCGCTGCCCATGAACGACTCGCTCACGGCGTACCACTTGATGACGGCGCCGACGAGCATCACGGCGGCCGACAGCACGGCGGTGAAGCGCACGCCCATCTTGTCGAGGATGATACCCGCGAAAATCAGGAAGAAGGCGAAGACGTTCAGGAACACCTCCGACCCCTGCATCGTGCCGAAGGCCGTCGAGTCCCATCCGCGCGTCTCCTGCATCAAGTCCTTGATTGGCGAGAGGATGTCCATGAAGATGTAGCTGCAGAACATGGCCAGCGCCAGCAGCAGCAGCGCCGTCCAGCGCATTGCCGCGCTGTCCCTAAGGGTCTTTTGAATAGCTTGTGTCATTGTTGTATTTCTGTTTTTTTTCGTTTCCAAGGGTGCAAAGATACAAAATAATTGTGAATTGTGAATGATGAATGGCGATTTTTTTCGTAACTCTGGCTCCGCCGAAGTTACCCTGTCTCGGAAAAATACAAAATTATTTGGTTTTTCGCTCGACTATTCGTATCTTTGCACACAATTAGGCATTAAGCATTGAGCATTAAGCATTAAGAACATGGGCAATATCAAACGCATCGTGCTGACAGGAGGACCGTGTGCCGGCAAGACAACCGCACTCGTTCGCGTCATCGAACACTTCAACAACCTCGGGTTCAAGGTCTTCTGCATTCCCGAAGTGCCGACCATCTACAGTCTCGCCGGGTGGAACTACCTGACGCCAAACCGGCAGCTCTACTTCGAGGGCGAACGGGCCATACTCGAGACACAGCTCACACTCGAGGACCACTTCCAGCGGCTTGCTGCCGTCTGCACCAAGCCCGTGCTCATCGTCTGCGACCGCGGTGCACTCGACATCTCCGCATACATGGCACCCGACGAGTGGGAGAGCATCACCCGCGAGGCTGGCACCAATGCCAATGCCCTGCGTGAACGCTACGATGCCGTGCTCCACCTCGTATCGGCTGCCGACGGTGCAGAGCAGTTCTACACCACGGCCACCAACGCCACACGCTACGAGAAGGCCGACGAGGAAGGACTGCGCATAGCACGCGAGCTCGACAAGAAGGTCATCCGGGCGTGGACAGGACACCCACACCTGCGCGTCATCAACAACCACGACGACTTCGAATGTAAGATGCTGCGCGTCATTCGCGAGATCAGCAACGTACTCGGACTGCCGCAGCCCGTCACCGAGGAGCGCAAGTACATCGTCAAGGTCGTAGGACCGCTGCCCGACACCATCGACAGCGACATCGTCCAGACATACCTCGTCAGCGAGCCCGGAACAGAGGCCCGACTGCGTCGACGCTCGTGGAACAGCGGCAAGGTGGTCAACATTCACACCACCAAGAAACGCACGTCCGACAATCAGCAGATAGAGACCGAGCGACAGGTGGAGAACGCACTCTACGAGTCGCTCCTCGGACAGGCAGACCCCTATCGCAACACCGTCCGCAAACGCCGCCAGAGCTTCATCTGGCGCGGACAGTACTTCGAGCTCGACACCTACCACGGACCACTCGAGGGACTCGTCATCCTCGAGACCAAGGGTATCGCCGACCAGGAGGACGTCAACGTCCCACCTTTCATCTCCGTCGTACAGGAGGTCACCGGCAACCACGATTATTATAACCACACCCTCGCCCTTCGGAGGTAGCCTTAAAGAATGTTAATCGACAGCCCTTTTCGTAAAGTTCGCGCAGGGAAAGGGTAGTTGTTTGAAAACATTTTGCTACCTTTGCAGCCGATTTTGTAAACAGATTGATACAAACAACCGTAAATATGAATAAAATAGTCAGAAAAGAACAGTTCTCGGAGAAGGTGTTCCTCTTCGAGATTGAGGCGCCGCTGATTGCCAAGAGCCGCAAGGCTGGCAACTTTGTCATCGTACGTGTTGACAAGAAAGGCGAGCGTATGCCGCTGACCATCGCCGGTGCCGACATCGAGCGCGGCACCATCACGCTGGTGGTTCAGATGGTTGGCCTGTCGTCAAAGAAGCTCTGCGCCCTGAACGAGGGTGAATACGTGGCCGACGTCGTGGGACCGCTGGGTAACCCCACACGAATTGAGAAGTACGGTACTGTCGTCTGTGCTGGCGGCGGTCTGGGTGTGGCTCCTATGCTGCCCATCATCCAGGCGCTGAAGAAGGCCGGCAACCGCGTGCTCTCCGTCATGGCCGGTCGTTCGAAGGACCTCATTATACTTGAAGATAAGGTACGCGAGTCCAGCGACGAGGTCATCATCATGACCGACGACGGTTCGTACGGCGAGAAGGGCGTGGTTACCGTCGGTATGGAGAAGTTCTTCGAGCAGGAGCACGTCGACAAGGTGTTTGCCATCGGTCCTCCCATCATGATGAAGTTCTCGAACCTCACGGCCCAGAAGCACAACATCCCCTGCGAAGTCAGCCTGAACACCATCATGGTCGACGGTACGGGTATGTGTGGTGCCTGCCGACTGACTATCGGTGGCAAGACGAAGTTCGTCTGCATCGACGGTCCGGAGTTCGACGGCGCCCTCGTCGACTGGGACGAGATGTTCAAGCGCATGGGCACCTTCAAGCGTGCCGAGCAGGAAGAGCTTGAGCACTATGAGGAGCACCTCATCGGCAAAGACAGTGTGCTCGACGGTTCTGCCGTCGAGAAGACCACCGACGTCGTCATGGACAGCGATCCTACCAACGACACCATCGACATCCTCACCAATCGCGATGCTGAGTGGCGTAAGGAGCTCCGTGCGTTGATGAAGCCGAAGGAGCGTACGCAGATAGAGCGTGTCGTCATGCCCGAGCTCGATCCCGTCTACCGTGCCACCACCCGTACCGAGGAGGTGAACATCGGCCTGACCAAGGAGATGGCGATGACCGAGGCCAAGCGTTGTCTGGACTGCGCCAAGCCAACCTGCGTGGAGGGTTGTCCTGTGAACATCAATATCCCGTCGTTCATTAAGAACATTGAACGTGGTCAGTTCCTGGCTGCTGCCAAGGTGCTGAAGAATACGTCTGCCCTGCCTGCCGTCTGTGGTCGTGTATGTCCGCAGGAGAAGCAGTGTGAGAGCAAGTGTATCCACCTGAAGATGAATGAGCCCGCTGTGGCCATCGGCTACCTGGAGCGCTTCGCTGCCGACTACGAGCGTGAGAGCGGAAACATCTCGCTGCCCGAGATTGCACCGTCGAACGGCATCAAGATTGCCGTCATCGGTTCCGGTCCTGCCGGACTCTCGTTCGCTGGCGACATGGTGAAGAAGGGCTACGACGTCTATGTCTTCGAGGCTCTGCACGAGATTGGCGGTGTGCTGAAGTACGGCATCCCCGAGTTCCGTCTGCCCAACAAGATTGTTGACGTGGAGATTGAGAACCTCGCCAAAATGGGCGTTCACTTCCAGACGGATGTCATCGTTGGCAAGACCATCAGCGTCGAAGAACTGGAGAAGCAGGGTTTCAAGGGCATCTTCGTCGGCTCTGGGGCCGGTCTGCCTAACTTCATGAATATCCCTGGCGAGAACAGCATCAACATCATGTCGTCGAACGAGTACCTGACGCGTGTGAACCTCATGGATGCTGCTAACCCCACCACCGATACGCCTATCAACTTCGGTAAGAATGTGCTCGTCGTCGGCGGCGGCAACACGGCTATGGACTCCTGCCGTACGGCCAAGCGCCTGGGCGGCAACGTCACGCTGGTCTACCGTCGTTCGGAGCAGGAGATGCCTGCCCGTCTCGAGGAGGTGAAGCACGCCAAGGAGGAGGGCATCAACTTCCTGACGCTCCACAACCCCATCGAGTACAAGGCCGACGAGACGGGTGCCGTCTGCCAGGCCATCCTCCAGGTGATGGAGCTCGGCGAGCCCGATGCCTCGGGACGTCGTTCGCCGGTACCCGTCGAGGGCAAGACCGTCACGCTCGATGTCGACCAGGTCATCGTCGCCGTCGGTGTCAGTCCCAACCCGCTGGTGCCGAAGTCTATCGACGGACTGGAGCTGGGCCGCAAGAACACCATCGCCGTCAGCGACGGTATGCAGTCGAGCCGCGCCGAGATCTTTGCCGGTGGCGACATCGTCCGCGGTGGTGCTACGGTCATCCTCGCCATGGGCGACGGCCGCCGTGCCGCCCAGAACATGGACGAATACCTCCAGAATAAATAGTTCAGTATGTTGCTGTACCACAGCAACAAACGAAACGATTATGAACGGACTATATACCATTTTGCTGCTCATACTAAGCAACGTCTTCATGACGCTTGCTTGGTATGGGCATCTTAAGTTATCGGAGTCGGGCGTCAGCGCCACCTGGCCCCTGCTCGGCGTCATCGCCTTTTCGTGGGGCATCGCCTTCTTCGAGTACTGCTGTCAGGTGCCCGCCAACCGCCTGGGCTTCGTCGGCAACGGCGGACCTTTCACGCTGGTGCAGTTGAAGGTGGTGCAGGAGTGCATCTCGCTGGCGGTCTTTGCCGTCATCGCCAACATCATGTTCCAGGGACAGACACTCCACTGGAACCACATCTTGGCCTTCCTGCTGATCATCTGCGCCGTCTACCTGGTGTTTATGAAGTAGTGGAGCAGGAACGGTTATTCAAACGGCTGAACGAGCGGTTCGTGCGTGCCTTTGCCACCTACAAGCTGTTGCAGGACGACGACCGCGTCCTCGTGGGACTCTCCGGCGGCAAGGACTCGCTGTTGCTGACGGAACTGTTGGCGAAGCGTGCCCGTATCGCTCATCCCCGTTTCCACGTTGAGGCTGTCCACGTACGCATGGAGAACGTCTTCTACGAGACGTCCACCGACTACCTGGAGCAGTTCTGCCAAGCGCTCGATGTACCCCTTCACCTCGTCACCACCAGTTTCGATTCTTCACAACCGAAGGATTTTTCACTCTCTTCACAACCGAAGGATTCTTCACTCTTCACTCTTCACTCTTCACTTAAGAAGAAGCCCCCCTGCTTTCTCTGCTCCTGGAACCGCCGCAAGCAGCTCTTCAACCTCGCACAGGAGCTCGGCTGCAACAAGATTGCGCTGGGACACCACCGCGACGACATCATCCACACGACGCTGATGAACCTCGTCTACCAGGGACGCTTCGGCACGATGCCCGCCCTGCTCAGGATGCGTAAGATGCCCCTGGCCATCATCCGCCCCCTCTGTCTCGTCGACGAGAAGGACATTGCCCGCTATGCCGAGCTCAGTGGCTACGAGAAGCAGCTGAAACATTGCCCCTACGAGCACGACACGGAGCGCACGACCATCGCCCGCCTCTATGAGGAGATTGAGCAGATGAACCCCGAAGCACGCTTTTCCGTCTGGAAAGCGCTGGAACGGGAGGGGAAACTGACGGAGGAGTATTAAAAACTCCTAATTCTTACCCGCAAACTGGCCATTTCTTGTTTTTTCTCCGTATCTTTGCCTAGTTAATTGTGCATGGAGATGAAAAGCAGATTAGTCATTTCGCTCATGGTGGCCATCCTGGCATGGCCCTGCGTGGCCCAGCGGCAACGGGCTGCCGTCAAGAAGAAGGCTGCACCCGTCGTCGAGGTGTCCGAGGAGGAGTTGCGCTTCCAGGAGATGCTGGAGGCCACACAGAAAATCATGTTCATCGACAGTGTCGTCGTCGACAAGCAGGCGTTCCTGCAGTGTTACCAGCTGACGGCAGAGGCAGGTACCGTCAGCGGCTACAACCAGTTCTTCCGTACCGACGACCAGCCGTACTCCATCGTCTACGCCAACCAGCTGGGTAACAAGTGCTGGTTTGCACGCGACGGCAAGCTCTACACCTCCGACAAGCTCGAAGGACGGTGGAGCGAACCCTCGCCCATAGAGGGACTGGGCCGCTACCAGCGTGCCAACTATCCCTTCATGCTGGCCGACGGTCTGACGCTCTACTTTGCCGCCATCAGCAACGACGGTCTCGGCGGCCTCGACATTTACGTGTCGCGCTACGACAACGAGAGCGGCACCTTCCTCACGGCCGAGAACATCGGACTGCCCTTCAACTCCGATGCCAACGACTATATGTATGCCATCGACGACTTCAATGGCGTGGGCTACTTTGCCACCGACCGTCGTCAGCCCGAGGGCAAGGTGTGCATCTACACGTTCATACCCAACCAGACGCGTGTCACGTATTCCACCGACGAGTTCGACATGGAGACCATCCGCAGCCGCGCCAGGATAGAGCGCATCGCCGACACCTGGACCGACGAGGACTTGCGTAACGAGGCCCTCGGCCGTCTGCGCGACGTGCAGACGACGCCGGTGAAGAAGAAGGAGACGACCATGGCTTTCGCCATCGACGACAACACCGTCTACACCAGTCCCGACGACTTCCGCGTGGCTGAGAACAAGGAGCGCTACAAGCGTCTCTGCGACCTGCAGAAGCGTTACCGGGAGCAGGGCGTCGAACTCGACAAGATGCGTGCCTACTACCATAAGGCCGGCGATGCCGAGAAGACCACGCTGCGCGGCGACCTGCAGACCTACGAGCAGCAGTACTACCAGCTGGAGACGGAGATCCACCGCCTGGAGAAGATGATTCGCAATACCGAGATCAGTAACCTCAAATAAAAAGACTGCGCTATGAACGACAAACGGACATTCCCCGAGTCGGAGCTCATCATCAACAGCGACGGCTCCTGCTTCCACCTCCACCTGAAGCCAGAACAGCTGGCCGACCGTGTCATCCTGGTTGGCGACCCCGCCCGTGTGGACACCGTTGCCAGTCACTTCGACACCAGGGAGTGCGAGACCGCTAACCGTGAGTTCCACACCATCACCGGCACCTACAAGGGCAAGCGCATCACCTGCCAGAGCCACGGCATAGGCTGCGACAACATCGACATCGTCGTCAACGAGCTCGACACCCTGGCCAACATCGACTACCAGACACGCGAGGAACGCGACGAACACCGTACCCTCACGATGGTGCGCATAGGCACCTGCGGAGGCCTCCAGCCCTTCACACCCACGGGCACGTTCATTGCCTCTGTGAAGAGCATCGGCTTCGACGGCCTGCTCAACTACTATGCCGGCCGTAACGTCGTCTGCGACATCCCCATGGAGAAGGCCTTCTGCCAGCATATGCAGTGGGATGCCATCAAGGGGGCACCCTACGTCTCCATCGCCGACGAGGCACTCATCGACCGGATTGCCAAGGACGACATGGTACGTGGCTACACCGTCTCCTGCGGTGGCTTCTATGGTCCACAGGGACGTGCCTTGCGTGCAGAGCTCGCCGACCCCCGACAGAACGAGAAGATTGAGGCCTTCGAGTACGAGGGCATGAAGATCTGCAATTTCGAGATGGAGTCGTCGGCCCTTGCCGGTCTCGCAACCATCCTCGGCCATCGCGCCATGACCTGCTGTATGGTCATCGCCAACCGCTACACCACTGAGATGAACACCGAGTACAAGAACTCCATAGATACGCTCATACAAAGAGTCCTCGAAAGAATATGATAGTTGGTTTTATCTTTGCAGCACTTTTCCTTGTCCTTGCCATCGTCCTGCTGATGGGCAAGGGCGACAGGCTCATTGCTGGCTACAATACCGCCAGCGAGGAAGAACGTCAGAAAATCGATATCCACCGCCTGAGAATCGTCATCGCCATGATGATGGTGATGACCGCCGTCTTTTGCGCCCTTATGCCCCTCGTGATCAATGATTTGAGTACTCAATTGCTGGCTATAGGCATCTTCTGTGCCGTTAACGTAGCCGACGTTATCGTGGCCAACACCTGGGCCAGGAAGAAATAGGCAATGACCTCATTTGAAAGCGACTAGCCATGAACGACACCATCTGCGCACTGGCCACAGCTCCTGGTGGAGCCCTCGGCATCATCCGCGTTTCAGGCCCTAATGCCTTCGCCATCGTCAGCGCCGTCTCTTCTGTTAGCTGCGACGCAGTAGCAGCCAACACCATCCACTACGGCCACATCGTCGAGTGTGATGCTGTATCACAGCATCAGAACACGATCGACGAGGTGCTTGTCTCCGTCTTCCGCGCTCCCCATAGCTACACCGGCGAGGACAGCGTGGAGATCTCCTGCCACGGCTCGCGCTATATAATAAATAAGGTGTTGGAACAGCTCTGCCAGCACGGCTGCCGCATGGCACGTCCCGGCGAGTTCACACAGCGTGCCTACCTCAACGGCAAGATGGACCTCTCGCAAGCCGAGGCCGTGGCCGACCTCATCGCGTCCACCAACAAGGCGACGCACCAGTTAGCCATGAGCCAGCTGCGTGGCGGCATCACCACCGAGCTTTCCCGACTGCGCGAACAGCTCCTCCAGCTCACCTCCCTCCTCGAGCTCGAGCTCGACTTCTCCGACCACGAAGACCTGGAATTTGCCGACCGTAAAGAGCTCTCAACGCTTGCGAATAAAATTGACAAACATATCACCAGCCTTGCCCGCTCCTTTGAGATGGGTAATGCGCTCAAACAAGGTGTTCCTGTAGCCATCGTCGGCAAGACCAACGTCGGCAAGTCCACTCTACTTAATCGTCTGCTGAAAGATGACCGCGCCATTGTCTCTGACGTTCATGGCACCACGCGCGACACCATCGAGGATACCATCGACATCCAGGGCGTCACCTTCCGTTTCATCGACACGGCAGGCATCCGGCAGACCACCGACCAAGTGGAGCAGATAGGTATCGAACGTACTTTCCAGGCTATCCAGAAGGCGCGCATCGTTCTTTGGATCATCGACGAACAGCCTTCGGAGGAAGAGATTAATGAATTGGAAAAACAAACTGAAAATAAGCAGCTTATCATTGTAAAAAACAAGATTGATAAGACTGGTAACAATGGTTATAATTTGTTAAATTGCCCAGTTGTCTCCATCAGCGCCAAGTTCGGTACCGGGATTGAAGCGTTAGAGCAAGCCATCTTCGAGGCAGCCGACGTTCCCTCGCTCACAGAGGATGTCGTTATCGTCACCAATGCACGCCACTACGATGCTTTGGTTCGCGCCCACGCCCACCTGCAGCGTGTCATCGACGGATTGTCCGCCGGCGATTCCTCACTCTCCGCGCTTCACCCTTCACTCCCTCCCGATCTCCTCAGCGAAGACCTCCGACAGGCTCTCGACACTCTCGCCGAGATTACCGGCGGCCAGATAACTCCCAATGAAGTATTGAAAAACATCTTTACAAAATTCTGCGTGGGAAAGTAAAGCATCCTTGCGGCCGCGCAATAGCGCCACTGAGCGTGCAGTGTCTCTCCTGCTTACGCTCAGCAGCGCTGCCCGGCGGAAGGCACTAATGTTTACAAACTTCCGTTCATATTTCACTATTTACCTGTCCCAAATGTTGCTGCCGCCCTCTTGGCTAACCTCAAGCTCGTCGCCGCTGTCGAGGCCGGCGGTTTTGATGCTTCTTAGCATGCTGGCTTGTAGCAGATGCGTCTTATGCTGTAGTGCTACAACGCACATGACGGGCTTCATATAATTCTTTTTCATATCTTTCACTGAATTACGACCTTATTTCCGTTATTGATATATATACCGCGTTGTGTAGGCTTTCCGCTCAGGCGCACACCGTCGAGCGAATACCATGCATCATCCGTCATTTCTTTTGAATCTGCAGAGACTTCAAGAATGCCTGTCGCCTCTTCACCGCCGAAGTTCAGGCGGAAGGCGCGGGTCTTGGCGCCGGGATTCTGTTTGAGGTACGGTACCGAGAAGTAGGCGCGGCACGAGCGGATGTTGCGATTCTCGGTCGAGTAGTAGAGCGTATTGTTGTCGCCTAGGAACAGGATGCTCTTGTCGTTGGCATCCACCGATACGGGCGAGTAGCAGCCTACCATCTGTACTTCCGCCAGCCCCGTGTCGGCGTTGCTCACCGTGGTTGTAGCCGTAGCATTGATCGTCACGCCGAAGAACACGGGCGAGGTGAAGTCGGCTCCAGCAGCGTCCCATTTCACCAGATAGGGCACTCCGGCATTGATGGCCATGGCCTCCTTGAATGCCAGGTAGAGCGTTCCGTCCGTCGCGTCGAAGCCGTTCTTGCCGTCTGTATTCAGCTCCATCAGCTTTGCTCCAGCGAAGTCCTTATGCGCTGCTATCTGCTCCGCCGAGAAGTTGAAGGGCAGGCACAGCGTGTTCCACTTACCGTCCTTGTAGAGGGTGCGGCCGCTCAGTGTAACTTCGCTCATTTGGCCGTTGGCGTTTTGGATTGCAGTCGAGTTGCTCGTGCTTTCATTGAGTGTAAGAGACTGAATGCCTATAATATCATTGGCATAACTGCTCCAGTAAGCTGCACTCTTATAGTTACTAACACTTCCAGCAGGAACGTAGATTTTGCGACCGGAGGCATTGCTGTTGAACATGTTTGACCCTCCTGTTGGAGGAGTCGATGCTAAACAAAAGACAGAAGCCAGACTGGTACAGTCGCGGAACACTTGAAGGCCCATTGTTGACAACGTGCTGGGAAGAGTGGCGGAAACCAAAGCGGAGCAGCAAACAAACGCAAATTGACCGATTTCCCCCACGCCTTCGGGAATTGTGATGGAAGAGAGTTTCACGCAATTGGCAAAGGCGTTGGGTCGGATGATTGTCAGATGACTATTGTCTGCATCAGTAAAGGTTACCGTTTCCAGCTTTCCACATTCGGAAAACGCCTCAGCGTCAATGCTCGTCACCGTAGAGGGGATGGAAACGGAAGTCAGATTCGGGCATTGCTTGAATGCTTTGCCGCAGATACTCGTGACACCATTCCCAATGACGACGCTCGTAATGGACGAATAGTTGGCTTCTGACGTCCAAGGATGGGTAACCATGTTACTATTTCCGTTATTTACGTCAATATACAAGATGGTGTTATTAGTTCCCCCATAGTCATAGGTAATTGAGGTGTCGCCTGCCGTTATGGTTACTGCACCTGCATCAAAGGCTTGATTATCTTTACTGATCGTAAAGCTATTTCCACTAATTTCGTTACCATCTATCATATAAAAAAGCGTGGGC
>JAEEQH010000013.1 GCA_016285245.1 Prevotella sp.
AAGCAGGAAAGCAGACAACCTAATCAGAGAGATAAGTCAACAAAATCAGTATAATAAACAGTAATTAACAAAACAGTAACAAATCAAGGCTCTGAGGGAGTCAACACTATACAGGGAAAGACACTAGCAAGGTAGCAGGTAGCAGGTAGCATTAAGGTAAAAATGAAAGTGTTAAAACGGATGAGATATAATGATTTTTCCTATTTATATATATATTATATATAATATATAATATAAAGGAGGTGTCTGCGACCCTTAATGCCACCTGCCACCTGCCACCTTGCCACCACGCCTGCTGCCGCAGACAGGGTGTTTTCTCGAAATTACAATAGAATTCGCGAAATGTGTAGAAACGTTAATTATGTTAACGCCACGCCGCGCCGCGGCCGTCAATCAACAAATTTTCGAGTTCTTCGTGCGCAAGGAAGCCTAGCTGCGCACGGCGAAGGTGGCATTAAGGATTGCAAGCGAAAATCGCCGCTTTCTGCAGTAAACACTGAGGAAAGCAACGATGGTGGCAGGTTGCAGGTGGCATTAAGGTATTTCTGATTGAAAAACGAATTTATTTGCTTCTAGAAACGAATGAGTGGTTTACTTAGAAACGAATTTTCCTAATTCAATCTAATTTTGTCCACGAATTTTATTAATAATAATCTGGGGAAACAAATATCCATAATATTCATAATTTATTCATAATAATCAAAATTTAGGACAAAACTACCCGAATTTCGTTGATTTTGCCCCCAATTTTCACGAAGGAGGAGCTTTAGCCGCAAAAAAGTCATCTTTAGAAACGATAAGATGACCTTTAGCGGGCTAAAGACCATCTTATCGTGCATAAATATGCGGATAAATATGTATTGAAATGTAGTTATGAATTGGTGTACATGCCGGGGAAGTGGGGGGCGAGGGCGACGGGTTCGCGGAAGAGACCGAAGACGGCGCTGCCGGAGCCGGACATGGCGGCGTAGACGGCACCGAGACGGTAGAGACGGTCCTTGATGGCGCCAATCTCGGGATGGAGGGCGAAGACGCTCTGCTCGAAGTCGTTGACGAGCTCGTCGCGCCACGTCTCGACGGGCTGCATGACGATGTCGCGGCAGTTCTTCGCGGGACGATGGGGCCGGATGAGTGAGAAGGCCTCCTTGGTGGGGACGGGGATGTCGGGACGGACGACGCCGATGTGGTAGCAGCTGAGGTCGAGGGCGATGGGCTCCAGACGCTCGCCGATGCCCTCGGCATAGGCTGGCTGCGCGAGGATGAAGAAGGCACAGTCGGCACCCAGACGGGCGGCATACTGCTGCATCTGCGCGGTGGTGAGGCCGAGCTGGAACTGCTCGTTGAGGAGCCGTATCATGTAGGCGCAGTCGCTGGAGCCGCCGCCCATGCCGGCCTGTGTGGGTATGGCCTTGTGGAGATGGACACTGACGGGCGGCAGCGCGGGGAAGTCGTCCTTCAGGAGGTGGTAGGCGCGGACGACGAGGTTGCGCTGGGTGTCGCCCTCGATGGTGATGCCGGAGATGGTGAGTTTACAGTTTACTGTTGACTGTTTACCGTTTACGGTGGACGGTTTACTGTTTACTGTTGTTTGTGGGGTGACCTCGAGGGTGTCGTGGATGTTGACGGGATAGAAGACGGTCTCGAGGTTATGGTAGCCGTCGGGACGGCGTTCTACGACGTTGAGCCCGAGGTTGATCTTGGCGAGGGGAAAAAGCTTCATGTATTAAGAATTGAAGAATTGGAGTTTTTCGAGGAACGAGGAACGAGGAAGGAGGAGGTCTTTTTCGAGGAACGAGGAACGAGGAAGGAGGAACGAGGATAGATTAAGCATTGTGCATTAAGCATTGTGCATTAAGCATTGTGCATTAAGCATTAAGCATTGTGCATTAAGCATTAAGCATTGAGCATTGTGCATTAAGCATTAAGCATTAAGCATTAAGCATTAAGCATTGTGCATTAATCATTGAGCAGGGAGCGGTAGAGGGCTTCGTACTGGCGGGCGACCTTGACGTAGTCGTGGTGGCGGTGTACGTACTCGATGCTCTGGCGCTTCAGCTCGGGCAGACGCTCGGGGTGTTGCACGAGCTGCTCGAGCTCGTAGTAGACGTCCTCGTATTTGGGCCGGACGTTGACGATGGGGCGTAGCTCGGTCTCGTGGATGATCTCGTAGTTCTCGGGCTCGCCGCCGCCGACACAGACGATGCCCTTGGACATGGCGAGGAGGGTGTTCATGGACGGGGTGTAGCTGTAAAGCTGGTCGAGGAGGACGTCGGAGCCCTCTATCATCAGCTGGTATTTGTAGAAGGGTACGCCCTCGGCCTTGCAAATATCGATGCGGTCAGGATTGCGTGCGGCGACGTTCTCGATGGCGCGGAGCAGGACGTCGGTGCCTTTGTAGGCGGAGCGTCCGCGGCTGATGCCGATGAAGACCTTTAGTGGAGCGGGAAGAGCGGAGCCTGAAGAATCGGCTTCGCCGGGAAGAGTGGAGCGTGAAGAGTCAAACTTCGATTGTGTCGGGATGCCATACTGGATGGGCAGGGGGATGAAGTGGGTCTTCTCGGGGAAGTGTGGGCGGTAGCAGACGTCGTACTCGTAGAGGACGGTGACGATGGCGTCGCACTCGTCGGCGATGAGTCGGTTGAGCCGCTCCTTCGGCGTGCCGAGCCACTCGCGCTGCTCTCGTAGTGCCGTCTCGTCGGTGCGCAGCTGATCGCCGATGTTGAAGTCGCTGTAGCGCAGGGGCTTCTCGGTGATGCAGGTGTGTACCCAGTACCAGTCCATGCCCATGGCGCCGAGCACCACCTTGCGGTTGTGGCGGCGCAGGTAGCGGTAGAATGGTAGCAGGTGCTCGGCCTTGAGGTCGGCGAAGACGGGGTTGATGAGCTGTACGATGTCGTAGCCGCGCAGCCGTGGCAGGAGGCTGATGAGGCGTGCCGTCAGCCGCAGTCCGCCGAGCGTTCCCTCGTGGCGTGCGATGTCGATGTTGCGCGGATAGTCCTTCCAGTAGTCACCGTTGGAGGCTACTGTCACCTTGTGTCCCAGCTGGCGCAGGCCCCTGGCGAGCGTCGCGTGTACATTACTATATTCGCCCAGTAGTAGGATCTTCATATGGTTGTTTTTTCTTCAGCGTTCTTTTTTCAGGAGTGGCAGGGCGCGCATGAGTAGCGACAGTCCGAGGCTGCTGTTGGTCATGCGGCGGAACCACGTGTATTTCGTTGTGTAGTGGCGGTCGGGCAGGGGGAAGAGTCCCTCGCTGCGCAGCGATGCCAGCTTGCGGTCGAGGAAGTGTCGGCTGCGCGTCTCGACGATGACGGTGTAGATGTAGTCCATGGTGAGCTGTGCCACGCGTCGCTGCAGTGCGAGGCGGTCGTTGTTGGGCAGCGTGTCGGCCATGGCGCTGAGTCGGCTGATGACCTGTCGCTTGTCGGCCAGTCGCCTGACGACGGTGCGCACGTCGGCGGCGCCGGTGATGGACTGCTGACGGCGGCGGTAGAAGTATGCCTGTGCGTCGGTGGAGCAGATGCGCTCGGCACGCAGCAGCAGCTGTGGCGTGAACTCCTCGTCCTCGTGGTAGATGCCCGGCGTGAAGCGCAGCTCGCCGAGGATGTGTCGGCGGAACAGGTAGCCGCAGGCGGAGCCCTGGATGTTGTGGTGGGCCATCAGCTCGGTGCCGCTGTCCATGTCGGTAGCGTTGAAGTCGGCAGGCTGGCTGCCGGTGGTGTCGTCGGTGAGGTCGAACATCACGACGTCGGCACCGCCGTAGCGCACCTGGTCGAGACAATGCTCGTAGGCCGCCTGCAGGAGGTAGTCGTCGCCGTCGACGAACTGCAGGAACTCGCCCGTTGCCATCTCGATGCCGCGGTTGCGTGCGGCGCTGAGTCCGGCGTTGCGCTGGCGTATGTAGAGGATGTCGTCCTGATAGTCGGCGAGGGCGCTGATGGGTGGCTCGTCGGAGCCGTCGTCGACGAGGATGATCTCGCGCTCGGCAGCGCTGAGCGACAGTGCGCGTATGCTGTCGAGGCACTGGCGCAGCTGTGCGACGGGCAGGTTGTAGGCGGTGACGATGAACGTCACCAGCGGCTGGCGGGCGTCCCGCGACGGTGTGTTTCGTAGATTCATGCGTGCAAAAGTACGAAATATGGAACGAAAAGCCAAATATTATCAGAAAAAATCGTAACTTTGCCGAAGAATTTCGGTCAAGCAGCAGAAAGAAGATGTCAAACAGCTATTTCCGTTTCCAGCAGTTCACCGTCCATCAGGACCGCTGCGCCATGAAGGTAGGCACCGACGGCACCCTCCTCGGGGCGTGGGCACGCGGCGGACGGCGCATCCTCGACATTGGCACCGGCACGGGCCTCATAGCGCTGATGATGGCGCAGCGGTTCCCGCAGTCGGTGGTGACGGCTGTCGACATCGACGAGGGGGCCGTCGGCCAGGCGCGCGAGAACGTGGCGGCGTCGCCCTTTGCCGGGCGTATCGTCGTGGAGCAGGCCGACATCCGCACGATGGAGCGGCCGGAGGACGGCGGCTACGACACGATTGTTGCCAATCCACCTTATTTTAATAAGTCGCTGAAGAGTCCCGACAGCCAGCGGACGACGGCCCGCCATACGGACACGCTGACATACCGCCAGCTGATGGCGGCAGCGGCGAGGCTGCTGGACGACGGTGGCGAGCTGAGCGTCGTCATACCCACGGACAGCAAGGCGCAGCTGGAGAGCGAGGCCCTGCTGGCCGGGCTGTCGAAGGTGCGCGAGTGTGGTGTGCGTACCGTGCCGCGGAAGCCGCCCTACCGCTACCTCCTGACTTTTGCCCGCCATCCGGCAGCGCTGCAGGTGGAGGTGGGTGTCGTCGAGACGGCGCCAGGCGAGCGGTCGGCGTGGTACCGGGAGCTGACGCAGGCGTTCTATCTTGAAAAAAATTGACGGTAAAAGTTTTGGCGTTTCAGCGTTTTTGTGTACTTTTGCACGGAATTTATGAAACAAGGAAAGATCGTAACATTCGGAGAGCTGATGCTTCGCTTCTCGAAGCAGGACAAGCAGCGACTCTCGCAGGGCAAGATGTTCTGCGGAAACTATGGTGGCAGCGAGGCCAATGTGGCCGTGTCGCTGGCCATGCAGGGAGAACAGGTGGAGTATGTCACACGGTTGCCGAACACCCAGACGGGTAGGGCCGGTGCCATGAAGCTCAGGGAACTGGGTGTGGGTACGGACTATATCCTCTACGGCGGCGACCGCATCGGCGTGTACTACTTCGAGGAGGCCGCCAGCCTGCGTAATGCCGGTGTGACCTACGACCGCAACGGCTCGGCGTACTACTACCTGAAGCCGGGCATGATAGACTGGCGCCACGCCCTCGACGGGGCTGCCGTGCTCCAGGTGTCGGGCATCACCGCCGCCATCTCGCAGGATGCTGCCGACGCGACGTTCGAAGCCCTCGACACCGCCCGTGAGATGGGCATCACCATCTCCGTGGACCTGAACTACCGCAAGAACCTGTGGCGCTACGAGGGTGCCCAGCCGCGCGAGACGCTGTTGCGCATGATGCAGTATGCCGAGGTGATGTTCGGCGACGTCATCGAGTACGACTTCGTCTCGGAGCACGAGCGTATACCCTTCAAGCCGCTGACACCCGACTACGACATGAACCTCGACGCCTACCGTCGCTGGTACGAGGAGCTGCAGCTGCTGGCGCCGCGTTGTCGGAAGATGATGATTGGTATGCGCAACGAGATCAGCTCCAGCCACCATATGCTGACGGCCCTGCTGTGGGCTGACGGCCGGATGTACAACGCGCCGATTGTCGACATCCCCAACGTTGTCGACCCCATGGGTGTCGGCGACGCCTTCGACGGCGGTTTCCTGCACGCCCTACGGCTGTTCGACGACAGCGAGAACCAGCGCATACTGGACTACTCGCTGGCAGCGGCGTCGCTGAAGAACACCATCAGCGGCGACTTCAACCTATCGACGGAAGAAGAGATCCTGGAGGTGATGAACGACCACTATACCATCAAGGACGTCAAGGTCTACTCGTTTTAATTCTTCAATTCTTATTTAATTCCCCGCTCGTTCAGGGCCCGGGCATAGCGGGCGGCGTTCTGGAGGTGTTCGCGGTAGGTGACGGCGAAGTTATGGGTGCCGGAGAAGTCCTCCTTGGCACACATATACAGGTAGTCGTGGGCCACGCGGTTCAGGACGGCGTCGATGCCCTTGATTGAGGCAATCTTGATGGGCCCCGGCGGCAGTCCCTCGTAGCGGTAGGTGTTCCAGGGACTGTCGAAGAACAGCATATCGTGATAGATGCGGCGCAGCTCGAAGCGCTTCATGGCAAACTTCACCGTGGGGTCGGCCTGAAGGGGCATATGCTGAGCCAGACGGTTCAGGTACATCCCCGCCACCATGGGCTTCTCCTGGTTGTTGGCCGTCTCCTCGTCGACGATGCTCGCCAGGGTGCACACCTCGTTGGGCGTCAGTCCCAGCGCCTTCGCCTTCTCCGTGCGCTCACCCTCCCAGAAGGCGTCGTGCTCCTTCTGCATACGGCTCATCAGACGGTCGAGGGTGACATCCCAGTAGACTTCGTAGGTGTTGGGCACAAACATACAGGCGATGGTGGCGGTGTCGTAGCCGTAGCTGGCGGTGAACGCCGGGTCGTAAAGGGCGTCGGCGATGTCAGCGGAGTCGAGCATCAGGCGCTGTGACAGCTGTGCCGCCAGACGGTCCATCGTGCGGCTCTCGGGGATGGTGAGCATCAAGGCCTTCTGCCGTCCGCTCTTCAACTCGCGGTACAGCGCGACGCTGCTGACGTCAGGGTCGATGGCGTAGCGTCCCGTCCGGATGTTGTCGGCATAGGACGTGTGGTGCACCAGCGTGCTCAGCGCCGTCATGCCGTGGCGGTTACCGATGGGCTCGAGCTTCGTGAGGACAGAGTCGAGGGTGTCGTCGTCGTCGACGTAGACGTACATCACCTCCTGGTGTTTCGAGAACGCGGTGAAGAAGTAGTAGTACACCGCCACACCCATCACCAGCAGGCAGATGACAGCGGGTATGAGCAGGTATTTGGCTTTGATTTGCTTCATGTTGTTGCTGTTTATCATGTGAAAAACGTGGCAAAGGTACAATTTTTTTATGAAAGAAGCATGGTTTTTATTTTTATTTTGTACTTTTGTGGAGCAAAAACCTAAGACGATGAAACTGAAATTCACAATAGATTATGGAACACAGTGGGGCGAGAGCCTGCACGTGGTGCTCCGCCAGCATAGTGCCGACGGCAAGGTGCGCAGCCAGAACCTCCTGATGAACACCGACGACGGACAGCGCTGGACGGTGGAGACGGCGGTGGTGGCGTCGCGACAGCGCCCCGTGACGGCCGTGAGCTACTACTACCGCGTGGAGGACGGCGACGGCCAGGTTCTGCGCAGCGAGTGGACGATGGTGGAGCGCCGCTATGCCTTCGACGCCACGAAGAGCTACGTCTTCGACGACCGCTGGCGCGACCAGCCGCTGAACAGCTTCCTCTACACGACAGCTTACCGGACGACGGCGTCGCCGCTGGCCGCCGACGACAGCGTGAAGGCGCTGACGGTGCCGCTGTACCGCAAGACGGTGCTTTTCCGCGTGTCGGCACCGCAGCTGGTCGAGGGCCAGGCGCTGGCACTCATCGGCAACCACCCGGCGCTGGGCAACTGGAGCGAGGCGCGCTACCTGCTGATGGAACCCGTGGGACTGTCGGACTGGCTGCTGTCGGTGAACATCGACGCCCTGCTGATGCCCCTGGAATATAAATATGTGGTGGTCGACACGAAGACACGCAGTCTCGTGGCATGGGAAGAGGGCGACAACCGTGTCGTCGATGCCGATGTGGCCGATGGGCAGGTGCTGGTGTGCTATGGCGAGCCGCTGCGGCTGAAGGAACAGACGTGGCGCACGGCGGGTGTCGTCGTACCGCTGTTTGCCCTGCGCAGCGAGCACAGCTGTGGCGTGGGCGACTTCGGCGACTTGAAGCGTCTCGTCGACTGGGCGGTGACCACGGGGATGAAGACCATCCAGCTGCTGCCCCTCAACGATACCACCACCGACGGCCGCTGGCACGACTCCCATCCGTACAACATCACCAGCTGCTTTGCCCTCCATCCGCACTATCTGGACTTGGAGGCGCTGGGACTGCCGACGGACAAGAAGCGCCTGACGGCCTTCCGCCGTCAGCAGCGCGAGCTGAACGCCCTGCGACACTACGACTACGAGGCCGTCCACCGTATCAAGACAGAATACATCGAACAGCTGTTCGAGGCCGCCGGCCGTCAGGAACTGGAGACGGCGGCGTTCAGCCATTGGTTTGACGACAATCGTGAGTGGCTGGAACCCTATGTGCAGTTCCTGGCCAAGCACAGCACCGCCGGGGCAATACAGCCGGAGCTGGTCTACTACACACAATACCATCTGCACCTGCAACTGAAGGACGCCGCCGACTATGCCCGCTCGAAGGGGGTGATGCTGATGGGCGACCTGCCTATCGGCGTGAACCGCGACAGCGTGGCGACGACGCTCCACCCCGAGCTGTTCAACCTCGACTGTCAGGCGGGAGCCATTCCCGATGCACAGTCGCCGCAGGGACAGAACTGGGGGTTCCCGACGTATCGGTGGGAGGTTTCGAGGAACGAGGAGCGAGGAGCGAGGAATGAGGAACGAGGAAGGAGGAATGAGGATAGTGTTCCTCGCTGGCTGCGGCGCCGTTTCCGCTGGATGGAGCAGTACTTCGATGCCGTCCGCATAGACCACGTGCTGGGCTTCTTCCGCATCTGGGAGATTCCCGCCGATGCCGTCTACGGACAGCTGGGCCACTTCTCGCCGGCATTGCCGCTGACGGTGGAGGAGATAGAGTACTTCGGACTGCCCTTCCGCCGTGAGCTGCTGACGCGTCCGTTCGTCAACGACCGGGTGCTGGAACGGCTCTTCGGACTCCATGCACAGTACGTCCGCGACACCTTCTTAGAGCGTGGCGCATACGGACTGTATACCATTAAAACCGAGTACGATACGCAACGAAAGGTGCAGCAATACTTTAATAGCCGTAACGACGAGAACAGCCTCTGGATAAGGGAGGGAATGTACCGACTGATCAGTAACGTGCTCTTCATCGAGGACCAGCACCAGCAGGGGATGTACCACCCGCGGATACACGCCTACCGCGAGGCGGTGTTCGAGGCCCTGAACACCGAGGAGAAGGACGCGTATATGCGGCTCTACAACAACTATTTCTATCAGCGTCACTCCATGTTCTGGGGACACACGGCCATGCACCGACTCACCGAGGTGCTCGACGGCTGCAGGATGCTGGTTTGTGCCGAGGACCTGGGTACGCTGCCCGACTGTGTGGCACCCGTGCTCGACGCCCTGCGCATCCTCACGCTGGAGATCCAGTCGCTGCCGAAGCAGAGTGGGGTGGAGTTTACCCATCTGGACGGCAATCCCTACCGTTCCGTGGCCACCATCTCGACACACGACATGCCGCCGCTGCGCCTGTGGTGGGAGCAGAGCATGGAGCGCACGCAGCGTTACTACGTCACGATGCTGCAGAAGGAGGGACGGGCGCCTGAGCACCTGCCGGCACACATCGCCGAGGAGATACTGGCACGCCACCTGTACTGTCCGTCGATGCTCTGTCTGTTGACGCTACAGGACTGGCTGTCGATGGACGGCGAGCTGCGGTCGAAGTCGGTACGCGAGGAGCGTGTCAACGTGCCCGGCGATCCCTACAACCGTTGGCAGTGGCGTATGCACCTGACGCTGGAGCAGCTGTTGGCTGCCGAGCGCTATAATAATAAGGTGAAGACGATGGTCCAGCGCAGCAGGCGCTAGAAAACCGTTTACTTCGTGGCTTAAGATAATAGCGGGCTGTTCCTACTGACGTTTCAGGAACAGCTCGTGGTCTATACATGGCGGCCACTCCTCGCGGTAGTGGCTGACGTAGATGAGCGTCTTCTCCGGCCGTCGGCAGAACATCTCGATGACAGCCTTCACAAGCTCGCGGTGACGGTCGTCGAGACCATGCAGCGGCTCGTCGAGTATCAGCAAGTCGGGGTCCTTGACAAAGGCACGGACGACGAGTAGCAGACGCTGTTCGCCACTCGACAGCTGGAGGAACGAACGGTCGGCCAACTGGTCGATGCCGAAGAGGCGCATCCACCACAGACATTGCTGGCGCTCGCTGTCGGTGGGACGCACGTACAGTCCCACGGTGTCCTTCAGTCCGCTGGCGACAACGTGGAGGGCGGGCAGACTGCGGTGATAGGAGCGGTGCATCTCGGGCGACACATAGCCTATGCGCCGTTTCAGGTCCCAGATGCTCACGCCGCCATCGCCCAGCTGGTGTCCGAAGAGGGTGATGTCGCAGGCATAGCGCTGGGGGTTGTCTGAGCAGACGAGCGACAGCAGCGTCGACTTGCCGGCACCGTTCTGTCCGGAGAGTGCCCAGTGCTCGCCCTGACGGACGGTCCAGTCGAGGTTCTTGAGGATGGTACGCTCGCCGTAGCGGATGGTGACGTCGTGGAAGGCGATGACCACTTGGTCGTCCGTGGCTGCCGGCGTCATGTCAACGATGTCGGTGACGTAGTCGGGAATATCCTTACGGCGCGACACGACGAGGTAGATGTGGTCGATGTGAGAGATGATAGATGATAGATGAAAGATAAGCTGCGCCAGCTGCTCACGTGTCTCGGCGTCGAGGCCGATGAAGGGGTTGTCGATGATGAGTGTGCGCGGACGGGCCAGCAGGGTGCGTGCCAGCTGGAACTTACGCAGTTCGCCGCTCGACAGGGTGATGATATACTTGTCGAGCAGCGGCTCCAGCTGGAACAGCTGGTAGAGGTGCTGCTGCCACTGGCGGCGCTCGGCGGTGTCGTCGCCCGTCTCGTGGTAGGCCTTCTCAAAGAGCTCTCCAACGTTGGGCGTCTCAGGGTCGATGTCGTGCTGGTTCCAGCGCAGCTGCAGGTAGTATGCCTGGTCGGTGCTCACGCCATAGCTGTCGCGGAAGGCGACGTAGCGCACGCTGTCGCTGGCCATCTGGCGGCGCAGACGCTCCACATACTGTGTCTTGCCGCTGCCGTTGGGGCCGTAGATCGCGGTTATCTTCATAGTCCTTTCACTTTGTCCTTGTTCTTGTTGATAAAATCCTTCCACCCGCGGTAGTGGGCATCGCTCACGGGACGACCCATCTGCAGGTAGTGGCAGTAGGCGGCGGCGAGGGCGTCGGTGGCGTCCATGAACTGCGACATATCCTCCTGGCGCAGCTTCAGCATACGCTGCAGCATACCTGCCACCTGCTCCTTCGAGGCATTGCCGTTGCCCGTCAGCGCCATCTTGATCTTCATCGGTGCATACTCGTGGATGGGCACGCCGTGGTGGATGGCGGCGGCGATGGCGACACCCTGGGCACGGCCGAGCTTCAGCATCGACTGCACATTCTTGCCGAAGAACGGGGCCTCGATGGCCATCTCGTCGGGCAGGAACGAGTCGATGACGCCCGTCACCCGCTCGAAGATATGTCCGAGCTTCAGGTAGGCATCGCCGAACTTCCGGAGGTCGATGACGCCCATCGTCACCATCTCCGCCTTGTTGTCGACGATGCGCAGCACGCCATATCCCATGATGTTCGTGCCAGGGTCAATGCCCAGTATGATCTTCTCCTTTTCCACAATGCTTAATGCTTAATGCTCAATGCTTAATTGTCGGAGGCAATATCTCTTATCTATTATCTCTTATCTCTTATCTAAAGATAGTTCTGCCCAATTTTCGTCTTCGCGCTGAGCGGTGAGCGTGAGCCCCAGCTCCTCGGCTTTGGCCACCAGCAGTGGCACGTCCTCGGTATAGAATCCGCTGAGCAGGAGCGTAGCACCCGGTGCCATCTTCGTGACGAAGGCCGCCATGTCGGCCAGCAGGATGTTGCGGTTGATGTTCGCCATGACGATGTCGAACGTGCCCTTCACCTTATCTATTAATATGGAGGCGTCGCCCAGCAACGCTGTCAGCCGGTCGTCAACGCCGTTGATGACGGCATTGTGGCGGGCATTGTCCACCGACCACTCGTCGATATCGTAGCCCACCGCCTCACGGGCGCCGAGTTTCAGGGCAGCGATGGCCAGAATGCCTGTGCCCGTGCCGCAGTCGAGGACGCGCTTCCCCGTCAAGTCCTGCTCCAGAAGGGCGCCACACATCATCCGCGTCGTCTCGTGGGTGCCGGTGCCAAAGGCCAGGTGAGCGTCGATCTCGATGGCTATTGTTTTTTTCGAGGAAGTCTCTTTCGAGGAAGGAGGAACGAGGCGCTCGGCTCTGCCGCTTTGCTCTGCAAAGAACGAGGAAGGAGAATAGTCCTTTGGCAGATGACGGCCGTCGTGGATGAGGATTCCTCGCTCCTCGCTCCTCGTTCCTCGTTCCTCGACAAAGATCGGCTCAAACCCCTCCTGCTCCCATTGCTCGTTCCAGTCGCGATCCTCGGCCTCGCCGACGGTGTAGGTGACGGTGACGTCGGGTAGGGGACACGCATCGAGCAGCTGGCGCAGCAGCGGCTCGTCGAACAGCGGCTGCTGGACGTAGCCAGTCAGTGTGCCGTCGGCGGTGTCGAACGACTCGAAGCCAGCCTCGCCGGCGATGGCCGCCACGATATCAGCAGCGTCGTCGCTATAAGGCTGGATGTTGAATTTTACTTCGTAATACTTCATTTTGATGTTAATTTTGCCGCAAAATTACAAAAAATAGGGAAAAACCTATCACGTTTTAGGGTTTTTCCCTAACTTTGCAGAGAAATAATTCATAATTTCGCACCGTGAAACTATATCAAGAAGGAGAAACGATATGAAAAAGCTCATTTTGTTAACAATCATGCTGGGGACGCTGCCCCTGACAATGATGGCTCAGGACGACGATATGTACTTCGTCCCGACGAAGAAGTCGGTAGACAAGGACAGGGCCAGGTACGGACTGCCGGGTGGCACGTACTATCCCGGCTGCGACCGTAGCGTCGACGAGTATAACCGCCGCGCGGGCCACTTCCCAAGCGTCGTGCCGCCCGACTCCACGGCGTCGGACATCATCGACTTCGACGGACAGGCAGGTGTCTATCCCGACTCCACACAGCAGGACTTCGCCGCTACACGCGAGATGAGCCGCTGGGACGGCTACGAGCCCAGCACTGACTACTGGGACGGCTATAACGACGGCCGCCGCGACGGTGCATGGCACTCGCCCTGGTTCTACAACAGCTACTATCCTTGGTACACAGGGTGGTATGACCCCTGGTATATGGATCGCTGGTATCTCTACCATGGTCTCTACGATCCTTGGTACTGGGGCTGGGACTACTACGGCTACGGCTATTACAGCAGCTGGTATCATCCCTGGTACTACGGCGGCTGGTATGGCGGAGGCTACGTCAGCTACAACGGTCCTACGGGTACGCAGAACCACGGCCGCATAGACTACAGCGGCCCGCGTGGCGTACGTACCGCTAACGGTGGCGTGCGTTACGACGCAGGTACCTTCGGCGGCGCACGTACCGGCACCTTCGGACGTACCACGGCTTCTGGCACTCGCGTCGGCACATCGGCGGCAGGTGCACGCACCACCGTCGGCAATCGCACCAGCAATGCCAACGGCAACTTCGGCGGCAACCGTGCCCGCACGGCTACCAGCAACAGCAATACGCGTACCTATACACCGACCTACACGCCCAGCACGTCGTCAAGCGGCTCCTCCTATAGCGGTGGCTCCTACAGCGGTGGCGGCAGCAGCTCCGGCGGTGGCAACTTCGGCGGCAGCCGTTCTTCCGGCGGCGGTGGCGGCGGAGGCGGTGGCTTCGGCGGCAGACGCTAATTCGGGCTTCGCCCTCTTAATTGAAAATTGATAATTGAAAATTGAGAATGATATGAAAAGACTGTTTATTGCAATAATGGCTGTCGCGGGCACAGTGTCCATGACGGCTCAGGAAACCTACGAGAACGCAAAGCTCATCACCCCCGAACTCAACGGTACGGCACGCTACGTCGGTATGGGTGGCGCCTTGGAGGCACTGGGTGCCGATATCTCGACCATGTCGACAAACCCCGCTGGTATCGGACTCTTCCGTCGTTCCAGCATCGGTATGTCGTTTGGCGTCGTCAGCCAGCAGGATGCTGCCGACTTCGCTGGCGCCAGCTCGACGAAGATGAGCTTCGACCAGGCAGGATTCGTCTACACCATGCAAACGGATGTCGACTCATGGATTAACTTCGGTTTCAACTACCACAAGAACCGTAACTTCAACTACATCCTCTCGGCAGCTGACGGACTGCAGAACGCCTCTCAGAACAAGCTCACCTATGCCAAGGCAAAGAACGGACTGCTCTATCAGACAGACAAGAACGGGGCACCACGCACGGACAAGTGCTTTGCCTCGTGCTCGCAGCTCGACCGTATCTACGCCAACAACCTGAACTACGATGGTTCGGACAATACGTGGTACTACGACGAGGCCACGGCGTATCTGTTCGACCGCTCGCATAAGGGATACATCAGCGAGTACGACCTGAACCTCAGCGGAAACTTGGGCAACAAGGTGTACCTCGGACTGACCATCGGCATCCACGACGTGAACTACCGCCACTACGGCGAGTACACCGAGCAGCTCATCGGCCCCGAAGGTCCCTATAGCCTCACCGTCAGCGACGAGCGATTCATCGACGGTACAGGTGCCGACATGAAGGCAGGTATCATCATCCGTCCCATGGACGAGTCGGCATTCCGTATTGGTGCCTACGTCAACACGCCTACGTGGTACGACCTGAAGACCGAGAACTACACCGTGGCCAGCGACGGTGGCCATACTGCCGATAGCCACGAGTGCTACGACTTCAAGCTCTTCACCCCGTGGCGTTTCGGACTCAGCGCCGGTCACACCATCGGCACGCAGCTGGCTCTCGGCGCTACCCTTGAGTACGCCGACTACGGCTCTACCGATACCCGCTACAACACTGGCACGTCATACGACGGCTGGGGCTATGCCTACGATGAGAGCGAGAGCGACAACATCATGAACCGCCATACCGAGGAGACCCTCAAGGGTGTGGCTACCCTGAAGGTTGGCGCAGAGTTCCGTCCCGATCCCGCCGTCGCTATCCGTCTGGGCTACAACTACGTCTCGCCCATGTACAACAAGAATGGCTTCAAGGACGGCTCGCTTCAGACCGACGGCTCGTACTACAGCAGCGCTACCGACTACACCAACTGGAAGTCGACCAACCGCCTCACTTGCGGCATCGGTACCCGTCTGGGCGCCATGAACATCGATCTGGCTTATCAGTACAGCGCCACCAACGGTGAGTTCTCGCCCTTTATGTCCTACGTTGACGGTGACTCTGCCCTGGACGATAACATCGCCAACATCGTGAAGGTCAGCAACAAGCGCCACCAGGTGCTCTTCACCCTCGGCTACACCTTCTAACGCTGGTCTCGCATGAATAAAATACTCGGCGTGTCATATACGCAGAGTTAAACAAAAATCTTCAAAAATCTTACAAAAATGGCTTTCGACAGGCTTATTGATGTCAGATTTTTGAAGATTTTTGTTTTTTGAGATATCTCGTCTCTGTTTCTCGTTCATATTCTTCGGCGCAAAAGGATGGCCGAAAAATATTATTTTGTGCCGACAATCTTGGTCTTGGGTAGTTCGGCGTTCCGGCGGTTGACGACGGTGACAACGGCCTGGGCGAGGTTGATGAAGGCCAGTCCCGTGGCGGTGTCGCTGCTCAGGGCGGCGGGCTCACCGCGGTCGCCGCTGTCGCAGATGCTCTGAACGAGCGGAATCTGTGCCAGCAGGGGGACGTTCATCTCCTCGGCCAGCTGCTTGCAGCCCTCGCGGCCGAAGATGTAGTAGCGGTTGTCGGGTAGCTCGGCGGGTGTGAACCACGCCATGTTTTCGATGAGTCCGAGGATGGGCACGTTGACCTTGTCGTTGCGGTACATATCGATGCCCTTGCGAGCGTCTGCCAGCGCCACCTGCTGAGGTGTGGAGACGATGACGGCACCGGTGATGCTCAGCGTTTGGAGCAGCGTCAGGTGGATGTCGCTGGTGCCTGGCGGCGTGTCGAGGATAAAGTAGTCGAGCTCGCCCCAGTCGGCATCGGCGATGAGCTGTTTCAGGGCGCTGGTGGCCATGCCGCCGCGCCACAGCGTGGCGGTGGTGGGCGAGACGAAGAAGCCAATGGAGAGCATCTTCACGCCGTACTGCTCGATGGGGCAGATGAGGTCGCGGCCGTCCTTCTTGACGGCATAGGGGCGCTCGTCCTCGACGTGGAACATCTTGGGTACTGAGGGACCGAAGATGTCGGCGTCGAGCAGTCCCACGCGGTAGCCGAGGCGTGCCAAGGCGATAGCGAGGTTGGCGGCAACGGTGCTCTTGCCGACGCCGCCTTTGCCTGAGCTGACGGCGATAATGTTCTTGACGCCGGGCAGCAGTTTCTCCACTTCGGGACGTGGCTTCGACTTGAACTCGGTGACAATTTCGACGTCAATGTCGTCGTTACTCGTTCCTCCTTCCTCGTTCCTCGAACAATAGTACTTGATGGCTGCCTCGGCGGCCTTGACGGTAGAACGGAGGAAAGGGTCGGTGTCACGGGGAAATTCGAGCACGACGGTCACCTTCCAGTTTTTCCCGTCAACGGGGGGATTGAGGGGCGTCACCGTGGGCTGGTCGGCCACCATCTCGCTGTCAACGAGGTTTTTCTTCGTGCCGGCATAGGTGACGGTGGCCAGCGCTTCGAGTATGAGTTTGGGATATAGGGTCATTTAAGAATTGAAAAATTGAAAAATTTAAGAATTGATAAATTGAAGAATTCTTGCGTCCCTTCGGTAGCAAGCGACCGGAGGTCGAGCGGAAAAATTGAAGTCTTTAACGCTCCAGAATCTGGGGAATCTTCTGCCACGACTTGTCCTGGACATAGGCGGAGCGGGCACCCTTGGGGACGTAGAACTTGCAGGCGCCGAGGACGACATCCTTGAACGCCGAGCGTGCCAGTGACGGGGGGGTGGGAGCGTTGAGCGTCACCTCACGCAGTGACACGCACTTGGCGAATGCCGAGCCGCCGATGGTCTTCAGACTGACGGAGAGGTCAGCGGACTCCAGGGCGCTGCACTCGCGGAAGGCGTCGCTGTCAATCTCGCGGACGGCGTTAGGGATGACGATGCTCCTCAGCTGGGCACACTTACGGAAGGCGGAGCTGCCGATGTACTGGAGACTCACGGGCAGGGCGATGCTGGTCAGCGCGATGCACTCCTCGAAGGCCTCGGAACCAATCTTCTTGACGGAGACGGGGAGGGTGATGGAACGCAGACTGTGGCAGTAGCGGAAGGCGTCGCTCTCAATCTCCTCGATGAAACCCTCGATGCGGACGCTGTCGAGCGACGTGCAGTTCTCGAAGGTGTCGTTACCCATGGACTTCACCTTGTTGGGGATGACGATGAACTTCAGCGACGAGCACTTCTCGAAGGCGTAGTCGCCAATCTTCGTCAGCGACTGCGGCAGTTCGATGTCTGTGAGACTCTTGCAGTCGTCGAAGGCATGGCTGCCGATGGTCTTCAGCTGTCCCGGGATGGTGACCGTCTTCAGACTGTTGCACCCTAGGAATGTGTCGCTGCCAAGGTCGGTCATTTCGCCCTGCAGACTGGCGGTGACGAGACCGAGACAGCCCTTGAAGACGCCGCTACCGAGCTTCTTCAGGTTGGCGATGTCGATGCTTTGGAGGCTGGCGCAGTCCTCGAAGGCGTTGGAGCCCAGTTTCGTGACGTTGATCAGCTCGATGGTTGCCAGGGCGGAGCAGTCCTCGAAAGCGGAGTTGCCAATCTCGTCAAGATTGTCGGGCAGACTGATGGTTGCCAGACTCTTACAATTCCTGAAAGCGTTGTTGCCCAGCGACACGACGGACTCGGGGACCGTCACCTGTGTGAGGGCCTCACAGTTCTGGAAGGTGCTGCTCTGGATGGCTTTGATGGCACCCTCGATGGTTACGGTGACGAGGGCCTTGCAGCCGTTGAATGCCGAGCCGCCGAGCTGTGTCAGCGATGCCGGCAACTCCATGGTCGTCAGGCTCTGGCAGTTCTCGAACGCGGAGCTGCCGATGACCGTCAGCTTTCCGGGCAGATGGATGTTGCTCAGGCTGCCGCAGTCCTTGAAGGCGCCGTTGTCAATGGTGATGACGCTCTCCGGGATGTTGACTTCGGCGAGTTCCTGACAGTCGGAGAAGCAGTTCTTGCCGATATTGATAAGCTGGCTGGGGAGCATCACCTTCTTCAGGTTCTTGGCACCGGAGAAGAGGCCTGCGGGCAGGGTGTTACTCTCGGTCTTCATGCTTGCCTTCCCCTCGACGATCTGTGCGTCGCTCAAATCCAGGACGGTCACCAGACACTCGCCCTCAATCTTCTTGTTGGTCTTCGTGCGGTTGACAATCTGTTGCAGCAGCTTCAAGTCGACACCGTTCAGGGGGCCGCTGACCTTCAGCTCGGCCACCTTGAAGCGCACGTCCTCGGGCAGCTGGACGGCCAGCGTGCCGACGCTGTCGGTGCTGACGTTCTTCTGCTGGGCAGTAACGGTGTTGATGCATAGTGAACATTGAATAAAAAGTAAGGCAACAAGGCCTGTCAGTCGGTTGATTGTCAGATGTGTTCTCATATCTTTATGTGTGATTGTTAATGATATTCTTTTGAGTGCTAGGGGTTAGTACGCCGTCTGCTTGGGACTGCGCTTGGTGCGGTGGTACGAGCGGTAGTCGTCGAGCTCAATCTCCACCTCGGGCTCCGTCAGCGCACCGTCGCGCGGCAGCTGCCACTTCATGTACTTGATGTTCAGTCCGCGGGCCATCCACATCGACTCGTAGTACGTCTGGATAGTACGCGGGAAGAGAAGCTCCGGAGAGGCGCCCTGCTCGCCGTAAAGGTCGTCGGTGCTCAGGAGCACGGGCAGGTGGTTGTGCTCAGCCATCAGTGTGGTGTAGGTGAACAGGAAGTTGGAGTCGGTCTTCAGGTGAAGGAGACCGCCGTCGACAAGAAAGCGACGGTAACGCTCCAGGAAGTATGTGGACGTCAGACGCTTACGCGGATTCTTCATCTGCGGGTCGCTGAACGTCAGCCACAGCTCCTGAACCTCGTCCTGGCCAAAGAAACGGTCGATGATCTCGATGTTCGTACGCAGGAACGCCACGTTCGTCAGTCCCTGGCGGAGCGCCTCGGTGGCTCCCGTCCACATTCGTGCGCCCTTGATGTCGACGCCGATGAAATTCATGTCCGGACAGAGCTTCGCCAGCTCGACGGTATATTCTCCCTTGCCGCAGCCCAACTCGAGCACGATGGGGTTGCTGTTATGGAAGTACTGTTCGCGCCAGTGGCCCTGCATCTCGAAAGGCACGTCGGCAACGACCGAGAAGGGATACTGGAACACGTTCTCGTAGCGTTCCATGTCGGCAAATTTCGCAAGTTTTCCTTTTCCCATAATGACTGCAAAGGTACTGATAAAATCCGAAACAGCAAAATATTACGGCAGAAAAACTCCCGCCGGAACGGGTTCCGACGGGAGATGCTGTCTGTTGTTATAATCTTTCTGTCCTTTTTAGAGGATGGTCTTCACAGCCTCGAGCATACCCTTCTGCTGGATGAGGTCGAGATACTGCTTCACCAGGGCGTTGAGACCAGCAATCTTGTTGAGGTCCTCCTGCCAGATGAATTCGGCGCCGAGGACACCGTCAGCAACCTTCTGCGTGTCGCCGGTAGCCCAGAGCTCCTTGAGCAGGTCCATGATCTTCTGATCGTCGTTGGGAACAATCTCCACACCATCCTCACGCTTGCCACCCTTGTAGTAGGTGATGATAGCGGCCAGTCCGAAGACAAGACCCTTGGGCAGCTCGCCCTTGCGCTCCAGGTATGTCTTCACGCCGGGCAGGTCGCGAGCCTGGAACTTCGGGAAGGAGTTGAGCATGATGCTCGTCACCTGGTGGTCGACGAAGGGGTTGTCGAAGCGCTCCAGCACGTCGCCGGCAAACTTCTCCAGCTCGTCCATCGGCAGGTCGAGCGTCTGCATGAGCTCCTCGAACTGTACCTTGTGGATGTACTTGCCAATGACCTCGTGGTTGCAGGCATCGCGGACGATGTTCACACCGCTGAGGAATGCCACGGGCGACAGTACGGTGTGCGGGCCGTTGAGCAGCGTCACCTTACGCTTGTGGTAAGGCTCCTCGCTGGGAACGAACAGCACGTGGAGACCGGCCTTGTCGGCAGGGAACTCCTGAGCAACCTCCTTCGGGGCCTCGATGACCCAGAGGTGGAAGTTCTCGGCCTGGACGACGAGGTTGTCGCGGTAGCAGATCTTCTCCTGAATCTGCTTGATCTCGTTGCGGGGGAAGCCGGGGACGATACGGTCGACGAGGGTGGCATAGACGCCGCAGGCCTCTTCGAACCATTTCTTGAAGTCGTCACCGAGCTGCCACAGCTCAATGTACTTGTAGATGCAGTCCTTCAGCACGTGGCCGTTGAGGAAGATGAGCTCGCAGGGGAAGATGATGAGACCCTTCGTGGGGTCGCCGTTGAACGTCTGGTAGCGGCGATAGAGCAGCTGCACTAGCTTGCCGGGATAGGAACTGGCGGGAGCGTCGTCGAGTTTGCAGGCGGGGTCGAAGGCGATACCGGCCTCGGTGGTGTTCGAGATGACGAAACGAATCTCGGGCTGATCGGCCAAAGCCATGAACGCAGCGTTCTGAGTGTAGGGGTTCAGGGCACGGCTGATGACGTCGATACGCTCAAGGGTGTTGACGGCCTTGCCGTTCTCACGGCCCTGGAGGTTCACGTGGTACAGACAGTCCTGTGCGTTGAGCCAGTCGACCATACCGCGCTCAATGGGCTGTACGACAACGACGGAGCCGTTGAAGTCGGTTTTCTGGTCCATGTTCCAGATAATCCAATCGACAAATGCACGGAGGAAATTACCTTCTCCAAACTGGATGACCTTCTCGGGCATCACGCTCTTAGGAGCAAATTGCTTGTTTAGTGGTTTCATTGTAATAATAACGTTTTGTAGATTTGTTTTTCAATTGCGGTACAAAAGTACGATTTATTTTCGATTCCGCCAAGGAAAAACAGGAAAATAAAAACGTTAACGTTTGCGAAACAGCTCGCCAAGTCTGCCGAAGTCCTTTTTCATGATGAGTCCGATGCCCTGAGTGTTCAGACTGGAACGTGTGAAGTAGCGGTCGTTCGTCTGGTTGTAGACCTTCAGGGCGAGGTTGCCACTGGGGTAGAGCAGGTAGCGGATGTCGAAGTCGCCGATGAACGACTGAGTGGCCTGTGCGGCATTGTCGCGGTAGCCGAACTGGCCGTTGATGAGCAGGCGGTTGTTCAGCATACGGCCGTTGACGATACCTTCGTACTCAGCATTGTTCCATCCCTCGGTGCCGGTCGAGATGTTGGCACCGAAGTTCCAGTCGTCGTTCTTGATGACCGATGACAGGACGTTGTTCAGCTGGCTCGACAGCGTTCCGGAGAGCAGCGACTGCATGGCCAGCGATGTCTGGTCCTGCGACGACTGTTCGTTGTTCATGCCCTGCTGGTAGAAACGTCCGATGGTGAGCAGGTAGAGCACCTGCTGGTTCATCTCCTGTTCGCCGTTGATGACGGAGCGCACCATCTGCTGCTCGTCGGCGTTCACCGTTGGCATATCCAAGTCGAAGTCCACCCGTGGCTGGTTCGGCTGTCCGGTGATGTTCATCAGGCAGTTGACGCGGATGGTGTTCTGGGAGAAGGAGTTGCCTATGGAAAGGTCCGAGAGCGACACCCCCTGTACGGGGTAGGCAGCCTGGAGCTGAAGGGCAGCGTCATAGGGATCGCCGCCGAAGACGATGGTGCCTCCCGGGTTGAACGTGAAGTTCTTCTTGATGATGTTCTGGATGGTGATGCCGTAGGTGCCGTGGTCGACGGTGTAGGTGCCGAACATCTGGAAGGTCCCCTTATTATAATAGGTGGCGCGGAGGACGCCAGAGCCGTTGAGGGTGATATAGTCGCCTGTCGACGCATCCATCAGCAGACGCATCGTGGCATCGGGGTTGGCATAGATGTTGAAGTTCAGGTAGATGTCAGTGCGCGATGACGGCAGCTCGGGGGCGTGTCCTGTTCCATTACCATTCTCCTGCTCTCCTGCCTCTTCTTGCCCTCGGCTTCTCCATGTAATGAACTCCTGGTTGGAGATGGCATCCGGCGAGGCAACGTTATAGGTGAACAGGGAACCGCGCAGCGGGGTGACGTCGCAGTCGATGGTGACACGGCCAGGGCGACCTTGTATGGCTACATCGCCAGCGGCAAAGACGGTGCCGTAGAACGTGTTATCGCCGAAGTCCTTGACATCGTAACCATGCAAAAGGTCGGTATGGACAGCGAGGTCGAAGGTCAGGTTCGTCAGGTGCTCGTGGTGGATGCCGCCGCTGAGCAGTCCGACATTGTCGTATTTGTCGTAGATGGGAATCTCGCGGAGAAGAATATCGTCGGGAACCAGACGTACGGTGTCGTGCCGCAACGTGTACGTCGTGCCCAGCGGTGTGACGGTAGCCTGTCCGTCGACGACGAGCATACCCGTCAGCTGCATCGTCGACAGCGGTCCGTGCAGACGCACGTCACCCTGTGCGTGTCCGCTGATATTGCTGAGGAACGAGCTGGTGAACGACTTCAGGAAGTCGATATGTGTGCCACGGGCACCGATGGAGAGGTCAATATGGCTCCGCTCGGGCGACACGTAGCCGCGGATGATGGTCTGGGCATCGTCGCCGTCGTTGGCAACGGCATCGATGTCTACCTGCTTCAACTGGCGGTTCCAGTCGACGTTGGCGCTGAGCGTACCCATGCGCCCCTCCTGGAAGGTGAAGTGGTCGACGGTGAGGTCGGCGTGCATGGACGGGTCGTTTTTGACCGAAGCGATAACGGCACGGCCTGTCGCCTTGCCGGTGAAGTCGACAGCATGGAAGTTGACGAGGTCGAGGATATAGGCTACCTCCATCTTGTTGAGGTCGACCATCAGCTCATCGTCAGCCTCGGAGCCAGCTCTGCCGTTGACAATGATATGCTGATCGCCGTTCTTCACGGTGAAACTGTTGATATCGAGGCCCTTTGGGTTGTAGATCATGTCTGATGCCTCAACGTGCCACAACTCTCCGCCAAGGTAGATGGGCGAGGGTGTGATGGTGACGTGGGCCTCGGCCTCATTGCGGAGGTTACGGTAGAGGTGTGTCACCGCATCGAGCCGTCCTTTCATCTGCTTCTCCACGCTATTGTCGTCCCATGACAGGGCAGTCGTCAGGTTGTTGTTGGCGGCATTGGCCTGAAGCAACAGCGACATGGGGAGGCCGCGGTCGTCGATCCTGGTGAGCGAGACGTCGGCAAACATCGTGTCGTTGGGTGTGGTGATGCTGATATAGCAGTCTTTGTAGTCGACGCCGTTATAGACGAAGTTTGGCACGACGGCATCGACATTCAGCTGTCTGCTGCCATCGTTGACGGTGGCCGTCAGGTCGAGTGGCTCCTGCAGCAGGAGATTGATGCCTGTCAGCTTCTCCAGCCAACTGGTCTCTGCCATCGTCAGATGGAGCGTGAAGTTGTTGTTGACGCTGTTGGTCAGACGGGGCAGTCCGGGCAGGGTAGGAAGCTTCGAACCAACGATGTTGGCGGTGCTCTGCTGCAATGTGGCGAAGTCGAACTGCCCTTTCAGCGTGGCGTGAGCCATGTCGCTGTACAGCTTGACAACATGGAGGTTGTCCTCGTAGCCAGACTCTATACGCAAGAAACTTAAGTTGAAGTCTTTCTCAGGCAGATGAAGGTCTGAGAGGTTGACGGTGCCCGTGAAGTCCTTCAGCGAGGTGGCGTTGACATCTGCCTCCAGCCGTGTGCGTATGCGTTCATCATTGACTGTCAGCCATCCGTTGAGGTGGTTGTCAGCGTACTGTCCGTCGAGACTGATTTGCTGATAGTCGTGACCGTCGAAGGTGAGGGTGGGGATGTTACCCGAAGCCATGAGGCTAGCCAGCTTGTTGCCGTTGAGTTTGCCGCTCACCTCAAGGTCTGCCGCCAGCGTTCCCAGACGGCTGTTGTCCAGCAGCTGTCCCAAGGCCATGCCGTCAGTCTTCAAATGTCCGGTGAAAACACGGTTTTCTGTCCATCTGACATCACTCTTCAGACTACCGGCATCCGTCCTGATGTCGGTGTCGGCAGTCAGTGTGCCATCACTATCGCCACTCAAGGTGCCTGTCATCTGGATATCACCCAGTCGCATGACAGCATCGGGTAGGGTGGTGGCGTTTTTGCCGATGAAATCGAGTGTTTCGTTGCTGACATGAAACTGGTTGATGATAGCGTTCCATTCCGGATGTGCCCCTTTTGCCTGATGGTAATAGCCTTGCGCTGACAATGCCAAATCCCCTTTGTTAGAGGCAAGGCTCAGCTGTGGGATGTTGATGCTGTTAGGGGTCCCGAAAAATGTCGACGACAATGAAATGGCGTGTTGGTAATTCTTTAGCCAAGGAACGAAACATCTTAGTTCAGAAGGTGTTATGGCGGTATTTGAAATGACGCCATTGAACTGGAGTGTCTCTTTCAAACGGTCGCGTTGATAGGTGGCCACGATGCTGTCGGCGTGGAGTATGGACTCTGGCAATTGCAGGCTGAAATCGCGTAGCGACGCTCCGCATTTGTTGGCAATCAAGTGGAAGGCAGTACGCTGGACGTCCAAGCCCGACTGCTCGCTGAAGGCCAGGCGCTTCACCTTGACATTCAACGAATCGTCAGTGAGAGCCTTGAGGTTGATGTGAGCGCTGATATTCTTGACGTGCAGGTGCGAGGGGTTGAAGCGTCCTGGTGTCGGTGCCACGTCCCACTGGTCATAGCTGATGTTGGAGTGGCGCATGATGAACGAGTTGATGCGCAGGTCCAGCGGTTTGTGCTGTGTCGTGTCTTTCGATGCCAGTGAGTCGAGGACAAACTGGAAGTTAGGCGCCGACAGCGAGTCGTTCCTGTAGAGGGAGGCGTTCACGCCGAAGATTTGTGCCGATGAAATGGCGATTTTTCCTTGTGCCAGCGGTGTCAGTTCTACTTTCGCCGACAGTCGGTTGGCTCGTAACATCTCCTTCTTCTGCTGGTCGTAGATCAGGATGTCGTCGATGATGACGCGGTTGAGCAGTCCGAGGTTGATCTTTCCGACGCTGACCGTTGTGCCAAGTTTCTCCTCCAAGGCTCCTGCCACCATGTTGCCCATGAACCGTTGTACGGCGGGGATCTCTATACCGACCAAAACCAAGACGTACAGACCCATCAGAGTCCATACCGTCCAGTTGATGATACGCTTCAGTTTGTTCACTTGGTTGTCAGTTCGAGATAGCAAAATGTTTTCTGCTATTTTCTTTGATGTTGCAAAATTACGATAATTTCTTGTGATAAGTGCATTTTTCGAAGTAAAAATCAACAATAATCCATATTTTTTTAGTATTTTTGCACGCGATTAACGCGTTAATTTAATCAAACATTTATATAAATGGCAAATGTAATCAAGTTAAGTAAAGGCTTGGACATTCATCTTCAGGGCAAAGCTGAGGAGAAACTCGTGCAGCTGAAATCGAACGGCCAGTATGCGCTGGTACCCGACGATTTCGAGGGCGTTACTCCAAAGGTTGTTGTCAAGGAAGGTGTCACTGTCAAGGCCGGGGATGCCTTGTTTGTCAACAAGCAGTATCCCGAAGTGAAGTTTGCTTCGCCCGTCAGCGGAACAGTCCGCGAGGTGGTGCGTGGCGAGCGTCGTAAGGTGCTCTGCGTCAAGGTTGAAGCCGACAAAGAGCAGCAGTATACGGACTTTGGCAAGAAAGATGTGTCAAAGATGAACGGTCAGCAGGTGATTGATGCGCTGCTGGAAGCCGGCATCTTCGGATACATCAATCAGTTGCCTTATGCTGTGTCAACGAATCCTACTGTTCAGCCTAAGGCCATTTTCGTTTCTGCCTTGCGTGATAAACCCCTCGCTGCTGACTTCGAGTACGAGGTGAAAGGTCAGGAGCTGGAGTTCCAGACAGGTCTCACCGCGCTCTCCAAGATTGCCAAGACGTACCTTGGCATTGGTGTCGATTCCAAACTCGAGGAGATGAGGGACGTCGAGGTGACGGTCTTCGCCGGTAAGTGTCCTGCCGGTAACGTTGGTGTTCATGTCAACCATCTGGACCCTGTCAACAAGGGTGAGGTGGTTTGGACGATTGGCGATCCTACAGTAGTACTCTTTATCGGCCGTCTGTTCAGCACGGGCAAGGTGAATCTGAAGCGCCTTGTTGCTCTCTGTGGCAGCGAGGTGAAGGCGCCTGCCTATGTCGATATGCTCGTTGGTGAGGAACTCTCCACGTTGCTGTCGAACAGCTACGATCCCGACCATCATGTGCGTATCATCAATGGTAACGTGCTCACCGGCCGTCCCACAACGAAGGAGGGCTTCCTTGGTGCTCACACCTCTGAGATTACCGTGATTCCCGAGGGAGACAATGCCGACGAGATGCTGGGTTGGATTCTGCCGCGCTTTAAGCAGTTCTCCGTGAACCGCAGCTACTTCTCCTGGCTCTGTGGCAAGAAGAACTACGCGCTCGATGCCCGTGTGAAGGGTGGTGAGCGCCACATGATTATGAGCGGCGAGTACGACAAGGTGCTGCCGATGGATATCTATGGTGAATACCTCATCAAGGCCATCATCTCTGGCGATATCGATCGTCAGGAGGCGCTGGGTATCTACGAGGTTGCTCCTGAGGACTTCGCTCTTGCAGAATTCGTGGATTCATCGAAGTTGGAATTGCAGCGCATCGTGCGTGAAGGACTGAATATTTTACGTAAAGAAAACGCATAACTATGTCAGCATTAAGAAATTATCTCAATAAGATCAAGCCGAATTTCGAGGAGGGTGGCAAGCTTCATGCCTTCCGCTCGGTATTCGACGGCTTTGAGACCTTCCTCTATGTGCCTAATGACACGGCGAAGGCAGGTGGCGTGAACATTCACGACGCCATCGACTCGAAGCGCATTATGAGTATGGTTGTCATCGCCCTGATGCCCGCCATGCTGTTTGGTATGTATAACATCGGCTACCAGAACTATGCGGCTGCCGGCACACTCGCCACGGCATCGTTCTGCGAGATATTCATCTACGGCTTCCTCGCCGTTCTGCCGAAGATTCTGGTGAGCTACATCGTCGGTTTGGGCATCGAGTTTGCCTGGGCACAGTGGAAGGGTGAGGAAATCCAGGAGGGTTACCTCGTTTCAGGTATCATCATTCCTCTGATTATTCCTATCGGCTGTCCGCTGTGGATGCTGGCGCTGGCCTGCGCTTTCAGCGTCATCTTCTGTAAGGAGATCTTCGGTGGCACGGGTATGAATATCTTCAACCCCGCCGTGGCAGCTCGTATGTTCCTGTTCTTCGCCTATCCGTCGAAGATGACTGGCGACACCGTCTGGGTGGCTCAGGACAGTATCTTCGGTCTGGGTAACGACCTGGCCGACGGCTTTACCGCTGCTACGCCGCTTGGTCAGCTGGCACAGAACATCACTCCCGATGCCTCTATCCTTGATATGGCCCTCGGCTTTATCCCCGGTTCTATCGGTGAAACCAGCCTGATTGCTATCGCCATCGGCGCCGTTATCCTGCTGTGGACGGGCATCGCCTCGTGGCGTACCATGCTGAGCGTCTTCGTCGGTGGTATCGCACTGGCTCTGCTGTTCGAGCAGACTGGTCAGGGCATGACCTGGTGGCACCACTTCGTGATGGGTGGCTTCGCCTTCGGTGCTGTGTTTATGGCTACCGACCCTGTGACTTCGTGCCGCACCACTACTGGTCAGTACATCTACGGTTTCCTGATTGGTGCAATGGCTATCATCATCCGCGTGCTTAACGCCGGTTATCCTGAGGGTATGATGCTTGCCATCTTCTTTGGTAATATGTTTGCTCCCACCATCGACCACTTCGTTGTGGAGCGCAATATCTCGAAACGCCAGAAAAGATTGAAGAATTAAAAAATTGAAGTTATGGCTAAGTTAAATACAAATAGTAACGCGTACATTATTATATATAGCGCGATACTCGTGGTCATCGTGGCTTTTCTGCTGGCGTTCGTCTATCAGGCCTTGAAGCCTATGCAGGATGCTAACGTGGCGCTCGACGTGAAGAAACAGATTCTCTATTCGCTGAATATCCGTGACCTGGACGGTTCGGCTGCCGAGGCTAAGTATGCCGAGGTGGTAAAGGACGAACAGGAGCAGGATGGACAGAAGATCTATGCTTGTCAGATTGATGGCAAGGATATCCAGGTAGTTAGCCTGAAGGGCATGGGCCTTTGGGGCGGTATCAGCGGCTATCTTGCTATCGATCCAGAGGGCAAAGTTTTCGGTGCTTACTTCAACCATGAGGGCGAGACCGCCGGTCTGGGTGCTGAAATCAAGGACTCTCAGGCTTGGCAGGAGAAGTTCATCGGTAAGCAAATCTGGGATGAGAACGGCAACGTGGTACTCTCTGTCGTCAAGAAGGTTGATGACCCCGCTACTCAGGTTGACTGCGTAACTGGTGCTACCCTGACTTCGAATGGCGTTGATGCCATGCTGAAGGACGGTCTCAAGAATCTGCAGAATAAATAGTCAATTGTAAATTGTCAAATTGTAAATTACTATGGCATTATTCAGTAAACAAAATAAAGAGGTTTTTACTAATCCGTTGAACCTCGACCATCCCATTCTCGGACAGGTACTCGGTATCTGCTCGGCGCTGGCTGTGACCTCGCAGTTGAAGCCCGCCATCGTGATGGGTCTCGCTGTGACGGTCATCACCGCCTTTGCGAATGTGATTATCTCGATTATCCGCAACACCATTCCTAACCGCATCCGTATCGTGGTTCAGCTGGTGGTTGTGGCTGCTCTCGTAACCATCGTTTCCCAGATTCTGAAGGCTTTCGCCTACGATGTCAGCGTTCAGCTCTCTGTGTATGTCGGTCTAATCATCACCAACTGTATCCTGATGGGTCGCCTCGAGGCCTTCGCCATGCAGAACAAGCCCTGGCCGTCGTTCCTCGACGGTGTGGGTAACGGTCTGGGCTACGCCATGATCCTGGTCATCGTGGGTGCTGTCCGTGAGTTGCTGGGCCGCGGTTCTCTGCTGGGCTTCCAACTCATTCCCGATGCCTGCTACGACTTCGGCTATGTAAACAACGGTATGATGACGATGCCTGCTATGGCGCTCATCCTCGTTGGCTGTGTGATTTGGGTTCATCGTGCATATTTCTACAAAGAGAAATAATTCGTGTAATTCGTTAAATTCGTTGTAGAAAAATATTTGAAGTAATATGGAACACGCAATATCATTACTATTTAGGTCGATTTTCGTCGACAATATGATCTTCGCCTTCTTCCTCGGCATGTGCTCTTACTTGGCAGTGTCGAAGACCGTGAAGACTTCGCTGGGACTCGGTCTCGCCGTGACCTTCGTGCTCACCGTGACCGTTCCCGTCAACTATCTGTTGCAGACCAAGGTGCTGGGTCCCGACTGCCTCGTCGAGGGCGTCGACCTCAGCTACCTGTCGTTCATCCTCTTCATCGCCGTGATTGCCGGTATGGTGCAGTTGGTCGAGATGACGGTCGAGAAGTACTCTCCTTCGCTCTATGCTGCGCTGGGTATCTTCCTGCCGTTGATTGCCGTGAACTGTGCTATCATGGGTGCCTCGCTGTTCATGCAGCAGCGCATCCTCATGGACCCCTCTAACTCGCAGGCCATCACCAGCGTCTGGGATGCCATCATCTACGGCTTCGGCTCTGGTATCGGTTGGGCACTGGCCATCGTGGCTATGGGTGCCATCCGCGAGAAGATGCAGTACTCGGACGTGCCCAAGCCTCTGCAGGGCCTCGGCATCGTGTTTATCACCGTGGGCCTCATGGCTATGGCAATGATGTGTTTCTCAGGACTGAACATATAAGATTGAAGAATTGAAAAATTGAAGAATTGAAATATGGCACAGTTTATAGCATATAGCATTGGAGTATTCCTCATTGTCATACTCCTCTTGGTGATTATCCTGTTGGTGGCAAAGAAGTACCTGAGCCCCAGCGGTAATGTGAATATTACAGTTAACGGCGACAAGGTGCTGAACGTACCTCAGGGCAATAACCTGATGGCTACCCTCAACCAGAACGGCATCTTCCTGCCCTCAGCCTGTGGTGGTAAGGCCAGCTGCGGACAGTGTAAGGTCCAGGTGCTCGAGGGTGGTGGCGAGATTCTCGACTCAGAGAAACCGCACTTCACCCGTAAGCAGATCAAGGACCACTGGCGCCTCGGCTGCCAGTGCAAGGTAAAGGGCGACCTGAAGATTCACGTCGACGAGTCGATCCTCGGCGTCAAGGAGTACGAGTGTACCGTTATTAGTAACAAGAACGTGGCTACCTTCATCAAGGAGTTCAAGGTGCAGCTGCCTGCTGGCGAGCACATGGACTTCCTGCCTGGCTCCTACGCTCAGATTAAGATTCCTAAGTTCGATTGCATCGACTACGATAAGGACTTCGACAAGAGCCTCATTGGCGACGAGTATCTGCCCAGTTGGGAGAAGTTCGGACTGTTCCCGCTGAAGTGTAAGAACCCCGAGGACACCATCCGCGCATACTCGATGGCCAACTATCCCGCCGAGGGCGACGTCTTCATGCTCACCGTTCGTATCGCTACACCGCCGTTCAAGGCTGACAAGAGCGGCTTCATGGATGTGAACCCCGGTATCGCTTCGTCGTACATCTTCTCGCTGAAACCCGGCGACAAGGTGATTATGAGTGGTCCGTTCGGCGACTTCCACCCGCACTTCGACTCGAAGAAGGAGATGATCTGGGTAGGTGGTGGTGCCGGTATGGCTCCGCTGCGTGCTCAGATCATGCACATGACCAAGACGCTGCACACCACCGATCGCGAGATGCACTACTTCTATGGTGCCCGTGCGCTGAACGAGGTGTTCTATCTCGAGGACTTCCTCGGCTTGGAGGAGGAGTATCCCAACTTCCACTTCCACCTCGCCTTGGACCGTCCCGATCCCGCAGCCGATGCCGCTGGCGTGAAGTACACCCCGGGCTTCGTCCATCAGGTGATGCTGAACACCTACCTGAAGGATCACGAGGCTCCCGAGGATATCGAGTACTACATGTGCGGCCCTGGCCCGATGTCGAAGGCCGTCGTCTCGATGCTCGACTCCCTCGGCGTCGATCCCGAGTCGATCATGTACGACAACTTCGGAGGATAAGACATTACAATAGTCTAGCTTAATATGGAAGAAGGACAAAGAATACGTATTCGTTGTATCAACAACGGACAAACGATGGACGTGCTCATGGGCAGCACGTTGGAAGAGATCTATGAGGCAACTGGACTCCAGTTGCCTCATGGCCCGATTGTGGCCAAGGTGAACAACAAGGTCGAGGGTATGCATTTCCGTGTGTACACGGCCAAGGACGTGGAGTTCCTCGACATCACGTCCTCCAGCGGTCTGCGTTCCTACACGCGTTCGGTGTTCTTCGTCCTTTGCAAGGCTGTCCACGACCTCTACGAGAAGAGCACCGTCTCTATTGACATCCCCGTCTCCAACGGTTACTTCGTGAACATCAACATCGAGCGTCCCGTGACGCTCGACGATGCCGGCCGCATCCGCAAGCGTATGCAGGAGATTATCGATGCCGCCATCCCCATCCATCGCCATGAGCGTACCACCGAGGAGGCCATCAAGATGTTTGGTGAGCTCGGCTCGCTGTCGAAGGTGAAGCTGCTGAAGAGCACTGGCCGTCTGTATACCACCTATTACGACATCGACGGCTACCTCGACTACTATTACGGAGCGCTGCTCACCAACACGTCGCAGATCTACCTCTTCGGACTGGAGAAGTACTTCGACGGCCTGCTGCTGCGTCTCCCGTCGAAGGACACGCCCGACGAGCTGGGTGAGATGACCCATCAGGACAAGATGTTCGGCATCTTCAAGGAGTACCACCAGTGGCAGAGCATCCTCGGACTGCGCACCCTCGGCGATTTCAACGAAATCACGGAGAAAGGCTATGCCTCTCAGCTCATCCAAGTGAGCGAGGCCCTGCAGGAGAAGAAGATAGCGCTGATAGCCGACGAGGTGGCTCGCCGCTGCAATGCCACCCGTCTGCCGTCCCACCTGCAGCCCCTGCGCATGGTGCTCATCGCCGGTCCTTCGAGCAGTGGCAAGACGACGACCTGCAAGCGACTCTCCGTGCAGCTTGCTGCCAACGGCATCAAGCCCGTCCCCATATCGCTCGACGACTACTTCGTGGACCGCGACAAGACGCCGCGCCAGCCCAATGGCGACTACGACTTTGAGCACCTGCACGCCCTGAACCTTGACCTGCTGAACGAGCAGATGAACGCCTTGTTCAACGGTGAGGAGGTGGAGCTGCCGCGTTACAACTTCCAGGCAGGCAGGAGCGAGATGAGCGGTCGCCGACTGCGTCTGCATGACGACGAGATACTCGTCGTCGAGGGCATCCACGCCCTGAACCCCGAGCTGATGGCACAGGTGCCGCAGAGCCAGATTTACCGTGTCTATGCCTCGGCGCTGACGACGCTGCTACTCGACAACCACAACTACATCCCCACGACCGACAACCGTCTGCTGCGTCGCATCATCCGCGACTTCAAGTACCGTGGCGTCTCGGCCGTTGAGACCATCCGCCGCTGGCCCTCGGTGCGTGCCGGCGAGAACAAGTGGATCTTCCCGTTCCAGGAGAATGCCGACGCCATGTTCAACTCCGCCACGCTCTTCGAGTTGGCGGTCATCAAGGCACAGGCAGAACCGCTGCTGGAGCAGGTACCCGAGAACGCACCGGAATACAGCGAGGCCTACCGCCTCAGGAAGTTCCTGAGCTACATCAAGCCCATTCCCGCCGACCAGATTCCTCCGACGTCTCTGGTGCGCGAGTTCCTGGGTGGCAGCTCGTTTACCTATTGACAGTTTATGATTGCAAGAAACAAGAAACGCAGATGGCACTGCCTGTCGGGCCAGGAACCTACCGAGCTCGACAAGCAGGTCATGTACTGGGAGAACAAGGGCAAGCTTGTGCCCACACGCGACCTGATAAAAACGCCCGAACAGATTGAGGGCATCCGTCGCGCCGGTGTCGTGAACACCGGCGTGCTCGACGAGGTGGCCAAGAACATCCGCGCCGGAATGTCGACGCTGGAGATTGACGAGATTTGCCGCCGCTATTGCGACGAGCACAATGCCATTCCCGCCTGTCTGAACTACGACGTCGGCGATGGCGAGACGCCGCCGTTCCCCATGAGTGTCTGCACGAGCATCAACGAGGTGGTCTGCCACGGCGTACCCAAGGCTGAGGATATCCTCGAGGAGGGCGACATCATCAATGTCGACTTCACCACCATCGTCGACGGCTACTATGCCGACGCCTCGCGAATGTTCATCATCGGCAAGACCACGCCCGAGAAGGAACAGCTGGTGCGCGTCGCCAAGGAGTGTCTGGAGATAGGCATGGAGGCTGCGAAACCCTTTGGTTTCGTTGGTGACATCGGCCACGCCATCGAGAAGCATTGTAAGAAGTTCGGTTACGGCATCGTCCGCGACTTGGCTGGCCACGGTGTGGGCAACGCCTTCCACGAAGACCCTGAGGTGAACCATTACGGCCATCGCGGTACGGGTATGCTGCTCGTCCCGGGCATGGTGTTCACTATTGAGCCGATGATCAACATGGGCACGTGGCGCGTCTTCATTGATGCCGACGACCCCTACGGCTGGGAGGTCATCACCGAGGACGAGAAGCCCAGCGCCCAGTGGGAGCACACGCTCCTGATGACCGACCACGGTGTCGAGGTGCTCACGTACTGACGCCCGTCACACCAGTCCAGCGTCGAATACGACGAACAACTTCACCTCTATCGGAAATGATAGCCGCGACTTTGCTGGTCATTTCGACGGTGACGGTCACACGATAAAGGGACTACGCTACGACCATTCGGATAATTCCTACTGTGGACTCTTTGGCAACACATCTAGTGCTGCGATTGATGTCTTCAACGGAACTGTTAGTGCTGGTTCGGGTGCAGGATAAGCGGCGCCAGGTGTAGGATCATTGTGAGATAAGCGAGATAAGCGGGTTGTTTCCGGCTTTTACTATATACAATGCGTGTATGCATACGCGCGCACGTATATGATAGCGAAAGGGAAAATTATCCTACCTATCCTACCTATCCTACACCCAGAGCAATGCTTAATGCATAATGCTCAATGCATAATGTTATGCCCGTGGGTGTAGGATAGGCAGGATAGGTAGGTTATTTCCTTGTTTCAGTACTATATGGGGCTCCAGGAAACGAATGCCTCTTTTTTCAGAAACGAAATGGTTTTTTGTTTAGAAACGAAATGGTTTTTTGTTTAGAAACGAATTTTCCTATTAATTATTCAAATTCGTTTCTTAAATAACAAAATTCTTTTCTTTGAAAAGGGGCGTATAAATATTCACTTCCAAAATTGTAATTAGGAAAATTAATGTCAATTGGGAGAATTCGTTTCTCAAATATAACAATAATTTCGTGTTCATGACCTTTAGCTCTGAAAAGGTGACCTTTAGCCGCGAAAAGGTGGTCTTTAGAAACGAAAAGATGACCTTTAGCGCGCTAAAGGTCATCTTATTACACATAAATATGCGGATAAATATGCATTCCGCTATTGTTGACCAACGGTGTGCTATGTGCTGGCAAAACAGGTCATTCCCCCGTCTTCCAGAGTTCGTTGAGCTTCTGCTGGATGACGGGATCCAGGGCGGGGATGTTGTGAGCGCGCTCGAACTGCCGGATGTTCTGGTAGGTCATCTTCATCTTGTTCGCCTTCTTCAGCGCCTTCAGCTCTGCCTTGTCAACGTAGGCGCGGTCGGTGGTAAACACCTGCATGGCCAGGACTGTATGCAGGTCCTTGCCGTCGCTCTCCTTGTCATAGCTGGTCATGTTCTGTGCCATCACGAAGTCCTCGGGCGCGTAGTTGCCAGCCTCGTCGATGCGGTAGATGATGAAGTCGGACTCCTGTTGGTTCTTCTTCTTGGCCTCCCGCTTCTCACGCTTGGCCTGTTTCTTGGCGTTGCCGATGGCTTCCAGACGGTGGCGTGACATGAGGTCGGTGCTGATGGAGATGCGGCGACGGCCTGCCGAGAGGTCGTCGGTGATGTGGCCGATGGTGCCCTTGAAGTCGCTGATGCGCTTCTTGCCCGGCCCTTCGGGGGTGATCTTCAGCTGGATCTCCTTGTTGTTGTTGACAAGCGTCTCTTCGCGCTTCTTCATCTGAATCTGACTGGCATGGTTCAGGATTCTGCCAACCAGCGCATTGAGCGTCGTCTTCAGGATGCCGTACATGGCCTTCGATGCGTTGGTGGTGCTGGCCGACAGCTTTTTCGTCGTGCGGTCATACACGTTGTCCGTCAGTCCCACACGATAGTAGGACACGCCGTCTTCGTCGTCGTAGTAGTACATACGGTAGTACGTCTGCACATAGACCAGCGGCTTCTTCTTCACCACAATCTCAGGCAGTCCGAAGTCGGCGTCCTCGAGCGTGATGCTGCCGCTCTTGCCGTTCACCTTATATAATTTAGGCTTGTAGGCTATGTGGCTGACTGTGATGGTGTCGGCACCCTTCACGTCGGCTATCACACCGTCGTCGTCGGTGATGCCGATAAACTTCGCGTCGGTCGTCATCACCGACACGTAGGGCACGGGCTGTCCGTCCTTGTCGATGGTACGGATCCTCTGTGCTGAAACGCTGACAGTAGCCAAGGTGGCTACTGTCAGCATACATAGTGTTTTCAGAATTCTCATGGGGTTTGTCTTTTGGCTGCGGAGCCGTCATGCCGGGTTGTTCTCGGCGAAGATGGCCATGCGCTCGTCGAGCTGCTGGTACTGGTGGTCCTCAATGAACGAGGTGCAGACGCGCAGGCCCTCCTGGTGCGAGCCGGTGGTGACGAGGCAGATGGCCGAGACGCCGTAGTACATCAGCTCGCGGGCCAGCTGTCCGCTGGTCATGCCCTTGTAACCGATGGTGAAGTAGAAACCGTCGGCCACAGGCTGGTCGCCGTCCTTGTCGTAGACGATGTGGAAGCCGTGACGGCAGAAGATTTCCTTCAGCTTGTGGGCGCGGTCGCCGTAGACCTTCACCTCGTCGCGGAAACGGTACTCGCCGTCGCAGGCGGCGCGGAACATGGCGGCCAGGGCGTACTGTGCCGAGTGGCTCGTGCCGCTCGACAGGGCGTAGAGCATACGGGTGGAGAATACCAGTCCGAAGGGCAGACCCTCGTAGCGCTTCGCCAAGTCGTCGTAGTGACGGTGGAACAGCTTGTCGGAGATGCACACCACGCCGATGCGCTCGCCGGCATAGGAGAACGCCTTGGAGCCCGAGATGAGCAGCATATAGTTGTCCGTATAGCGTGCCACGGTGGGCTGGTAGGGCGGCTCGAAGGGCGTGGAGAGGTCCTGACGGAAGTCCATGGCGAAGTAGGCCAGATCCTCCATGATGATACAGTCGTACTGCGTGGCCAGGCGGCCGATGGTCTGGAGCTCCTCCTCCGTCAGACATACCCACGAGGGGTTGTTGGGGTTGGAGTAGACGATGGCGCAGATGTTGCGCGCCTTGAGGTAGGACTCCAGCTTCGGACCGAGCTTCTCGCCGCGGAAGTCGTAGACGTCGAACGTCTCGTAGCGGACGCCCATGACCTGCAGCTGCATCTTCTGCACGGGGAAGCCGGGGTCAATGAACAGCACGGTGTCCTTCATCTTGTCAGCCTGCGAACAGGTGAGAAATGAGGCGAAGGTGCCCTGCATACTTCCCGTGACGGGCACGCAGCCCTCGGCTGCCACGTCGACGCCGATGAATGCCTTGACGAATCGCGAGGCCTGACGCTTCAGCTCAGGATAGCCCTGGATGTCGGGGTAGGAGTGGGCGATGCCGTCCTGGAGGGCTTTCACCTGGGCGTCGACGCCCACCTGTGCGGCGGGCAGTCCGGGGATGCCCATCTCCATCTTGATATACTCCACGCCGCTCTCTTTCTCGGCCGTGGCAGCGACCTGCTTCACCTCGCGGATGGTGGCCTTGGCGAAGTCCTGAATGCCCATCTTCGCAATCAGTCCGTCGACAATCTCTTTCTTAATAGGTGTCGGTTTCATTATTATCGTTATGACGTTATAACGTTTGTCATTATTACGAAATGATTACTTTTGAGCAGCGCGACCCAGGGCCAGCGCCTTGATGTTGGCCTCGACGACAGCGTCGCCCTTGCGACCGAAGACACGGCGGATGGCATCCTCGAGTTTCGTGTACTCAATGCCGAGGGCCTTCTGGGCTGCACCGAGCAGGATGACGTTGGCCGAGCGGGCTATGCCGTTGTCCTTGGCCATCTGCTCGATGTCGATCTTGATGACGTTCGGCAGCTTGTCGAGATCGGCGTTGATGACCTCCATGTCGGGATAGTTCGGGATGTTGACGAAAGGCGTCGACGAGGTGATGATCCATCCGTCCTTGGCGAGGTAGGGCAGGTAGCGCAGAGCCTCCATGGGCTCCATCGAGATGATGACGTCGGCACCGCCCTTGGGAATGAGGTCGCTGTGGATGGGGTCGGAGGAGATGCGCAGGTTCGACTGGACGTCGCCGCCGCGCTGGCTCATGCCGTGTACCTCGGCCTGCTTGATGTAAAGGTTCTCGTTCATGGCGGCCTCGCCGATGATGGTAGCGATGGAGAGGATTCCCTGTCCTCCTACGCCGCAAAGTATGATATCTGTTTTCATAACTTCAATTCTTCAATCCTTCAATTCTTCATTTCTTTTCTGCTGCCTTCTTCTGCTTCAGATGCCTCTGCAGTGTCTGCATACACTCGCGGCGCGGGATGATGACAGAGGTGCCCTTGTAGTTGATCTCGTCACGGATGATCTGTGTGATCTCCGGCATATTCTTCGGCAGGGGAACGACGACCTTCAGGTGCTCGTCGCTAAGACCCAGTCCGCGGCAGATGGCCTCGAACTTATTGGTGCCGGCCGAGTCCTGACCACCGGTCATGCCCGTCGTCAGGTTGTCGCTGATGATGACGGTGATGTTCGCATTCTCGTTGATGGCATCGAGCAGACCCGTCATGCCGCTATGCGTAAAGGTGGAGTCGCCGATGATGGCTACGGCAGGCCACTGGCCGGCATCGGCAGCACCCTTGGCCATGGTGATCGAGGCACCCATGTCAACGCACGAGTGGATGGCACGGAACGGGGGCAGGAAGCCCAGCGTGTAGCAGCCGATGTCGCCGAAGACGCGCGGGTTGTCGTACTCCTTCAGCACCTCGTTGAGGGCGGCGTAGACATCGCGGTGGCCGCAGCCCTGGCAGAGTGCGGGGGGACGGGGAACGATGTCTTCGCAGGAGGCGAAGCCTTCATCAGTTGACAGTTGACAGTTGACAGTTGACAGTTTGGCTAACGCCTTCTTGACGGCGTCAGGGGTCAGCTCACCGGTGCGGGGCAGGGTGGCGTCGAGCTTGCCGTGGATGGTCTGGTCGTCGGAGACGCCGCGGACGATGTCCTCGATGAACGGCTGACCCTCCTCGACGATGAGCAGCTGCTCCGTCTCGTCCATCAAGCGGCGCACGAGCTGCTTCGGCAGCGGGTACTGCGAGATCTTCAGGATGGGGTAGGGGCAGGCGCCGGAGAAACTCTCCATGACGTAGTTGTAGCCGATGCCGCTGGCGAGGATGCCGAGCGACTTGTCGGTGCCTTCCTGATAGCTGTTAAAGGAAGAGTTGGCAGCGTCCTGCTCGAGCTGTGCCTGCTGGGCCGTCACCACGTCGTTGCGACGACGGGCGTTGGCGGGCAGAAGCACCCAGTTCTTGGCCTCGGCGTTGTAGTTTAGGGCGTTCTCCTCACGCGGTGCGTCAGCACACTGGACGACGGCGCGGCTGTGGGCCATGCGGGTGGTGACACGCATCAGCACCGGCAGCTTCTGCTGCTCGGAGTAGTCGAAGGCCACGGCCATCATGTCGTAGGCCTCCTGCTGATTGGAGGGTTCGAAGGTGGGTATCATGGCGAACTTACCATAGAAGCGGGAGTCCTGCTCGTCCTGCGAAGAGTGCATCGACGGGTCGTCGGCCACCAGGACGACGACGCCACCGTTGACGCCCGTCATGCCGCTGTTGACGAACGGGTCGGCACAGACGTTCAGTCCCACGTGCTTCATACACACCAGGGCGCGCTTGCCCATGAACGACATGCCGAGGGCTGCCTCCATGGCCGTCTTCTCGTTGGTACTCCAGCGGCTGTGGACGCCGCGCTCACGCGCCAGCGGGTTGCCCTGGATAAACTCGGTAATCTCGGTTGACGGGGTGCCGGGGTAGGCGTAGACGCCGGAGAGTCCGGCGTGCAGAGCGCCTAAGGCAATGGCCTCGTCGCCTAACAAAAGTTTCTTTTCCATATTCTTATGCTTACGTTTTGTTACTGTTTCGTTATTTAGGGTGCAAAATTACTACTTTTTTTCCGTTTTTGCGCAAAGAATGAAAGTTTTTTTGTAACTTCGCGCTCTGAATGTGAACTAACAAACAAAAAGAACAATGAAAAAACTAATCTTGGGCGTGCTGATGGCGCTCACAGCATCAGGCGTAATGGCACAAAACAAGTCGTGGACGGCCGACAACGGCAATGGTACGTTTACCAATCCCCTGTTCTATGACGAGTTCTCCGACCCCGACGTCATCCGTGTGGGCGACGACTACTACCTGGCTGGCACGACGATGCATGCGGTACCCGGTCTGGTCATCCTCCATTCGAAGGATCTGGTGAACTGGGAGTTTGCCTCCTACTGCTTCGACCGCTTCGACTTCCCCGAGGACCGCTTCGCGCTGAAGAACCATCAGGAGATTTATGGCCAGGGCATCTGGGCGCCATGCATACGCTATGCAAACGGCCAGTTCTATGTCTTCTCCAATATCAACGGCAAGGGTCTGCAGTGCTACACGGCAAAAGATATACGCGGTCCGTGGACACACCACAACATGCAGGGTAATATCTATGACCTCGGCGTGCTGTTCGATGATGACGGCAAGATTTATGCCATTCACGGCTACGGCGAGGTGAAGTGTACCGAGCTGAAGCCCGACATGAGCGGACCTGTGGAGGGAACGGAGCGCACCATCATACCCGAAGGCAATGGCGTAGGCGAGGGGCACCACATGTATAAGATTGATGGTATGTACTATCTCATATCTACTGACTACTCGCCCAACGGTCGTACACTCTGCTCACGTTCTAAAAGTATCTGGGGACCTTATGAGACACGGGTCATCCAGGCCGACGAGACCTACGGCTACCATGCTGCTTCGCTGACACAGGTGCCTCGTGGCACGAAGTACCGCATCGGCGAGGATGGCACAAAGTTCCAGCTCGGCCCGCTCGACAAGGACGCCACAGCCTGCTCGAATGCCCATCAGGGCGGCATCGTGCAGGCAAAGGACGGCTCATGGTGGGCACTCTTCATGCAGGACTTCCATTCTATTGGTCGCACCGTCTGCCTGATGCCCATGACTTGGGAGGATGGCTGGCCGATGGTGGGACTTAAGGGCAATCTGGGTCGTGCCCCCCGTACGTGGTTCAAGCCCGACACCAAGCTGGGCTGCTACGCCATCGGCGACGAGGCACAGCCCATGACGGCTCCTTACAACCGCAGCGATGACTTTAATGGAAAGACGTTCGCCCGCGTGTGGCAATGGAACCATAATCCGGACGACAAGCAGTGGAGCCTCCGTGGCGGCCGCTTGCGCATACAGAGCCAGCCCGCCGAACAGCTGATGTGGGCCCGCAACACGCTCACCCAGCGCGTCATCGGCCCGAAGTCCGTCGCCACCGTCGAGCTCTACACCAAGGGTATGAAGGACGGCGACGTCTGCGGACTGGGCAACATCAACGTGCCTTGTTCGTGGATAGGCATCGTCAAGCAGGGCAACACCCTCACCCTTCGCTGCTTCGAGCAACTTACCAACGACACCGTCAGTGTGCCCGTTGGTTTCGCCAACGGGAAAATCTACCTCCGCTGCATCGGCGACTACGACAACGACAAGATGCAGTACGCCTACAGCACCGATGGCCAGAACTTCCAGACCGTCGGCCACATGATGCCCCTCAGCTATCAGCTCATCAGCTTCCAGGGCTCGCGTCACGCACTCTTCGCCTTCAACACGAAGGGCAGACAGGGCGGCTATGCCGAGTTCGACAACTTCACCGTCGACGAGCCTTGCGCCGACCGCAGCGCTAACATCCCCTACGGCAAGACCATCCGCATCATCAACAAGGCCACGGGCCGACCCGCCATCGCCCTGAAACACGGCGTGCTTCACGACAGCCATGCTGGCGACAAGAGCCAGCTGACGCAGTTCAAGGTCATAGACCGCGGACAGGGCAGGGTGGCACTCCAATGTGTCGACGGCCGCTATGTGAAGGTCTATGGCAACGGTCTGCCCGGTGACGTGCGCTTTACCGACTCGCTCGTGCCTGCCGCTTCGTCAGACGGAACCCTCGCCACCACTGATGATATCAACAGCACGACCTTCCTGTGGCAGGATTTCCTTGACCACGACTTTATGCTGCTGTCGCTGAAGAACCACAAGTATCTGGGTAAGAGTCCCACGACGGGCAGTTCCTATTCCTGGGACTTCGCCGGTCCTGACCCTGCCCGCCGTAACGGCTCGGTACTGATGTGGGAGGAAGTGAAGTGAAAACAAAAAAGCTGCTCAGACTTGAGCAGCTTTTTTGTTATAGCTTAGTGCCGCGCCGATGGCGGTGCAGTACTGCGAGTATTTCGGAATGTGGAAGCGGATGTTGTAGAGTTTCTCTAATGGCGGGAAGATATCCTTGCACTGCGGCAACAGCGTCAGGTTACCGATGAGCACGAAGTCGCGGATGTCGGAACCGCGGCTCGACAGCCATGCGGCGGAGCCGATGGCTTGCAGCACCATCGAGATGATGCCGAGGGCGATGTCCTCCTTTGAGGCGTCGCTCTGTGCCTTGGCCAGGATGCTGGCGGTGGCATCCATGGGCAGTCCGGGCAGCGGTTCGGCGGAGATGTCGCCGATGCGCAGGTTCATGTTGCGGATGTCACCCTGCATGGCCAGGGCTGAGACGGCCTTGATGTCGCTGGTGTTCAGCAGCATACGCGAGAGACCGGCCAGTGTGCCGCCGCCGATGCCAATACCGCCTATGTGGCGCATCTCATCGCCGTTGCAGAGCACGAAGCTGGTACCCGTGCCCATCGAGACGACGATGGTGTGGTCGAGTTTAGACTCGTAGCGGGCGCCCAGACCGTCGGCTAAGAACTCCTCTACTTTCTGTGTGGGCAGACCGTAGACGGGCCCTTTGATGTAGGCCGAGCCAACGCCCGTCAACATGACCTGTTCCACGTCCTGCAGGGCGATGTCGTTGTCGTGCAGATACTTGCCGAAGGCGCCGTAGAGTGACGTGATGGGGTCGGCGGCGGTGATGCGTGTTGGTGCCGTGATGCGGCCGTCCATCAGTCCTACGATTTTCGTGGTCGATATGCCCACGTCAATACCGATGATAATTCCCATAATTCTTCTATTTTATTGGTTGATAGTCTTCGTGAATGCTTTCGGCCATGAGACGGTAGATCTGCCGTGTCCGTTCGTCGGGCAGCATGCGGAGTTGCATCTCCATGATGCCGGTGTCGTAGCGTACCATGGGCCCGGTCTGTGCCTCACGGGGTGTGAGGAAACTGACCTTGCGGGCTGTCTCCTCTATCAGCGGCAGGAAGAGTCGGAAGTCTACGGCTTCCTCCTCCAGTACGCGCTCGGCCAGACGGTAGCAGTGGTTTGTCAGGTTGCAGGCCAGGACGGCAGCAAGGTGCAGCTTCTTGCGACGGTTGGAATCGGCCTCAACCACGTTCTCCGAGACGCTTTCCGCTAAGGAACGGATGATGTCTAAGCTTTGTGCGTCGGTGGCTTCGATGAAGCAGGGGATGGGGCGGAAGTCCACGTGGCGGTTCTTGGAAAAAGTCTGCATGGGATAGAGCACGCCGTAGTGGCTGGCGAACGGACTGAACACACTCATGGGCACGCTGCCGGCCGTGTGGACGAACAGAGCGTCGCGCCGGCTACTGCAAAGGGTCGCTGCCACCTCGCTGATGGCATCGTCCTTGATGGAAAGGATGTAGACGTCAGCATCACGGCGGACGTCCTCAAGACGGACCGTGAAATCGCAACCAATCTTGTCGGCCAGCTCTTGCGCGTGTGTCTCCGTGCGGCTGTACACCTGAACGATGTCGTTACCGGCATCTCTCAAGGACAGCGAGAGTTGTGTGGCCAGATTACCCGAACCAATAATGACGATGCTCACCCTGTTTTTACCTTTTTACTGTTTTACCTTGATGACGTAGTCGAGAATCTTGTCGGCCGTTTCCTCCTTTGAACACAGTGGCAGCTCCACGGTCTCTGTCTGCGAGATCAGCGTCACCTTGTTGGTGTCGACGGCGAAGCCCGTCTTGTCGCTGCTGATGGAGTTGGCGCAGATGAAGTCGGCGTTCTTCTTCGTCAGCTTGGCACGCGAGTTCTCAATGAGGTTCTCCGTCTCCATGGAAAAGCCTACAAGTAGCTGTCCTTCAGGCTTGTGCTGGCCGAGATAGCCTAAGATGTCATTGGTGCGTTTCAAGTCGATTGTCATGTCGCCTTCGTGCTTTTTCACCTTCTGCTCAGAGTAGGTGGCAGGCGTGTAGTCGGCAACGGCACTGCACATGATGATGACGTCCTGTTCAGCACTTCGTGTGGAGACAGCGTCGAACATCTCCTGGGCGCTCTTGACATCGATGACATTGATGCCCGCGAAAGGCTTGATGCTGACGGGACCGCTGACCAGCGTCACCTCGGCGCCCCTCAGGGCAGCCATCTTAGCCAAGGCGTAGCCCATCTTGCCCGATGAGTGGTTGGTGATGTAGCGTACGGGGTCAATGGACTCCTGCGTGGGGCCTGCTGTAATCAGCATACGACGCCCCTGGAGGTCTTTCTCCTTGGCTACATGTAGCAGGATATGCTCCAGGAGCAGTTCTTCGGCAGGCATCTTCCCACTGCCCACGTCGCCACAGGCCAGCCGTCCCACGGCGGGCTCGACGAAATGGTAGCCGTAACGCTGCAGCCGCTGGATGTTGTCCTGAAGGATGGGGTTCTCCCACATACCTGTGTTCATGGCTGGCGCCAGGATGATGGGGGCCTTCGTGGCCAGCAGGGTAGTGGTCAGCATATCGTCGCAGATGCCTGCGGCGAGCTTGCCGATGACATTTGCCGTACAGGGGGCCACCATGAAGAGGTCGCCCTTCTTGGCCAGCGACACGTGCTTCACGTCGAACGAGAAGTTGCGGTCGAAGGTGTCAGCGATGCACTTGTTGTCCGTCAGCGTCTCGAAGGTCATCGGCGTGATGAACTTCGTGGCGTTCTGAGTCATAATGACGTGGACGTCGGCGCCCAGCTTCACGAGCATTGAGGCGAGGTTGGCCGTCTTGTAGGCAGCGATGCTGCCCGTCACGCCCAGTACGATGGTCTTTCCTGTCAGCATGGTCATGGGGTGTTATTGTTCGGCGAGAAGGCCGTGCTTCTCGTAGGTGGCCTTGCGCACGATGTTGTTGTCCTCGTCGACGAAGAGCACCACGGGGTGGTGCGTCTCAGCCTCCTCAGGAGTCATGCTGGCGTAGGCCATGATGATGATCTTGTCGCCGGGATTGACGAGCTGTGCTGCGGCACCGTTCAGACAAATCATGCCTGTGCCCTCTTCGCCGGCTATAGCGTAGGTCTCCAGACGATTGCCATTGGTGATGTCGGCAATCTCCACTTTCTCGTATTCCAGGATGCCCGACTCGCGCAACAAACGGGAGTCGATGGTGATGCTGCCAACGTAGTCGAGGTCGGCCTGCTTCACCACAGCGCGGTGTATCTTTGCCTTTAGCAGGGTTATTTCCATTACCTTTCTAATCTTTCGGAGTTATCGAAGTAAACGTAGTTACTCGTTAACAATAAAGTTGTCAATCAAGCGCGTCTTGCCGATGTAGACGGCGATGGCCACGAGCGTCTCGCCCTCAATGCGGGGCGTGCGCTGGATGTTCTCGAAGTCAACAACCTCAACATAGTCGATGCGGGCCATGGGCTCCGTCTCCAGACTCTCACGGATGATGTCGATGATCTTCTGAGAGTCACGCTCGCCGCTGTCGATGGCTTCACGACCCTTCTTCAGACTCTTCGAGAGGATGAGGGCTGCCTGGCGCTCTTCTTTATTGAGATAGGTGTTGCGGCTCGACTTGGCCAGCCCGTCGGCCTCGCGGACGATAGGGCAAGGAACTATCTCTATAGGGAAGTTCAGGTCGCGCACGAAACGCTTCACCGTAGCCAGCTGCTGGGCGTCCTTCTGTCCGAAGTAGGCACGGTCGGGCAGCACGATGTTGAACAGCTTGCCCACCACGGTGCACACGCCGCGGAAGTGGACAGGACGCACGGCACCGCAAAGCAGTTCGGTGGTCTCGGTGGTATCGATGAACGAGGTGAAATGTCCCGGGTACATCTCCTCGGGCTCAGGGTTGAAGATGAGGTCGCCACCAGCCTCCTCAACGGCCTTCATGTCGCGGTTCAGATCGCGCGGATAGGCTTCCAAGTCCTCGTTGGGGCCGAACTGTATGGGGTTTACAAACACCGAGACGACGGTACGGTCGTTCTGTTCTGCCGACTTCCTGATGAGGCTCTGGTGGCCTTCGTGCAAGAATCCCATCGTGGGTACCAAGCCTACGCTAAGTCCCTCTTTGCGCCATCCGGCAACAATCTCTCTTACCTCCTTTACTGTCTTAACTACCTTCATATCTTAATGCTTAATTCTTAATGCTTAATTCTTAATCGCCGAAGGCGACAACTCTTAACTCTTAATTCTTAACTCTTAATTCCTCAAGCACCTCGTCGCTAATGTCATAGGTCTGGTTCTCGCCAGGGAACGTGCGTGCTTCGCAGTCCTGCTTGTATTGCTTGAATGCCTCCAGCATAACGCTGTGTAAGTCGGCATATTTCTGTACGAACTTGGGCACGAAGCCGTCGCTGTAACCCAGCATATCCTGATAGACCAGCACCTGACCGTCGCAACTGCTACTGGCGCCGATGCCGATAGTCAGGATGTTCGACTGCTCGGTAATCATCTTCGCCAATGCCTCAGGAACACATTCCAAGGTCACGGCAAAGGCCCCAGCCTCTTCCACCGCCTTCGCGTCGTCAAGCAGTTTGCGGGCTTTCTCCAGTGTCTTGCCTTGCACCTTGTAGCCACCAAAGGCGTTCACCGACTGAGGCGTCAGTCCGATGTGTGCTACCACGGGAATGCCAGCTTGGACGATGGCCTTGATGCGGTCGGCATATTCGCGTCCGCCCTCCAGCTTGACGGCCTGACAGTTGGTCTCCTTCATGATGCGTCCGGCGTTGCGGACGGCATCCTCGACAGAGGTCTGGTAGGACATGAACGGCATGTCGATGACCACAAAAGCCTCCTTGGCACCGCGGCAAACGGCCTTGCCATGATGAATCATGTCGTCGACGGTCACGGCCAACGTGTTCTCGTAGCCCAGCATGACGTTGCCCAGCGAGTCGCCCACCAGGATCATGTCTATGCCTGCCTCGTCCATGGTGCGGGCGGTGTTGTAGTCGTAGGCCGTAAGCATACTTATTGGGAGTTTTCCCTTACGGTCCAATAAGTCAAAAATCGTTTTTCTCATTACTTTTGTTTGTGTTATCCTTAATGCTTTTGTCGTGTTATTAGTTTTGACTCTCGAACTGACGGATTTTCTCCAGATAGTAGCGGCGCAGGTCCACCCAGCGGTAGTAGGGCCACTGGTTGGTGGCGACGGGCAACGTGGTCTCGCGCTCGTTCAGCAGGCCTTTGACGAGGATGTCGCCATTGCCCTTCTTCGGACGATAGAAGACGAGCTGGACGTTACAGCCCATGGGGAAGATGCGGTAGTTGCGCCAGACGTTGTCGAGGGTGTCGAGGTTCTCGACCTGTGCGCCGCAGTTGTCCATCTCCAGAAGGCAGGCCAGGGGCATGACGCACACCTCATGGCCGAAGCGCAGGGTGGCCTGTGTCTGGGTGACGGTGTCGGCCGTCTCGATGATGTTCTTCAGGAGGTTCAGCTGACTGAAAGGCATGACGCCTTCGGCCTGGGGAGCAGCACCATAGTCCAAGTACCAGCCGACGTTGCGGATGCGCCACTGGTCGTAGAGCTCGTCGTCGGTGAAGAGCGAGAGCAGTTCGATGTCGGTGTCGTGGCTCTGCATATTGGTGGCGACGTCGAAGAGCTGGTTCATCAGTTCGCCGGCGCGTACATTATTATATATATACTGCTCGTCGTTGAAGAGCACCTTCATCAGACGCTCGGGGTGGGTGTAGCGCAGACGGGCCTCACGGCTCTCGCGGTCGCCAGTGGAGCGGCCAACGTTACGGACACGTCCCTCCCACGGCTGGTTCAGGTAATACTGCAGCGACTCGCTGACATCGTTGTGGATGCGGGCCGTCGGATTGGCGGCCATCAGCTCCTCACACTCAGCGATCATCGACAGGATGCAGCGCGTGACGACCGTGGAGCGGGCGTCGATGGGTACGTTGCGGGTCTTGAAAATCTCGGGGAAGTGTTCGGCCATGCGGCGGCCGATGCCGTGGTGCTGCCGCTCGCCGACGGTCGTCAGGTCGCCCAGACGCTTCACCGTGGTGGGCAGGAACTCCTCGAGCTTGCGCAGCACCTCCAGTCCCTCTGCCGTTAGCTTGCCCTGGTCGCGGGCGTCACGCAGGGTGTTGATGGGTGAACGGTATTCACCCTCGTTGATGAGCCAACGTGAGCCGTGACGGCCGTAGTGGCTCATGTAGTATGGAACGTAGCCTTTGGGTGCCGGTGTCAGGGGAGTTGTCGACAGCTGGCGGTCGTAGTCCAGATAGTTGCTGCCAGCGAGGTAGCGGTTCTCCGCAATCTCTTCTTTTGCCGACTTTGTAAACGTGGCCGTCTGGGCTGTCATTGTGACAGCCGCCAGCAGTAAGGCGTTAAGGAGTGTCGTTCTCATTGTCATTGATAAGTTGGTAATCTCGTTTGAGTGATTAATCTCGTTTGAGTTGGTTATGAATGTCTAAATGAAAAACCCCGCTTCAGGCCGAAGGCCCTTCACGGGGTTCATAATGAAAGGAGGAGTGGTACCTCCAGGAATCGAACCGGGGACACACGGATTTTCAGTCCGATGCTCTACCAACTGAGCTAAGGCACCATTTCGGTTTTGTTTTCCTTTCGTTTGCGGGTGCAAAGGTACGAACTTTTTTCCGTCCCACCAAACTTTTCGGCAATTATTTTTTGAAAAATCTTAATTCTTCACTCTTCGCTCTTAACTCTTCAACGGGTTCCATCCCTGTGCTTTGAGCTCAAACTCCTGATTATCACGTGTTACGAGCACATGACCGTATTTCTTGTCGGTGATATGGCCGATGAGGTGGACATCGTCTAGCGCCTCAATCTTCTCGTGGTCACCGATGGGTACGGTGAATACCAACTCGTAGTCTTCGCCGCCGTTGAGGGCACAGGTGGTGACGTTCATGTTCATCTCCTCGGCCATGACGGCGGTCTGGTAGTCGATGGGCAGCTGCTTCTCGAAGATGCGGCAGCCGACGCCACTCTGCTTGCAGATGTGCATGAGTTCGGAGGAGAGGCCGTCGCTGACGTCCATCATGGCGGTGGGGCGGATACCGGCCTCGCGCAGGCGCTGGATGATGTCTCCGCGGGCCTCGGTCTGCAGCTGTCGCTGTAGCAGGTACTCCTTGCCTGCGAAGTCGGGCTTTCCGATAGTTGACAGTTGATAGTTGAGAGTTGACAGTTTCTGACTATCACCCTGCTTTTTTGCCTCGGCTATCTTTTTTTGGAGTTCATCTACCTGACTGTAGTAGACTCTCTTCTCGCGTTCCAGCAGCTGGAGACCCATATAGGCGGCTCCGAGGTCGCCGCTGACACAGATGAGGTCGGTGTCGTGGGCGCCGTTGCGGTAGACGATGTCCTCCTTGCGTGCTTCGCCGATGCAGGTGATGCTGATGGCCAGTCCGGTATAGCTGGAGGTGGTGTCGCCGCCGACGATGTCGACGTTCCATTTGTCGCAGGCCAGGCGGATGCCTTCGTAGAGCTCTTCAATGTCTTCAACGCTGAAGCGCTTGCTCAGGGCCAGCGAGACGGTCAGCTGACGCGGCGTGCCGTTCATGGCGAAGACGTCGCTGATGTTCACCATGGCCGATTTGTATCCCAGATGCTTCAGGTCGATATAGGTGAGGTCGAAGTGTACGCCCTCCATGAGCAGGTCGGTGGTGATGAGTACCTCACTGTCGGGGTAGGAGAGAACGGCGCAGTCGTCGCCGACGCCGTACTTCGTTGATGTGTTCTTGGGTTGCAGGTCTTTTGTCAGGCGGTCGATAAGTCCGAACTCGCCCAGCTTAGCGATATCCATGTGTCTATATAATATAAATAGGTGTATGTGTAGTTAGCGGAAGCTGATGGTATGTGGACGCTTGGTCTTCGTGCTGTCAGCATTTGTTTCATCAGCCTTCGTATCTTCAGCTTTCGTGTCGTCGGCCTTTGTGCTGACCTTCCGTGGCTTCAGCGTAATATGTCGGCGTGCGTTCTTCCTGACATAGTCTATGATGTACTGGTTGAACGTCTCTTCCTGGTCCAGTAGCAGGCTGACGCGTACGGGCTGTTGGTAGAGGTTCCGTCGCACGTCGTCGCTCAGTCCGTCGGTGGCGGTCAGGCGCACGGCATCCTTCTCCGTGGTGATGATACACTTGGGCGAAGGCATGGCGTCGAAGGTGCTGTTGATGAGTTCCACGTCCTTTTGGCTGAAGTAGTGGTGGTCGGCAAAGGTCAGCGGTGTGATGCTGCCGACGTGTGGTGTCAGGTCCTCGCTGAGCTGCCGTGGCGAAGCGATGCCGGTAAGGAGGAGGACGTTGGTGTCCTTGAGGTCTCCAAGCACTTTGTGCTTCCCGTGCTCCATGAATACCGGCTGTGGCGCATCGTAGTCCAGCGTCGAGAAGAACAGCCGCTGGTAAGGAAAGAGGTCCATCGCTTTCGTGATGACTCGGAACTCCATTGGCTTCAGGTCTTTCGGACACTTGGTGACGATGACGATATCGGCGCGGTTCTTGCCTTTCAGAGGCTCGCGCAGCCTGCCGGCGGGCAGCAGCTTGTCGTAGATGATGAGGCGGTGGTAGTCGACGAGCAGAATGTTGATGCCGGGTTTCACCTGCCGATGCTGGAAGGCGTCGTCGAGGAGGACGACATCGATGTCGGCGTCTTTGCTGTCGTTCTTGGTCAGACGGCAGATGCCATCGGCGCGGCTATGGTCGACGGCGACGGTCAGCTTCGGGAACTTCTGCTTCATCTGGAAGGGCTCGTCGCCGATGTCGCTCATCTTCGTGGTGTCGTCGGCGATGACAAACCCGTTGGTCTTGCGCTTGTAGCCACGACTCAGCACGGCTAGTCGCAGGTGGTCCTGCAACAGGCGTACGAGGTATTCCACGTGAGGTGTCTTGCCGGTGCCGCCAACGGTGATGTTGCCGACGGAGATGACAGGTGTCTTGAACGAACGGCTCTTCTGCATTCCTGTGTCAAAAAGGAAATTGCGGATGTTAACCCCCAAGCCGTAGAACCAGCTCAGGGGCGTCAGCCATTCGTTGATCTTGATGAAGTCGCCTTCCATCTCCTTTCTCCGTCGTTACTTAATCTCTAACTGATACGGGAATTTAGCCTGCAGGCGGCTGCATTGCATATCGCGGCGCAGCTCCAGGAGCGGTTGGTAGAGTTCGCCAAGCGTCTGGCGCAGCTCGTCGTCCAGGTAGGAGCCCTTCTTGTCGCTGCTGCTCAGGAGCTGGTCAAACCAGCTGGCGGGAGCGGGGTAGGCGGCCATATGGTACTCCTTGACCTTTGCCAGTTCGGCGGCCTTCTTCACGGCGTCGTCCAGAGAGCCGAGCTTGTCGACGAGTTTGATCTTCAGAGCGTCCTTGGCCAGCCAGACACGTCCCTGTGCGATGGAGTCGACGGCGTCACGCGTCATCTTGCGGCCGTCGGCCACGATGTCGAGGAAGTTGATGTATCCGCGGTCCACGTAGCTCTGCATGTAGCGCATCTCGGCGCTGTTCTCCTTGCCCAGCACGAGGTTCTCCTCGTAGTCGGTATACTTGTTGGTCTTCACACCGTCGAAGGTGACGCCGAGCTTGTCGGTAACGAGTCCGCTGAAGTTAGGTATCATGCCGAAGATGCCGATGCTGCCGGTGATGGTCGTCGGCTCAGCGAAGATATAGTCGGCGCCGGCGCTGATCATGTAGCCACCGGAGGCTGCTGCGCCACCCATCGACACGACGACGGGCTTCTTCGTCTTCAGCTCCTTGATGGCGTGCCAGATCTGCTCTGAGGCATTGGCGCTGCCGCCGCCAGAGTTGACGCGCAGCACGACGGCTTTCACGTCGTCATCCTTGGCCAGCTTGTTCAGGTCCTCGACGGTGGTCTTGCCCACGATGTCGTGGTCTGACGAGAAGATGCCCGTTGCCTCGGTGTCGACGATGCTGCCGTAAGCGTAGTAGACGGCAATCTTCTCGCCCTTGTCCTTATTCTTCTTAGGCAGGTTGATCATGTCGCCGAGGGTCAGCTGGCTGATCTCCTTGTCGGCATCGATCTTCAGCAGGGCCTTGATCTCCTTGCTCACCTCGTCGGGGTACATCAGCTTGTCGACGAGCTTCGCCGTGACGTAGTCGTTGGCGTCGGCCAGTCCGATGATGCTGTCGTTAGCCAGCTGGTTCAGCTGTTCGGCGGTCACCTTGCGGCTCTCGGCGATGTCGCTGAGCCAATGCTGCCAGATACCCTGGGTGTAGGCCTCGCGCTGCTCGCGGTCGTAGTCGCTCATGCCGGTCTGCGTGCTGCGCTCTACATAGCTCTTGTACTTGCCGACCTTGGCCACCTGGTACTTGATGCCGAGCTTGTCGTACAGACCCTTCATGTACTCGCCCTTTCCGCCGAGTCCCTTGAAGTCAAGCATACCCGTGCGGTTCATATAGACCTTGTCAGCCACGGAAGCCACGTAGTAGCTGGCCTGCATATATTGGTCTGAATAAGCCACAATCCACTTGCCGCTCTTCTTGAAGTCCTTCAAGGCGTCGCGGACCTGCTGGGCTGTGGCGGGGGCGTCGAACGACGAGATGCCGCCCTCGATGTAGATTCCCTTGATGTTCTCTTCGTCCTTGGCCTTGCGGATGCTGGCTACGATGTCGTCCAGACCCATGACGTCCATGTCAATCTCTCCCATGAGTATGCTGAAAGGATCGTCCTCATTAGCGCGCTCCTGGATGGTGGCGTTGAGTTTCAGAACGAATACCGAGTTTTCGGGGGCTGTTGTCGTCTTGTTTCCCGAGGCGACGATACCGACGAGACTAATCATGAAGATGATGCCGCCGACGATTGACAGCAGGATGATGCCACAGATGGTGGCGAGGGTGTACTTGAAAAATTCTTTCATTTTTAAGGTATAAGTTTACGTATTTCCGCGCAAAGATACGACTTTTTTCTGAATCGTCGCACATTTTTCCTGATTTTTTATTAATTTTGCCCCCGCAAAACTAATCTCTGAACAAATAAAGCACATGAAAACAAGACTTTTTACCTGTCTCGTCCTGCTCGCGATATGCGTGTCGGGTGCGGGAAAAAAGAAAGTGGTGAAACAAGACCTGTGGCCCGACGGCACACCCATCTCCGCATGGTTTAGCGACACGACGCGTGTGGACCTCTCGGGACTAAAGCGCTATGTCGTGACCGACTATGGCGTCGACGGCTTCTCGGCAGAAGTCCAGACGGCGAAGATCCAGGCAGTCATCGACCGCTGTGCCCAAGAGGGTGGTGGCGTTGTTGTCATTCCCCGAGGCACGTTTATCAGCGGCGCCCTGTTCTTCAAGCCCAAGACCCACTTGAAGATCGAGGAGGGTGGCGAACTCCAGGGTGCCCAGCGCATCAAGTACTATCCTGTCCTCAAGACCCGCCTCGAGGGTCAGACGCTCGACTACTTTGCTGCCCTGGTCAATGCCGACGGCGTGGACGGATTTACCATTACCGGCCCGGGCACCATCAACGGCAACGGACAGCCCTTCTGGGAGGAGTTCTGGATTCGCCGTAAGATCAACAAGAACTGTACGAACCTCGAGGCGATGCGTCCGCGCAACGTCTATATCTCCAACTCAAAGGATGTGACAGTACAAGACGTAAAGATCATTAATTCAGCGTTTTGGACGAATCACCTCTACCGTTGCGAGAACGTTCGTTACCTCGGCTGCTTCATCTATGCGCCGACGGAGAACGTGACGCCGGTCGACCCCAAGCGCGGGGCACCGTCGAGCGATGCCATCGACCTTGACGTCTGCAAGAACGTGCTCATCCACGGCTGCTATATGCACGTCAACGACGATGCCGTCGTGCTGAAGGGCGGCAAGGGCACATGGGCCGACAAGGACGAGAACAACGGTCCCAACTCGAACATCATCATCGAGGACTGTACCTATGGCAAGGTGCATGGCTGTCTGACACTTGGCTCGGAGTCACTCCACGATCGTAACGTCATCCTGCGCCGCATCAACGTCAAGTCGGCCACGCGTGTGTTGTGGCTGAAGATGCGTCCCGACACGCCTCAGCACTACGAGTATGTGACCGTCGAGGACATTACCGGCACGTGCGGCTCGTTCCTCGTCGTCCGTCCCTGGACGCAGTTCTTCAAGCCCGAAGACCGTGAGGATATGCCGCTGTCAACGTGCAACAACATTACCATCCGTAACATCCAGATGACCACGAAGAATTTCTTCGACGTCGGCACGTCCGAGAAGTACCGCCTCAAGGACTTCACGTTCGAGAATGTCAGCGTACAGGACGAGAAGAAGGCTTTCGACCCGGCGATGATTGAGAACTGTAGCGTGCGGAATGTCACTATCCAATAGTCAAAAGAAGGTTAATTCCGCAAGTAGATCATAAAAAAGAGCGTGCCAAATTGTCAGTTTTGACAGTTTGGCACGTTTTTCGCTGACATGAAGGCAGACGATTAAAACAACAAATAACAAAAACAACGTATTATGAACATCAAACCATTAGCAGACCGCGTGCTGGTAGTACCCGCACCGGCAGAAGAGAAGATCGGTGGTATCATCATTCCTGATACCGCCAAGGAAAAACCCCTTCACGGCACCATTAAGGCTGTCGGTCAGGGCACGAAGGACGAGGCTATGATCCTGAAGGCCGGCGACGAGGTGCTCTACGGCAAGTACAGTGGCACGGAACTGGAGTTCGAGGGCGAGAAGTACCTGATGATGCGCCAGAGCGACGTCCTCGCGATTATTGAAAAGTAATCGCAAATGTAAAAATGATAAAATGTAAATAAATCAATTATTACATTTTTAAATTCTTTAATTTTTAAATTCTGAAACATTATGGCAAAGGATATTAAATTCAATATTGATGCCCGTGACGCTATGAAGCAGGGTGTCGACCAGTTGGCAAACGCAGTAAAGGTGACGCTTGGCCCGAAGGGACGCAACGTTGTCATCGAGAAGAAGTTCGGTGCTCCGCAGATCACCAAGGACGGCGTGACCGTCGCCAAGGAGATTGAGCTGGAGGACAAGTTCGAGAATACCGGTGCACAGCTCGTGAAGAGCGTGGCCTCGAAGACGGGCGACGATGCGGGCGACGGCACCACCACCGCCACCATCCTGGCCCAGGCCATCGTCAGCGAGGGTCTGAAGAACGTGACCGCCGGTGCTAACCCCATGGACCTGAAGCGCGGCATCGACAAGGCTGTGAAGGCCGTTACCGACTTCATCGCCAAGAGTGCCGAGCAGGTTGGCGACAACTACGACAAGATTGAGCAGGTGGCTACCGTCTCTGCCAACAACGACAAGGAGATTGGCGAGCTGCTGGCTGAGGCTATGCGCAAGGTGTCGAAGGATGGTGTCATCACCATTGAGGAGTCGAAGAGCCGTGATACGCACATCGGCGTTGTCGAGGGTATGCAGTTCGACCGCGGCTACCTGTCCGCTTACTTCATGACCGACAGCGACAAGATGGAGTGTGTGATGGAGAACCCCTACATCCTCATCTATGACAAGAAGATCTCGAACATCAAGGACTTCCTGCCCATCCTGCAGCCTGCTGCCGAGAGCGGTCGTCCTCTGCTGGTCATCGCTGAGGATGTCGACTCCGAGGCCCTCACCACGCTCGTCGTGAACCGTCTGCGTGGCGGTCTGAAGATCTGCGCCGTCAAGGCTCCTGGTTTCGGCGACCGTCGTAAGGCCATGCTCGAGGACATCGCTACGCTGACTGGCGGCGTCGTCATCAGCGAGGAGAAGGGTCTGAAGCTGGAGCAGGCTACGCTCGATATGCTGGGTACGTGCGACAAGGTGACAGTCTCTAAGGACAACACCACCATCGTCAACGGTGCCGGCGACAAGCAGGCCATCAAGGACCGCATCGCCCAGATCAAGAAGGAGATCGAGGTGACCACCTCTTCCTATGACAAGGAGAAGCTGCAGGAGCGTCTGGCTAAGCTGGCCGGCGGTGTGGCCGTGCTCTATGTAGGTGCCAATTCTGAGGTGGAGATGAAGGAGAAGAAAGACCGCGTCGACGATGCCCTCTGCGCTACCCGCGCCGCTATCGAGGAAGGTGTCGTTGCCGGTGGCGGTACCACCTACATCCGCGCTCAGGAGGCCCTGAAGGACGTGAAGGGCGATAATGCCGACGAGCAGACGGGTATCAACATCATCTGCCGCGCCATTGAGGAGCCTCTGCGCCAGATTGTCACCAATGCCGGTGGCGAGGGTGCCGTCGTCGTCCAGAAGGTTCGCGAGGGTCAGGGCGACTTCGGTTACAATGCCCGTACCGAGGTCTACGAGGATATGCGCCAGGCTGGTGTCATCGATCCCGCCAAGGTGGCCCGTGTGGCTCTTGAGAACGCCGCCAGCATCGCCGGTATGTTCCTCACCACGGAGTGTCTGATTTGCGACAAACCCGAGAAAGAGCCCGCCATGCCGATGGGTGGTGCCCCGGGAATGGGTGGCATGATGTAGTAGAATTGTCAACTCGACATAACAAAATAGGGAGGCGGACTTTTCGGTTCGTCTCCTTTTTTTTGTTTTTTGATTTAGGTCAATGAAAAAATGAGAAAAGCTATTGCAGCATATATTTTTTCTTCATAACTTTGCAGCGTCAAAACTGATAAATGACTGCCGCGAGGCAAGACAACGATATTTTTGATTTGTTTTAGTAGATTAGTTTTTAAGTAGTTTGTTTTTTCATAAAAAGCGGAGCGTCGTGACGACGTCCCGCTTTTTGATTTTCTTTAACTTCTCTCCTTTCTCTCACTCCCCAAAAATCACTACCTTTGCAGGCGTATGCGAAAACTATATCTACTACTTGCCTTGTTTACTGGCACAGCCGCCTTCGCCCAGACGCGGAAGGTGGGCGACTTCATTGAGTCCACATCCTACAATCTCGATAAGAACGGCGTCGAGCGCACCCAGCAGTATTTCCCCGAGGCCGGGGCGTTCGTCTGCGAGAACGGCGTGAACCGTTTCACGCGTGCCCTCTACGGCGGCTGGACGGACTACCGCATCGAGACGTCCGACCGTCCCGTCTTCGCCATCGTGAAGAAGAACCACCACCGCCACCTGCGCTTCCTGGTGAACGGTGTGCCCCTCGACTCGACGGACTATTGCAAGGCGTACTACGTTGACGGCCGTCGACGCTACGTGCTGAAGGACAAGCGGTGGGGCGAGCAGCAGTCGCTCGAGGTGCAGGTCGTCGCCTGTCACGACCGCGAGGGTGCCGTCTGGCTGTTCCATGATATGTGGTTCCGCGAGCCCGTTAGCTACGAGGCACGCCTGTGCGAGATTGCCAATCCGAAACTGCATCGCAATGGCGACATCGGCGCCGACAAGCCCGGCGTCTTCGAGGCGGCTCCCGGTGAGCGTGGACTGGAGCGCTACACGTGGCAGTCGGCAGGTATGGACGATAGTCACCAGGGTTACTATAGCGACACCTTCTTCGTCATCGACAGCATCAACCGCGTGGTGACGTTGCCGCAGGACGAGGCGCGGCGGCTGATGGCTGAGGCTAACCGCTACAACATGCAGCTGGCCCAGCGCATCCGTTTCGAGACTCCTGACCCTTACATCAATACTCTGGGTAGCGCCTTGGCCTTTGCGGCCGACGGCGACTGGGACGGCAAGACGTGGCTCCATGGCTGTGTGGGCTGGCGTATGCCGCTGGCGGGCTGGCGTGCCGCTTATGTCGGCGACGTGCTGGGCTGGAACGACCGGCAGCGTAGCCACTTCGATGCTTATGCCAAGAGTCAGGTGACCAACGTCCCTGCCACCATTCCCCATCCCTCGCAGGACACGACGCTGAACCTGGCGCGGGCGGAAAAGAAGTGGGGCACGCAGATGTACAGCAACGGCTACATCTGCCGCAATCCCGAGCGCAACGACCAGATGCACCACTACGACATGAACCTGAACTACATCGATGAGCTGCTCTGGCATTTCCAGTACGATGCCGACAAGGACTATATGCGCCAGATGTGGCCCGTCATCAAGAGTCATTTGGCATGGGAGAAGCGCAACTACGACCCCGACGGCGACCACCTCTACGATGCCTACTGCTGCATCTGGGCCAGCGATGCGCTTTACTATAACGGAGGTGCCGTAACCCATTCATCTGCTTATAATTATCGCGGCAACAGACTGGCAGCGCGTATTGCTGAGATCATCGGCGAAGATCCAGAGCCTTACCGTCAGGAGGCGGAGGCCATCCTGCAGGCGATGAACGAACGGCTGTGGCTGTCCAAGAAGGGCGTCTGGGCGGAGTATCAGGACGCCATGGGCTTGAAGCGCCTGCACGAGAGTCCCGCCGTCTGGAGCATCTACACGCCCGTCGACTGCGGCGCCTGCTCGCCCACTCAGGCCTTCAAGGCCGTCCGTTGGGCAAACAGCTATCTTCCTAAAATAGACGTCGAAGGTACTAAATACAGAACCATTGCCACGTCGAACTGGATGCCCTATTCCTGGAGCATCAACAACGTGGCCGCCGCCGAGGTGATGCACATGGCGCTGGCCTATTTCGAGGCTGGCGAGGACTTCCTGGGCTACGACCTGCTGAAGGCAAACGTCATGGACCAGATGTACTACGGCCAATGCCCCGGCAACTTCGGACAGATCAGTTACTACGATGCCGCCCGCGGCGAGTGCTACCGCGACTTCGGCGACTGCATCGGCATCTCCTCGCGTGCGCTCATCCAGGGCCTCTTCGGCATCGTTCCGCAGGCCCTCGACGGCCGTTGCATCATCCGCCCCGGCTTCCCTACAGGGTGGGACAGCGTGGCCATCCACACGCCCTACCTTTCCTATGTGTACACGCGCAAAGGCGACGTTGAACGCTACGATATCACCCAGCACTTCCGCCAGCCGCTGAAGATCGTCGTCCGCCAGAACACGGGCGACGGCCATTACGTCGATACCGAGTGTACGGCCGAGGAGCATCAGGTGATAGAGTTGGAAGACCCCGGCCGCGTACTGAGAACGGGACATCCCGTGCCTGGCCGCCGTCGTAACCTGGGCCTTGGCGACACCAACCCGTTGAAGCCATCCCATCCGCAGACCATCGACCGCTACTTCAACGCCCGTGTCGACGACATCTTCAAGAACCAGTATCTCTCGCCCCGTCCACAGACCACGACGCTTCAGATTCCCGTTCAGGGCATCGGCGAGTGGTGTCACCCCGAGCTGACGGCCGACATCAACGACTCCATCTTCCGCTCGCTCGTCGTGAAGGACGAGATCACGCTTGCCGACATCCCCTTCCGCACGCCGCTGCAGGGGCAGAACATCGTCTACACCTCGCTCTGGGACAACTATCCCGACAGCGTCGTCATCCCCTTGGAGGGCAATGCCTCGACGGCCTACCTCCTGATGGCCGGCTCCACGAACCATATGCAGAGCCACATCGACAACGGCCTCGTCGTCGTCAGCTATACTGACAATTCGTCAGACACCCTCCAGCTCTACAACCCCTTCAACTGGTGCCCCATCGAGCAAGACTACTACATCGACGGCAAGGCCTTCTGGACCGTAGTCACGGGTCGTCCCCTGCGCGTCTGCTTAGGAAAGGCGACTGCCGACGGGAAACCGCTCGTCAGCCGCGACCTGGGCAAAGAGTTAAACATCAAGGGTGTCTACGGTCGTGAGATTCCCGGTGGTGCCGCCCAGATTCTCTCCATGCCGCTCAACGCGCAGAAGCGTCTCCGCTCGCTCACCCTCCGCACACTCTCCAACGACATCGTCATCGGCCTCATGGCTGTCACGCTACAGTAAAACTATACAAAAAACAAAAAAGTACACAAAAGGAATGCTATGAACCCCGAAAGTATTTTGTCTAACTTTCGGGGTTCATAACATTTGTGTATTTACGTGTACTTTATGTCCTCTTAATAGGCATGGTCGTTGCCGCGGAGCTCATCGCGCGTCAGTTTCTTACGGTCGAGCGAGTACCAGGCGTAGGCGATGTAGGCGACGACGAATGGTACGAGCAGGGAGACGTAGAACATGGTGCGCAGGGTGAACTCGCTGGAGCAGGAGTTCTGCATCGTCAGCGACGACTGCAGGTCGGCCGTTGAGGGGTAGTAGGCGGTGTTGTTCCACGCCGAGCAGAGCAGCAGGGCGAGTACGGTGAGGATGGTGCCGATGCCTGCTGGCCAGATGCCGTCAAAAGTGAAGAGTGAAGAGTGATGAGTGAAGAATTTGCTGCCGCGCAACATCTCGGTAATGATGCCGTAGAGGACGAGCACCACACCTATTAATAATAGCAGGAGGAGGTACCACATCTCCAGGAAGTTCGTCAGGTACTTGTAGGGCTCCATGAAGACGACGCCCGTCTCGGGGTTGTAGGCATAGCCGTCCTTCAGCAGCAGGTGGACGAGGTAGGCCACGAAGAGCACGACGAAGGGTACGGCGGCGCCGATGAGGCGCACGCTGCCGCGTGAGCGGATGTCCTCGTCGTTGACGTTGTTCATGACGTAGAGGATGCCGAGCGTGCGTGCCAGGAACACCACGGCGAATCCGAAGACGAGCACCCAGGGGTTGAGCAGGGCGTCAAGGCCGTGGCTGGCGTTGGCCCAGTGGCTGATGACGGGTGTCACGGCCATCGGGTCGACCATGTTGCTTTTCTCGACGATGAAGTTCGAGCCCTCGAAGAAGGTGGCTACGGCGCCGCCGAGGAGCAGCGGTCCGACGATGCCGTTGAGGGTGAGGAAGAACTGGAAGGTCTTCGGGCCGAGGATGTTGCCAATCTTGTTCTGGAACTCGTAGCTGACGGCCTGTAGCACGAAGGTGAAGAGGATGGCCATCCACAGCCAGTAGGCGCTGCCGAAGCTGGTGGAGTAGAAGAGGGGATAGGAGGCGAAGAAGGCTCCGCCGAAGGTGACGAGCGTGGTGAACGTCAGCTCCCACTTGCGTCCCGTGGAGTTGTAGACGAGTCGCCGTCCTTCCTCCGTCCATCCTAATGAGCGTGCCACGGAGTTGGCTCCCTGGACAAACAACAGAAATACTAATATAGCGCCGAGTAGGGCGACGATGAAGCACCAGTAGTGCTGTAAGAATTCGTAGGTCATAATACTTCTATTTTTATTTTATTACTCATTACTCATTTGGGGTCCCTTTTTAATCTGCTTCAGCATGATGTTGATCTCGACGGCGAGCATGGTGGTGAAGAGGATGAGGAAGAGGAAGAAGGTGAGGACGACGGCCGACGACTGGAGGTCGCTGACGGCCACCCATGTGGGTAGCATATCTTGAATGGTCCAGGGCTGGCGTCCGAACTCTGCGACGAGCCATCCGCTCTCCGAGGCGATGTATGCCAGCGGCACGAGGGCGACAGCCAACCAGTAGTGCCAGGCGGGCAGTCCGGTGACACCGCTACTGTCGGCAGCTGTCTCGGGCAACAGTCCGACGGTGGCCAGCAGCCTCCGTGTGAAGATGGAGAGGAACGGAATGTCGTAGAGCAGCACGAGCAGTAGTCCGAAGAAGAGGATGAACACGCAGCCCATGCCGACCATGACGCGGAATGCCCAGAAGTTGACGGCGATAGGTGGCACGACGTCGGCCTTGTCCTTGACATAGCCGTAGCCGAAGTAAGGCATGTTTTCGCGGAGACTCTCCAGCAGGGAGTTGAGCTTGGTCTCGTCGGCTCCCTGGATCTTAGAGAGACGGTACTCGGCGAGGGTGTTGATGGCGTCCTTGCCGCGCATGATCTTCTCGTCGACGGAGGGCTCCTGGGTGCCGTCCTCACGGGTGTAGCCGTTCAGGATGTCGTTGATGCCGGGGACGTAACCGTTGAAGTCGTTGGTGGCCATGAACGACAGGGCGTAGGGCACCTCCAGCCCCTCGACAATCTTCAGTCCCTGGCCTTTGCCGCCGTCGTAAAGGGCCTCCATTGCGGCGAGCTTCATGGGCTGCACGGCGGCGACGTCCTGTGCCGACTTATGGCCCGTGGCGGCAGCGAGCACGGCGGCGACGAGGCCTACGGCTGCGCCAATCTTCATGCTCTCGACGGCGAGCTTCGTCTCGCGGCGCTTCATGAGGTACCACGCGCTGACGGCGATGCAGAACACGGCGCCGATGATCCATGCCGAGGTGACGGTGTGGAAGAACTTAGAGACGGCGAAGGGCGACAGCGCCACCTCGAGGAAGCTGACCATCTCGTTGCGCATCGTGTCGGGGTTGAACTGACAGCCTACGGGGTACTGCATCCACGCGTTGGCTACGAGTATCCACCATGCCGAGATGGTGGCGCCGAGGCCTGTGAGCCACGTCGATGCCAGGTGGAAGCCGCGTGACACCTTGTTCCACCCGAAGTACATGACGGCGACGAACGTCGACTCCATGAAGAAGGCGACGATGCCCTCGATGGCCAGCGGGGCGCCGAAGATGTCGCCGACGAACCACGAGTAGTTGGACCAGTTCGTGCCGAACTCAAATTCCAGGATGATGCCCGTGGCCACACCCATGGCGAAGTTGATGCCGAAGAGCCGCTGCCAGAACTGCGCAGCACTCTTCCAGAAGCGAACGTCATCGCCGTCGCCCTGTCCGTTGGCGAAGGCTTTATGTTTCCTGTAATAGCGCGTCTCCACAATGCCCATGATGAGCGCCAAGCCCAGCGTCAGGGGCACGAAGAGCCAATGGTAGATTGCCGTGAGCGCAAACTGAGCGCGCGACCAGTCAATGGTGCCGGCATCGATGGTTAACAGTAGATTTGTCATATTATTTTGGATTTAAGATTTGTGTCGCCACATAGCCCGCCTCGTCGCCTCCGGCATGGGTCTTCAGGAAGTCGGGGAAGAAGAACAGCTTCAGCACGGCGAAGATGATGACCAGCTTGATGAGGATGATGGCCCAGAGCGTGCGTCCGAGCGTCATCTGCCTGAAACCGTCATAATAGAGATGAAAGGTCCGCCAGAGGAAATTGTCCTTTTTCATAGAATATTAGGCTTTTAGTTCGGCAAAAATAGCAAAAAATGTTGAACCTTCCAAATATTTTGCTAAATTTGTCAACTGTTAGTGAAAAAAATCCTACCTTTGCAATCAATTCAAAACATTCACGTGATGAAAAAATCCATACTGATACCCCTGATTGTGGTCATCCTCGCACTCATCGGCGGCGTGGCCTACCTCTTCATGAACCTCCAGCAGCAGCGTCAGGAGAACCGTGACATGCAGGAGCTGGCCGAGCTCGACAAGAAGGAGATGGAGAACGAGTACGAACGCTTCGCCCTGCAGTACAGCGAGATGAAGACCCAGATCAACAACGACTCCATCATCGCCCAGCTTACCGAGGAGCAGCTGAAGACCCAGCGACTGCTCGAGGAGCTGAAGCAGGTGAAGGCCAACGATGCCCGCGAGATTACCCGTCTGAAGAAGGAGCTGGCCACGGTGCGTGCCGTGCTGCGCGACTATGTCATGCAGATTGACTCGCTGAACCGTCAGAACGAGCGTCTGCAGGCTGAGAACACCCGTGTGAAGGAGGAGCTCTCGAACCGCGAGTCGCAGATTGCCGGACTGAGCAGCGAGAAGGCGTCGCTCTCTGAGAAGGTGGCCATCGCCGCCCAGCTCGACGCCACGAACATCCAGCTGCAGCTCATCAATAAGCGCGACAAACCGTCGAAGAAGGTCAAGGACGCGAAGACCATCCAGTGTAACTTCGCCATCACGCGCAACGTCACCGCCGCCAACGGTAACCGCACCGTCTACGTGCGCATCCAGAACCCTGGCGGCAACACACTCAAGGGCGGCGGCACCTTCAACTACGAGAACCGCACGCTGGACTACACCATGAAGAAGAACGTGGAGTATACGGGCGAGGAGACGCAGGTGACGACCTACTGGACTGTGTCGCAGATGCTCGAGGCGGGCAGCTACCGTGTCAGCATCTTCGTCGACGGCAACATGATCGGGTCGCGTACCTTTACGTTCGAGTAAAGAAGAAAATCCAAGCATATGAAAAGGAGAAATCTGCTTTTTTACCTTTTTACACTTCTGCCTTTTTCGGTAGGCGCCCAGCGTCTGCTGACGCTTGACAGTTGCCGGGCCATGGCCCTGCGCAATAACAAGCAGCTGACGGTATCGAAGGTGAAGCAGGACATTGCGGCCAACATCCGCAAGTCGGCACGCACGAAGTACCTGCCCCACGTCAGCGCCATCGGCTCCTACGAGCATACCTCCGAGGAGGTGTCCATCCTCAACGACGGACAGAAGACGTCGCTGGGCAACCTCGGCACCACCGCCGTCGGCGCCCTGCAGCCCGCCATGTCGGGACTGGGCGCGAAACTCGGCGATGTCGGCGCCCTGCTTGGACAGCTGGGTGTACCTGCAGAGGCATTCCAGCAGATGTCGGGCGAACTGTCGCAGCAGATGGGGCAGAGTATGCAGCAGCTGGGCGTCGGACTGAACCAGGAGGGCCAGAAGATTGTCGACGCCTTCCGTACCGACACCCGCAACATCTGGGCAGGCTCCATCCTGCTCACACAGCCCATCTTCATGGGTGGTGCCATCACAGCCGTCAACCGCATGGCCGACGTCAACGAACGGATGCAGCGTAACTCTGCAGACGTCCGCGAGCAGAGCACACTCTACCAGGTGGAGCAGTCCTACTGGCAGGTGGTCTCGCTGAAGCACAAGCAACGGCTGGCCGAGGCATACCTCGAGCTGGTGAAGAAGCTCGACGGCGATGTCCAGAAGATGATAGAAGAAGGCGTTGCCACGCGGAGCGACGGCTTGACCGTCGACGTGAAGGTCAACGAGGCCGAGATGGCGCTGACGCGTGTCAACGACGGCGTGGTGTTGTCGAAGATGCTTCTCTGCCAGACCATCGGACTGCCTGTGAACGAGCAGGTGACGCTGGCCGACGAGGCGTCCGAGAACGTGGCCGTTGTCACCCTGACGCCACAGCCCGACGTCGAGACCGCTGTCGGCAACCGTCCTGAGCTGCGCCTGTTGCAGGATGCCATCGACGTGAGCCGCGAGGCCACCCATCTGCTGAAGGCCGGCAACCTGCCGCAGGTGGCGCTGACGGGCGGCTATGCCGTCTCGAACCCCAACGTGCTGAACGGCTTCGAGAAGAAGTTCGCCGGCTTCTGGCACGTCGGACTTCTCATGCGCGTTCCTATATGGAATTGGGGCGACGTCAGATACAAGGTGCGGGCCTCGAAGGGTGCCACCACCATCGCCTCGCTGGAGTACGACGAGGCTCGCGAGAAGATTGAACTGCAGGTGAACCAGGTGACCTACAAGGTCGACGAGGCCAACAAGCGGCTGACGCTGGCGCAGTCGAGTGTCGCCCGTGCCGACGAGAACCTCCGCATAGCCAACCTCGGATTCCAGGAGGGTGTCATCACCCCCACCGCCGTCATGGAAGCGCAGACGGCGTGGCTGCAGGCGCAGTCGCAGAAAATCGATGCCGAGATAGAGGTCAAGCTCAGTCAGGTAGAACTGCAAAAAGCCCTCGGAACGCTGAGATAAGAGATAATAGATATCGCTTCGCGATAAAGCATTAAGCATTGAGCATTAAGCATTAAGCATTAAGCATTAAGCATTAAGCATTAAGAATTAAGAATTAAGCATTAAGCATTGAAGATATGTCCGCAAAAAGTCAACATAAGAACATCCTGATTGCTGTCGCCGGATTCGTGGCAGTCGTCATCATCGTTGCCGTCATCGGCATCCTCGCACTCGACCGTGATCCCGATATCATCCAGGGCCAGGTGGAGGTCAGCGAATATCGTGTATCGAGCAAGGTGCCCGGACGCATCCTCGAAATCCGTGTCAAGGAGGGCGACTTCGTCAAGGCTGGCGATACGCTGGCCATCATTGATGCCCCTGAGGTGCGTGCGAAGATGGAACAGGCACGGGGCGCCGAGGCAGCAGCATCGGCCGTCGAGCTGAAAGCCCAGAACGGGGCACGGCAGGAGCAGATACAGGGTGCCTACCAGGTGCTGCAGCAGGCCAAGGCCGGTCTCGACATTGCCGAGAAGTCTTACAACCGCGTGCAACGCCTCTACGACGAGGGTGTGATGAGTGCCCAGAAGCGCGACGAGGCCTTTGCCAACTACAAGGCCATGGAGGCCCAGATGAAGACTGCGCAGAGCCAGTACGACATGGCCGTCAACGGTGCCCGCCGCGAGGACAAGCTGGCTGCACAGGCACAGACGGCCCGTGCCCGTGGTGCCGTCCAGGAGGTCAGTAGCTACATCCACGAGACGGTGCAGACGGCCCAGAAGGACGGCGAGGTGAGCAACATCTATCCCGAGGTTGGCGAGCTCGTCGGCACGGGATCGCCCATCATGTCCATCTCCGTCATGGACGATCTCTGGGGCACGTTCAACATCCGCGAGGACCGTCTCGAGGGGCTGAAGGTGGGCTCCGAGTTCACCGCCTTCGTTCCCGCGTTCAACAAGGACATCAAGATGCGCGTCTACTACATCAAGGACCAGGGCTCCTATGCTGTCTGGAAGGCCACGAAAGCCAACGGCCAGTACGACCTGAAGACCTTCGAGGTGAAAGCTCGTCCCGTTGACAAGCTCGACGGTCTGCGCCCCGGCATGTCGCTGGTGATCAAGTAGAATTGAAAAATTGAAGAATTGAAAAATTGAAGTTTTTTGAAGAACGAGGATAGTTTTTCGAAGAGCATTAAGCATTGAGCATTAAGCATTTTGAAGTACCTGAGGCTGATATGGAACGTGGCGAAGCGTGAGTGCAAGATTCTCTACAAGAATCCCATCTACGGCTTCTGCATGGTGATCTTCCCGCTGGTGGCCCTGCTGTTCTTTACCTCGATGATGGACGAGGGACTGCCCGAGGATATGCCCGTGGGCATCGTCGACCTCGACAATACCTCGATGTCGCGTGCCCTCGTGCGCCGTCTCGATGCCTTCCAGAACTCCCGCGTCGTCGACAGCTACACGTCGGTAGCCGAGGCACGGCGCGCCATCCAGGAGAACCGCATATACGCCTTCCTCTACATTCCCAAGGGTACCACCGCCCAGCTGCTTGCCTCGCGGCGTCCCAAGGTGTCGTACTACTACTCGCTGACATCGCTCACCGGCGGCTCGCTGCTGATGAAGGACCTGAAGACCATCGCCACGCTCGGCTCGGCAGGGGTGGGGCAGGGCGTCCTCAGCGCTCGCGGTCTCACCGACAAGCAGATAGAGACATTCCTGCAACCCATACGCCTCGACGTGCACCAGATAGCCAATCCCTGGTCCAACTACAACATCTACCTCTCGGCCGTCTTCGTGCCGGGCATCATGATGCTCTTCATGTTCCTCATAGCAGCCTACTCGCTGGGTATGGAGCTGAAGTTCAACCGCGGCAAGGAGTGGATTGATGTGGCCGACGGCAACATCATCGTGGCCATCTTCGGCAAGTTCCTGCCGCAGGCGCTCGTCTTCCTGGCGCTCATCTTCGCCTACGAGTACTACATCTACGAGGTGTTGCAGTTCCCCAGGCTGGGTAGCGTCCTGATGGTCGTCCTGCTCGCCGTGCTCCAGGTGTTCGCCTCCATCGGCTTCGGCATCTTCGCCTTCGGACTGACCCCCTCGCTGCGAATGTCGATGAGCATCTGCTCGCTGTGGGCCATGCTCGGATTCTCACTGGCCGGCTCAGCCTTCCCCGTCATGGGCATGGACGAGCCCATCCAGGCGCTGTCGTGGCTCTTCCCCCTGCGCCACTACTATATGCTCTACCAGATCACCGTCTTCAACGGCTACCCGCTCATCGACGCCTGGTTCCACCTCGTGGGACTCGTCGCCTTCACGCTGCTGCCGTGGTTTGTGCTACGTAAGATTAAAAACGCGATGCTCACCTATGTCTACATTCCCTAAACTACAAGACATCGCCTACGTATGGCGAGAGGAGATGAAGCAGGTGTTCCGCGACGAGGGCGTGCTCATCTTCTTCATCATCGTGCCGTTGCTCTACCCGCTGCTCTACTCGTGGGTGTACAACAACGAGACCATCCGCGAGGTGCCCGTTGTCGTCATCGACCAGTCACACTCACACCTCTCCCGCCAGTTCATCCGGATGTGCGACGCCTCGCCCGACGTCCATGTGGCCTACTATGCTGAGGACATCGACGACGCACAGTCACTTGTCAGCCGACAGATTGTCAAGGGCATCTACCTCATACCCGAGGACTTCGACACGCGCATCAACCGCATGGAGCAGGCCACCGTCAGCGTCTACTGCGACATGGCCCTCATGCTCACCTACAAGGCGGTGTTCCAGACGGCGATGGCCGTCAGCCAGCAGATGGGCGCCCAGCTGCAGGCACGCCTCTCGGGCAGCATCACCACCCGCGATGAGCTCATCGCCACACAGCCCCTCGACTACGAGGACGTCCCCATCTTCAACCCCACGGGCGGCTACGGCACGTCCATCCTGCCCGCCGTGCTCATCCTCATCCTCCAGCAGACGCTTGTCCTCGGCATCGGACTGGCTGCGGGTACCGTCCGCGAGCGCAACCGCTACGGCGACCTCGTGCCCATCCACAAGTGCTACAGCAGCGTGTCGCGCATCGTCATCGGCAAGTCGCTATGCTACCTCATGGTCTACGCCGTCGTCGCCGCATGGCTCACCCTCGCCGTACCCCATCTGTTCCACTTCCTACAGCTCGCCTCGCCCGGCGCCCTGCTGCTTTTGATGATTCCCTACCTCCTGGCGTGCGTCTTCTTCGGCATGGCGGTATCGTGTCTCGTGCGCTACCGCGAGAACGTCATGCTGCTCATGGTGTTCGTATCGCTGCCCTTGCTCTTCATGACCGGCATCTCCTGGCCGCAGTCCAACATCCCCGCCGCCTGGCAGGGCGTCTCCTGGCTCTTCCCCAGCACCTTTGGCGCACGCGCCTATATCCGGCTGAACAGCATGGGGGCCACCGTCAGCGACGTGCTGCCCGAGCTCCGGTACCTCTGGATACAGGCCGCCGCCTACTTCGGCCTCACCTGCCTGGTCTACGGCCATCAGCTCCGGCAGTCCTACCGCCACGTCCACGAACGTCTCGACCAGCTCTGCAAGAAGCGCGAGGTGCGCCACCAACTTGCCGCCCGCAAGCAGTCTCTTTGTTAAAAAAAGAAAAAACGAAGTGGTGTTCGGGATATTTTGCCTATCTTTGCAAAAATAACTGAAAACCTTATGAAACAATCACTTCTTGACACTATGAAGAAATATATCCTGATGACTGTTGTCGTCGCCGTGGCTCTGATGCTCGGTGGTTGCAAGCGCAACTACCAGGTGAACTATTCGCACGTGCCTGTCGACACGCTCCAGCATAACGACCTCGACACCGTGGTGGACATCTACGAGGAACCGCTCTACGACGTCCCCGACGCTCCCGGCGAGATCACCGTCGGCGAAATCATGAGCAAGGATACCCGTCAGGCTGGCCGCGACGCCGAGAAACTGTTCAGCGGCGAACCAATGGACGATTAGACGCAAGAAAGTGTGTCAACATACAAGATTTATATAACAACCACGAATTTCACGAATTAAACGAAGGTCTATCCTCAAATTATCAATTAATTCGTTTAATTCGTGAAATTCGTGGTTTAAGTGACTTGAGTTACTAATTACTTGATCATGTCAATCGAGCGCTTCAGGAAGCGGTCGAGGGCTTCGCCCTTCAGCAGACCGTTCTGGAGCAGCGCCAGGTCGATGAGCTGGTGCACGAGGTCGCTCTTCGAGGCGTAGTCGCTCAGCAGCTGCTGCTTCTTCGACTTCTGCTCGTCGATGGCCTTCTGCGTGGCCTCCTTGTCGTCCTTCTGCTCCTGCGTCACCTCCTCGGGCTTCTTGCCCTCAGTCTGCTGGTTCAGCGCGGCCAGACGGGCGTTCAGGCCCTTCAGCTCGCTCTCTATGGGCTGCAGGTCGGCGGTCAGCTCGTTGTTAACGCCCGACAGCACCTCCTTCACCAGACGGTGGTCGCTGTTCAGCACGAGGTTGAAGGCGTCGGGCATCTGACCGTAGAAGTTCATGCCCTGCTGGTAGCGGCTCATCTCCTTCATACGGCGCATCCACTCGTTCTGCGTGATGACCACCGGTGCCTGGTCCTCGCCAAGGGCGCTCACCTGGACCATGTATTCCGTCTTCTCGGTCTTCGGCATCTGCGACGTGAAGACGGCTGACAAATTGTCACGTTCATCGTCTGCCAGCGTGCTCTCAGGGGCGTCGGCTTTCTGGATGAGACGGTCTATGGTGTCGCCGTCGACGCGCACGAAGCGGCTCTTCTCGAACTTCTGCTCAAGCGTCTGCAGCGTGGGAACGTCCAGCTGGCCGTCGAGCAGCAGCACACTGTAGCCCTTGTCCTGGGCGGCCTTGATGTAGGAGTACTGCTCCTCCTTGTCCGTGGTGTACAGGTACACCAGCTGGTCGTCCTTGTCCTTCTGCGACGCCTCGATGAGCGTCTTGTACTCGTCGAAGGTGAAGTACTTCCCCTCCGTGTCCTTCAGCAGGGCGAAGTCCTTCGCGCGGTCGTAGAAGCCCTCCTCGGTCAGTATGCCGTAGTTGATGAACAGCTTCAGCGAGTCCCACTTCTCCTCGTACTGCTTGCGGTCCTCGTTGAACAGCGCCTTCAGGCGGTCGCTCACCTTCTTTGTGATATAGGTAGATATCTTCTTCACCTCGCGGTCGCTCTGCAGGTAGCTGCGGCTGACGTTCAGCGGGATGTCAGGCGAGTCGATGACGCCGTGGAGCAGCGTCAGGAACTCCGGGACGATGCCCTCCACCTGGTCCGTGACGAACACCTGGTTGCAGTACAGCTGGATCTTGTTCTTCTGCAGCTCGATGGCGTTCTTCACGCGGGGGAAGTAGAGGATGCCCGTGAGGTTGAACGGGTAGTCCACGTTCAGGTGAATCCAGAACAGCGGCTCGTCGCTCATCGGGTACAGCGTGCGGTAGAACGACAGGTAGTCCTCGTCCTTCAGCGTCGACGGCTGCTTCGTCCACAGCGGCTCCACGTTGTTGATGATGTTGTCCTCGGCCGTGTCAACCATCTTCTTCTCCTCGCTCGACCACTCCTGCTTCTTGCCGAAGGCCACGGGCACGGCCAGGAACTTGCAGTACTTGTTCAGAAGCTGCTCGATGCGGCCTTTCTCCAGGAACTCCTTGCAGTCGTCATCGATGTAGAGGATGATGTCCGAGCCACGGTCCTCGCGCTCAGCGTCGTCAATCTCGTAGGCTGGCGAGCCGTCGCACGTCCACCTCACGGCCTGGGCGCCGTCGCGGTACGACTTCGTGACAATCTCCACCTTCTTCGACACCATGAACGACGAGTAGAAACCCAGTCCGAAGTGGCCGATGATGGCGTTCGCGCTGTCCTTGTACTTCTCCAGGAAGTCCGTGACGCCCGAGAAGGCAATCTGGTTGATGTACTTGTCGATCTCCTCGGCCGTCATGCCGATGCCGCGGTCGCTGATGGTGATCGTACCCTTCTCGGCATCCACGCTGACGCGTACCGTGAGGTCGCCCAGCTCGCCCTTGAACTCGCCCTGCTGCTGCAGCGTCTTCAGCTTCTGCGTGGCGTCGACGGCGTTGCTCACCATCTCGCGCAGGAAAATCTCATGGTCTGAGTAGAGAAACTTTTTGATGACGGGGAAGATGTTCTCGGTCGTAACCCCGATGTTACCTTTTTGCATATACCTTATTTATTTTTATTTGAACTTTCCGAATTTAATGAAGTTACCGAACTAATGCAAAAAGTGTGCCAAACCACATCCTTCAGAAAAAGTCGACTCATTATCGAAATCTTTTTACGCTCAGGGGGACAGCCCCCTGAGCGAATGTCATTCTCGCCTGGCGACATACCAGCCGCGTTGTCCGCCGACGGCACCGTGGGCGAAGTGCTGCGCCTTCAGGGCCAAGAGCAGCTGCCGCATGTTCGGACGGTCGTTGCCGCGGGCATACTGCACCAGGTCGGCCAGGATGTCGACGGCGCGCATGAAGTGCTCCTTCTGGCGCGGCGCGGGCTCGTAGTGAGCCTCGAGCAGCAGTTCGGCGGTGGTGGCTGTCAGGAAGCGCTCGTTGTAGTCGGCCATCAGCTGCTCCTCCTCAGCGCTCATCCAGTAGGCCTCGCCGTGCTCCAGCTCGTGGAGCGCCTGGGCGTAGAGCTGCTGGTAGTCCAGCGGCGTGGCGGTGTCGATGGTGCCGCTCACCTCGCAGCACAGGTAGCGTCGCGAGCCCGTGCGGTCGGTCAGCGGCTGCATTTCGTTGGTGGTGGCGATGAACGAGGCCATGCGCTGCAACAGCAGGTACTGGTCCGAACGCATACGGCGCACCTGTACGTCGCGCTCGGTGAGTAGGCGCTTGATCTTGGCCTGCTCGCGGTCGCTCTTGGCGTTGTACTCGTCGATGTTCACCAGCGCCATGCGGCTCAGCATACGCTCCACCTGCTCGGCGCTGTCCAGCTTGATGTCGTCAATATAGTATTCGCGTAGCGAGCGCGGGACGATGAGCTTGCAGAACGTGGACTTACGGCAGCCCTGCGCACCGATGAGCATCGGCACGACGGCGTTGCCGTAGTCGGCGCTGCAGCCCGTCCACTGCGCCACCATGCCCAGGAACCAGCGGTGGAACAGCCGGCGCCAGTGGGGGTGCGACGAGGGCACGCGGTCGGCCAGCTTGCCGATGTAGTCCGTCTGCCCGTCCCATGCGCCGCAGCCGGCAAGGAATTCGTGCAGCGGGTTGTAGTCGGCCGTCAGCGACGACTGCGCGTACTGCTTGATGTCGATGGGCCACGCCGCACCGCAGTCGAGCATCTGCTCCTGGCCCAGGCGGTTGATGTCGCGCTCAGTGAGCGTCTGCCACGGCTGGGGGCCGATGGCACGCGGACGGAACTCCTCGCTCTGCTTCAGGACGTTGAAGCGCAGCTCGTAGCGGCGCTCGAAGAAGTCGCGCACCTTACGGGCGATGCGCTCCTTCGACGACATGGCCGACCAGGGGCGCCCCGAGGTGTTGCGGCGGTAGGCGATGCGGAAGATGCGGCGCACACCCTCCATACCGAGGTTCCAGCGCTGGTAGGCTCCCGTGCGGCGCACGCACGCCTCCTCAGGGAGCCCCGCCTTCCGGCACAGCTCCGCCAGGTGCGTTACCAGCTGCTCGCCGAAGAGCGCATCGTCCTCCGTCACGCTCACCTCGTCCCACGCCCGGTCAAGGCAGGCGTAGTACTCCTCGCGCTCGCGCTTCAGCGTGTCCGGGCTCATCGTCTCCGGCTCGTTCACCACCCATCCGTCGCTGTCGGTCCGCGCGTTGGGGTACGCACGGCGCAGCGCCTCTACCGTTGTGTTCACATTCTTCTTTTCCATACTCAATATCTTAATTTCTTAATTTCTCAATCCCTCAATCTCTCAATCCCTCAATTTTTCAATTTTTCAATTTTTCAATCTTTCAATTTTTCAATCTTTCAATCGCCCGCAAAGATACGACGTTTCCGGAGAACCGGCAAGGAAACAGCCCAACCCGCTCAAATCCTAAGTTTACAACCACTTGATAACAAGCACCTTACAGCCCCAGTTTCGCTTTTACTCCTGACCACGCCTGTCTCACCACTTTTGGCACTGGCCACGATAGTCGAGTATATTATATAGGAAAACCAAAAACCACCCGCACCCGCCACACCCGCCGCACCTAAATCTTTTACTGGGTCGGCCTATGGCCTCAAAATTATAAGAAAATTGAATAAAAAAATTATAACCCTGCTTTATAGCCGTCCCTTATCAAGGGACTCAAAATATAATTTTGAAACAAATTTTTTTATAATTTTGAGCGAAGCGACCATATTAGGAGAGACTGAGTAGATTACCATAATTCTAAATTCAATTTAGGTGCGGTGGGTGCGCCGGGTGCGGGTACTTTTCCGCTTTCCCTATATGATGATCATTTTCTGGAAAAAGCTGACCTTTACAATCCTAAAGCTGACCTTTACTGACGAGAAGGTAAGTCTTTTTCTGGAAAAGGTGACCTTTAGCCGTGAGAAGATGACCTTTAGAACTCTAAAGGTGACCTTTAGCGCCGAAAAGGTGGTCTTTAGAAACGAAAAGGTGGTCTTTAGAAACGAAGAGAGTTTTTTAGAGACAAATGGATTGTGTGATTTAAGAAACGAATTTGAATAATTAAAACGAATTTTACCCACGAATTTTTCTTAATTATATTTTCATCATCGCAGAATATAATAATTAGTATAATTCGTGGACCAAATTAGGATCAATTAGGATAATTCGTTTCTAAGAAAACCCCACCCATTCGTTTCCTTGAGGTTGAAAATGCGTTAATGGAGGTTGAATATCCGTTAATAGGACTGATAAAATTGTCCGATATATATGATAAAATTGTCCGAGCTATTGCAAATACCATTTTTTTCCCCTATCTTTGCCATCAAATTACGAACTAAATAAAGGACTATAAGCTTATGGAAACATCAATTATCATTCTACTCTCCGTCGCCGTCGTGGTGCTCATGGTGCTCGTGGTGGTACTTGTGCGGCGCTCCATCATTCAGGGTGATGAAATCAAGACGAAGGACAGCACCATCGTGCGCGAGGTGTGCCGCAACCTGGAGCTGCGCCAGCGTGCGGAGTGTTAAAAATGTGAGAATATGGGTAAAGACGGCGTGCAGCGAGGACGTGGTCTACGAGGGGACAAGCAACGTCTCCCGTGAGGCCAATGCCTTGCTGCAGGTGACGACGCGCGGCGCGAGCGATCTCTAACTTACTGAGACAACGTCCGGAGCAGCGAGTGCCAACATGCTCGCATGATTGGCCGAGTCGCGACGGACGAAGATGAAATCAAACGGATATTTTCCTCCAAAGACTTGGAGGATTGGGGAAATAGTTGTATATTTGCAGCCAGAAACAAATAAACAACGAGGATTATGGAAGCAAAGAAGATAGAATTCACCAAGCCTGTTGGTTCTCTCAGAGAGTCTGTGCGTCGGCAACTCGCCTATCAGCGAGAGAAGCGTGAGCGCATTGCCCGCGAAGAAGAATACTGGCAGCAGGAAGCAGAACGCGCCAAGGCTGATCCTTTCTACCAGATTGGTTCCTATGACAGCATGACCGCTTGCGAACCTGCTCCCATCCGAGAACCGGAGTTCAGGCCTGGTAGTTTTGCTAAAGCCATTCGCGCCTATCGGAAATACCGCGAGGAGAAACTGAAAGCAGTTGAAACTAATCTGGCTAACCAAGCATGAAAGCACTTGAGCTGAACATCCTTAACCGACTCGCCCCGTACGAAGTGGAGCTGAGAGACGGAGAGTATTACTTCCATACCGATTTCGACATCGTGTATTCTGCCGAGTTCAAGTACGAGCCAGCCTTTGGAGGCACGCCCGCCTATTGGTTCGACTTAACGAACCGCAGCGGCAAGGCCTCGCCCAGCGACCCGAAGGTGCGCGAGACGGTGATACGCATCATCGTAGAGTTCTTCCGAGCCAACCCCGACATCATGCTCTATATGTGCGATAGCGCCAACGACCAGCAGGCTCAGCGCAACCGTCTGTTCCTACGTTGGTTTATGGGAGCCGAGCAGAGCAAGCTGTTTTACATCAAGACTGAAATGGTGATAGACGAGGGCGTGGAGAATTTCATAGCCATCATCGTGCCGCGCAGCCATCCCTATCTGGAGGACATCATAGAGCGTTTCGATGCCGAAATCGCTATGTTCCGCGCTAACAAGCCGTAGGCAACACTTCCCCCAAACAAAATCGCGAGCGTGAGCGATTTCGAGCAAAGCTCAAATATCCGCCAAGACATCATTACGATGGGTGGATGGCGCATAAATGTTGTCTTCTGTTGTCCCTGTTGTCTTTAACACAACTATAGGCTTTGTTTTTCTAATTCAACAGGGACAACAGAAGACAACATTTATATTTCGCCTACGACAGCAACCGCTGTCTACGGAGTCCGTGAGTGATTCAAGGCGTAGCAAAATCCAACCATAAATCTCCAACAAATCAGAACGTAAATGCCGCCTCCAACCCCGCCGCCTGTTTTTTCGGCTTTTAACGTTATTTAAGAAGAAGACGAGCCGATTTTGCAGAATAATTTGTATTTTTGTAACCGAAAACCTAATAATCAATCAGCAGCTATCACTAACTGTTGCCACAACCGCGATTAAACGAAGATCTTTAGAGCTAACAGAGTCATTAAAAACTATTTTTTATTAACATAAACTGTAAAAACGTATGAAAAGAACAAGATTACTACTTCTGCTCGCGCTGCTGATGACGGCAGTAACGGGCGTGTGGGCGCAATCAGCTACCCACGAATATGTAGACCTTGGCCTGCCCAGCGGCACGCTGTGGGCTACTTGTAACATGGGAGCCGACTCACCCGAACAGTACGGTGACCGCTACGCCTGGGGCGAGACGGAAACCAAGTCCTACTACGAATGGAGCAACTACTTGCTGAACGTTGGTTCTGGCACCCATAACATCCTTAAGTACTGCTCTGACGACAAATGGGGCTACGACGGCTTCACCGACGGACTGACACGTCTGCTCCCCGAGGATGACGCAGCCACCGTCAACTGGGGCGAAGAGTGGCGTATGCCGACACAGGATGACTTCCGTGAGCTGGTAGCTAACACCACTCAGGAGAGTACCACCATAGGAAGTGTTAAAGGCATGAAATTCATCTCAAAGACCGATCCCAACGTCTACATCTTCTTGCCCTACAATGGACAATATGAAGGAGATCTGTTTGATGTGAACAAAATGGGACACTACTGGTCGAGCGACGGTACGCACAATGGTGGCTATCAGTTCAGGATACAGGATACCAACTGGACTGACACTGAGACAGGTGCAGGCCGTGCTGCCGGTATGTGCATCCGCCCCGTCACGTTCGCTCTCCCGCAGGACGCCGCTGGCAACTACCTTGTGGGGAATGTCACACAGTGGAAGCTGTTTGCCAAACTGGTTGCTGAGACCACCGATCCCGTCAACGGGAAGATGACGGCGGACATTGACCTGGGTGACGACCAGACGATGATCGGCAGCGAGGAGCATCCCTTTACGGGCGTGTTCAACGGTAAGGGACACACGCTGACCGTGGCCTACGATTTCACGGAAGACTGGGTAGCCCCCTTCCGCGTGATTAGCGGTGCCACCATTAAGAACCTCCATGTCGCTGGAACGGTCAACAACACGCAGCAGCACGCCGCCGGTATTGTCGGTAACGTAACTTCCGGTACGAACTACATCACGAACTGTATCAGTTCCGTTGACATCACTGGTAACAACACAACGGCAGAATCATCGGAATATACTGACTGGAACGGCGGTATTGCCGGTTTAGTCATAAATAACGGGACCTCCTTGTATATCAACGACTGTATGTTTAACGGCAGCATCACGAGTACCAGCAGCGGAGAGTCCATGTGTGCCAATATGGTTGGCCTATTGGTTGGCGGCGGAAAGGCACATATCACCAACTGTCTCTCGACGGCTACCTTCACGGGCGTCTACCAGGTGAACTCCATGTACCATTATATAAAAGGTAGCGGCACGACGACCAACAGCTACGTCCTTCAGGGCGGCACAACCACCGACCACGGCACGGCAGGAACGGTTACCAATGCAGAAGCACTTTCCGATGGCACCATTGCCGAGGCTCTTCAGGCTGGTCGTTCCGAGATAACATGGATTCAGGACGCAACGCTGGGTACGCCGATGCTGGCTACTTTTGCTGACGGGGTATACAAGCCCACCGTTAACCTTACCTTCGATCCCGCTCCCGTCGTGAACATGACGGTGACCACCAAGGAGGGCGAAGCCGAGCCCGTTGAGGCTACCGCCGAACAGTTGGAGGCTGGTAAGATTGAGCAACTGGAGCCCGGCACCGAGGTGAAGCTCAAGGCCAAGAAGGGCTACAAGTTCATCAAGGTAACGGCAAAGGAGGAAAAATAAACTCCCCTCGCGTGAAAGATTATATAAACACGAATTACCACGA
>JAEEQH010000014.1 GCA_016285245.1 Prevotella sp.
CATGGAGCTTCACCACCGCCGAGGCGCCCAAGCCCAACCTCTCCATTGGCGGCGGAACCTACTTCAACACCAACTCGCTGACACTCAACAAGAGCTACAGCTTCAACATCAAAATCAAGAACTCCGGTAACGCCTCGTGGTCAGGCTCCATCTTCCTGAAGAACGGAAGCACCAACTGGATTGAATGGTACAACGTGACCGTCGGAGCGGGAAGTACCGTCACCCTGCCGACCAAGAGCTACACACCCACCAGCACCGGCAGCAAGCAGCTGACGCTCTACTACCAGACAGGCGGATCGGGCAGCGGCACAGCCATACCGGCAGGAAGCTACAGCAACCCCTTCACCGTGACCGTCGCCGACATACCGGCACCCTCCACCCCGTCGTCACCATCGCCGTCGAATGGTGCGACGAATGTGCCCACGTCGGGCACGATGAGCTGGTCGACGTCGCCCAATGACGGAGGCAGCAGCATCAGCTATGACCTCTATCTGGGCAAGACCTCCAGCGGTATGACCCTCCACAAGTCGGGCAGCGGCAAGTCGTACTCCTATTCCGGGCTGGCGGCAGGTCAGAAGTACTACTGGAAGGTCATCGTCTACAACAGCAGCGGCAAGTCCACACAAAGTTCGACATGGAGCTTCACCACCGCCGAGGCGCCCAAGCCCAACCTCTCCATTGGCGGCGGAACCTACTTCAACACCAACTCGCTGACACTCAACAAGAGCTACAGCTTCAACATCAAAATCAAGAACTCCGGCAACGCCTCGTGGTCGGGCTCCATCTTCCTGAAGAACGGAAGCACCAACTGGATTGAATGGTACAACGTGACCGTCGGCGCGGGAAGCACCGTCACCCTGCCGACCAAGAGCTACACACCCACCAGCACCGGCAGCAAGCAGCTGACGCTCTACTACCAGACAGGCGGATCGGGCAGCGGCACAGCCATACCGGCTGGAAGCTACAGCAACCCCTTCACCGTGACCGTCGCCGACATACCGGCACCCACCACCCCGTCGTCACCATCGCCGTCGAATGGTGCGACGAACATTGCCACCTCGGGAACGCTGAGATGGTCTACGGCACCCAACGACGGAGGCAGCAGCATCAGCTATGACCTCTATTTGGGCAAGACCACCAGCACCATAGCCCTCTACAAGTCGGGCAGCGGCAGTTCGTACGCATACTCCAACCTGGATGCAGGCCAGACATACTACTGGAAGGTGATTGTCTACAACAGCAGCGGCAAGTCCACACAAAGTCCGACATGGAGCTTCACGACCGCCAAGGCGGCCAAACCCGAGCTCTCCATTGGCGGCGGCACCTACTTCAACACCAACTCGCTGACACTCAACAAGAGCTACAGCTTCGACATCAAGATCAAGAACTCAGGCAATGCCTCGTGGTCAGGCTCTATCTTCCTGAAAAACGGAAGCACCAACTGGATTGAATGGTACAACGTGACCGTCGGCGCGGGAAGTACCGTTACCCTGCCGACCAAGAGCTACACACCCACCAGCACCGGCAGCAAGCAGCTGACGCTCTACTACCAGACTGGCGGATCGGGCGGCGGCACAGCTATTCCGGCAGGAAGCTACAGGAACCCCTTCACGGTGACCGTCGCCGATGTCTCGGCACCCACCACCCCATCATCGCCATCGCCGGCGAATGGTGCAACGAAGGTGCCCACGTCGGGCACTATGAGCTGGTCGACGTCGCCCAACGACGGAGGCAGCAGCATCAGCTATGACCTCTATCTGGGCAAGACCTCCAGCGGTATGACCCTCCACAAGTCGGGCAGCGGCAAGTCGTACTCCTACTCCAACCTGGCGGCAGGACAGACGTACTACTGGAAGGTGATTGTCTACAACGGCAGCGGCAAGTCCACACAAAGTCCGACATGGAGCTTCACGACCGCCGAGGCGGCCCAACCCAGTCAGCCCAGCATCGCCATTGCCGGTGGTTCATTCTTCGGCACAAACACCCTGACACTCAACGCAGGGAAAAACTTCAATATCAAAGTCCAGAACACCGGGTCGTCCTCATGGACAGGCTCGTTCTTCCTGAAATGCGGCGGCACCAACTGGCTCGACTGGTATGGCGTGACGATAGCTGCAGGCGCCACGGTGACGCTCCCCACCAAGACCTACACACCCACCAGCACGGGCAAGAAGGAGCTGACGCTCTACTTCCAGACAGGCGGAACGGGTGCCGGTACGCCTGTGGAAGCCGGCTACTACAGCAACCCCTTCACGGTAACCGTCGTTGAACCGACGACAACCAAGCTGGCAACGCCCGACAAGAACACGTTCAGAGCTACCGACATCACGGAGACCAGTTTCATTGCCAGCTGGGGTGCCGTGAGCGGTGCCGACCGTTACGATATTAATGTACGCGAAGTCGGTGGAGACTACAACAACCCCGTCTTCAGCTGTGGCATCTCTACCACCTCCGTGAGAGTGTCAAACCTGAAAGCCGGCACCTCCTACCAATTCCAGATTCGTGCCCGCAACGGCAACAACAGTCAGAACAGCGACTGGAGTGCCAGCATACCCAATGCCGTTACTACCAAGAGCAGCGGCAGCGTCGTCGTCCCAAGCTTCAACCTCTCCATCAGCAAAGTTACAGGGTTTAACGGTGCCACGCCTCTCGTTGAAGGAAGTACATCCTTCTGCTCTATATTGGTTGTCAACAAGGGGAAGTCAAAATGGACGGGCAATTTCTATCTCAAGGATGGCACGACGACCATCAAGAAATGGGAGGGGGAGAACATCTCCATAGCATCGGATTTCGGCCAGCCGTTGGAGTTCAACTACACTCCTGCCGCAGCAGGCACGAAGACGCTGGTCCTTTACTATCAGACTGATGGCAAGGGGGCAGAGACACCTGTCAAGAACGCTGACGGCTCGAACAACCGTATAGCCTTTACAGTCAAAGCCAAAGAGGTTCCCACCCAGACAGACTTGAGACTCTGGAACAAGATCAGTTGTCCTGCCAACATTAACCTGGGAGAATCGGCTACCGTTGAGGCCAGGGTGAAGAATTTCGGCACGAAAGATTGGGAAGGAACGGTGTTTATTGTCGATGGACACACTGTCCTGGAGTCCAAGTCCGTCATTATCGGTCCCAACACGTTCTGTACTATCGAAAAGACGTGGAAGCCGGAGACGGGCAAGGTGTATCCGATCTCTATCCAGTTTATGACGAAGAACACGACCGAGAGGCAGTTAGTGAACGCCAATGGCTTTGAGAATCCCATCTCTTTCAAAGTGGTTGGTCCGAACTCTCCGCTTGTGACGAGTGCCAAAGTGACGATGATTACCAGCGGCTGTGCTCCTGAAGAGGTGAATGAGGGTGACGAGGTGTTCTACTATTACAGGATAAAGGACACCAACGGGCAACCTCTGAAGGATATGCGACTCCGCATGAACTGTAGTGGCTCAAGCGAAATCAACTCCATCATGTCGGAGCGTTCTGACGAAGACGGCTATGTCACCCTTCGCGTTGCCACGACAGACAGAGAAGCCTTTGCGAAACGTGGTGAGAAAGTAACCTTCTCATGTAAGGACATCCTTGATAGAAACAACAACTCAATAGCTATTGTAAAGGATGCCAACAACAATACCGGGTTTACGCTCAAACTTCATAAGAGTAACAGCGTCGCCAGCGCCCTTGCACTGGAAAACATGGAGTCGTTCGACATCGTCATCAACAGAGGCGTTAATGGAGAGGCTAAAGCCGGTAAGTTTTTGTCTGGCGATGTCGGGTTGTCATTCCCCTTCACGGCATCGTTAAAGTGGGAAGACGGCAAGTTCCTCACAGAAATCAAGTCAGAGACGAAAGGCAAGCTGGAAGGAACCTTAAAACTTGGTAGTTATGTAGAAGGAGGCCTTGGAGCTGAAAGCGGATTAAAAGAATCGACCACCTACAACTGGAGTGATTCGAGAAGAACAGCTATCGCTCTTGTTTTGGCATTAAGTGAGGCAACACGCTCATTTACAAGTTCAAATACGCTAAGGTCCATTATGGCTCTTGAGTCGTGGCTGGGTGTCGACCATTCAAGTGGTGATGGCTTTTTCACCCCCGTTCTTGAGAAACTTCCCACCACCAGTGGCTTCTGGGGAGTGTCAGGAAAGTGGAAGATAAAGGCTGCAAAACTCTGGCCTTTCGATTGTCAAGTGATTCCTGGTAATTTGTTCCCAGAATTGGTTGTGCCCACGAAGTATGTCGAAGGTAAAATATCGTTCTCCGGTGATCTATCATTTAAGTGTGAACCAAATATCAAAGAGTATGACTTAGAGAAGAAAAAAATGTCATACGGCCTCAGCCGAGAACTGAAGGCAAAAATAGAAGGCAACCTCTCTGGGTTTGCTGGAGCGCTGTCGCCCGCAAAGACAAACTTATGGAACCCCGTTCCTGAGAACAGTGTGCTGCTAGCCAGTGGACTTTATGAAAAGAGTGTCTATGGCGCCAGCTATTCGCAAAATTGGAGTGTAACGACCAAGGAGAAGGAAATGTACTCGAACGAGGATTACACATCCTTGGATAAACTCATCAACACCTTCGAATATGAAGCAGGCAAGACTTTCTCTACCGAAAAATTGGTTGACTACTTGTGTCCGGATTGGATGGAATTCTATGATCCCAAGCAAGCATCAGCATCGGCATCACTGGCGCTTGGAACAAAGTGGTCGTGGAAAATGACCAGTACGGGAAAGTTTGCCAAAGATCTGCTTCAACTCTCCTACACGAAGCCCGACATCGTCGGTGGTATATTCCCGGCCTTGAATAGAGATAAATATATCATTCAAGCACCGTTGACTACCTATGTTATCTTACAAGGAAACAATCTGCAGAACTCGCTGCAAATGGCTTCGGCCCACTTCACAAGTAGCTATGATGTCACTGAAGCGTTCAAGTTAGAACAGCAGCAAAAGGAGGGTCTTGAAGCAAAGCTCAAGCTTCCCATAGCCAAATGGTGGCTCTTCGACATCACCATTGAGTGCGGATTGCAGTTTGAGGCCACTTACTACCCGACAGTCAGCTATTATAGTGTAGCAGACAAGCGTTTCCTCCCAGTTGTGCTAAGGACCAACAGAACTTTCTCCACTGCGGTAAAGGAAGGAACGGAATTCCTGAAGAATAAGATCAAGAGTGCTTTCTCCAAACAAGACCAGGAGGAGCTCACTGAGGAGGTTAAGAAAGTCGGAAAAAGAGCTGAGTTCAACAACGACGGTACGAAAAAGGAGCTGACGACTAAGGGCACAACCCACCAGACTAGCCGGTCGTTCATCAGCAGGAGAGCTCCCAGACTGGCCAATGCCAGACAGGACGACATCTGTACCTTCACGTTCAACCTCAATGAGAGCGTCAACAACTTCAACGATGGTGCGGTCATCGCCTTCTCGCATTATTATCCTGCCGGTTGTCTCCTGGGCATCACCGAGCAAAACGACACGCTATTCGTGCTGAGTGAGGTCTGCGACCTGAATGCCATCCAAGGCAATGACACGCTGAAGGCCGTCCAGAACGGCACGATGAGACTGGAGACCACCGTCGGTGTCGACGACCTGACGCCGTTCGGCTTCAGCGAGAACCAGCCTTTGGACGTATACTATGCCGAGGAAGGTAGCGACATCTGGCGTTACGTCGGTCCTGCCGGTGCCCCCATCAACGTTAACGGACTGGGCTCCTACATGATGGCCACCTCAATCAAGAACGACAAAAAGGCACCGATGATTGAGGCATCGATGGATAACAATTCGAATATACTGCATATCCATGTGTCGGATAACATCGGAACACGGACCGGTAGCCTGCGCGTCTATGTCAATGGTGAGGCCAGGGATGTCTTTGCCATCAATGAGTCGAGCTTCGAACTGTCGTTGAACGAGAAGGACATGGCGTACATGATGACCGTCTATATCACGGTCTACGACTTGGCAGGCAACGAGGGCACACTGTTCCAGATGTTCAACCTGGACAAGCCTGACAACGTCGTGAGCGTGGAGACCATCACCGACGACGACAACACCAGGATTCTCCTGTCGGGCAAGACGCTGAAGGTAGAGGGCTCGAAGCCGGGTGTCGTCGTCACCCTGTTCTCGCTGAATGGCAACATCCAGACGAAGGTGAAGACCGACGACCAAGGCCATGCAGCCATCCAGCTTAACAAACTGCCTGCAGGCGTTTATGTCGTCACGCTCTCCAATGGTCTTTCCAAGAAGATCTATATCAAGTAGTGAGGTGATACGACAGGATTGAAGATTTTGTCTTTGAAAAGGCGATGGAATTGAAATAAATTGTGTACCTTTGCAGGCAGAAACGAGACAAGTAACGAAAACAATGAAAGAACTACAACTGAAGTACGGATGTAATCCGAACCAGAAGCCGTCGCGCATCTTCATGCAGGACGGCAGCGAGCTACCCCTCGAAGTGATTAACGGCCGCCCGGGCTACATCAATTTCCTGGACGCCCTGAACGCCTGGCAGCTGGTGAAGGAGCTGAAAGCCGCCACCGGTCTGGCTGCAGCCGCCTCGTTCAAGCACGTGAGCCCTGCCGGTGCCGCCGTGGGCCTGCCCCTGACGGACACGCTGAAGAAAATCTATTTCGTCGACGACGTGAAGGGCCTTGACGACAGCCCCGTGGCCTGCGCCTATGCCCGTGCCCGCGGTGCCGACCGTATGTCGTCGTACGGCGACTTCGTGGCGCTGAGCGACACCTGTGACGCCGTGACGGCCACGCTGCTGAAGCGCGAGGTCAGCGACGGTGTCATCGCCCCCGACTTCACCCCCGAGGCCATCGAGATCCTGAAGGAGAAGCGCAAGGGCACGTACAACGTCATCAAGATTGACCCGAGCTACAAGCCCGCACCGGTGGAGACGAAGCAGTGCTTCGGCGTCACCTTCGAGCAGGGTCGCAACGAGATCCGTCTGGACGATCCCGCCCTGTTCGAGAACATCCCCACGAAGAACAAGACCTTCACCCCGGAGGCTAAGCGCGACCTGATCATCGCCCTCATCACGCTGAAGTACACACAGTCGAACTCGGTCTGCTACGTCAAGGACGGTCAGGCTATCGGTATCGGTGCCGGTCAGCAGAGCCGCATCCACTGTACGCGTCTGGCCGGACAGAAGGCCGACATCTGGTGGCTGCGTCAGCACCCGAAGGTGATGGGCCTGCCCTTCAAGGAGGGCATCCGCCGTGCCGACCGCGACAACACCATCGACGTCTACATCTCGGAGGACGAGCACGACGACGTGCTGCGCGACGGTGCCTGGCAGCAGTTCTTCACCGAGCAGCCCGCCGTGCTGACGCGTGAGGAGAAGCTAGCATGGATTGCCAAGAACACGAAGGTGGCCCTGGGCTCGGATGCCTTCTTCCCCTTCGGCGACAACATCGAGCGTGCCCATAAGAGCGGTGTGGAGTTCATAGCCCAGGCCGGCGGCTCGGTGCGCGACGACCATGTCATCATGACCTGCGACAAGTACGACATCGCCATGACGTTCACCGGCGTCCGCCTGTTCCACCACTAAAAAGCCTCACCCCCTACCCCTCTCCCAAAGAGAGGGGAGTAATTAGTTAAAGATATGAGTACAGGCGAGGATGATTTCCAGAGTATACTGGAGAATGGCATATCGTTCGGCCGCGGCGGAGAACGCCGTGACCCTAACGAGGGCAAGGTGAAGACCAAGGCCAAGAAGAAAAAGTACATCACCGGGGCACACGGCTCGGGTTCGGCTAAGCAGAAAGCGAAGTACCGCGAGCAGCGTGCCAACCGGCACAAGTAGATAGAGACAAGGGGGCACGACGTCCCCTTGTTTTTTGCTTATGCCCTTGGCTTTTTGATACGTTTCGCCGCTGAAAGCGGGGTAACTGTTAATGTTTCATAACGTTTACTTTTGCTAACCAAAAAATTGGTAATAATTTGTAACTTTGCAGTGCAAAACTACTAAAAAAAACTATAAAAACAAAGGAATGACAAAACTGAAATTCTTTTTAGGTACGTGCTGCCTGATTGTGGCGGCCGCCTTTGTCGTGTCCTGTCAGGAGAGTGTGGACGAAAGTGACCACTACAAAGTGCCTGACTGGCTGAAGGGCAATGCCTATGAGGTGCTCCAGAAAGAGGGCGGCCACACGCTGTTCCTCAAGGCCGTCGAACTGACGGGCTACCGCGACATCGTCGACGGTAAGAGTATCCTCACGGTGATGGCTCCTGACGACAATGCTTTCCAGGCGTTCCTCCAGGAGAGCGGCTACTCGTCGGTCGAGGAGATGTATCAGTCGAACCCGCAGCAGTTGAAGAAGACCATCGGGTTCCACCTGATGTACTACGCCTACGACTGGGACAAGCTGGTGAACTTCCGTCCCACGGAGGGCGATGGTGCCACCGAGGAGCAGAAGGCGCAGAACGCCGGTCTGTGGTACAAGCACCGCACGCGCAGCCAGGACGGTATGGAGGATGTGCGCGGCAAGCTGAACGGCGTCGACACGCTGGTGACCGTCTACCACTATGAGCGGTTCCTGCCGGTGCTGTCGAACAAGTTCTTCCAGACGAAGGGCATCGATGCGAAGTCGAACTACGAGTACTTCTTCCCGAAGAGCCAGTGGACCGTCAGCGGTGACGGTTTCCAGGTAGCCAACGCCAGCGTCACCGACCAGGCCGCCGTCATCACCGACAATGGTTACCTGTACCACGTCAGTCAGGTGGTGAGCCCCATGGAGACCATCTACAAGACGCTGAAGGAGAACCCAAACTACTCGGACTACATCGGTCTGTACGACCAGTATGCCGAGCTGACCCCCGCCGCCACGGAGACCAGCGACAACGTTGGCAAGGTGGTCTACACGCTGACACACAATGGGCTGCCGAACATCGCCTGCGAGTGGCCGGTGACCGACTACCGCCAGATGGCGACGCTGGAGCGCGCGGCCTATAACATCTTCGCCCCGTCGAACCAGGCCATCGCCCGCTTCTTCCAGAACTACTGGACGGCGGAGGGCGGCTACCGTTCGCTGAGCGACCTGGATCCGCTGATCACGCAGTACTTCATCCTGCAGTCGTTTGCCGACACCGACGAGCCCGTGTTCCCCGAGGAGATTCGCGGTGGCAAGGTGGAGACCGCCTTTGGTACACCTATTAATATTAACCCCGACGACGTCGACGACAGGCTGTTCTGTGAGAACGGTGTCGTCTACGGCATGAACGACATGGAGGCTCCGGCCATCTTCTCGGCCGTCGTCGGTCCGGCATTCAAGGACACCGCCTACCAGTGCTACCTCTACACGCTGGACAAGAGCGAGCTCATCCTGTCGCTGGCCTCGGACAAGACGGAGTTCGTCACCCTGATTCCGAACAACCGCCAGTTCCTGCAGAACGAGCCGTCGATGCGCCTGAACACCACTACAGCAGGCCGACTGCTCGAGGTGTACAGCGACGAGGACGGCAACTACGTCACCATGGGTCAGGGACAGACACGTAACATCGTCAATATGCACACGGCGTCGAACATCGCCGCGCTGAGTGCCAGCGGCACACAGGTGGTCGAGACGAACTCGCCGTTCAACTACTGGTTCGTACACAACGGCCAGATCACCACTAACGCCCGCTTCAACGAGCAGCTGAACCCCGCCTACGACGGGACACCCTTCGTGGACTTCCACGAGATACAGAACGCCGGACAGCCCTGGAGCAACGGCCGTGCCTATGCCTACGACGCCGACGACCTCTTCAGCGAGGCCTCCGGCGACGGTCTGGAGCACCTGCTGAGCGTGGGCAACGACAAGAACTACGCCTACTACCTCTTTGCACAACTGCTGCAGAAGGCCGGTCTCGTCGACACGAAGTCGAGCACCATGCCCTCGCTGGCCAGCATGGGCAACCGCATGGTAGTCTTCGTGCCTACGAACGAGGCCATCACGGCAAACCTTGAAAAAATTCCCGGTGCGGCCAAGCTGACCATCGAAGCCGACGGCACGCTGAGCGGCGCGCCGACGAGCACGCAGAAGGCGGAGCTGGCCAACTACCTACGCCATTACTTCGTATCGTCGCTGATGAACACCATCACGAGCTACCCCTACCCCGGCAGCTCGTTCCAGGGCAAGTTCTTGACCATGAGCGGTGAGGACCTGACGGTCGTGAACGGCGGCCAGACCATCCAGTGTCTCGGTTCGTCGGTCAACATCACCGACAAGTACTACGGTCTGCCGTTCGCCTACAGCGACGGCTGTATGCAGTTCATCGACGGAATCCTATTGTCAGATGAAAATTGAGAAATGAAAAATGAGAGATATGATTAGCAAGATAAGCAGACGACATCTGATATTTTTATCATTTATCATTTGTCAGTTATCATTTAGCAGCGTTGCTGCGCAGACAAAGGTCATTACGGGTACAGTCACGGAGACACTCGGCGGCGCGAAGGAGCCCATCATGGGTGCCAACGTCGTGCTGGTGAACAGCCAGGGCCGTTACGTGAAAGGTGCCGTCACCGACTTTGACGGTAACTACAACCTGCAAGTGCCCGCCGACTCTAAGAACCTGAAGATACGCGTGTCGTACATCGGCATGAAGACCATCACGGTGAACTACACCGGTCAGACGCACCAGAACTTCTCGATGGAGGGTGCCACCACCATCCAGGAGGTGAAGGTCGTGGGACAGCGCGGCGGCCGCGACGGCATGGGTATCACCCGCATGGAACAGACATCGGCCGTACAGAAACTCGACCTGACGGAGATTGTCGAGACATCGCCCGTCACATCGGTCGAGGAGGCCCTGCAGGGTCAGATTGCCGGTCTGGACATCAACCTCGGCGGTGACCCCGGTGCCCGCAGTAGCATCCGCATCCGCGGTACCAGTTCGCTGTCGGCCTCGAACGAGCCGCTCATCGTCATCGATGGTGTGCCGCAGGACGTGGACATCAGCGAGGACTTTAACTTTGCTACCGCCAACGAGGAGGACTTTGGTGCGCTGCTGAACATCGCACCGGCGAACATTGAGAGCATCGAGGTGCTGAAGGACGCCTCGGCAACGGCCATCTACGGTACGAAGGGTGCCAACGGCGTGTTGCTCATCAACACGAAGCGCGGCTCGATGGGTAAGACGAAGTTCTCGTTCTCGAGCAAGTTCACCGTCAAGGACGAGCCGGATCCCATACCCCTGCTGAACGGTGCCCAGTACGTCTCGATGATGCAGGACGCCATCTGGAACGCCGCCAACGCCAAGGGCGTCAGCAGCGCTGCCAACGAGATGAATATGCTCTTCAACAACGCCGAGCTGAACTACGACCCGACGTACCGCTACTATGACGAGTACAACGTCGACACCGACTGGCTGGAGGCCGTGAAGCGCAATGCCATCATCACCGATAACAACTTCTCGATGACCGGCGGCGGCGAGAAAGCCGTCTACAAGCTGAACCTCGGCTACTACGACGAGCAGGGAACGACGCGCGGCACAGGTGTGCAGCGTCTCAGCGCCGGCATGAAGATTACCTATAACTTCAGCGACGCCTTGCGCGTGCGTACCGATTTTAGTTTCTCGAACACCAACAAGGACGCCAACGTGCTCGACAATGCCCGTTCGATGGCCATGCAGAAGATGCCGAACCTGAGCCCCTACTACATCGACGACGTGACGAAGCAGTCGACGGGCGTCTACTTCACCCAGCAGGAGGACTTCCAGGGCAGCTACTCGGGGAACTACAACCCCGTGGCCATGGTCAACGAGGGATACAGCAAGACGACACAGCGTCAGGAGAAGATGACAATCACGCTGGAGTACGACTTCCCCTTCAACCTGCAGTACCAGGGGTGGGTGTCGATGAATATGTCGACGACAAAGAACAAGAAGTTCCTGCCCCAGGAGGCTACTGGTGTGCTGTGGACCAGTGCGAACGCCAACCGTTCGACCGACGCCACCAGCGACGCCTTCTCGCTGCAGACAGAAAACAAGCTGATATACAACAACACCTTTGCAGACGTACACAAGCTCGTCGCCACCGGTCTGGTGAAGACCAACGACAGCCAGAGCTTCTCGTACACCAGCTCGACATACGGCAATGCCTCGGCGAACCTCAGCGACCCCGTTGTGGGTAGCGTCGTGGCTGCCTCGGGCAGCGGCAACAGCGAGCGCCGCAGCATCATGTTCATCGGACAGGCCGTCTACTCGTATGACAACCGCTACGTCGTGCGTGCCACGGTGAACCGCGAGGGTAACTCAACGATGGGTAAGGACAAGCGCTGGGGTACGTTCCCCGCCTTCGGTGTAGCATGGAACGCCGAACAGGAGCACTTCTGGAGCGAGAGCGTCAAGAAGTGGCTGAACACCGCGAAACTCCGTATTGGCTACGGCTGGAGCGGCACGTCACCCTCGGGCGCCTCGATCTATCTCGGTGCCTACAAGAGCCTCGGCCAGTACATGAATATGGCGGCCATCGTCCCCGACCGTATGCAGCTGGACAACCTGAAATGGGAGACAACACGCGAGATGGACTTCGGTATCGACCTGAGACTGTTCGACAAGCTGAACTTCACCATCGACTACTACGACAAGGAGACCAACGACATGTTGCTGAAGGACACGAAGCTGCCCGTCACCACAGGCTACTCCAGCGTGAAGTACATCAACAGCGGAAAAATGTCGAACAAGGGTATCGAGATGCGCTTTGACCTCGAGGTGTTCCGCAACAAGGACTGGACAGTGAGCGTCAACGCCAACGTCAGCCGTAACGTGAACAAGGTGAAGGAGCTACCGTCGACATGGGTCATGGACAACTACTCGTTCGGCAACGGCAACTACGCCCTGCGCATCGTCGAGAACGCCCCTGTGGGTGCCTTCTACGGCTACCGCTACCTGGGCGTTTACCAGAACACCGGCGAGACCTACGCCCGCAACGCCGAGGGCAACATCATGTACGACTGGCAGGGCCAGGCCATCACGATGAAGAACGGCACCGAGCAGGTGTACCCCGGCGACGCGAAGTATGAGGACATCAACCACGACGGCGTCATCAACGAGAACGACATCGTCTACCTGGGCAATGCCAACCCGAAATTCTTCGGCGGTGGCGGTTTCCAGGTGCGCTGGAAGCAGCTGACGCTGACCACCTTCTTCTACGGACGCTACGGCCAGAAGGTCATCAACGGCGCACGTATCAACCTGGAGAATATGCGCGGCAAGAACAACCAGTCGACAGCCGTCCTGCACCGCTGGCGTGCCGAAGGCGACCAGACCGACATCCCCCGCGCCCTCTACGGCATGGGCTACAACTACCTGGGTTCGGACCGCTTCGTCGAGGATGCCTCGTTCCTGAGGCTGAAGACCCTGTCGCTGAGCTACAACCTGCCGAAGAAATGGCTGAAGTCGCTCGGCATCAACAAGCTGAACATCTTCGCTACAGGCTACGACCTCTTCACCTGGACCAGCTACAAGGGTCAGGATCCGGAGGTCAAGATGCCATCGCCCACGTCGCTCGTGAAGGACAGTTCGACGACGCCTGTGTCGAAGCGCTATGCCTTCGGTATCAATCTGGACTTCTAAAGAATGTAAAAATTAAAAAATGTAATAATGAAAAAATGACAATGTAATATGAAACGACATACTTTTTTAATTTTTAAATTGTTTAATTTTTACATTGCAGCCATGCTGCTCACCAGCTGCAACGACTGGCTCGACGTGCTGCCGAACAACGAGCAGGTGACCGACGACTACTGGAAGTCGAAGGAGGATGTCGAGGCCGTCATCGCCTCGGGCTACTACTATATGCGCCAGTGTGTGCCCACCTACATCAAGTGGGGTGAGCTGCGTGGAGGCGCCATCTACAGCAACAACACCAGTGACTCGAAACTGCAGGACTTCAACATGACGCCGAGCCACTCGCTGTGCGACTGGTCGAACATCTACAAGGTCATCGGCATGGCCAACTCGGTGATCCTCTACGCCCCCGGCGTGAAGGACAACACCTACTATGACGCCATCCGCAACTCGCACCTGGCAGAGGCCTACTTCATGCGCGCCTACAGCTACCTGCTGTTGGTAAAGAACTTCAAGGAGGTGCCGCTGGTGCTCTCGGCCTACGTCAACGACAACGCCTCGTTCGACCTGGCGAAGTCCAGCGAGGCAGAGGTCATCGCACAGATTAAGGCCGACGTCAAGGCCGCCCTCGCCACCGGTGCCGCCAAGGGTACCTACGAAGAGGACTGGGCCACGAAGGGCCGTGCCACGAAATGGGCGCTCTACGCCCTGATGGCCGACGCCTGCCTGTGGAGCGAAGACTACGACCAGTGCATCGAGTACTGTAACCTGATACTGAACGCCACCGACACGTTCCGCCCGGTGTTCATGTCAAATACCAGCGACTGGTTCTCACTCTTCTACCCCGGCAACTCGAACGAGAGCATCATGGAGCTGAACTGGGACCACTCGCTGAACCAGACGAACAACTTCTCGTCGCTCTTCACCGTCACCAGTAGCAGTCCGCTGCGTCCCACGACGGAGGCCGTCAACATGATGCGCAGCGAGACGCAGGCGCTGAAGGACAATGGTGTGCTGGAGGACGGACGCATGGGCCGTATGCTGCTGGCTACGTATGTACCCGACGGCTCGGCTACCAGCACTTGGCCCACAGCCAACCAATTCTATATCTGGAAGTACTATGGCACCGACGTGCAGGACGTATCGGGTGGTGCCCGTGCCTACCAGGATGCCAACTTCATCCTCTACCGTGTGGCTGAGGTCATGCTGATGAAGGCCCAGGCACTGACCATGAAGGGCGAAGGGTCGTGGCAGGAGGCCGTGGAGCTGGTGAACAAGATACGCCGCCGTGCCGCCCTACCCGACTGGGACGTTGCCATCAACGAACTCGACGAGCTGACGCTGCTCGAGGAGATCCTCGACCAGAAGGAGATGGAGTTCATGGCTGAGGGCAAGCGCTGGTACGACCTGCTGTGGTTCGGACGCATCGCCGGCAACAAGTACAAGACGCAGTTCATCACGAAGGTCATCCAGGGCAACCAGACGACGAACCAACAGTGGATCCTCTCCGTGCTACAGGACCAGAACGCGTGGTATATTCCGCTGCCACAGGCTGACATCGAGCATAACAAACTGCTGGAACAGAACCCATACTATGGAATGACGAAGTAAAAATGAGAAATGAAAAATGAAAGATATGATTAGCAAGATAACCAAGCGACAACTGATAGGTTTATCATTTATCATTTGTCATTTATCATTCAGCGTGGCGCTCGTCTCCTGCGACAAGGACGTCCTTGACGTGAACAGCGACCCCTTCAAGAACCAGACATACCTGAACGCGCTGTCGTCGCCCATCTCCACCTTCCTCACCGAGGAGGGCGGCTACGAGGAGTACGTCAACGCGCTGCACTACTCGGGAATGTTCGACGCCCTGAACCAGTCGTCGAGCGGCGTCAGCTTCACCGCTTTCGTCCCGACGAACGACGCCATGCAGGCGTTCTACCAGCGCCGCGGCGTCAGCAGTCTGCAGGAGTTGCCGAAAGACTATGTGCGCCAGTTCGTGCTCTACCACACGGTGAAGGACTCCATCCTGCCCGACGCCTTCGTACTGAAGAAGACGGTGCAGAACCTCTCAGGCGACGAGATTAAGATAGAGATTGACTCTATGCACGCCGGCGAGGCCACGCTGAACGGCGAGGGACACGTGGTGAAGATGGGGCTGTCGGCCTACAACGGCAAGGTCTATGTCCTCTCGTCGGCCATGACACCGCTGGTGGAGACTGTCTACGACCGCATTACCACTGCCGGCACGTCGATCATCATGGCCGAGGCCCTGCGCGAGACGGGCTGGGACAAGAAACTCAGCACCGTCGTCGACACCACCATCAACGAAGACCGCCAGCGCGTCATCACCCACTACTATTACACCCTGCTCAACGTCAGCGACCAGACATTCCGTAACGCTGGCATCAACTCGGTGGCCGAGCTGCGCTCGAAACTGAAGAGCAATGACAGCCGCGGGCTGAGCGAGGACTCGCTGCTGAACGAGTACGTGGGATACCATATCCTGGGTAACCAGTACACCACCGCCGAGCTTGGTGCCATGAACGGCTCCGAGGCAACACGCATCTGGAGCTCGTCGGCACAGAACCAGGTGTTTACGGTGACCTACGACAGCCTGGCCACCGACGAGGCGAAGAAATATACGCTGAATGCCAATGCCCAGGCCGCACGCTTCGTGCCCACGGCATCGAACGTGCTGTCGAAGAACGGCTACGTCCACGAGCTCGACGGGTGGCTACCCGTCTGGGAGCCAGAGCAGACCGCCGTGCTGTGGGATCTGGCCGACTATACCGCTATCAAGAATATGGTAGACCCCGAGAGCTACCAGCCCGCAGAGCCCACACAGTCGGAGAAGCGCACCCGTGTGGCCACCGCCACGTGCTTCGAGTACGAGATGGGCGAATCGGGCTCGAAGAACACCAGCTACAGCGATATCGACTACGTCACCTGTACCAACAAGTTCAAGGCCAACAACAATGACCGTATCGTCTTTAACCTCGGCTACATGGGAACGGCAAGCATGACGACGCCAACCATCGTCCGCGGTAAGTACAGAGTGGAACTGGACTTCGTCTATACCAGCTCACAGAGCTTCATGCGTACACAGAGCGACGGTAACGGCGGTATGCTGAAGATCATGTTCGACGACAACGACGACATGAAGACCTTCAAGGCTCCCTACACCACGGTGAGCACCATTCAGCAGGGCGTCTACAGCGCCACGCTCTACGACGAAGTGGACTTCGCGGAGACCGCCTCCCACAAGTTCAGCTTCACCATCCTCGACCCTGCGGCCAGCACCAACAAGGGCTTCAGCCTGCAGTTCGACTGCATCAGGTTTATACCTATAGAATAGAATGTAAAAATTTAAAAATGTAATAATGATAAAAAAGTCAACAACTATGGCAAGAAATAATTTTCTCATTTTTAAATTATTTAATTTTTACATTGCAGCCATTCTGATGGCAGCCTGCTCAGAGCTGAAGGACGACGACCACTACAAGACGGCCGACTCGCCCATCAGCAATGCGGAGCTGAAGATTGTCGACATGACGTCGGAGCAGTACCTGCAGAGCCGCGGCGACCTGTCGCAGATGAGCCAGCTGTTCGCCCAGCAGGGCATCTACGATGAGCTGAAGGAGAAAGGTCAGCTGTCGACGTTGCTTGTCGTCACCAACGACAACTACGCACAGCCCGAGGGCGACATCGTGTTTGCCACCCGTTCGCACGTCAGCGACATCAGCATCTCGCCTGCCAACCTTGAGAACGGCACGCGCCTGATGATGTGGCACGGCAAGTACGTCAACGTCAGCATCGACTCCTTAGGACTGGAGGGCAACATCGTCGACCACGTGCTGTTCAACAACGGTGCCGTGAAGGAGGTCGTCAAGACCACCACGGGCTACATCTACGTCCTATCGGACATGATTGTCACACCGACGTCACTGAAGGACTATATCGACCAGCTGCCCGACAACTACTCCATCTTCCGCGAGATGGTGCAGGCTTCCGGCGGCAAGGAGTTCGACCGCGCCCACTCGAAAGCCATCGGCATCAACGACCAGGGTAACACCGTCTACGACTCAGTGTTCATCTATACCAACACGTTCTTCGACAACGTCGGCTTCGACATGAACTCGGAGTCGCTGACGGCCACGATGCTGCTGTTCTCGAACGACGTCATCAACGCCGCTCTCAACGATGCCCACCAGCGTCTGACGGCCTGGGAGCTAGAGCGTCCCGACAGCGTCATCAAGGACTGGATTCTCAAGACGGCCTTCTTCAACAAGCGCTACTCGGCCAGCGAGATACAGACCACCGAACAGCAGGACCTGAAGAGCATCTATAACACGCAGTGGCGCACGAACGTACAGCAGGTAGACGCACAGAACCCCGTCGAGCTGTCGAACGGCATCGCCTACAACGTGACGAAGCTGCACATACCGACGAACGTGCTCATCTACCGTCTGAAGGACTTCTATTACTACTATGAGAACTGCACCGACGAGCAGAAGGCCAACTACTTCAAGACCGCCAACCTGAAATTCAAGTCGTGCGACACCGAGGTGACAGCATGGACACCATGGGCCGGCGTATGGCCTGCCATCGAGAACCGTGTGCTGCGCTTCGACAAGGACCCCAGCGACCTGAAGGATGACGAGGGCTTCCAGCTGGACTTCACCCCCATTAAGCGTAATGACGACGGCACCGTCCGTCCCTACCTCGTGCCACCGGGGGCCTACCGTTTCTGCATGGGTAGCGTCCAGAACGCCGGTCTCGACGTCATCGCCACAGTCTTCGCCAACGGACAGCAGATAGCCAAGTCGGCTACGGTCACATGGGGTACCGCCACCACGTTCCACTACGACCGTAACGGTGTGGGCTACCCCGAGGGCTACGATGCCACCTACGTCAAAGAGATGGGTGGTAACAGCAAGGCCGGCAACTATGACCGCGACGGTGGAGTGATGATTGACGAGGTGGTCATCCCCGACATCAACGGTGACGGTTCGCCCGTACAGCTCACACTGCGACTGGACTGCTACAACTGGGCAGGCAAGACCAACGTCAAGCTGCACCACTGGTGCCTCCGCCCCACAGAGAACAACTACTAAAACAATTAGTAATTAATAATTAGTATTGAGTAATTATGATTACCAAATCAAATAAACGACTGCTGATAAGTTTATCATTTATCATTTGTCCATTATCATTTAGCCACGTAGTGGCGCAGAAGCTCAGCGGCCATATCCTGTCGACGACCAACGAGCCCGTTGCCGATGCTGTCATCAGCAGCCCGGGCTGCGAGACGGTACGCTCGGCAGCAGATGGTAGCTTCACCATCGAAGGTGTCAAGAGTGGCAATGCCCTGAACGTGTGGCACGACGGCTACTACCAGCGGGCCGTCTACATCCGCAAGGTGGACGCCAGCGACCTGAACGTCTACATGATTGAGGAGGACAAGACGCGCTACAACGAGACCGCCGTCACCCCCTTCGCCACACGACAGAACGACCCGTCGGTGGTCAATGCCGACAACCTGAACCGCAAGGACTTCGCCCTCGGTTCGATGTCGGTGGACAACGCCCTGAAAGGTGCCGTCACGGGACTGCAGGTGACGAACAAGAGCGGCATGACCGGCGAGGGTGCCCTGATACAGCTTCACGGCATCCACTCGTTCGTGGCCGACAACGCCCCGCTGATTGTCATCAACGGCGTACCGTATATGCCCGACGCCAACCTCAGTCAGATTGTCGGCGGCTACTCGCGCTCGCTGTTCCAGGCTCTGAATAACCTCGACATCCGTAACATCACCGTCCTGAAGGGTAGCGAGGCTGCCGTCTACGGTTCGATGGGTTCCAACGGTGTCATCATGATTGAGACCGACCAGGCCAGCTCGACGAACATGGACACCCGCATCTCGTTCTCGGCCATCGCCGGTACCAACTGGAACTCGAAGCGCATACCCCTGATGGGTGCCACGGAGTACAAGAACTACCTCTCGGACATGGGCTTGACCTACTATCCCAACATGGAGGCGTTCTTTCAGGACTTCAACTTCCTCAGCGACCCGCAGGCCAACAAATCGTACCTCTACCAGTACGATACCGACTGGCAGGATGCCATCTACCGCAACAGCCTGACCATGGACTACCTGTTCCGCGTGGAGGGTGGTGACAACATCGCCAAGTACAACATTTCGTTGGGCTACACCAGCGACGAGGGCACGCTGAAGAACACCTACAGCGACCGTTACCAGGCACAGATCAATGCCTCGGTGCTGGTCAGCAAGCAGTTCGAGATACGCGCCAATGTCAATACCGCCTACCTCAAGGGACAGTACCAGGAGCAAGGTATCCTGCCCGAGACCAATCCCCTGCTGGCTGCCTACCGCCGTGCACCGCTGCTGAATCCGCAGCAGAGCGATATGTACGGCAACCTCATCAGCCAGTATGCCGGCTACCGCTTCGGTGCCATTGACAACGAGGACTTCTGGGTCTCGAACCCCGTGTCGCTGGTCAACACCATGATGGGTAAGAACCGCCAGTACGACATGAACACGAAGATACAGCTCATCTACACGCCGCTGCGTGACCTGACCATCAACGGTGTTGTGGGAATGTACTATAACTACAACCAGGAGGAGGCCTTCATCCCCGGCAAGGACAATCAGGACATCGTGCCGCTGTTCGACCAGTACGGACAGTCGGACAACACCATCCGCGTAGGCACGAACCACACGTTCAATATGTTCTACAACCTGAACGCCGCCTACAAGCTCAATGTCGGCGAACAGCACAAGCTGAACCTGAACGGCGGTTGGCAGATGCTTACCACCAGCTATGAGTACGATGCCGGCTTCGGACGCAACTCTAACAATGACTTCTACCAGACGCTGGGCGATGCACAGTCGTTGGGTAAGTACTTCTCAGGCTACAACAATAAGTGGAACTGGGCAAACGTCTACCTGCACGCCGACTGGACGTACGACAACACCGTGAAGGTGGGCGTGACAGCTTCCTACGACGGTGCATCGAGCGTCGGCAAGGATGCTACCCGCATGACCTTCTACCCTGCCGTTGACCTCGTCCTCATGGCCAAGCAGCTGCCATGGCTCAATGAGCAGGAGTGGATTGACAAGCTGAACATCTACGGCAACTTGACCATGACGGGCAACAGCCGTTTCTCATCGAAGTACGGAAAATACTACTACACATCGAACCCCTACCAGACCATCGCCGGCATCGTCCGTGCCAACGTGCCGAACACAGCCCTGAAGGCTGAGAAGGACCGCACGATGAACATCGGCTTGGAGACGGCCCTGCTGCATAACCGCGTACAGCTGGGAATCAGCTACTACAATATGCGCGCCAAAGACGCCCTCATCTCCGGCGAGCGTTCTGCCGTCCTCGGTTCCAGCTCGTACTACAACAACGAGGCCGAACTGCAGGCCAAGGGCTTGGAGCTGAGCATCGCCCTGTCGCCCATCTATATGAAAGATGTGCGCTGGACTATCGGCGGCAGTCTGACGACACTCTCCAATGAGGTGAAGTCACTCGGACAACTCACAGAAATGATCAGTACGCTGGACGACAATGCCCAGCTCATCACCCGTACCGGCGAAGACCCCTATGCCTTCTACGGTCTGCGTGCCCTCGGTGTCTTCGCAACGACAGCCGAGGCCGAGGCGGCCAACCTCACCGCTAACGGACAGAAGTTCATGGCGGGTGACGTCCATTATGCCGACCTGAACAACGACGGCATCATCGATGCCAGCGACTGCGACATTATCGGTTCGGCAACACCCGACTTCTACGGTTCGTTCTTCACCCGCGTGGAGTATAAGCAGTTCGCACTCGACATGACCTTCGCCTACAGCGTGGGCAACGATGCCTACAATGCCGTTCGTCGCATCACGGAGTCGAGCAGCGACTTCGCCAACCAGGCACAGTCGGTGAACCGCCGCTGGTCCATGGAAGGTCAGCAGACCGACATGCCCCGTGCACGCTGGAACGACCGCATAGGCAACAACGCCTTCAGCGACCGCTGGATAGAAGATGCCTCGTACCTGAAGCTGCGCGACATCACGCTGAGCTACACTTGGCAGAAGCCACTATGGAACTTCCTGCAGGGCGGCACGGCCTTCATCACCGGCCAGAACCTGCTGACGTTCACCAAGTACCTGGGACTTGACCCGGAGTTCGCCTATAGCTACAGCCCCGCCATGAGCGGCGTCGACTACGCTAAGGCCACGGCTCCCCGCTCAGTGAAGATTGGCGTGAACCTGAAGTTCTAGAGAAATGTAAAAATTAGAAAATGTAATAATGATAAAAAGACAACGTAATATGAAACGACATACTTTTTTAATTTTTAAATTGTTTAATTTTTACATTGCAGCCATGCTGATGGCTGCCTGCTCCGACTTCTTCGACCCGTCGACAGACGACGAGTTCAACGGCGAGGACGGTTTCACGAGCAATACCGAGATGTATACCGGCTTCCTCGGCATCATGACCAAGCTGCAAGCCGTCGGCGACAAGGAGATACTGCTCACCGAGCCCCGCGGCGAACTCATTGAGCCGAGCGACGAGTCGACGAGCGAGCTCATCGCACTATACAACTACGACCAGAACCTGCAGAACAACAGCTATGCTAACCCTGCCGGCTACTATGAGGTCATCATCGCCTGCAACGACTACCTGAAGAACATGGAGGCCTATAAGAATAAGCCCAACGTCGACAACGACGCATGGAAAGCCCTTGTCGCCTCCACCGTCCGTACGAAGGTGTGGGCCTACAAGACACTGGCCGAGATCTATGGTCAGGCCGTGTGGTTCGACGATGCCATCACCGAGGTCACGGAAATCAAGCAAGGCGACAAATTCCAGTTGCTCGGTCTATCAGAGCTTGTGGACAAATGCCTGCAGCTGATGGACAGTGGCTACGATGGTGTTAATACTGATCAGGAAATCAACTGGTACGAATGGCTCGACCCCACCCACACTGTAGCTCTGTCAAGCAGTGAGTACCGCAAGTGGAACTACATCGTGCCACCCTATGCCGGCCTTTATGCCGAGCTGTGCCTCTGGAAGGGTGCCGTACTCAACGGCGCCGGCTCCGACGCCACCACCTATTATAAGAAGGCTGCCGACGTGCTGCTCAAGAGCTTAGGCACACAGATCAACGTCACCGGCGACCCCGGCTCCAACGTTTACTGGCTGCCGTCGGCCGCCACCCCCGGCCACTATGCCCCCATCTGGAACTACGCCCAGCCCTATCCCTATGAGTCGGTGTCGGCTATCATCTACGACTATACCAAGAACCAGACGAACACGCTGCTGAAGCATTTCTCCAACGAATATCCCAACCAGTACCTGCTGCGCCCCTCTGAGGTCGGTATCGCCCGCTTCCTCGACACCAGCTTCAACCCCGGCGGCTCCACCGGCGACACCCGCTACAAAGCCTGCTTCGGCACATCCGGCGGCCAGCCCTATCTGGCAAAGTTCCGCCGCGTGGGCAGCTCCGTGCGTGCCAATGCCTATCAAGACGACTGCCACATCTATATCTACCGCGCCACGCAGTATCACATGCTCCTGGCTGAGGCTCTCAATCACCTGAAGCGTTTCCAGGCCATGAACGGCGTGTTCAACAGCGGCGTGAAGTCGGGCGAGACCGAGGGCTGCTTCGTGGCCGGAAGCGCTGAGTGGGAAGGCTTCGAGAGCACCATCGACCCCACGAAGAGCGACTGGACGGGCGACGCCAACTGGGGCACGCGCAAGTACCCCTCGATGGGCATCCGCGGCTGCTTCGGCCTGACGGCTCGCGACGTGAAGGACAACATCCATGACCTGGGCGAGACGGCCACGCTGAAGTTCAACGACATGGCCCTGCTCGACGAGGCAATGCTCGAATTCGCCGGCGAGGGAAAGGTCTACCCCATGATGAACCGCATGGCTGTGCGCTACGGCGACCCGAAGATCGTGGCCGACCGCGTATGCCCGAAGTACACCAACGAGGGACTCGCCGCCAGCGTACGCTCCATCATCCTGGAGGGCGGCTACTGGGTGCCGTTCGACTTGAAAATGAATTAAATACGTTAAAAAGTTGGAATTCCATTGCGGAATTCCAACTTTATCACTATCTTTGCAACAACAATCACTCTATAATTATTAACTAAAACAAAACAAATTATGAAAAAAATCTTTACGCTGACAATGCTCCTCGTGCTCGCCATGACGGTGAACGCCCAGGAGACGACGTATCGTAAGACTTGGGACTTCCGCAACGGATTCAGTGCCACAACCATTGCCGCCTTACAGGCCGACATGGATGAGAACGGCGCCACTGGCGATAACTCTCACTGGCGCGATTGGGAGAAAGACGCATCGCTCACCGGCGGTGGCCAAGGTGCTTTCTGGGCTGCCGACAAAGGTGTAGCCGGTAATGAAGACAACTACGCCGTAACCTATTCCGGCGGTGTCGCCACAGTGATTCCCGAGTTGGAGGGTCTGACGCTGAAAGGCATCAAGGCCAAGGGCTTTGTCATTGCCTACAACTATGCCCAAAGCGACAATGCCGACTCTCCTAACGGCAAGTTCCCTTTTGGTAAGAGCTTTATCTGGTTCAACGGCGGTAACCTAAAGTTTAAAATCAAGAACGTCAAGAAGGGTGAAACCTTGAAGATGGGTATTGAATCGCACAAGAACAGCGAAGCCCGCGGTATCAACATTTCTATCAATGGTACGCAATTAGGCCCTGTTACGGGCAACAACGTGCCCACCTTCTATCAGGACGTAGTATGGGAAATTCCTGAGGACGCCACCACCGAGGGCGACTATGTAGACATTGACGTCACCACTACTAACGGTTGCCACATCTACTACATCATCGTTGGTGAGGGCGACTCCCCTGTCACCGAGGAGGCAAAGAAGGTGGCCCTTATAGGCACCAACGACGACTTTGCACTCACGATGTTCGACGCTAGCGTCATCGACGCCCAGACGGCAGAGGCCTTCCCCTCGCTCGCTGAGCTGCAGGAGAATTACGACGCCCTCTATGTTGGCACCACCGCCACCGCCGAGCAGCTGGCTGCCGTGAAGGACATCATCGCCTTCTTCCCCGTGGTGAACAGCAACCCCGCCCTCTACGAGACACTTGGTCTCGGCAGTGCTGCCGAGGCAGCCGACACCGAGCTCACCACTACCGACGACCGCATCTTTGAAGGTCTTGACGAGAAAATCGAGACTGCCGGCATCAGCGCCCTCACCCTTGGCGACTACTTTGCTAAGGACGACATCCTGGCAAAGGCTGGAGAAGATGTGGCTATCCATGTCCATAATCCCGGTCGCAACGCCTACTATTTCATCCCCGTCGACGAGGCCACCGAGGCGCTCTACAGCATTCTGAGCAACGCCATCGTGGCAGCTTCTAAGACCAAGCAGTCGTTAGCCTCTGTTGGCACACCAAACATTACCTTCACACAGGCCGACGGCGTGTCTACCGTCACCATTAAGGCCGCCAGCAGCAAGTCTATCTACTACACCCTCGACGGCACCGAGCCTACCATCGGCAGTACGCTCTACACCGAGCCGTTCGACGTCACCAGCGACGTTACCGTTAAGGCTTTCGCCATCGGCGACGGCTATACCGCCAGCCAGGTAGCCTCTAAGGAGGTGAAGATTGCCACCCAGATTGCAGCTCCCACCATCACCATCGCCCGCGAACAGGGTAAGTCTACCATTACCATCAGCGGCGCCGACGGTGCCAACCTCTACTACAACTTCGACGGCTCCAAGACCGCAGCCCTCTCGTCGGCTTACGCTGCTCCTATCGAGATTACTGAGCCTACCACCATCTATGCCCTCGCCACTGCCGACGGCTCGCTGCCCTCTGAGGTGGTCAGCCAGTTTATAGGTGTCGACGGCGTTGATGCCACCAACATCCGCATGGACGTCATCGCCCACTTCGATGCTAATCAGACCGACTGGTATATTAATAATGCTGAGATCCTTCCCGACCAGAACGGTAGCGCAAGCGCCTACTACTTCTGGGGCAAGAGCGCCTGGAGCTACTATTCTACCGAGGTTGACCACGAGGAGACCGTGAAGGACAGCCAGGGCAACGACTCTACCGTCATCGTCTACAAGCCCAATCCCGAGGCCCTGAAGGTGGTCAACCCGCTCAATGACAACGGCTGGGTGCTGAAGTCGCAGGGTCAGGTGCTCACCGGTGAGCTGCAGCTGGCTCCCCTCGGCGGTGTTGGCAACGGTGAGGCCGGTCGCTACTTCGACGAGGCTGCCGACGCTATGCCCGCAGGTATCAACAATGCCATTACCAAGGGTGTCATCACCTTCGGCGCCAAGACCAGCGGCGAGCCTTACACCGGCCGCATCGAGTCTACCGTGAAGTATGCCGGTCCGTTCGACGTCGTCGTCTTCTGCGGCAATGGTAACGGCAGCGGCAAGGGCGAGATGGAAATCCAGACCTCTACCGACGGCGAGACATGGACTACCCTCCAGGCTCTCAACCTGGCCGACATGCAGCGCTACATCAAGCGCACCAAGGCCAGCTACGAGGCTACCGACGAGGTCTACGTGCGCGTGGCACAGATGGGCGGCGGCTCCAAGCCTCAGGTTTACGACATCTACCTGCTGAACAACGGCGAGCAGTCGAAGCAGTACTCTGAGCAGACTGTAGGCATCAGCAACGCCACCGTTGCTCCCGCCGTCAAAGTGGCTGCCATCTACAACCTGAACGGTGTACGTCAGCAGAGCCTGAAGCGCGGTCTCAACATCATCATCGAGAATGGCAAGGCCCGTAAGGTGATGGTTAAATAATTAAAAAAAGTTATTCAAGGTTCTTGTGAAATAAGAGCCGAGTATTATAAAATAAGTGGCACTTATCGCGCGATAAGTGCCACTTATTTTTTGTAAACTGCCACCTATTCAGAACGAGATGTCCCGTCCCCTATAGAACTCGATGAGAGCACGCTGGTAAAGCTGTTCATAGCGAGCTTGGACGAGGTCACTCTCGGCACGCAGGTAATTATTCTTCGACTCGTTAAACTCTGTGATGTTGGCCTTACCGTTCTCGTACTTGGCCTGCATCAGCGTAAAAGCATCGTGACTGCTCTGGGCGGCAGCAGAACTGCTCTCGTACTTCGCATCAGCAGCAACGGCGTTGTAGTACACCTGCTGAATCTCCTTGTAGAGTGTCTTCTTCGTGTTGTCGAGCTGCAGCACTTGATTCTCACGGTCAATCTTAGCCGAGCGCACACTGTTGCGCGTCTGGAAGCGGTTGAAGATGGGCACACTGAGGTTCAGACCGATGTACTGCGAGAAGTTGTTCTTCAGCTGCTTGCCGAAACCGTCGGAGTGGAAATGGCTGGTGGTGTAGTAATTAGAACCCAGACCGCCGCTCAGACTCAGCGTGGGGTAATAGCCCGCCTTGGCAATATCAATGCTACGCTCTGACGCCGTCACGGCCAGCTGTGCCGACTGTATCTCGGGCTTCACGGTGAGAGCCTCAGCAAAGATGGCGTCGGGCGAGGGAAGTGTTGAGTGTAGAGTGTTGAGTGTAGAGTTTGCTGCCGCCGTATCGGATTGAATTGATGGACGGGCAACAGTGAAACCCTCGGGCGACGGCATCTCCAGGAGCTGGGTAAGGTTGAGGATGGCCAGCTGCAGGTTGTTATCGGCCTGGGTGGCAGTGAGATGACTCTGTGCGAGTGTAGCCTGCTGCTGCGACAGTTGGGCGCCACTGGCCTTGCCGTTGTCGACAAGCGCCTGCAGACGTGTCACCTGCATGGAGTCGATACTGATCTGCCGGCGTGCGACGTCAGCTATCTCCATGTTGTAGAGAATCTGCACATAGGCCTGTGCCACCTGTGTGCGAATGTCGTTCTTCGCCTTCTCCAGGTCGGCGGTGGCGGCTTCGAGGTTCAGCTGGTTCAGCTTCACCTGGTTGGGAATCTGGAAACCCGTGAACAGCGGCACGCTGGTGCCCAGGGAGAACGATGTCGACGAGGTGTTGGTGTTCTCGTACGTATTCTGTGCCGTCAGTCCGCGTCCGAAGCTGAAGTTCTGTCCTGCCGAGGCGCTGAGGTCCGGCAAACGTGAGGCCCGCGAGGTCTCCAGTTGTAACTCACGCTGGCGCAACAGGTTTTCGCGCTGCTTCACGCTGATGTTATGGTTCACGGCGTAGTCGCAGCACTCGCGTAATGTCCACTGGCGCTGAGCGCTTAAAGGTAAAAGGGTAAAAAGGCAAAAAGGTAAAACTTTAACCCACCCTTGAACCTTCATCGATAATATTGCCTTCATAATCACTCGTTATTATACTGTTTTACCTTTTTACTTTTCAGCGTCATCAGCAATAATCTCTGGGCCACGCACCTTGTCCTTCAGGGTGAGGCCGCTCTTGATTTCGATGTCGACGCCGTTAGAGAGGCCCGTCGTCACCTGCTTCCGCTCATACTGAGCCTTCTCGCCATTCTCCTTACCCTTGACGACATAGACGAAGGTGGTGTCGCCGCTGAACTCAATGGCACTCTCAGGCACGGTGATGACATTCTCGGCACGGGCCAGCACAATCTCGGCGTTGGCACTATAGCCGCTGCGCAGGGACCCCGACGTTCCGTTGGCAGAGCCGGCAGGAACGCTGACAGCCGCCTTGATTTCAAACTGGTTGGCACCGTTCGACTCTGTAGCCTTCGGCGAGATATACTCCAGCGAGGCATCGAACTGCAGGTCCTGCATGGCACCGATGGTAATCTTCATCGGCATACTGATGACCAGCTGTCCCACCTCCGTCTCGTCGATGTTACCGCGGAAGATGAGGTCGTTCATGTTAGCCACGATGGCGATGGTGGTGCCGTCGTTGAAGGTATTGCTGTTGATGACGGAGTTACCCACCTTCACAGGGATGTCGAGGATGACGCCGCTGATGGTCGAGCGGATGAGTGTCGACGAGGCGCTGGCGTTCGACTTCGACACACCATCGCGCACCACCTGGAGGGCATCGACGGCAGCAGCCTTCTCCTCCTTGGCCTGACGCAGCTGCTGGCACACCTTGTCGTACTCATCGTCAGAGACGAGCTTCTGCTGGTGCAGTGCCTCCTCACGGTTGTAGTCCGTCTGTGCCTGCTTCAGGTTCAGGTCAGCCAGTCGTACACGGCTCTCCGCACTCGACAGCTGTCCCATGTCGGGAATGACCTTCACCTTGGCAATCACCTCACCCTGCTGAACATACTGTCCGGGCTCCTTCATCAGTTCGGCGATGATACCCGAGATCTGGGGTTTGATGTTCACCTCGTTGCGTGGTTCAATCTTTCCCGTGATAATGGTGGTCTTGAGGATACTGTCTGTCTTCGGAGTGAACTCTGAGTAGACGATTTCCTTCGGTTGGCTTTTCTGCCAGAGGAACACGAATGTTCCGATGAAAATCAGCGCCACAATGGCTGCGATAATCAGTTTGCTGTACTTTTTCATATTATATCAATGCTTAATTCTTAATGCTTAATTACGTTTATGCTTCATGCACAATCTAATGCCATTAAGCATTAAGCATTGTGCATAAGCATTGGTTACTCATCGCGCATGGCGTCAACAGGTTTAATGCTCATGGCACGGGCAGCGGGGGCAAGACCGGCAAGGACACCCATGACCGAGACCATGAGGGCGGCGACGATGGCCGTCCAGAAGCCTACCTGGAAATGGGCGGTGAGAATGCCGTCCTCGGTGTTACCCAGCTCCAGCATCTGCAGGATCATCACGGCAAAGAGGATGCCGCTCATACCGGCGACGAGGGTGAGGACTATCGACTCGCTGATAATCTGCGAGAGGATGTTTCGGGGCGTGGCACCGATGGCTCGGCGGATGCCTATCTCCGTTGTACGCTCGCGCACGGTGACCATCATAATGTTCGACACACCGATGGCACCAGCGAGCAGGGTACCGAGTCCCACGAGCCATATGAGGAAGTTCACGCCGCGGAACAGGTTGTCCAATAGTTGGAAGAGCACCTCGGTATTGAACACCATAGCCCCCTGCTCGTCGGTCGGGTCGATGGTGTGTGCGCGGGCGACGGTCTCACGGATGCGGTCGGTGAGGGTCGACATCACGACGCCCTTCTTACCGGTGAGGGCAATCATGTCGACGGCATTGCCCCGGTTGTAGGCCTGCTGCATGAACGTCAACGGCAGCACGACGCCGGTGCCAGCCTCGCTACCGAGGCTGATTGCATCAGACATATTATAGTCAACGCCCACTATCTGATAGTAGATATTATCAATGCGGATACGCTTGCCGCAGGGGTCGCCACCACCAGGGAACAACTCCTTGTAGGTTTTCTTCTGGATGACGCAAACCTTGCGATGGTCACGGATGTCGGCCTCGTCGATGTAACGGCCATAGTACATTTTCGGCTGGTTGATACGGGCGAACGCCGGCATGGCGCCGCTGACGCCGATGGTGGCCTTGCGGTCGCCGTAGTAGGCCGTGCCGCCATTACTGAAGAGGATGGGTGTCACGACGTCAAGCTCGGGTACGCTGCGCTTGATGCGCTCCACGTCCTTGTACTCCATCGTCCACATACGTCCCTTGCGGAATCCTTTGTAGGCTTTCGACGTAGGCTGTGCCCATACCATGGCTGAGTTCGTCGCGAAGCCGGCGAAGTTCTGTTCGAGCATCTCCTTCAGACCCTGTCCGCCTCCCATCAGCGCCACGAGCATGAACACGCCCCAGAAAACGCCGAAGCCCGTCAGAAAGCTCCTGCTCTTGTTTCGTGTCAAGGTGTCGAGCACCTCTCTGTATGAATCAATGTCTATTCTCATAACTTACTCTGCTCTTAATGCTTCTATCGGCCTTATGCGGCTCGCCTTGTATGCCGGAATCAGCCCAGCGATGGTACCGGCAATGATCATCACCATCGTTGCTTCGAAACAAACGTCGAGGCCGACGGTCGGGTCAAGGAACATCGTGGCCTTGAACAGACCGGTATCGATGGTCTCGTGACCGATGGTCGCGTCCATATATTCGTTGGCCGCCACGCCAAGCACCATACCGATGTAGCCGAAAAAGGTGGTGATGATGACGCTCTCGACGATAATCAGCTTCAAGATAGCCCACGGCTTCGCACCGATAGCCTTACGGATGCCAAACTCGTGAGTACGTTCCTTGACGGTGATGAGCATGATGTTGCTCACGCCGACGATGCCGCTGAGTAGGGTGAAGAGTCCGATGATCCAGAGGGCTGTGCGGATGATGTCGATACCCGTCTCCATCTGCAGGTTCTGCGTGAAGCGGTTCCACAGCCATACGGCGTCCTCGTCGTCGGGGTGTGCCTGGTGCTCGGCGTTCAGTCGGTGACGGTAGTCTCTCTCGAAGTCCTCGTTGGCTTTCTCCGTCGGCAGACCATGGAAGGTGAACTCTATACGTCCGGCATCGTCGGTGTTCGCACCGAAAATACGCTTGATGGCTGAATAGCTCGAGAAGACCTCGGCACGTCCGTTCTCGTTCTCCTTATAGATGCCTACCACCTTGAATGCGAAGTCGCCGACCTTCACGAACTGTCCTACAAGCGAAGCCAATTGTGCATTGTGCATTGTGGATTGTGCGTTGATCAGTTCCTTCGCCTGTTTGTTACTCAGCACGAGCACCTTACGGTTCTCCTTCAGGTCTATGTCGTTGATGAAACGCCCGTGGAGCATCTGTACTTTGTTTATCTTCGTATGATTAGGATAGACGCCGCTGATGGTGGCAGAGATATACTGCTGCCCGAGGCTGATGATGGCGCTGGTGTTGTACTGTGCGCCCACCTCGTCGACATGCTCCTTGAACTCCGTGGCCGTGATGTCCATGTCGCTTCCATGAAGGCGGATGTCCCTACCCTCCTTCAGACCCTGATACGGCTTCGACGTCCATCCGCCGAAGACGACCATCGACGACGAGAGGAAACGGTCGCTCTGCTTCAGGTTCGCGTTGATGAGGCCATTGCCCGCACCGAGGAGTACGATGAGCATGAAGATGCCCCACGCCACGGCGAATCCCGTCAGCGTCGTCCGCAGCTTGTTGCGCCGCGCCGTCTGCCATATCTCATTCAATAACTCCATCCTTGATACGTATGATGCGGTTTGTTTGTTCTGCCACCGTCGGGTCATGGGTGACGATAATCTGTGTCATGTGCTCGTCCTCGTTGAGCCGTTTCAGCAGCTGCATCACCTCGACCGAGGTCTTCGAGTCGAGGGCGCCCGTCGGCTCGTCGGCGAGGATGATTTTCGGATTCGTTATCAGTGCGCGGGCTATGGCTACGCGCTGGCGCTGTCCGCCGCTGAGCTCGTTGGGGTAGTGTGTGGCCCAATCCTTCAGTCCCAGACGTTCCAGATACTCCATAGCCAGGGCGTGGCGTTTCTTTCTGCTCACGCCCTGGTAGAATAATGGCAACTCAACGTTTTCCACGGCATTCTTAAACGAGATGAGATTAAACGACTGGAAGATGAAACCAATCATGTGGTTACGGTAGTAAGCCGCCTTCCGCTCCGAGAGGTTCCAGATGGGCACGCCCGCCAGCTCATACAGTCCGGAGTCGTAGTTGTCGAGGATGCCGAGGATGTTCAGCAGCGTCGACTTGCCCGAACCCGAGGCTCCCATGATGCTGACGAACTCTCCCTCCTGTATATCGAGGTTGATGCCCTTCAGTACATGTAGCGGCTGTGCGCCGAAATAGGTTTTGTTGACGTTTTCTAAGTGAATCACGTTATTTACAATTTTACAATTTACGATTGACTATTTATTTCTCAATTTCTCAATATCTCAATATTGATATTCTGTCTATTAGACGCTCATTTCTCCGCTTTCGTTGCATCGTTGACGCTAAAAAACCTTAATTCCATCAGAAGAAGTACGGCATCGCGGCACCTTTCCGGTCTTTGGGGAAGCGCTGGAAGTTATACGTCAGCTTCAGCATGGCATACTGCGACACCACATTCGTATAGGTCTCCGTACGTCCCTGGGCATTGATGTTGTAGCTGCGGTTACTGAGCTGTCCCAGCAGGTCGAAGCCCTCAACACTCACGATGAGGGCGTTCTTCCACAACGGCCTGCTCACCTTCACGCCCCATATCAGCTCGTCGCGGTTCATGTCAGGGTCACTATAGCCACGGTGGCTGTAGTTCACGAGTGTCGTGCTGAGCTCCAACTGCCACGGCAACATCAGCAGGGCCGAGGCACCGTAGCTGAAGTCTCCGGCATTGATGCGCTGGAAATCCTCACGGTCGCTGGTCACGTGGTTGTACGATCCGCGGATGTTGGCCGCCAGCTGGTTCTGTCCACGGCCGTCGCGGTTAGCACCGAACTTATACGTCACCTTCAGCTGGTCGCTGATGGTAGTGTTGTGTACGATGCTGTTCTGCGCCTCCATACCTGCTACATTGTTCAGGTCGACGCTGTGGTTGTAGCCCACGCCGAAGCGGTTCTCGAAGTTGAGGCGCTCCTTCTTGTCCAACGGCCTGCCGTAGCTACCGTCGAGGCTCGTACGCCAGTTGCCGTTGATGTTGACGGGCTTCGTCGTCGTACGTCCGCTCGCCTTGTCGTAGACCATACTCGTGGCAAAGGCGTCGTAGGTACGGCTGTAGTCGGCCATGATGTTCAAGGTGTGTCGCTTCGGACCGCCCATCAAGAAGTAGAAGCCCGACAGGCTGAGTGTCCGTGTATTCTTCAAATCCGGATTCGAGAGGGTGACGTGCAGCGGGTCGCTGTCGTCGCGGTAGTTCACCATCGTCATGATGTCGGGCTCGCTGGTGTTCAGCGAGACGTTGAAGTTCAGGCGCTGGATGGCCTCCTGCGGTGTCTCCTCGCTGAACCAGTTGATCTTCTCCTTCGTCTTCGGTGCATACTCAATGCTCAGCGACGGGCTCAGCAGCCAGTTGCTCTGCGTCAGATGCTGCTGTGTCACGCGGAAATAGTCGAGGCGCTTGTGATGGTACGCCAGCGGCAGGTCCACATTGATGTAGCCGTCGCCCAGGAAGCGCGGCACGAAGTGGAAGGTGGCCGCCAACCGATGGCTGTCGTCGTTGCGCGTATAGTTGTAGCTGTTCGCGTCGTCCATCACGCTGAGCAAGGCCTCTCTCGTCGACGGCAGCAGGTCAATCTGCGTGGAGTCGTGTCCCGCCAGCTGGTCCAGCCGGTAGAGGGCGTTCTCGTTGTCGTTGTAGGAGTGGCTGTACTGGTAGTCGAGACGCAGGTTGTGGATGCCCAGTCCGAAGTTATAGGCTGCTCCCGTTATCGCCGACCAGTTCTTCGACGGCGCGTCGGTATAGTTGTTGCGGAAGTCGCGGTTGCTGCCCGTCAGACTGCTGCTCTTCATGTAGTTCAGGTCCTGCAGCTGGTAGCTGTGCGACTTGTTGCGGGTGTAGTTCACGTGCGAGAAGATGGAGACGACGTCGGCCAGCACCTTCACGTCGGCACTAAGGTAGCTGAACAGGGTCAGCGACTCCGTGTCGCCCTTGTTCTGTGAGTAGCGGCGGTTCAGGGTGATGGACCGGTACTTCTCTGGGTTCACGAAGAGGTCGTCGAGCAGGTCGCCGTAGGCTGCAGGATCGGCATCGAACTGTGCCGAGCGGTTGCTGCCGTTGCTGTCGCCCGTTGAGTAGCTGATGTCAAAGTTGCCGCGGCCGACGAATCCCTTAGGCGAGTAGCTGATGTTCGCTGAGGCGTTGTAGTTCTTCGAATTGTTACGGTTGTAATTAGCTGAACGGCCATAGGTGTCGCCACCCGTCAGATACGTCTGCGACGAGGTCCACGTGTCGGTATGAACTTTGTTGTTCGTTGCCCGCAGGCTGACGCCTGCCGACAGCTTGTCGTCCCAGTTGCCGTAGCTATAGCCCACGTTCGCCGTGCGCAGCGTGGTGACACCCTGTGCCGTCTGCGGCTCGAAGGCGGCAGCGTCGGCACCCATCACGGCAAAGTCGCCACCCGCATCGTTCAGGTTGTTCAGGTTGCCGTTCACCGACAGGCGTCCCTTGCCTTTCGTGTAGACACCCATCAGCTTCACGCCGTAGCGGTCGTCGGTACCGGCGCCCACCTGCGCATTGCCGAAGGTGCTGACAGCGTACTTCTTCTTCAGCCTGACGTCCATGACATACGTCTTGTCGTCCATGTCGCGACCCATCATCTGGCTGACCTTTCCCTTGCGGTCGAACACCTTGATTTTGTTCACCGTGTAGGCGGGCAGGTTCTCGAGGGCCGCCTTGGGGTCGCCCTCGAAGAAGTCGCGGCCGTCCACCAGCAGGTTGTCTATCTTCTTGCCGTTCACCTTGATCTCGCCGTCCTTGTTCAGCTCGGCTCCAGGCAACTGGCGTATCAGGGCGTCGAGCATCGAGCCCTCGGCCAGGTTGAAGGCGTCGGCATTGTAGACGATGGTGTCGCCACGCGTCACCATCTTGATCTTCGTGCCCGTCACCGTCACCTCCTTCAGCTGCTGTGCCGCGGGCTTCATCTCGATGCGCCGCACGTCGACGCTGCCCTCGCGCTTGTACTTCACTTCGAACGCCTTGTACTGTGTCTTGAAACCCAGACAGGAGACGCGCAGCAGGTACTTGCCCACGTCCTTGACAGGTAGTTCGAACATACCGAAGTGGTAGAGCAGGAACGTGTCGGCAGGCTCCGCATGGAACGTCGAGATGACGCTGCTGTCGGCAGCCGCGAGCAGCTGGATGGAGGCGTCGGGCAGCGGCTGGTTCGTGAAGGCCTCCACCACCCTACCCGTCACCACACGATTTTCACCACGCTGGGCCGACGCTTTGGACGTCGGCCACAGAAGGGTCATGGTGAGTAGTATCAGAGTCGTCAGCTGTTTCATGCCTTTGCCCACGCCTCGTCAACGTCCTTGATGTCAATGTCCAATAGCCGCATCTGGCGGAACAGTTCGGGCAGCCGCTCCTTCATGAACTCCTTCTTGCGTTCCTTCAGGACCTGCTTCTTCGCACCGGGGGTGACGAAGTAGCCCAGTCCGCGCTTGTTATAGATGACGTTCGCACGCGACAGCTCGTCGTAGGCCTTGACGGCGGTATTGGTGTTCACTTCCAACAGCACGGCATACTCGCGTACCGACGGTATGCGGTCGTCGTCCTTGTACTTGTCGGCCAGTATTTCATCCATCAGCCTATCGGCCATCTGGATGTATATGGGTTTATCATTCGTGAAGTTCATACGTTCGCAAATTTATGGGTTACGACCTGCCAGCGGCAGAACAGCCAATAGGCTAGCCAGGTGAAGACTGTGATGATGCCTGTGTTGATACACATCCAGACGATATCGCTCATGGTTGGATCTGATTGTGTGGGTGTGTCGCGGTAGCCAAGTGAGTTGATTGTCCATACGATGACAGAAAACACGATGGCGAGAATGGCACTGGTGGCAATGAAGTGGAATTTCTTGAAGAACACACCACCCAACAGGAATAGAGAGTGGATGACAACGAAGGACAGATAGATATTCACAATTTCTATCAACGTATTATACTGGGATGTATGTGGTAAGTTATGAACGAGGGTTTTCGTCATACTGTGGACAGGATGGTCGGCTATTTGTAACCAGATGATATGGATACAGTCAGCCAGGACGATTGTCAGGACACCACCCACCAGCATAAAGACCAGCATATAGATCCAGCGTGCCAGGAACTTCTCCAGGTTCGTTGCCGGCAGCATCAGCCAGGCTATGCGTTGCTGTTTCTTCTGTTCGCCGCGATAGATCGTACTTGCCGTAATAAGGAAATAAATATACATGGCTATCATGCTGAACATGGAAACCGATTCGCAAATGTGTTGGATATAGAAGTCCTCTATTTCATTGTAAGAATGCATGCCTATGTTCCATGCGAACCAGAAGAAGAACAGGTAGAGCAGCAGCATACAGAGTGCTCCCCACATCATAGCCTTGCGGCCTTCAAAGAAATCGAGCTTCAGCACGCGCCCGAAGCGTGTCATATTAAACTGTTTCATAATCATTCGTTTATCGGTGAATATTTAATTCGTTTATTGGTGTATTATAGAAAACAAGCCGACGGTTGGAAAAACTTTAAACAACGGCGTTGTTTTATCAAACATTGACGTCGTTTTATTAAACATTGACGCCGTTTTATCAAACATTGACGTCGTTTTAACAAATATTGCCGCTATTGTAACATTTACTCAGGCCTTTGAGGAAAAAAGGTCCGGGTAGGCAAACAATTATATCCGCTTATTCGCAACAGCATTAAAGAGCAGTTCGAGGTTCACCTGCGTCTCGCCTTGGCCTTCCTGCCGGCGGGCCATCACGGCGTTGCCCTGTAGCGTCGGCTCGGCATAGAGCACCGTGTCGTCCATCTCGCCGGGCTGGCGGTACTCGAAGACGTACTTCTCCGTGATCTCCTGTACCGAGGCGTTGAGCAGCAGCTCGCGCTGGTTCAGCATCAGAATGTGGTCGAGCAGCGCCTCCACGTCGTGTACCTGGTGCGTCGAGATGATGATGGTCTGGTCGTCGCTCATGTTCTGTGCCACGGTCTTGCGGAATTGGCTCTTCGAGGGGATGTCCAGGCCGTTCGTCGGCTCGTCCATCAGCAGTAGCTTGGTGTTCGTGGCCAGTGCGAACGACATGAAAACCTTCTTCTTCTGGCCCATCGACAGGGCACCAAGGTCGAGGTCAGGTGTCAGTTCAAAATCCTGCAGACAAGCCTCCAGGCGTTCCTGACTGAACTTCGGATAGAAGGGGGCGTTAAGCTCCACATAGCGCTTCAGCGTCATCGACGGCAGCTCGAACTCCTCCGGCACGAGGAATATCTCCTCCAGCACCTCTGCCGGTCTCTTGTAGGTTGCGACTGAATCGCAACAAACCGAACCACTCTTCGGCCGCAGCAGACCGGCGATGAGATAGAGCAGCGTCGACTTGCCCGTACCGTTCTTACCTAACAATCCGTAGATCTTGTTCTCCTCCAGCCTGAGGCTGAAACCGTCAAACACCCGCTCCTTCTGGCCCGGGTAGTTGAAACTGATGTTGTTGACTTCAATCATATTGCTTAGTGTTTTAGTGTACTACTTTAATAGAACACCGCAAAGGTAATACAACTTCTTCCTTTCCTCCAAATTTTTTGGAGAAAAAATGTCGTAGCTTAATTTTTTTTAACGTTTACCCTAATCGGTCATTAGATTTTATCCCACTGTCAGCGACTGGTCGCAATAGTCGACAACAGCCGGACGATGGGTGATAAAGAGCACGGTCTTACGACGGTCGGCCAGGATATTCGCCAGCAGGCGACGCTCGGTGTCGCCGTCGAGGGCCGACGTGGCCTCGTCGAATATCATCACGGGACGGTCGCGCAGCAGCGCACGAGCAATGGCGATGCGCTGTGCCTGACCCTCGCTGAGTCCGCCACCCACCTCGGTGAGCATAGTGTCGAGCCCCTGCGGCAGCGTCTCGACGAAGTCGGCACAGGCCATGTGGAGCACACGCCAGAGGTCGTCGTCGGTAGCGTCGTGCTGGGCCAGCAGCAGGTTGTCGCGCACGCTGCCGCTGAGTAGCGTGTTGCCCTGCGGCACATAGACGAAGTTACAACGGTGAAGTGGCGAGATCGCTCCTCCTTCCTCGTTCCTCCTTCCTCGTTCCCCGTTCCTCGTTCCTCGTTCCTCGTAAATCACCACCCTGCCTTCTGTGGGCTGCATCAGCGCCAGCACCAGCCGCACCAGCGTGGTCTTGCCGGCACCCGTCTCGCCAAGGATGGCGGTACACGTGCCCGGCCGGAAGTCGAACGTCAGGTGGTTCAGCACCGGCTCTGTACCGTCGTCGTAGGTATAGCTGACGCCCTCCAGACGGACGCCACAGGGCTCGTCCATCCTGATACCCTCGCCCTGCTGTTCCTCGGGCACCTCCTCGAGCTCCATCAGTCGCTCGGCAGCGGTAAAGACATGTACGAAGGCGGGGGCCAGCCGCGTCAGGTCGCGCGCCGGACCCTGTATGCGGTTCACCAGCTGGAGGAAGGCGGTCATCTGTCCGAAGGTGATGGTCTTCGCACTCATGCGGACGGCACCCCATAGGAACGCGACGAGGTAGCCCAGCGAGAAGCCGCCGTTGACGAAGAGGTTCGAGGCGATGGAGAACTGGGTGCGGCGGCGTACATGACGGCGCAGCTCCGACTGCTGATCGCCCAGACGTTCCACCACGCGGCTGCCGGCCTCGAGGGTTTTCAGCAGCATACGATGCTGCACGGCCTCGGTCATCAAGCTCTGTATCTCGCTGTCGCTGTTACGCACCCGGCGCGAGAACTTGCGCATCTGCGACACGTAGATGCGGCTCACGGCGAGAAACAGCGGGAGAATGGCTACGGTGATGGTGGCCAGCCAGCGGTCCATCTGCCACAGGTAGATAAAAGCACCGACAAACATCACCACCGTCGACACCGTGCTGGGCAACGTCTCGGTGATGAACGTCACCACCGTACGGACATCCTGCTCCAGGCGGTTCATGACGTCGCCGCTATGGCGCGTCTCACGGCCGCGCCACTCCGAGCGCAACAGGCGGTCGAGCATCTGCAGCTGCATGACGTTCTGTGCCTTCACGCCAAGGATGTTCTTGATCCAGACGCGCGAGATGCTCAGGGCAAACTCACAGAGTATCAGACCGCCCATCACCGCTACGGCCCAGTAGATGGAGCCCTCGCGGAAGCCCGACGCTATGTCGATGGCACGCTGCATGGCCCACACCATCAGCAGGCTGACGACGACACTCAGCAGGCCAATGACGGCGTTGAGCACCGTCTGCAGCCTGTTGCCGTGCAGGCGGCGCCACAGCCACCGCGTCAGTTCCATGACGGTGTACCGACTCTCCGGATTGTGCAGCCTCTCTATCAGTCCCACTTCTTAACTCTTAATTCACCTCGCATCAGCACCCCACATCATCTTCTCGCGCAGCGTGTTGAAGTAGCGCTGTCCGGGGCGTTTCACTACCTTAATATTATAGGGGGCACGCGTCACCACCAGCTTCGTACCCTCCTGACAGGCCATGGAGCGGCCGTCGACGGCCAAAAGGAAGCTGTTGCTGCGGCTCTCGACGTCGAGTTCGATGACGCCTGAATCGGGGATGACGATGGGCCGCGTGTTCAGCGAGTGCGGTGCCACCGGCGTCAGGGCGAGCACGTTCGTGCCGGGCACGATGATTGGGCCGCCATTCGACAGCGAGTAGGCCGTCGAACCCGTTGGCGTCGAGATGATGAGTCCGTCGGCCTGATAGGTGTTCAACAGCTGACCGTCGATGGTGGCACGAATGCTGATCATCGATGCCGTGTCGCGCTTCAGGATGGCGATATCGTTCAGCGCATAGTGGCCGTTGACTTCTATCACCGCACGGCTCTCCACCTCGTAGTGGCCCTCGTGGAGGGCACGGAGGGTGTGCTCGATGTCGTCGGGGTTCACGTCGGCAAGGAATCCCAGGCGTCCCATGTTCACGCCGAGGATGGGTATGCCCTTGTTGCCCACGCGCGCCGCCGCCTTCAGGAACGTGCCGTCGCCACCCATCGAGATGACAAAGTCGGCATCGAAGTCGTCGTTCTTCAGCACACGCGTCGCCAGCACGTCCAGCCGCTGGTCTTCGGTCAGGAAGCGGTAGTACTCCTCGTCGACATACAGCTCGGCACCGTAGACCGACACCCACGACAGCACCTTCTGCGTGGCTGCCGATTTACGCGACTGATAGATATTGCCAAACAGGGCAAATCTCAATTTTCGTTTGCTCATATTTCCCTTTTCTCAAATATTTGCGTGCAAAAATAACATATTTCTACGAAATAAAAGAAGAGAACAACAAAAAAATCACCTACTCGCCGAAGGACTGAACCAGGCGCACAGCCAGTAGGCCGTCAATATCAGGAGGTAGACCATGGCTACCTGCAGTACCGTGGGATGCAGATTGTCGATGCTCGCCGCCGGTAGCCGCGTAATCAGCGCCAGAGCGCCGTTCAGCCCGTTCGCGACCGCCGTCAGCACCACGGCAACAGGTGCCCAGAGGAGCGTCGCCAGCGACAGGTAGAGTATCAGCATGACGCCCGGTATGGCCACGAGGTTCGTCAGCAGGAACCACGTCGAGAAGCGTCCGAAGTAGTAGGCTATCAGCGGCGCCACACCCAGCTGTGCCGCCACCGACAACGTCAGCAGGCCCCACAGCCAGCGTAGCCAGCGGTGACGTTGCAGCACGTCGGCCCTCACCCACCCCTCGACGACGGGCATCCAAATCAGAATGCTCAGCACGGCGAGGTACGACATCTGAAAGCCGACGTCAAACAGCGTATAGGGGCTCACCACCAGCACGACGATGGCCGTAAAGGCCAGCGCGTTCAGCGACAGACGGTCGCGGTAGCCCAGCGACAGCAGGGCATAGAGCGTCAGCATCAATGCGGCACGCACCGCACTAGTCGGCATACCCACCAGGAAGACGAATGCCCAGATGGTCAGCACCGTCACCACCTGTGACAGCAGCCGCCAGCGACGGCCCACGGTGAACAGAGACAGCAGGGCGTAGATGATGCCCATGTGCAGGCCACTCAGCGCCAGCACATGCGACGCACCGCTGACATTATAGGTCGCACGCAGCCCGCGGTCCAGTGCCGAACGGTCGCCCAGTGTCATCGCTGCCACGAGGGCATAGGCCTGGCCCTCCAGTCCCTGCTCGCGGTAGCGCTCCAGCAGCCGCGCACGCTGGTGGAGGAAAAACAAGCGGGTGCGCCCCAGCCGTGTGCCGGCGTCGGGCTCAGCCGACTGCTGCTGCCACTGGCGGATGGTCAGGCCTTCGCTGGCCAGCACGTCGCGCTGACGTGCCGCCAGCGTGGCACCGAACAAGAACACCGCGGCGCCAATGACCACCGACTGCCACAGGCCGCGCCGCCACAACAGCAGCGCCGCCACCACCGTCACGGCCAGCAGAACAACAAATATGGGCACCATGACCGATGACATTGCACCGGTCACGATGCCCATGATAAGGATGGCGGCCAGACGCACCAGCGGTGTCGTCTCCGCCAAGGGGAAGATGTTATTTCGCTTCAGTATCAATCATTTTCCAGCATCCAGCAGCCAGAGCGCCACCCACCAGCGGGCCGACGATGAACACCCAGAGCTGAGACAGGGCCTGACCACCCTCGAACAGGGCGGGACCGATGCTGCGGGCGGGGTTCACACTCGTACCGGTGTAGTTGATGCCGACGAGGTGGATGAGTATCAGCGACAGGCCAATGGCCAGGCCGGCGAAGTTATTCGTCGCACCGTTGGTCTTTGCCGTAGCACCGAGCACCACCATGACGAAAATGAACGTCAGGATAATCTCGGCCAGCAGACCGTTCATCACGTTCTCCGAAGCGCAGGCGTTAGCACCCGTAGCCGTGCCGCGGGCCAGTCCGGGATCGGTCGACACGAGCAGGGCCAGTAGGGCGGCGGCAATGATGGCGCCGATGACCTGGAACAGCATATACATGCCGCAGTCCTTAGCGTTCATACGACCGCTGAGGAACACGCCGAGCGTGATGGCGGGGTTGATGTGGCAACCCGAGATGCCGCCGATGGTGTAGGCCATAGCCACCACAGCCAGGCCGAAGGCGAAGGCCGTGCCCACGATGGACGCCGTGTCAGCGCCACAGTTCAGACTCACGGCTGCACCGCAGCCGAGGAACGTCAGTACGAACGTACCGAACAACTCTGCAAAATACTTTTTCATAAGCGTTAGTGTTTAGTTGATTTTGATAGTTTGAGGTTTTTCTGCTGCAAAAATATGAAAAATATTCTTTACTTCCAAACGGAACGACAAAAATTTTCATTCCACCCAAAGACGGGGCTTTCAAAATGGTTTTCCAGGAATGTATAATTATCCGTATATCTATGCACAAAAAGATGACCTTTAGCACGCGAAGATGATGCTCCGTGTTACTTGTTGATGCGCAGCACGGGAGCGATCTTGTTGCAGGGCTGGGGCAGCTGCACCTCGAGACCCTCGGCGGTCTGGCGGGCGGGGAGCTTGCCGTAGCCGAGCAGGTGGACGGAGGTGATGGCCTTCTTGAAGTCGGGGTTCTTCTTGGCCAGCGACTTCACCACCAGACGACCGTCCTCGGGCCATCCCATGGCGGTGACGTAGAGGTAGCGTTTGGTCTGGTTGAAACGGATGTCGCGATAGTCCATGCCGTTGTACTGGCCCTCGTTGAAGCCCTGTGCATTAATGGCGATGTTCTTCTCGGCCACGGGACCCTCGCCGAACTTCACCCAGGGACGGGTGCCGAAGATGCTCTCGCCGTTCTGCGCCATCCATGCCTCCAGCTCGTCGAGGAAGGCGGCGGCCTTCTCATCGTAGGTGCCGTCAGCACGCAGGGGGATGTTCAAGAGCAGGTTGCCGTTCTTCGAGACGATGTCGACGAGCTGCTTCACGAGGTTGGTGGCCGTACGGTAGCCACGCTGATAAGTGCTAGTGTTGTAGTGCCAGTCGCCGATGCAGTTGCACGTCTGCCAAGGGTCGGCCATGATGGCGTTGGGTGCGCCGCGTTCCACGTCCCACGTCAGCGCCTTCTTCTGCTCGTCGCTGAGAATCTTGCCGAAGACGACGCCACGCGGATTCTTATTATAGAGGTGTGTGGCAATCTTCAGGCCGCAGTCGCTCAGCGGATAGAACGGCAGGACGGTGACGTCGAAGTAGATGAGGTCGGGCTGGTAACGGTTGATAGCATCGATAGTGCGGTCGAAGAAGTTGGTGACAAACTCCTGCGACGGCGGACAGGCACCGTTCTCCCAGCCCCACTGGGCGTGGATGCGACCGTTGTCCCACGAGCCCTGGCTCATCGGATGGTTCTGCTGATAGAGCATCTGCGGGTCCAGTCCTTCCCACCATTTGCCCTTGCCGTCCTCCTTCGTCAGGTTGCCGTCATACCAGACGCCCGCCTTGTCGCCCTTCAGGTCGTAGCGCTGCGAAGGTTCGAACCACGTCCAGGCGTGGTCAGCATGGAACGAGATGCCCAGCGGCAGGCCGGCCTTCTTCGCAGCCCGTGCCCAGCCCTCGAGGATGTCCTTCTTGGGACCGATGTTCTTCGAGTTCCACGGTTGGTACTTCGAGTCCCAGAGGTCGTAGTTGTCGTGGTGGTTGCCTAGCACGAAGAAGTACTGCGCGCCGCAGCGCTTGTAACGTTCGACGAGTACCTCGGGGTCCCACTTCTCGGCCTTGAACAGTGGCAGGATGTCCTTGTATCCGAACTCCGAGGGGTGACCGTAGTGCTCACGGTGGTAGTTGTACTGTCCACCACCCTCAAGATACAGGCCACGAGCCATCCAGTCGCCCGAGCCCTCTACACACTGTGCTCCCCAATGGGCCCAGATGCCGAACTTGGCATCGCGGAACCACTCGGGCGTCTGATGCGTCTCCAGCGACTCCCATGTCGGTTCGAACTGTCCCTTCTGCATCTGTTCGTGCTCCTCGGAGACGGGAATACGGTAATTTTGTGCGGTAGCCGTCAGCGCGACGGCAGCGATAGTAGTTAGTAGAAGCTTTTTAGTCACAGGTTCAAGGAAAAGAAGAAGCGTGTCCTTTGCGGGCACGCTTCTTGATTATCATTTTTCAATTCTCAATTATCAATTAAGGCCGAAAGCCGTTTTAGCACTGAGCGAGCTTGCCGTCAGAACCGAGCACATTCACAATCTTGTGGATGTACATCTTCTTCATGTTCTCGCGAGCGGGCTTCAGATACTGGCGAGGATCGAAGTCTCCAGGATGCTCAGCGAGGTGCTTGCGGATGGCAGCGGTCATAGCCAGACGAGAGTCTGAGTCGATGTTGATCTTGCAGACAGCGCTCTTCGAAGCCTCACGCAGCTGCTCCTCGGGGATACCGATAGCGGCCTCGAGGTGACCACCGTACTGGTTGATGGTGTTGACCTCGTCCATAGGAACTGAAGAAGAACCGTGGAGCACGATGGGGAATCCGGGAAGCTTCTTCTCGATCTCGTGCAGGATGTCGAATGCCAATGGCGGTGGAACGAGCACGCCGTTGACGAGTGTGCACTGCTCGGGAGTGAACTTGTGAGCACCGTGAGAGGTACCGATAGAGATAGCCAGAGAGTCGCAACCTGTGCGGGTAGAGAAGTCGATAACCTCCTCGGGCTTGGTGTAGTGAGACTCAGCAGCGCTGACCTCATCCTCAACACCGGCAAGCACGCCGAGCTCAGCCTCAACAGTTACATCGAACTGGTGAGCATAGTCAACAACCTTCTTTGCGAGAGCGATGTTCTCCTCATAAGGAAGGTGAGAACCGTCGATCATGACGCTGGAGAAGCCCATGTCGATGCAGTCCTTGCAGAGCTCGAAGCTGTCACCGTGGTCAAGGTGCAGCACAATCTCGGGATGCTCACAGCCCAGCTCCTTGGCATAAGCCACAGCACCCTCGGCCATATAGCGGAGGATAGAAGCGTTGGCGTAGTTACGGGCACCCTTAGAAACCTGCATGATGACAGGAGACTTCGTCTCGACAGCAGCCTGAACGATAGCCTGCATCTGCTCCATGGTGTTGAAGTTGAAAGCGGGGATAGCATAGCCACCGGCTACTGCTCTCTTAAACATCTCGCGAGTGTTCACGAGACCCAAATCCTTGTAGTTTACCATTTTGATTTACAATTAGATGATTTACTATTTATGATTTATTGTCTGTTTCCAATTTTTCGAGCGCAAAGGTACAACTTTTTTAGTGAAGAGTGAAGAGTGAAGAGTGAAGAATTATCTATCGCGTGTCATTTTTGACGTTTATTTGCAGTTAGCCCGCACGTCGGCACGGGTTTTGCAAAACGCAGTTTACAAAATTTACATTAAGCATTGAGCATTATGCATTAAGCATCAGCCCCACCTGATGGACGACGGCCGAGACGACCCACGCCACGACGGTGGTGTAGACGGCGGCGAAGGTGGCCCAGCGCCAGGAGCCCGTCTCGTGCTTGATGGCCACGATAGTGGCGATGCAGGGGAAGTAGAGCAGCACGAAGAGCAGGAAGCAGTAGGCCGTCAGCGGCGACAGACCGTCGAGTCCACCGAGCACACCCATGGTCGAGGCGACAATCTCCTTGGCACCCACGCCGCAGATGAGACTGACGTCGAGCTGCCAGTTGAAGCCTTGGAGCCAGAACACAGGTTCGATGGCATGGCCAAGTGTGCCGATGAAGCTCTCCTCGAGCGACGGGGCGACACCCATCGTGCCGAAATACCCCAGTGCCCAAACAATGATGCTGGCCACGAGGATGACGCCGCCCATCTTCTTCAGGTACTCCTTACCTTTCTCCCACGTGTGTCGCCCGATGGCCTTGGGCGTTGGCCAGCGGTAGGGCGGCAGTTCCATGACAAACGGTGTGTCCTCGCCCTTGATGACGAGTGATGAAAATATTTTACTCATGAAGACAGCCATGACGATACCAACGGCATAGAGCGACAACATGACCCACGCTTGGTACTGGGCGGCAAAAAACGTGCCGGCGATCATAATGTAGATGGGCAGACGGGCCGAGCACGACATGAACGGCAAGATCATCATCGTGATGATGCGTGAGCGGCGACTCTCGATGGTACGTGTCGCCATGACGGCAGGCACATTGCAGCCGAAACCCATGATAAGCGGGATGAACGACTTACCATGCAGCCCCATCTTGTGCATCAGCTTGTCCATGATAAACGCGGCACGAGCCATGTAGCCAGAGTCCTCCATCAGCGAGATGAAGAAGTAGAGGATGAGGATCTGTGGCAGGAACACGATGACGGCACCCACACCGGCAATGGCACCGTCGACGACCATCGAGCGCAGCGGCCCGTCGGGCATCAGCGTCGTCAGCTTCTCCGACAGCCAGTCGACGCCCCACTCTATCCAGTCCATGGGGTACTGTCCCAGCGAGAACGTCGTCTGGAACATCACGAAAAGAATCAGAAAGAAGATGGGAAAACCTATGAAACGATTTGACAGAACGTTGTCTATCAGGTGTGTCATATGGTAGGTATCTTCCTTCGTGCCGGTCTTGTAGCCCGCCTCCTTCAAGGCACCGTTGATGAAACCGTACTTCGCATCCATGATGGCCGTCTCCGAGTCGTTGCCCGTCTCCTCCTTGACACGTGCCGAGGCGCGGTCGCGGGCTGTCGCCAGGTCACGGAACACCTGCATACGCTGTTCACCGGCCATGTGGTTGCCCAGATAGTCAAGCACCTGACTGTCGTGTTCCAGCAGTTTCAGCGACAGGTAGCGGGTGGAATAGTGCTGGCGGATGTGCTCGTCGGTCTTCAGGTACTTCTGAATCTCACTGATGCCGCCCTCGATCTCGTGACCGTAGTTGATGTGGATGTGACGGGCCTCCTTACTGGCATTCTCGTAGACCTTGATGACCGCACGGAACAGCTCCTCGACGCCCATGCCGCTCTTGAACGACGTCGGCACCATCGGCACGCCAAACAGCGTACTGAGTGTCTGGAGGTCCACCTGGTCGCCGCGGCGTTCGAACTCGTCGTACATATTCAGCGCACAGACCATGCGGAGGTCCATGTCGACGAGCTGCGTCGTCAGGTAGAGGTTACGCTCCAGGTTCGAGGCGTCGATGACGTTGATGACCACGTCGGGCATCTTCTCGGACAGGTGGCTGCGGACATAGAGCTCCTCGGGCGAGTAGCACGACAGCGAGTAGGTGCCGGGCAGGTCGGTGAGACTAAACTCATAGCCGAAGAACGAGGCATGTGCCTCCGAAGCATCGACGGTGACGCCGGAGTAGTTGCCGACGTGTCCGTGGGCTCCCGAGGCGAAGTTGAACAGCGACGTCTTGCCGCAGTTGGGATTGCCGACAAGGGCAACGTTGATGTGGCGGCGCTGACGCAGGGCGGCACTACGCAACTCACTCTCTGTCAGCGGCTTTACTTCTTCCTCCACTCCACCGTCCAACTCCTGCTGCTTCAGCAGTTTGGCTTCTTCGGCAGACACCACCTCAATCATCGCTGCCTCGTCGTGACGCAGCGACACCTCGTAGCCCATGAGTTTGTACTTGACGGGGTCTTGCAGAGGGGCGTTGAGCAAGACTTCGACGGTCTTGCCACGGATAAAGCCCATCTCAATAATGCGCTTGCGGAATCCACCGTGTCCAAGGACTTTGACGATGACGCCGCTCTCTCCTGTTTTCAGTTCTGATAGCTTCATAAAAACAAAATAATTCTAAACCAGCGATGCAAAGGTACTATTTTTTACCGCAATCTTACCCCTCAGGCACGTTAATTTCTGATAAAAGCATGGAAATTGGCAGAAAAATGAGTACCTTTGTGCCTTAAAAAGTAAAAATGTAAAAAGGTAAGAAGGTAAAATGGCTTGCATACTACATATTGAGACAAGTACCGAACTCTGCTCGGTGGCCGTCAGCGAGAACGCACAGGTCATCTTCCAGCAGGAGAACCGCAACCATGCCGAGCACCTGGCATCGATGGTCGACGAGGCTCTGTCGTTTACCGACAGCCACGCCATCCCGTTCGACGCCGTCGCCGTCAGTTGCGGCCCCGGCAGCTACACAGGTCTGCGCATCGGCGTGTCGATGGCCAAGGGCGTCTGCTATGGCCGTGACTTGAAACTGCTCTCCGTGCCTACGCTGGAGTTGATGTGTGTGCCCCTGCTGCTGGGCGAGAAGATTGAAGAGGGCGCCCTGCTCTGTCCGATGCTCGACGCCCGTCGCATGGAGGTCTATGCCGCCCTCTACGACCGTGCCCTAAGGCCTGTCCGCGAGGTGGGCGCCGACATTGTCGACCAGGACACCTACCGTGAGTGGCTCGACCGCCAGCCGGTCTACTTCTTCGGCAATGGTGCCAAGAAGTGCATGGACGTCATCAACCACCCTAACGCCCGCTACATCGACGGTGTGGAGCCGCTAGCCAAGTGGATGATGCCGCTGGCGGAGCGCCGTTTCCTGCAGGAGCAGTTCGAGGACGTGGCCTACTTCGTCCCGTTCTACCTGAAGGACTTCGTGGCGAAGATGCCGAAAAAACTTCTTTAGCATTAAGCATTGAGCATTTAGCATTACGCATTTATGGATATAAAAGGATTAGACTACAACACTCAGCGCGAGAAACTCATCATGCCCGAGTATGGCCGTGAGGTGCAGAAGATGGTGGAACACGCCATCAGCCTGCCCACGAAGCAGGAGCGCAACAAGTGTGCCCGCACCATCGTGAAGCTGATGGAGACCAAGATGCCGCAGTTGCGCGGTAGCGCCGACTTCGAACAGACGCTCTGGGACCACCTCTACCTGATGAGCGGCCGCCAGCTGGACATCGACTGGCCCTACGACGTGTCGGAGGCCGAGAAGATTCACTCCAAGCCGCAGGCCATACCGCTGCCCCAGAACAAGATACGCCAGCGCCACTACGGCAAGCTGATGGAGGAACTTTTCGAGAAGCTGAAGCAGATGGCTCCCGGTCCGGAGCGCGACGAGCTGGTGCGCCAGGCTGCCAACCAGATGAAGCGTGACCTGGTGACGTGGGGCCATGGCTCCATGGACAACGAGAAGGTGGCCGACGACCTCGCCCGCTATACCGACGGTGTCATCCAGCTCGACCTGAGCACGTTTAAGTTCGAGAAGGTGTCGGCACCCACCACCGAGACCGGCAAATCAAAGAAAAAGAAGAAGTAAACGATGGCATCATTCGTCATTGAAGGCGGTCATCCGCTGAGCGGAACCATCACGCCGCAGGGCGCCAAGAACGAGGCTCTGCAGGTTATTTGTGCCACGCTGCTCACCAGCGAGCCCGTCACCATCAGCAACATCCCCAACATACGCGATGTCAACAATCTCATTCAGTTGCTACGCGATATCGGGGTGAAGGTCTCGAGGTACGAGGAAGGAGGAATGAGGAACGAGGAGAGAGGTGAGAGAAGTAAGAATACCTTTACCTTCCAGGCCGACGAGCTGAACCTTGACTATCTGGAGAGCGACGAGTTCGTACAGAAGTGTGCCGCCCTGCGCGGCTCCGTGCTGATGATTGGACCGTTGCTGGCACGCATGGGCAAAGCCGTCATCACCAAGCCCGGTGGCGACAAGATAGGGCGCCGCCGTCTGGATACCCACTTCCTGGGTTTCGAGAAGCTGGGAGCGAAGTTCAACCGTATCGAGGGTCGTGACGTCTACGAAATCTGCGTCCCTGCGCCAGCCCGTCCCTCAGAACATTCCTGCCCCCGTCTGAAGGGCACGTATATGCTGCTCGACGAGGCGTCGGTGACTGGAACGGCCAACATCGTCATGGCTGCCGTCTTCGCCAAGGGCACGACGACCATCTACAACGCTGCCTGCGAGCCATACCTCCAGCAGCTCTGTCACCTGCTGAACGCTATGGGTGCCCGCATCAGCGGTATCGGTTCGAACCTGCTGACCATCGTCGGCGTCGACACGCTGCATGGTGCCGACCATACCATCCTGCCCGACATGATCGAGGTGGGCTCGTTCATCGGCATGGCAGCCATGTGCGGCGACGGCATCCGCATCAAGGACGTGTCGGTGAAGAACCTAGGCATCATCCCCGACGCCTTCCGCCGTCTGGGTGTGAAAATCAAGGTGGAGGGCGACGACCTATGGATACCCCGTCAGCGCCACTACGAGATTCAGTCGTTCATCGACGGTACCATCATGACACTCGCCGACGCACCGTGGCCAGGACTGACGCCCGACCTCCTGTCGGTGCTCATTGTCGTGGCCACACAGGCCCGCGGCTCGGTGCTATTCCACCAGAAGATGTTCGAGAGCCGTCTGTTCTTCGTCGACAAGCTCATCGACATGGGCGCCCAAATCATCCTCTGCGATCCCCATCGGGCTGTCGTCGTCGGTCACGACCGTAAGATCACCCTTCGCGGCGGCCGTATGTCGAGTCCCGACATCCGTGCCGGCATCGCCCTGCTCATCGCAGCTATGAGTGCCACCGGCACCAGCCGCATCGACAACATCGAACAGATAGACCGTGGCTACGAGAACATTGAGGGCCGCCTCAACGCCCTCGGCGCAAAGATTACCAGAAACCCATAACTCCCATAGGTCCCATAAGTCCCATGATAAAGCCAGAAGAAGTCTACCGCATCGGCCGCCTGGGCAAGGCCCACGGCGTCAAGGGTGAGGTATCGCTACAGTTCGACGACGATGTCTTTGATCGTGTCGACGCCGACTATCTTGTCCTGGAGATCGACGGCATCCTCGTGCCTTTCTTTATCGAGGAGTACCGCTTCCGCTCCGACAACGTCGCCCTGATGAAGTTCGAGGGTATCGACAGCCAGGAACGTGCCCGCGAGCTGACTGGCTGCGACGTCTTCTTCCCCCGTGCTCTGGCCGACGACGAGGACGACAATCCTTCTCTCTCCATGCTCGTAAGCTTCGACATTGTCGAAGCACACAAAGGGATTAAGGTGGGCCGCATCGCCGCCATCGATGACTCGACCGTCAACCTGCTCTTCGAATTGGAGGACGGCACGCTCATCCCCGCCAACGACGACCTGATTACCGACATCGACATGGCCAAGAAGCAAATCACGATGAACATCCCCAAGGGACTGTTGGAATTGTAAAATAGTGAAATAGTGAAATCGTCAAATAGTCAAATGAAAAAACAGATAGCCATCCTCGGCTCCACAGGGTCTATAGGCACCCAGGCGCTGGAAGTCATCGAGGAGCACGCCGACCTCTATGAGGTCTACTGCCTGACGGCCAACAACAAGGTGGAACTGCTGGCAGAGCAGGCTCATAAATTCAAGCCTGCCGCTGTGGTCATCGCCAACGAGCAGCGTTACGACGAGCTGCGCCGATTGATGGACGACCTGCCCGACGTGAAGGTGTATGCCGGTGCACAGGCCCTCGACGAGATTGTCGAGGCCGGTCCCATCGACATGGTGCTCACCGCCATGGTGGGCTTCGCCGGACTGTCGCCTACCATCCACGCCATCAAGGCCCGCAAGGCTATCGCCCTGGCCAACAAGGAGACGCTTGTCGTCGCCGGCGAGCTGATTCTCCAGCTGGCACAGCAGTACCACACGCCCATCCTACCCGTCGATAGCGAGCACTCTGCCATCTTCCAGTCCTTGGTTGGAGAGGATCAAAACCCCATTGAAAAAATTCTGCTGACGGCCTCCGGCGGTCCGTTCCGTCTGAAGACGATGGACGAGATAGCCCACGTGACGAAGGCCGACGCCCTGCGCCACCCGACGTGGGACATGGGCGCAAAGATCACCATCGATTCCGCATCAATGATGAACAAGGGCTTTGAGGTCATCGAGGCGAAGTGGCTCTTCGGCGTCGACGCCAAGCAGATTCAGGTGTTGGTCCATCCGCAGTCGATCGTTCACTCGGCCGTGCAGTTCCAGGACGGTAGCGTGAAGGCACAACTCGGTGTGCCCGATATGCGACTGCCCATCCAGTACGCCTTCTCGTTCCCCCGTAGGTTGCCACTCAGTGGCGACAGACTTGACCTGTTTGCCGCCCAGCACCTGGATTTCTTCGAGCCCGACTTGGAAAAATTCCGCTGTCTGGCCATGGCCTATGAGGCGCTGGCTCGCGGCGGTAACATGCCGTGTATCGTCAACGCCGCCAACGAGATTGTGAACCGTGCCTTCCTTGAGGACCGCTGCGGCTTCCTCCAGATGGGCGACGTCATCGCCGAGACCATGCAGCGTGCCACGTTCGACAAGAACCCCGACTACGACATCTACGTCAAGACCGACGCCGAGGCCCGTCGCATCGCAGCGGAATTGTTGAAAAGGTAAAAAGGTAAAATGGTAAAAAGATAAAAAAGTAAATCGAAAATTGCTAAATCGTAAATCAATAAGATGGATATATTTCTGATTAGACTGTTACAGTTCATGCTGGCTATCAGCCTGCTTGTATTGCTCCACGAGCTGGGGCACTTCACCTTCGCCAAGCTCTTCAAGGTACGCGTGACGAGGTTCTACCTCTTCTTCAACCCACAGTTCCACATTCTCAGCACCTACGACACGTGGGTGCGCCGGCTGCTGAAGTTGAAGCCCGAGGTGGTGCCTTCGAAGGAGATCGAGGAGACCGACGACAAGGGTAAGACCAAGAAATACACGAAGAAGGAGTACGTCGGTACGGAGTACGGCCTAGGCTGGCTGCCGCTGGGCGGCTACTGTGCCATCGACGGCATGATCGACGAGACGAACACGAAACTCTCTGAAGAGACACATCCCTGGGAGTTCCGCACGAAGCCTGTGTGGCAACGTCTGCTCATCATGATTGGCGGCGTGCTCGTCAACTTCCTCCTGGCGCTGTTCATCTATGCCATGATCCTCTTCCACTGGGGCGACACCTATATCCCCGTGAAGGACATGACGATGGGTATGAAGTTCAATGCTGAGGCCAAGGCCCTCGGCTTCCAGGACGGCGATATCCTCGTGGGTACGGAAAAGGGGGCGTTCAAGGACTTCTCTGCCGACCTCTACCGTGACATCAGCGAGGCCCACCGTGTGGACATCATCCGTGGCGGCAAGCAGCTGTCTCTGACGCTCCCCGGCGACCTGAACCTCCTTGAAATGCTTAAGTCCGAGCCGTCGTTCGTACGTCCCCTGCTGCCCGCCCTCATCGACAGCGTGATTCCCGGCACCCCTGCCGCCGAGATTGGTCTGAAGAAGGGCGACCGCATTGTCGCCATCAACGGCAAGGCCATCGACTCCTACAACGAGTTCACCGACCAGATTGGCGTCCTCAGCGACGTCCTGGCTGCCGCCAAGACGCCTGCCGACAGTCTGAAGGCACGCACAGCCATTCTCGTCGTGGAAACCAACGGAACGGCGGCAGCAAACTCTGCACTTTCCGCTCTCAACTCTCAACTTGACACATTCAGTGTCACGCTCACCCCTGACCTGAAGGTTGGCTTCGTCGCCAAGGCCCTCTCCGACATCTATAAGCCCTACACCCGCGAGTACGGTTTCTTCGAGAGCATCCCCGCCGGCATCAAGTACGGCTGGAACGTCCTAGCCAGCTACGTCGACGACATGAAGTACGTTTTCACCGCTGACGGTGCGAAGTCGCTTGGCGGCTTCGGAGCAATCGGCAGCCTCTTCCCGCCGATGTGGGACTGGTATATGTTCTGGAAGATGACGGCATTCCTCTCCATCATCCTCGCCTTCATGAACATCCTGCCCATCCCCGCCCTTGACGGCGGCCATGTGCTGTTCCTGCTCTACGAGGCCATCACACGCCGTAAGCCGTCCGAGCAGTTCATGATTCGTGCGGAGTACGTAGGCTTCGGCATCCTCATCCTGCTGATGGTCGTGGCGAACCTCAACGATATACTGCGATGGCTGGGGTACATGTAAACGTTCCCCAGGAGTGGGACCAGTTCTACCTGAAGGACGTATCGTTCGTCAATCTGATGACACGACGCATCTTCAACGTCCTCATCGTGGCCAACCCCTACGACGCGTTCATGCTCGAGGACGACGGCCGCATCGATGAGAAGATCTTCGACGAGTACATGGAGCTCGGTATGCGCTACCCGCCGACATTCACCCAGGTATCGACCACCGACGAGGCCAACGAGGTGCTGCATACCACCGATATCGACCTCGTCATCTGTATGCCAGGTAACGCCGACAACGACGCGTTCACCGTGGCCCGCGAGGTGAAGGCCGCTCACCCCGACATCCCCTGCGTGGTGCTCACGCCGTTCTCCCACGGCATCACAAAGCGCATTCAGGACGAGGATATGTCGGTCTTCGACTACGTCTTCTGTTGGCTGGGCAACACGAACCTCATCATGTCCATCATCAAGCTGCTGGAGGACAAGATGAACATCGACCACGATATCCGCGAGGCCGGTGTGCAGATGATTCTGCTCGTCGAGGACAACATCCGCTTCTACTCGTCGATGCTGCCCAACCTCTATAACTACATCCTCGCACAGTCGAAACGCTTCTCGACTGAAGCTCTGAACCCCCACGCTGCCGCCCAGCGCAAGCGCGGACGTCCGAAGGTGGTGCTCGCCACGAACTACGAGGAAGCCATGGCCATCTACGAGAAGTACCACGAGAACACGCTGGGCGTCATCTCCGACACCCGCTTCCCGATGAAGACCATTCCCGGCCGTCTCTCACACGTCGAGGAGGGTGACCCCGAGGCCGGTCTGAAGCTGCTGCGCGAGATCAGGAAGCGCGACGAGTACGTGCCCCTCATCCTCGACTCTTCCGAGATTGTCAATGCCGAGAAGGCGCGCGCCGAGGGCTTCCACTTCATCGACAAGAACTCGACGAAGATGAACGTCGACCTCCATCACCTCATGGAGGAGCATATGGGTTTCGGCGACTTCGTCTTCCGCGACCCCGTGACGAAGGCCGAGGTGGCACGCGTCTCCAGCCTGAAGGAGCTGCAGGACAACATCTTCAAGATTCCCGCCGACTCGTTGGCACGCCACGTCAGCCGCAACCACATGAGCCGCTGGCTCACCGCCCGCGCCATCTTCCCCGTGTCGGCGTTCCTTAAGCACGTCACGTGGCATAAGCTGCAGGATGTCGACGCCCACCGCCAGATCATTTTCGACGCCATCGTCCAGTACCGCCGCATGAAGAACATCGGCATCGTCGCCGAGTTCGACCGTCTGAAGTTCGACCGCTACGCCCACTTCGCGCGCATCGGCGAGGGCTCCCTCGGCGGCAAGGGCCGCGGCCTGGCATTCCTTGACAAGGTCATCAAGCACCACCCCGAGCTCAACCAGTTCGAGGGTGTCGAGGTGTCCATCCCGAAGACCGTCGTCCTCTGCACCGACTTCTTCGACGAGTTCATGGACAACAACAACCTCTGGTCCATCGCCCTCAGCGATGCCGACGACGAGGTTATCCTTCAGCACTTTCTCCGGGCGCAACTGCCCGACTCGCTGATAGCCGACTTCTTCACCTTCTTCGACGCCATCGACGCCCCCATCGCCGTCCGCTCGTCGTCGTTGCTCGAGGACAGCCACTACCAGCCCTTCGCCGGCATCTACTCCACCTACATGATACCTTATCTGCAGGACAAGTACGAGATGCTGCGAATGCTCGCCTGTGCCATCAAGAGCGTCTACGCCTCCGTCTACTACCGCGACTCGAAGGCCTACATGACCGCCACACAGAACGTCATCGACCAGGAGAAGATGGCCGTCATCCTGCAGGAGGTCATCGGCCAGCCCCACGGCGACCTCTACTATCCCACCTTCAGCGGCGTGCTGCGCTCGTTGAACTACTACCCTATCGGCGACGAGACCGCCGAGGAGGGCATCGCCTCGCTGGCCCTCGGACTGGGCAAGTACATCGTCGACGGCGGACAGACGCTGCGCGTCTCGCCCCACCACCCCACGCAGGTATTGCAGACCAGCGAGCTCGATCTCGCGCTGCGCGACACGCAGACGCAGTTCTACGCCCTCGACATGGCGCACGTCGGCGACGACTTCAAGGTCGACGACGGCTTTAATATAAAGAAGGTACGCGTGAAGTACGCCGACGCCGATGCCGCCCTCAACCTCATCGCCTCCACCTTCGACCCCGTCGACCAGGTCCTGCGTCCCGGCATCTACGGCGAGGGGCGCAAGGTCATCACCTTCGACGGCGTCCTCCAGCAGGGTGTCTTCCCCCTGCCAGAGCTCCTGCAGATGGCCCAGCATTTCGGCGCCGACGCCATGAAGCGTCCTGTCGAGATCGAGTTTGCGTGTAACCTTGAACCCCCGGGGGGCAGGTTCTACCTCCTCCAGATCCGTCCCATCGTCGACTCTAAGGACATGCTCGACGAGGACCTCGAGCAGATACCCGACTCCCAGTGCCTGCTGCGCAGCTACAACTCCCTGGGCCACGGCATCTACGACGATGTCACCGATGTCGTCTACGTCAAGACCACCGACGACTTCACCGCCGCCAACAATCCCATGATAGCGCGCGAGATAGAGACCGTCAACCAGCACTTCCTCGACGGCGGTGGCTCCTACGTCCTCATCGGCCCCGGCCGCTGGGGCAGCAGCGACCCCTGGTTAGGCATCCCCGTGAAGTGGCCGCATATCTCCGCCGCCCGTGTCATCGTCGAGACTGGTCTGAAGAACTATCACGTAGACCCCTCACAGGGTACCCATTTCTTCCAGAACCTCACGTCGTTCGGTGTCGGCTACTTCACCATCAACACCTATACCGGCGACGGTATCCTACAGCAGGAGCTACTCGACGCCCTGCCCGCCGTCTACGAGACCGAGTACGTCCGCCACGTCCGCTTCCCCCATCCCCTGAAGATTATGATGGACGGCAAGCGGCAGCAGGGTCTTGTCCTACTGCCGCCCGACGAGTCGTGACACGACCTCAAACCGACAATTTGTTAAAAGAAGGGAGGCGTTTCAATACGCCTGCTCGTGTACGCCCTTGACGGCACGGCCGCTGGGATCGTTCATATTCTTGAAGGCGGCGTCCCACTCCAAGGCGATGGCGGTGGAACAAGCGACGCTGGCCTCCTGGTTGACGCTGCGTGCGGCGGAGTCGCTGGGGAAGTGCTCGGCAAAGATGGAGCGGTAGTAGTACTCCTCCTTATTGAGCGGCGGGTTGATGGGGAAGCGCTCGGCGGCGTGGGCCATCTGCTCGTCGGTGACGGCTTCGGCGGTGATCTTCTTCAAGGTGTCAATCCAGCTATAGCCGACACCGTCGCTGAACTGCTCCTTCTGTCGCCAGGCAATCTCCTCAGGCAGCATATCGGCGAAGGCCTCGCGGACGATGCGTTTCTCGATCTCGAATCCAGGTTCTCCAGACTTCTTCGGGCCACACATCTTGGCCTCGGGATTGGTACGCATGGCGACATCAAGGAACTCCTTGTCGAGGAAAGGCACTCGGCCCTCGACACCCCATGCCGAAAGGCTTTTGTTGGCACGCAGACAGTCGTAGAAATGGAGCTTCGAGAGCTTGCGAACGGTCTCCTCGTGGAAGGCCTTGGCCGATGGCGCTTTGTGGAAGTAGAGGTAGCCGCCGAAGATTTCGTCGGCACCCTCACCGCTAAGTACCATCTTAATGCCCATCGACTTGATGACGCGTGCCAGCAGGTACATCGGTGTGGAGGCACGGACTGTGGTGACGTCGTAGGTCTCGATGAAATAGATGACATCACGGATGGCATCCAGTCCCTCTTGGATGGTATAGTTGATCTCGTGGTGAACGGTGCCGATGTGGTCGGCGACGAGCTTCGCCTTGGCGAGGTCAGGGGCACCCTTCAGACCTACGGCAAACGAGTGCAGGCGGGGCCAGTAGGCACGTGTCTGCGAGTTGTCCTCGATGCGGTGCTCACTGAACTTCTCGGCAATGGCGGAGATGACAGAAGAGTCAAGGCCGCCAGAGAGGAGCACGCCATAGGGCACATCGGACATCAGCTGGCGCTTCACGGCATCCTCCAGCGCATCGTGGATGGCCTCGACAGAAGCGGAGTTGTCCTTGACGGCGTCGTAGTCGAACCAGTCGCGCTTGTAGTAGCGCTTCATGCCTGGGTCCTCGCTCCAGTAATAATGTCCAGGGAGGAAGGGTTCGTAGCGCTCACAGTGACCTTCGAGGGCCTTCAGTTCGCTGGCCACATACACCGTACCATCTGAATCGTATCCTATATATAAAGGTATGACGCCGATGGGATCGCGGGCAATCAGGAACTCATTCTTCTCCTCGTCATAAAGCACAAAGGCAAAGATGCCGCTCAGGTCCTCGAGGAAGTCGATGCCCTTCTCCCGATAGAGTGCCAGTATCACCTCACAGTCCGAGCCTGTCTGGAACTCGTACTGGCCGGCATAGCGGCGACGGATCTCCTGATGGTTGTATATCTCACCGTTGACCGCCAGCACCTGCTTACGGTCGGGCGAAAACAGCGGCTGTCCACCTGACTCTGGGTCCACGATGCTCAGTCGCTCATGGGCCAGAATAGCACTTCCGCCAGAATAGATACCACTCCAGTCGGGTCCGCGATGACGGATCTTCTGACTCATCTTCAATGCCTTATCGCGCAGCGCATGCGTCTGCTCCTTCACATTTAATATAGCTACAATTCCACACATAATGATATTTACGATTTAACGTTTTTCTATTTACTTTTAATTTGACTATCTACGATTCTTCTCCACGTAGTCCACAAAAGCCTGGTTGCAGAGGCGTGTTCCGCCAGGTGTGGGGTAATGGCCGGTGAAGTACCAGTCTCCGGGATGGTTGGGGCAGGCCTCATGGAGTCCCTCGATGCCTTGGAATACGAGTTCAATGGGCGCCTGCATATTCTTTGGGCGCAGCATCTCCACAATCTTCTGATTAATCTCATCGACGGTGAACGGCTCGTATAGGGCACGGACATGGTTGGCTTCCGCCACAGATTCCTTACACTTCCGATACACATCGTTGACCAGCTGCCAGAGACCGCGCTCCTCGATGAGTGCCATGGTGGCACGGAAGGCGCAGAACTCCTCCAAACGGGGCATATCGATGCCGTAATAGTCGGGGTAACGAATCTGCGGCGAGCTACTGACCATCACGATCTTCTTGGGGTGCAGACGGTCGAGGATCTTGAAGATGCTCTCGCGGAGGGTGGTGCCGCGGACGATGCTGTCGTCGATGATGACGAGATTGTCCTCGTAGGGCCTGAGCGAGCCGTAGCTGATGTCGTAGACATGGGCAGCGAGGTCGTTGCGCTCGGAGTTGTCGGCGATGAATGTGCGCATCTTGATGTCCTTCCAGACCACCTTCTCCGTGCGGACACTGTAGCCCTGACGACGGAAGCCATCGGTCATGCCGTAGTAGGCGACCTCGGCGGTGTTGGGTATATACGAAAAGACGGTATTGTCGACATCGCCGTCAATGGCCTTGAGAATGGCTGGTGTCAGCTGTTCGCCCAGCCGTTTGCGCTCCTGATAGATGTCCTGGTCGGAGCCGCGGCTGAAGTAGATGCGTTCAAAGGAACAAGCCGCCAACTGTTGGGCGGGCATAATCTGTTCCAGTTTCATGTTGCCATTCATGTGGACGATCAGCGCCTGACCAGGCATCAGCTCGTGTATGTTCTCTGCCTGCAGATCGAAGGTGGTCTGTAGTACAGGACGCTCGCTGGCCAGGGCAATAATCTCGTCGTCCTGATACCAGAAGGCGGGGCGGATGCCCCAGGGGTCGCGCACGGAGAACATCTCGCCGCTGCCCGTCAGTCCGCACATTACGTAGCCGCCGTCGTAGTGGTTCATCGTAGTACGCAGCACGTTCGCTATCTCCACATGGTCATCGATATAGCTGGTGATGTCGGTGCCCGTCAGGTTCTTCTCGCGAGCCTCCTGATAGAGTCGTTCCACCTCACGGTCCAGCCGGTGGCCCATCAGTTCGAGCGTAATGTAGGAGTCACCATAGATACGTGGCGACTGGCCCTGCTCCGTCAGAAAGCGGAAGACCTCGTCGATGTTGGTCATATTGAAGTTACCACACAGACAGAGGTTCTTGGCGCGCCAGTTATTACGGCGCAGGAACGGGTGAACGAATTGCAGTCCACTCTTACCGGTGGTGGAATAGCGCAGGTGGCCCATATACAACTCGCCTGCCATCTCCTGAGTGACACGCGAGAATATCTCGGTGATGGCATCCTTACCCTCAGCCTTCTCGCGGAACATATATTCGGTGCCCGGCTCTTTGTTCATGCATACCGTGGCCAGTCCCGCTCCTTCCTGTCCGCGGTTGTGTTGTTTCTCCATCATCAGATAGAGCTTGTTGAACCCGTAGGCCCGCGTACCGTATTTCTTCTGGTAGTAGTCCAACGGCTTCAACAGGCGGATCATCGCCACACCACACTCATGCTTCAGCTGTTCCATACTTTTTTCTTTTCTACAACGAATTATCATTCGTGTAATTCGTCTTAATTCGTTGTTTTTATACAAGCCTTGATGAAGCTCATGAAGAGGGGATGCGGGTGGAGAACCGTTGAGGAGTATTCGGGGTGGAACTGGGCACCGATGTACCAGCGTTTGTCGGGAATCTCGACAATTTCGACGAGATTGGCGGCAGGATTGATACCCACGCACTTCATGCCAGCCTGTTCGTACTCTTCCTTGTACTTGTTGTTGAACTCGTAGCGATGACGGTGGCGCTCGCTGACTCGCGGTTTGGCACCATAGGCATCGTAGACACGACTATCCTTCACAAGCTCACATTCGTAGGCTCCGAGCCTCATGGTGCCGCCCATCTGGGTGATACTCTTCTGCTCCTCCATCATGTCGATGACGTTATGGGGGGTGTCGGGATTCATTTCTGCACTATTGGCGTCCTTATAGCCCAAGACATTGCGGGCGAACTCGATGACCATCATCTGCATACCCAAACAGATACCGAAGGTAGGCACGTCGTGGGTGCGAGCATACTCAGCGGCGATGATTTTTCCCTCGATACCGCGCTGACCGAAGCCCGGACAGATAACGATGCCTGCCATACCCTCCAGTTGTGTGGCGACGTTCTCTACCGTCAGTTCCTGACTGTTCACGAAGTGTATGCGAACCTTCACGTCGTTGTAGATGCCGGCCAGGTTCAGACTCTCACGGATGCTCTTGTAGGCGTCCTGCAGGTCGTACTTGCCCACCAGCGCGACGTGTACCTCGCGGATGGCGTTGCGCTGCTTGTCTAAAAAGTCTTGCCAGGGCTTCATGGCGGGTGTCTCGCCCACGGGGATGCCAATCTTCCGCATGATGGCGGCGTCCAGTCCCTGTTTCTGCATACTCACCGGCACCTCGTAGATGCTCGGCATATCCTCACTCTGAACGACGCACTCCAAGTCAACGTTACAGAACGAAGCCACCTTCAAGCGTATAGCGTCGCTGAGGTGTCGCTCCGTACGCAGTACCAGTATATCGGGCTGGATACCCATCCCCTGCAGTTCCTTCACGCTATGCTGCGTCGGCTTTGTCTTCAACTCATCGGCAGCCTTCAGGTAAGGCACGTAGGTCAGGTGTACACACACAGCGTCGCGCCCCAGCTGCCAGCGCAGCTGACGGATGGCCTCCATGAACGGTGCACTCTCGATGTCGCCGATGGTGCCGCCCACCTCGGTGATGACGAAGTCGAGGCCCTCGTCGAGACCCTCGCGCAGCATCTGCCGCTTAATCTCGTCGGTGATATGCGGTACAACCTGGATGGTCTTTCCAAGATAGTCGCCGCGCCGCTCACGATCGATGACGGTCTTGTAGATGCGTCCCGTCGTTATCGAGTTGTTGCGCGTGGTGTGAATGCCCGTGAACCGCTCGTAATGGCCCAGGTCGAGGTCGGTCTCAAAACCGTCCTCTGTCACGTAGCACTCACCATGCTCATAGGGGTTCAGAGTGCCTGGATCGATATTGATGTAGGGGTCGAACTTCTGTATGGTGACCTTGTAACCGCGTGCCTGCAACAGCTTGCCGATAGATGCGGAGATGATGCCCTTGCCTAACGAGGAGACCACACCGCCCGTAACGAAGATATATTTTGTATCCACTGTGACAATTTACGATTTGACTATTTGACGATTTAACGATTTCAATTCTTCAATTTTTCTTTGATGTGCTCCTCATACTCTGCCAGTTCGCGCTCGCCGATGTGTGCCAAGCCGTAATGCTCGTCGTGCTGCGAGAAGTCAAGACCAACCTTCTCGCTGTAGGCCGAGACACGCATGGGGATGAGACTGTCGATGAGCTTGTAGCCCAGCCAGCTCATGGCGAAGGTGTAGACGAAGACGATGACGATGGCCAGCAGGTGGTAGAGGAAGATGACGAAACCGTCCCAGGTACCGGCGATGAGACCCTCCTGGATGAAGATACCCGTGAGCACGGTGCCGAAGATACCGCCAGTGCCGTGGGTTGGGAACACGTCGAGAGCGTCGTCGATGCTGGTATGTGAGCGCCAGTAGACGGCAACATTACAGATGAGCGTGATGACGAAAGCAATAAAAATGCTCTGACCAACGGTAACGTAACCGGCCGACGGTGTGATGGCCACCAGACCCACCACGCAGCCCACGGCGGCACCCATGGCCGACGGCTTACGGCCGCGCAGGCAGTCGAAGAAGATCCAAGTCATCATAGCTGTTGCCGAGGCGGTGTTGGTGTTCAGGAACGCCTTAATGGCCTGACCGTCAGCGTGCAGCGACGAGCCGGCGTTGAAGCCAAACCAGCCAAGCCACAGCAGGGCAGCGCCGAGCAGCACGAAGGGGATGTTGGCCGGCTCGCTCTTCTCTGTCGTGCGTCGGCCTAAGTAGATGGCACCGGCCAGGGCGGCGATACCCGACGAAGCGTGTACCACGATACCACCGGCAAAGTCGATGACGCCCCACCGCATGAACAAGCCCTCGGGATGCCAAGTCATGTGAGCCAGCGGACAGTAGATGACGAAGAAGAAGAACATCATGAAGAACATATAGGCCGAGAAGCGGACGCGCTCGGCGAATGAGCCGGTGATGAGCGACGGGGTAATGATGGCGAACTTCATCTGGAACAACGCAAAGAGCGCCAGCGGTATCGTCGCACCACCTAGCACGTTGCCTGCCGGTGTGGTATAGACCTCGGCACCTACATTCTGGAACATCAAGAACGTCAGCGGGTTGCCAATGACGCCGCCGATGTCGTCGCCAAAACACAGCGAGAAACCGACGACCACCCAGAGGACAGATATCAGTCCCATGGCGATGAATGACTGTAGCATCGTGGAGATGACGTTCTTGGCTCCCACCATGCCGCCATAGAAGAACGACAGACCGGGGGTCATCATCAGCACGAAGATGGTGGCGGTGATGAGCCACGCCACATCGGCGGCAGAGATCACTGACCAGTCACACTCAAACGACGGTTCACCAACCGCCAACCCTGCGACGGCAATGAGCGTCATCGCCGTCATCAGGATAATCCAACGTCTTTTTACCTTCATAATTATACCTTTTTATATCTCAATTCCTCAATCCTTTCCCCCTTTGCTCCACTTCTCGATACGGTCGAGCGCCTCGTAGGTCTTCTCATGGCTGTTGAAGGCGGTGAAGCGGACGTAGCCTTCGCCGCTAGGACCGAAACCGACACCGGGCGTGCAGACGACATTGGCGCCATAGAGCAGTGCCTCGAAGAACGACCAGGAGTCCATCCCGTCGGGGGTACGCATCCAGATGTACGGGGCGTTTTCGCCGCCGTAGCACTCATAGCCAAGAGCGCGGAGGCGGATAAGCATCCGATGGGCGTTGTCCATGTAGTAGTCGATGGTCTGCTTGATCTGTGCCTTACCCTCGGGGGTGTAGATGGCCTCAGCGGCACGCTGCGAGATGTAGCTCGTGCCGTTGAACTTCGTGCACTGGCGGCGCAGCCACAGCTGGTTCAGGGGGATGCGTTCGCCCTCGAAGGTGCTGACGCTGACCTCCTTCGGTACGATGGTATAGCCGCAGCGGACACCCGTGAAACCAGCAGTCTTCGAGAACGAATGGAACTCAACGGCGCACTTGCGAGCGCCGCGGATTTCATAGATGCTATGGGGGATCTCCGGGTCGCGGATATAGGCCTGATAGGCGGCGTCGTAGAGGATCAGCGCGTCGTTCTTCAGCGCGTAGTTCACCCACTTGCGCAACTCGGGCTTGGTGATGACCGTACCCGTCGGGTTGTTGGGATAGCAGAGGTAGATGACGTCCACGGGGCGACCCTTCGGCAGTTCAGGTATAAAACCGTTCTCGGCGGTGGTGGGCAGATAGCGCACATTCGTCCAGCGCCCATCGCGGAAAGTGCCGCAGCGGCCTATCATTACGTTCGAGTCGATATAGACGGGATAGATGGGGTCGGTGACACCGATGAAGTTGTCCCAGTGCAACAGCTCCTGAAAGTTGCCGGTATCACTCTTCGCGCCGTCATTGATGAAGACCTCGTCGACGTCGAGGTGTACGCCGCGCGTCAGGAAGTCGTTCTTCAAGATGGCCTCACGCAGGAAGTCGTAGCCCTGCTCGGGACCGTAGCCACGGAAGCCCTTGGCGGTGCTCATCTCGTGGGTGGCCTTGTGCATGGCCTCGATGACGGCAGGGGCAAGGGGCTGGGTGACGTCGCCGATGCCGAGGCTGATGACGTCGGCCTTGGGGTGCATCACCTTGAAGGCGTTCACCTTCTTGGCGATGTCGGCAAACAGGTAGTTCTGCTGGAGGTTCAGGAAGTGGATGTTTACTAATGCCATATTTCTAATGCTTAATTCTTAATGCATAATTCATAATTCTATCTCGCCGTCGAATACGAAGGCGGCAGGACCGGTCATATAGACGTGATTGTCGGACTCGCGCCACTCAATGCTGAGTGTGCCGCCATCCATCACGATGCTGCTCCTGCGGCCAGCACGGCCGGTCAATGCGGCAGCGACGGCGGTGGCACAGGCACCGGTGCCGCAAGCCTGTGTGATACCGCTGCCACGCTCCCAAACACGGACGCGGAAAGTCGTGTGGTCAGCGGTTTCGTCGCTGACAATCTGCGCAAATTCGATGTTGCACCTCTGCGGGAACGCGGGATGCAACTCCAAAGCACGCCCCGTCTCGCCCACCTGATCGACGTTGTCGGTGAAGATGACGTAGTGGGGATTGCCCATCGAGACGAATGTTCCTATATTCAGACCGCGGGATGCAATAAACTGGTTTTCATTCTCTAACGACGGCTCAAGCATATCGACCGTCACGCTTCCAACGATACCATCCGTCACATGCAGGCTCAGTACCTTGATGCCCGACAGCGTCAGAAGCTTAATTTCTGTCTTGGTGGTCATCCCACGCTCGTAAAGATACTTTCCGATGCACCGCGACGCATTGCCGCACATCATGGCCTCGGAGCCGTCGGCATTGAAGATGCGCATAGAGAAGTCGGCCTCAGGGACGGGGCTGCGGTCGATGAGCACAAGGCCGTCGGAGCCGATACCCTTGTGGCGGTCGCTCCAGGCGATGGCGGCAGCGACGGGGTCAGCGATGGGATACAGGCGGACATCGACATAGATGTAGTCGTTGCCGGCTCCGTGCATCTTCGTAAACATGATCTTCTGTGGCATATTGTTGTTCTTTCCCGTTTTCGACTGTCGTTTTGCTATCATTTCGACTGCAAAGGTATACAAAAAGACAGAAATCACTAAGAAATACGCCCGTTTTGTTTGTCTAAATAATCAAACAACTATCATTTTGTAATGTGTTTGGCTGTTAATGGTATCGTTATGTTTACGTCCTGCATACATATTAGGCTTTTTTGCCGCAAAGTGTCAATATGGTAATAAACGGTGCTTGGCTCTATCCGCATCGTTTTTTTACTTTTGGGGGCTATGTTTATAGATGATTCCCGAAAAAATGCGGCCTGACTGAATGCCTAATCGACGGGCAGAAAAGAAGGTGTCCGATTGCTTGACGGTGCAGATGTCGGCAACGGAGATGCGGGCTTCAGGAACGCCAGCAGCAATGAGTTGCAGCCGATTGCACTCGGGCAGGTCGACGTGCCACTTTGCCTCGCGCTTGCTGATTGACGGCATATCGAAACCTGCCTGGGCGAAGGCGTCATAGACCTCGTCGCCTACCTCAAAGCAGTCGAGACTGATGCCTGGACCAATCTGAACGCACAGGTCGGCCGGTTGCGAACCATATGCCGCCGTCATGTCCGCTATGGTCTGCTGGGCGATGCGCTGCACGGTGCCGCGCCAGCCAGCGTGAATAGCTGCCACGGCGTGATGACGAGAATCATAGATGAGCAACGGGATGCAGTCGGCAGTGCTGACTCCGATGCAGACGTCCGTGAGATGAGTCATCACCGCATCGATGCCCTCCAAGCGTGTCTGTCGGTCTTCTTCCGACAGTGTGAGAAACGCCTCGTCAATCCGTACGGACTGCGCGAGATGTACCTGATGGGGCATGATGAGACGGTCATCGCTGATGCCAAGCTGCTGGCACAGCAGAGCACGGTTCTTACGGATGGACTCAACATCGTCGCCACAGTAGCGGTTGATGTTAAACTCGCCATACGCCCCCGTACTGAATCCACCGTAGCGCGTCGTACTGAACGCTACCACATTCTCGTGTAAGTTATAATCAAGTAATTGGGGCATCACTTCTTGGTTTTCTTGGTTTTGCGCTGGCTCTTGGGTTTCACATCGCCCTCACTTAGGGCATCAAGCATTGACATCTGCTTTTCGTGCAGGTATTTGTCGACGGAATAGCCCTTCTCGGCCATCTTCAGGAGCAGGTAACGGCGGGCGAGCCAGGTTTGCCTGAGGTCGGGCAAGGTATTGTTAAGGCGGCGCGAGGCTTGCTTGTTGTTGGTTTCTACTTTGAAGGAGAGTGTGACAGGCTTGGTGAGGATGTCGCGCAACTGGTCGGCAAAGTATTCTGCACTACGGCGGACGCGGTCGAGGAAGTCGGCATCGCGAAGAGACTCGATAGACATCAATTGAATTTTCTGCTGCCATTTGACGGCAACATCGATGATGCGCTGGCGGATATCGATGAGCGTCTGGTCATGTAACTGCTTCAGCGAGGCATGACTGTGATAGAAGAACTCAGCGAAGATGCGCACCATCGACTCCTCCAAAAAGAGGATGGCGCGGAAGTCGAAGAGTTGCATCAGCAGATAGCGCTCGTACTCCTGCTTGAGCACAGGCAACTGCTGGATGCTACGCTCGGCTTGATATTCCTGCTGAGAGATGTATGAGTCGACACGCTCGTCGTTAATAACAGCACGAGCGTCCAAAGGGGATGCAAGCACCAGTCCTTCGAGTGTACGGCAACGGCTTAAAGCAACATACACCTGACCAGGAGCAAACGACTGGTTGGCGTCGATGATGGCGCGGTCGAAGGTCAGGCCCTGACTCTTGTGGATGGTGATGGCCCACGCCAGGCGCAGGGGCAGTTGTTTGAACGTGCCTTGCACCTCGCTCTCAATCTCGCGCGTCTGCTCGTTCAGAGTATAGCGGGTATTCTCCCACTCCAGCGGCTCCACCTCGATGGCATTCGCGTCGCCCTCGCAATAGACGGTCAGACGTTTTTCCGACGCCTCCATCACACGACCAATGCGCCCATTATAATAAAGGTGTTCGCCGGAGGGGTCGTTCTTCACGAACATCACCTGCGCACCCTCTTTCAGTACCAATGTCTCGGCCGTGGGATAGGAGTATTCAGGGAACGTGCCCTTGACCTCGGCGCGATACTGGTACGAACGGCCTGGGAGTTTTTGTAGCTCCGACTCGTTGTAGAAGCTGGCGAGGTTGTTGTGGGTAGTCAGACGGATATACGGCTCCTCAGGACGAGGGATGAACGTTGGCTGACAGCGGCTGTTCAGCTTCGACAACGCCTCTGTCGACGGATGCCCCTCGCGAATCTCGTTCAGGAGTGCGATGAACGACTCGTCCTGCTGACGATAGACATGCGTGAGTTGGATGGTCACGTAGTCAATCTGCTGCAACGCCTTCGAGCCGAAGAAATACGGCGTGTCGTAGTAGGGCTTCAGTATGCGCTCGTCTTCGGGCGTGACGACGGGCGTCAGCTGTGCCAGGTCGCCAATCATCAACAACTGCATACCACCAAAGGGCTGTCCGTGTTCACGGAAGCGGCGCAGCACGGCATCGATGGCGTCGAGTAGGTCGGCACGAACCATGGAGATTTCATCGATGATGAGCAGGTCGGACGAGGCGATGATCTTGCGTTTCTCCTTGCCGAAGTCAAACTTGCTCTCCACCTTCGCACCAGGCACGTAGGGAGAAAAGGGCAGCTGGAAGAACGAGTGGATGGTGACGCCGCCCGCATTGATGGCCGCCACACCCGTCGGTGCTACGACGATGGGCCGTTTGCGCGAGTGCTCCATGATGGTTTTCAGGAATGTCGTCTTGCCCGTTCCCGCCTTGCCCGTCAGAAATATGCTGCGCCCCGTGCTTTCCACAAAGTCCCAAGCCGTGCGCAGCTCGTTGTTTCGTTCCATAGCTATTGATTTTAGGCGCAAAGGTACGAATAAGCGAGTGAAAAACCAAAAAAATCCCTGATATCCTTGCGGACGCCAGGGATTTTTTATTGGATTATGGATGATTATTTGTCCTTGAGATAGGCAGCTACCTTTGCGGCAGTCTGTTTGCCACTGGCCATCGCGCGGACTACGAGGGAGGCGCCGTTGGCAGCATCGCCGCAGACGAAAACATTGGCGGGATACTCGGGGTGTTCTGGCTTCAGGAAGCCCATGGCGAGGAGCACGAGCTCTGCCTTGATGACCTCGGGCTCTCCGGCCTCGACCATGATGGGACGACCGCCCTCGGGATTTGGCTTCCAGTCGATGGGCTGGATGCGGACGCCGGTGAGGTGGCCGTCCTTGCCGAGAAACTCGAGGGTGTTGATGTTCCAGCGGCGGGTGCAACCCTCTTCGTGCGACGAGGTGGTCTTGAGGGTGCGGGGCCATTCGGGCCAGGGGTTCTGGGGATCCTCGGGACCCTCAACGGGCTTGGGCATAATCTCAATCTGAGTAACGCTCTTGCAGCCCTGACGATGAGCAGTACCGATGCAGTCGCTACCGGTGTCGCCGCCGCCGATGACAAGTACGTCCTTGCCTTTAGCGCTGATGCGCTCGTCTTTCGAGAACTCTATACCGGCGAGGACACGGTTCTGTTGCGCGAGCAGCTCGAGGGCGAAATGGACGCCTTTGAGTTCGCGGCCAGGGGCCTTAAGATCACGGGCAGTGGGGGTGCCGGTAGAGATGACGACGGCGTCGAACTTGGTGGCAAGCTGCGATGAAATCGCATCTGAAGAAACGGGACTGCCGTAGACAAACTCGATGCCTTCCTGCTCCAACAGCTTGATGCGGCGGTCGATGATGGCTTTATTCAGTTTGAAGTTGGGGATGCCATACCGGAGCAGACCGCCTGCAGCCTCGTTCTTCTCAAAGACGGTGACGGTATAGCCCATGTGGTTCAGGTCGTTGGCAGCAGCGAGTCCGGCAGGACCGGCACCGATGACAGCCACCTTCTTGCCGTTGCGCACGATGTCTGTGCGCGGCTGGATATAACCCTCGCGGAAAGCGGCCTCAATGATGGCACATTCATCTTCGCGATTGGTGGTCGGCTCGTGGTTGAAGCGGTTCAGCACGCAGGCCTTTTCGCAGAGGGCCGGACAGATGCGACCGGTGAACTCGGGGAAGGGGTTGGTGCTGCTGAGTAAGCGGAAGGCGAGCTCGAAGTCGCCTTTGTAGAGCGCGTCGTTCCACTCGGGTGCCTTGTTGCCCAGCGGACAGGCCCAGTGGCAGAAGGGTACGCCGCAGTCCATGCAGCGGCTTGCCTGCAGTTTGCGTTCACGGGTATTAAGCGTCTGCTCTACCTCGCCAAAGTCGTGGATTCTATCGTGAATCGGACGGTATCCCGCCTCCTGGCGGTGTATCTCTAAAAATGCTTTTGGATTTCCCATTTTTCCAATTGATAATTGATAATTGATAATTAATAATCTCTCTGGATGTCGGCGATCTTCTCGTGCAGGCGTGCCATCTTTTCCTCCTCAAGCACGCGCTTGTACTCGATAGGCACCACCTGGATAAAGTCCTCGATGTAGCGATGCCAATCGTCGAGCATGCGTCCTGCGAGGGCCGAACCCGTGTGCAGGTAGTGCTGACGGATGAGTTCAAGCAGTTCCTTGCGGCTGACGCTGTCCTCAACCAGCGAGAGTTCAACCATATCCATGTTGCAGAAGTAGTCGAAGGTGTGATCGGGGTCGTAAACATAGGCCACACCACCCGACATACCAGCGGCGAAGTTGCGGCCTGTCTTACCCAGCACTACCACACGTCCGCCTGTCATGTATTCGCAGCAATGGTCGCCTGCGCCCTCAATCACAGCGATGGCACCCGAGTTACGCACTCCGAAGCGCTCGCCTACCTTACCATTGATATAGAGTTCGCCCGATGTAGCACCGTAAAGTCCGGTGTTACCTGCGATAATATTTTCTTCAGCCTTGAAGTCGTCGCTCCTGCGGGCAGGAGGCAGAATAGAGATGCGACCACCTGAAAGACCTTTACCAAAGTAGTCGTTGGTCTCGCCCTCGAGGCGCAAATCCAGTCCCTTCACGGCAAAGGCACCGAAGCTCTGACCAGCCGAGCCCTTGAACTTTATCTTGATGGTTCCGTCGGGCAGTCCTTCCTCGCCGTACTTCTGGGCAATCACACCACTCAGCATGGTACCCACGGCGCGGTCGGTATTCTTGATGGCGTAGTCGAGTGTTACCTCTTCCTGGTTCTCAATGGCCTTCTGTGCAGCCTTAATCATCTCCTCGTCCTTCACGCCGGTAACCTTGGTGTAAGCACCGCGATCCCAGAACAGAGCCTTGTCGGTTGCGGGCTTGTGCAACAGGCGAGCGAAGTCGATGGTCTTCTGCTTGTCGGTAGCGTTGGCGGTATTGACCTCGATGAGCTCGGTGTGACCGATAATCTCCTTCAGGCTCTTCACGCCGATTTCGGCCAGGTATTCGCGAACCTGCTCGGCCAGGAAGGTGAAGAAGTTCACCACGTACTCAGCGCGACCCTCGAAGTGCTTGCGCAGCTCGGGGTTCTGGGTGGCCACACCCATAGGACAGGTATTGGTATTACACTTACGCATCATGACGCATCCCAGTACAATCAGGGGCAGTGTTCCGAATGAGAACTCGTCGGCACCAAGCATCGCCATGATAATCACATCCTTGGCGGTCTTCAGCTGACCGTCGGTCTGCAGGCGAACCTGGTTACGCAGACCGTTGATGACCAGCGTCTGCTGCGTCTCCGCGAGACCGATCTCGGGCGAGATACCTGCGAAACGCATACTTGATGCAGGGCTGGCACCTGTACCACCCTCGGCACCCGAAATCACAATCAGATCGGCCTTGGCCTTAGCCACACCAGCGGCAATGGTTCCTACACCGCTCTCAGCTACCAGTTTTACGCTGACGGCAGCTGTTGGGTTGATATTCTTCAGGTCGAAAATGAGCTGTGCCAAGTCCTCGATACTGTAGATATCGTGATGAGGCGGCGGCGAGATGAGCGAGATACCAGGGATGGCATTACGTGTCTTGGCGATGATCTTGTTAACCTTAAAGCCTGGCAGCTGTCCGCCCTCACCAGGCTTAGCACCCTGTGCCACCTTAATCTGTATCTCCTCGGCATTCACCAGGTACTCGGCGGTCACACCGAAACGTCCACTGGCAATCTGCTTGGTCTTCGAGCTCAGGCTTACGCCATCCACCTCCGAGTGGTAGCGGGCATTGTCCTCACCACCCTCACCGGTGTTACTGCGGGCGCCCAGCTTGTTCATGGCCAGTGCCAGTGCCTCGTGAGCCTCAATACTCAAGGCACCGAAACTCATGGCACCTGTAACAAAATGCTTCACAATGCTCTCAACGCTTTCAACCTCGTCGATTGGGGTTGGCTTAGCGGCCTTCTTGAAACCGAAGAAGTCGCGGATAAAAATGGGGCTCTCCTTCTCATCCACCAGCTTAGCCCACTGCTTAAACTTATCGTAGTTACCCTGACGGGTTGCCAACTGCAGCTTGGCGATGGTCTCGGGATTCCAGGCGTGCTTGATACCATCCTTACGCCATGCAAACTGGCCCTGATTCTGCAACGTTCCGTTTGTTGCGACTGAGTCGCAACCCATCTCGTGCAGCTTGATGGCATCGCGGGCAATCTCCTTCAGACCTACACCACCAATGGTGCTCACCTCGGTACCGAAGTAGCGGCGCAGCAGGTCTTCGCTCAGTCCGATGCTCTCGAAGATCTTGGCACCACGGTAGCTGCGGATGGTGCTGATACCCATCTTACTCATAATCTTCTTCAAGCCCTTATCTACGGCCTTGATGTAGTTCTTCTCGGCAGTGGCGTACTCCTCCTGAATCTTGTGGTGCTTAACCAGATCGTCGAGTACGGCAAACGTCATGTATGGGCACAGGGCGCTGGCACCGTAACCCAGCAACAGGGCAGCGTGCATTACCTCGCGAATCTCACCGCTCTCAACAATCAGGGCTGTCTGCACACGCTTACCTACGCTAATCAAGTAGTGGTGAACGGCACTAACGGCCAGCAGCGATGGGATGGCGGCATGGGTATCGTCCAGGTCGCGATCGCTCAGGATAATGTAGTTCACGCCCTCGTCTACACTCTCCTCGGCCTTCTTGCACAAATTCTCGAGCGCCTGGCGCAGGCCTTCTTCGCCTTTCGCCATCTCGAAGAGAATCGGCAACTTCTTGGTATTGAAGCCCTTGTAGCGGATGTTACAAAGTATATCAAGTTGTGTGTTGGTCAGTACGGGCTGTGGCAGGCGTACCATCTTACAGTTCGATGCATCGGGGGTAAGGATGTTGGTTCCTACGGCACCGATGTACTCTGTGAGGCTCATTACCAATTCCTCGCGGATAGGGTCGATGGCAGGGTTGGTAACTTGTGCAAACTGCTGACGGAAGTAGTTGAACAGCACCTGTGGACGGTCGCTGATAACAGCCAGCGGGGTGTCGTTACCCATCGCAGCTACAGGCTCCTGTCCGGCTGTGGCCATAGGGATAATGGTCTTGTCGATATCCTCCTGACCGAATCCGAAGGTAACCAGCTTCTGCTGCAAGTCGCTCACGCCATTATCCACATGACGTCCGCTCTTCAGCTTCTCCAGCTGCACGCGGTTCTCGTTCAGCCACTCGCGATAAGGATGGGCCTTGGCCAGCTTCTCTTTAATCTCGCCATCGTAGTAGATCTTGCCTTCCTGGGTGTCAATCAGCAGAATCTTTCCTGGCTGCAGACGTCCTTTCGAAACCACGTCGCCGGGCTCAAAGTCCATGACGCCAACCTCAGAGGCTACCACCATCATACCTTGCTTGGTGATAGTGTAGCGGCTGGGGCGCAGACCGTTTCTGTCCAGCATACCGCCTGCGTAGCGACCATCGCTGAACAGCAATGCGGCAGGACCGTCCCACGGCTCCATCAGAATGGAGTGATACTCGTAGAAAGCCTTCAGATCCTCAGAAATCGGGTTCTTGTCGTTGAAGCTCTCGGGCACCAGAATGGCCATGGCCTGTGGCAACGAGAGTCCGCTCATCATCAGGAACTCGAATACGTTGTCCAAGCTGGCCGAGTCGCTCATGCCGTCCTGCACAATCGGACGCAGGTCCTTGATGTCGCCGAGCGCCTCACTGCTCAGCACACTCTCTCGGGCCTTCATCCAGCCACGGTTACCACGAATGGTGTTGATCTCACCGTTGTGGGCCAGCAGACGGAAGGGCTGTGCGAGCTTCCATTTTGGGAATGTGTTCGTAGAGAAACGCGAGTGAACCAGGGCCAGGCCGCTCGTAAAGTAATCGTTCGAAAGATCGGGGAAGTAGCGACGCAACTGTCCGCTGGTAAGCATTCCCTTGTAGATAATATTCTTGCTCGACAGCGAACAGAGATAGAAATCCTCGTTGTCGATGCGGTTCTCTATGCGCTTACGAACTTTATATAATATACGCTCAAACACGGGCACGTTATCCTCGGATACACCCGTAACGAAAATCTGCTTAATGTCGGGTTCCACCTCGCGGGCAGCCACACCCAACACCTCGGGGTTAGTGGGCACCGTGCGCAGATGCATCAGCTGCAGCCCCTCGCGCTCAATCTCCTCAATCATCACGCTCAGTATCTGCTGCTGGGCCTTCTCGTCCTTAGGCAGAAAAACCAGACCTGTGCCG
>JAEEQH010000057.1 GCA_016285245.1 Prevotella sp.
GTGTTCTGCGTGGCCACCGTGTCTATCGCGCCGCGCTCGTAGTCCAGCCGTTCGTGGCGCACGGGCAGGGTCAGTACAACATCCCACCGCTGATACTCCATCGACATCGGCAGGTCGGGATAGGGTTTGCACTTGGCCGTCTGGTAGAACGACACGCTAGCGGAATTCTCAAACATGCGGCTATGGCTGTCGTAGGAGTTCGAGGGGTCGGTAATGGCTGTCAGCATGTCTATCTCCGACGGCAGCAGCAGTGTGTCGGGGTGGTAGAGGTAGTCGTGCGTCCGTCTGTACACAATCTGGGCCTGTTCTATAACGCTCAGCCTTACGTCCTTGCCGAGCGGCATCCCGTAGCCGAGGTTGACGAAGCCTCCTGTCTGGCGGTTGTAGATGTCGCTGGTGTTGTGCGTCAATTGCCTCGAATTCGAGGCGAATTGTTCCGTCAGGTAGCGGCTGGCTTGCTGGCTTTCGTCGTAGTCATGCGCAAACGTAAAGTGGTAGTCCAGATGCTGCTTGTTCTTGCCCACGTTGACGGCACCGCCTATGTCGGCCTTCACGTTCCAGACCTTGCCCTCGCTCATGCCTACTGCGCGTTTCGAGGCGGTCAGCGTGTCGTTCCACTGGTCGAACGACGAGTTGAACGAGCCGTCGCGTGTGGCGTAGTTGAATTCAAGTTCCGTACCCAGGTATAGCGGTTTCGATATGCTCAGCGTGTTGTGCAGCTTCACCTGACGATTGCCCGTGCGGTTCCGCATGGCCGACAGCGATAGCGGCGTACTGCCCGTGAGGAACTGCTCGTAGCGCTGGCGCATCTCCTGTTCGTCGGTGGTCGAGGTGTAGTCGGCGCTGAATGTCTCTTTCACCTTGTCGCCTCTCGTGTGGTAGTCTATCTCGGTAGCCGCGCTGCGTGTCGTCACCATCGACTGCGGCATCGAGGCGGGCGCCCAGTGGCTCGACTGCCCTATGTGGCGCGTCTCATTCACATTGTTCACGTTGCCCAAGAGCGTCAGGCGCAGAAGGTCGGTGAAGCCGAGGGCGAAGGCGCGACCGAGCCATCTGTCTTCCGTCCCCGCTGCCCCCTCCACGTTGGCGATGTAGCCGCGCTGGTACTCCTGTTTCAGGTTCACGTCCATCACAAACTTCTTCGGGTCCACGTCGTAGCCCAGCGCCATGCTCTTATCGCTCTGGCGGTCATACACCTTGATGTCCTTCACCGTGTAGTACGGCAGGTTCTCCATCAGCACCTTCTTGTTGCCCTTCATGAACGAGCGCGAGCCGAGCATCAGTTCGTCCACCATGCGCCCGTTGACGAAGATCTGCCCCGCCTCGTTCAGCGTCACGCCCGGCATCTGGCGGATGAGGTCGTCGAGCATCGACCCCTTCGGCAGTTTGAATGCCGTGGCATCATAGACGATGGTGTCGCCGCGGTAGAACATTTTGATGCGCGTGGACTTCACCACCACTTCGTTCAGTTCCAGTTCCCGCATCTTGCGCATTTCTATCATTGGCACCTCCACCTCCGATTGTTTGCCGATGCTCACCCGCTGCCACACGTCGTCGTAGCCCTTCAGTTGGGCGTGAACCAGCAGCACTTTCGCGTCGGTCGTCACCTTCGCCGTGTACTTGGCAAACAGCGGTTTCAAGTCACGGTTGTAGGCCGTGAACATCGCCGCCGAATCCACCAGCACACTGCTGTCGGCCTTGCAGATGGATACTTTGGCGTGGCTCAGCGGTATCTTCAGGAATCCGTCTTCCACGTTGCCCGATAGTTCTATTTCTCTCTGAGTCTGCGCCTCTGCCGTCAAGGCGGCGAGGGCGAGGATGATGGTGATGATGTTTCGTTTCATATTTTATTTCAATTCCAGGGGTTGATACACATGCGCCTCCGTCAGCAGGGGACGGCCATTGGCAAAGACGAGCTGCTGGCCATCGTGGTTGAGCACATCCATATTGTTGATACTTCCGCCGAGGTCGGGCACATAGTAGGTGGGATTCGTGGCATACTGACGGTTGCCGTATATCTCGTTGCGGTGCTTTAGCAGTTTGGCGTACTTCATCCGCTGCACGTCGGGGCGATGCTCCGGGGCGGTGATGGATGATGCCTCTTTTCTCAGTTCCGTGAGGCAGAACGTGTGCGCCTCGCTCTCGGCCTTTACTATCAGTCCCGGCAGACCACGCAACCGCCACGACCCAGCCGATGAAGGGATTTCCTCGGTATAGCATACCGTCCACGCCACGCCCCGGAACTTGCAAGTGGCCGTCTGGCAATAGTAGCCGCCGATGGTCAAGGTGTTATCCGTCAGCGTCCACGCGATGTCGGGTGTCGGCTCGTAGCCCTCATAGTCGTGCGGGAAGATGAACTCGCGTACAGTGGTCTGTCCTTCCGGGTAGCCCGTCCACACCGTCGGCATGTGTAGCATCGCCTCCTGAAATTCCATTGCAGCGTCCGCAGAAGTAATCTCGTCAGTCCGTTGATAAGCGGATAACGGCATCGACTTCGTCACCGTCCGTCCCACCTGCACTGCCAGTTGCATCCTGTCCGTGACGGGTGTCCCCTCGTCGTTCTGCGTCCTGCACTCGTAGTCGTACACCGCCACGAACTGCGCCGTGTCGATCGCTTCCTGCGCCGACGCCGTTGCCGCCAGCGCTATATATAATATAATGTATAGGAGTCGTTTCATTCCTTTCTACTTCAATTCCAGCGGTTGATACATGTGTGCCTTATTATTCACATACACGTTGTTGACAAGTATTCCCTCGGTGTCGTGGGTGACGTCGGCGGTACTGAGGTCGCCAACGTAATACTTGGGATTCTTCAAGTAGAGTCTGTTGCCAAATGTCCTGATGCGGTTCTTGATAAGCTTCGCCTCAGTAGTCTTCACGGTGATGGCATTCGTCTCGTAATAGATTGGCGAGGCTTTGCGCTGAATGTCGGCAATCGTGAAGCGGTGGATGCCGTCAGCCTCTGCTTCGAGTATCAGTCCTGGCAGTCCGCATAGTTTCCACGGCCCTGCCGACGTGGGGATGTCCTCGCTGTAGTGCACCGTCCACTTCCTTCCGTGCAACTGACACGTGGCCGTCTTGCACAGGTAGCCGCCGACGGTCAGCGTATCATCGCTGAGCGTCCACTTGACGGGTTTTCGCTCTTCGCACGTCTCGTATGGAGTCGGCACGATGGCGTCGCGTACCGTCACCTTGCCGTCTGGGTAGTTCGTCAACACCTCGGGCATAAAGCAGAACGATTCTACTCTCAGCAGGGGCAGTTCATCGGGCGTAAAATAGTCATAGCCCTCCGTGTCTTCGCGGAACTTCCGATAGGGGAAACTGCGCATACAGTGCTGCCCCACCTGTAGGCATACCTTCATCCTGTCTGTCACTGCCTTGCCGTCGGCATCCTGCGTCTGACACTCGTAGTCGTACACCGCCACGAGGCTTGACGTGTCGATGCTGTCTTGATGGATTTTGGCTGCAATCATCGCCGCCATCATGGCGTCCAAGCCGTCATCCTGCTGTGCCTGCGCTCCTATCGTCAGCGCGAGGGCCATCATGGTTACTAAAATCTTTTTCATTGTTTACTCCAGTTCCAACGGTTGATATACATGGCTTTTCTGAGGGATTAACATACGTGCAGATATATGATAAACTGTACCTTGATAAGTCAAATCATCATAATCGTCAGGTAATTGGGGCACATAATATATCGGCTCCTTGACATAACGGGGATTGCCCAGCGTCTTCTTCTTGTATTCCATCAGTTTCTTGCGGCTCAGCTTTTGATAGTCAGGATTGCTAACAGTGCCGATGCCCCTTACTACATTCTTTGTCTCGTACAACTCAAAGCAATGGATGCCCTCAGCATCCTCGGCCTTCACAATCATTCCAGGCAGACCGCGCAACTTCCACGGGCCAGCCGACGAAGGAATCTCCTCGGTATAGTACACCGTCCACTGCTTGCCGTAGAGCTTGCCCGTGGCACGATGGCAGGGTAGTCCGCTGATGGTCAGCGTGTCCTCCGTCAGCGTCCAGTCCACCTTTGCCAATGGCTCGTGAGTCTCGTAACGGTTGGGATAGATTGGTTCAATTGTTACCACTTCAGCATTTCCCATGTCTGTTAATACATTCTGGAAATGCATAATGAAGGCATTTAGCATCTCCTTACTTGGCCGTCCTTCCCTGTTGTAAGTTAAAACGGTGGTGCAATACGTGGCACGTGTGCCCACCAGCAGAGCCAATCGCAGCGAGTCCGTGACGTTCTGCCCCTCGTCGTCCTGTGTCTGAATGGTGTAGTTGTAGAAGGCTACAAACTGTGTTGAATCAATTTTTTCGGCCTGCGCTGCTATCGTCAGCGCGAAGGCCATCATGGTTACTAAAAACTTTTTCATGTTGCTAATTATTTAAGTTGTTATAATCATGTTTTACTCCTTCTCCAACGGCTCATAGGGCGTGTGTATAGACACGGACTCGCCCAAGACGACATGGCCACCGGCATCGACGGTTCCACTTCTCCAGCCGACGGCTTTAGGCCAGTTCTCGGTGAACGTGCGCTGG
>JAEEQH010000041.1 GCA_016285245.1 Prevotella sp.
ACTCCTTGTAAGTACCCACCTTCTCGGCGTCCTGCCCCATGCCGACGTGGCACTCGTAGATGAGCAGAGGTGACTTGGAGGGCTTGAAGGTTTTCTTCTTCCACACATAGGGTTTCTCCGGGTTCCAGACCTGGGCGGAGAAAATCTTTGTCTGGTCATCCTGTACCACGCGTCGGCACCAGGCGGGGATGCGCTCGCCCTCGCCACCGTTCCACTTCACCTTCATCTTATAGAGTTGACCGTGCTTCAGGGCCTTCTCCGAGAGTTTCAGTTCCCAGTTGCCTGTACCCTCAATGCGCTTGCAGCGATACTTGTCGTTCTCCTGCCAGTTGTTGAAGTCGCCAATCAGATAGATGTCCGTCGCATTCGGTGCCCACTCACGGAACACCCAGCCCTTCGGCAGTTTATGGAGTCCGAAATAAAAATGGCCTGATGCAAAGTCGGTAAGTTTTTTCTTGCCGTTCTGTGTCAGTTGGTTTATCTTCCACACAGCGTGGTCGTGACGGCCACGGATAGCGCCCTCGAAAGGCTCGAGCCACGAGTCATTCCTCACGAGACCGATATGTTCAGGTTCCTTCTGGTCCACAATCTTCTTCACAGCCACCTTCTTGGCAGCAGTCTTCTTGACAGAAGTTTTCTTGGCAGGTGCTGCTTTCTTGGCAGCAGGCTTTGCTACGGTTTCTTTCTTAGCCATATCTTTTTCGTTTTAACTTTTGACCTTAAAAATTGCTTTCTTAATCTCGGCATTGTCAGAGATGCAAGGAGCATGACCGTCCTGGGGGAAGAAGATGGCCATCTGTCCCGGCAGGCATGTCACGTACGTCTGAGCCAGGGTTGTACCATACTTTGTAATGTCCTTCTCGGCGTTGTACTCAAAGTCCGGGAGGTCCTTTAGAGGCGTATAGCCATACGTCTCAGGAACATCCAGCGGGATTTGTATGTCAATCATCTCAATGTGAGTTTCCAGAACGGCAGCCTCACGTGAGCGGCCCTTAGCGGTAGTGATGTTGACGAAGAGATCAGAGCCCTTGATGGGGTGCTTACCTTCCTCGAGGGTGTTCAGGTCGTTCTCTTTCAGAAAGGCCACGACATCGGCAAACAGAGGGTTCACACCCACGTACTTGCCCAGATTGTCCAGTGTGTCGATAATCATAATGTATTGCTTTTAAGTTAAACAGAGTCTGTTATTTGTCCGTCTGACGGTAGCCGTTGCTGTAGGTACCTGTGGCGGTAACATTGCCATTACGGTCTTTCTCTACGAACTTTCCGTCGCGTTTGTCGTCAACGTATGATCCCTCGAAACGCTTGCCGTCCTTATCTTCCTCAATGGCAGGGCCGTTGCGCTTGCCGTTCTTGAAGGTACCCTTGAACTTTGAGCCGTCGGCATAGCGGGCGACGCCCTGGCCGTCAATCTTGCCGTCCTTGAACTGGCCCTCGTAAACATCTCCGGCACGTGTCGTCAGCTTGCCACGACCATTGGGCTTGTCAGCACTCCACTGGCCGACATAGGTATTGCCATTCTTCCAGACAATGGTACCCTGGCCCTGCTTGTCACCACTCTGGAACTGCCCGGTGTACTTGTCGCCATTGGCATAATTGATGACGCCGGTACCCGTGCGCTCACCCTGGACATAGTCGCCCTCGTAGACGTCGCCGTTCTGGAAGCGATAGATGCCCTTGCCGTGCTGCAGGTCGTTCTGCCACTGGCCTGTATAGACGTCACCCGAGGCGTACTTATAAGTACCCTTTCCGGAACGCTGGTTGTTCAGCCACTGACCGTCGTAGGTAGAGCCGTCGCCCCAGTCATAGAAGCCATGACCGTGCTTCTTGTCGTCCTTCCATTCACCTTTGTAGTAGGCGCCGCCGGCAAAAGTATAGGTACCCTTTCCCTCGCGTTTGTCGAGTTTCCATTCACCGTCATACTTGTCGCCGTTATAGTAGGACATGACGCCATGACCCTGCTGATAGTCGCGGAACCAGAGACCATCATACTTGTTGTTATTAGAGAAATAATAGATTCCCTTACCATGCTGCTGGTCCTGGAACCACTGGCCTTCGTACTTCTCACCATCAAAGAAAGTGTAGACGCCATAGCCCTGACGACGTCCTTTGTCGTACTCGCCTTCATACCAGTTGCCATTAGCATAGGTGGCCCTACCCTTACCGTGGGGTTTGCCGGCAAGCATCTCGCCGCTATACTCGCCACCATCCTTCGTCGTGGTGGTACCAAGGGTGATTTTTTGAGCACTGCCCAGCAACGGCAGGGCAGCCATGCAAAATGTGATAATATAATGTTTCAAAACAGTCTTCAAGTTTGATTTGTTGCGCAAAGTTATGAAAAAAAAGGCAACTGGCAAAATACTTTGCATTTCTTAACGGGTTTTTCATAGATTATTTGTACTTTTGTCGCCAAAACAACGAGAACACATGAAGTTTATTGCCATTATCCCGGCGCGTTACGCGTCGACCCGGTTCCCGGGAAAGCCGCTGGCCATGCTCGGCGGCAAGACTGTTATCCAGAGAGTGTACGAACAGGCTGTCTGCGTTGTCGGCGAGGCGTATGTCGCCACCGACGACGAGCGCATCTATCAGGCCGTGGAGAGCTTCGGCGGCCGTGCCGTCATGACGCGCACCGACCATAAGAGCGGCACCGACCGCATAGAGGAGGCGATGGAGAAAATCGAGGAGCGAGGAGCGAGGAGCGAGGAGCGAGAGGATACCGTCGTCATCAACGTGCAGGGCGACGAGCCGTTCATCCAGCGCTCACAGATAGAGACGCTCTGCCACCTGTTCGATGCACCCGAGACACAGATAGGCACCCTTGGCAAACGCTTCGAGTCGATGGAAGCCGTCGCGAATCCCAACTCCCCGAAGATTGTCACCGACGTGAATGGCTTCGCAATGTATTTCAGCCGTTCGGTCATTCCCTACGTTCGTGGCAAGGAGGCATCCGAGTGGCTGGCACATTTCCCCTATCTGAAACACTTGGGCATCTATGCCTACCGTCGTGAAGTACTGGCAGAGATCACCCGACTCCCACAGAGTCCCCTGGAGATTGCCGAGAGTCTGGAACAGCTGAGATGGCTACAGAACGGCTACCGCATACGCGTCGGCGAGACGGATGTCGAAACCGTCGGCATCGACACCCCGGAAGACCTTCAGCGTGCGGAGGAATTCCTAAAAAGCCAGTTGTCGCGATAGACGGACTATAGCTTCACTTTCTTCTTCACGGCTCCACTCTCGTTCTGAAGACGGTCGAGAGCGGTGACGACGTAGGTATACTTCGTCTTACCGTCATCGTACGGCAGCTTCAGGAACGGCTGTGTGGTGATGGCCACGATTTTCCCAGCATCGGCAATGTTCACCTTCTCCTTGGTGCCAAAGCGGTAAACGACATACTTCGTGGCCTCATCCTTCCAACCCTTGCCCTTAGGAGCCGTCCAGAACAGGACATAGCCGTCGGCAGTCCACACGGGCTTCACCTTGCGCACCTTCTTAGGCGCCTTACCATCGATGAACGGCATGGCGGGCTGCAGGGCCGGCGTACGCCAGTAACGCTCACGGAGCAGCGAGCCGTAGTTGCCGACGTTGTCGACGGTAGCCTTGGCATACCACAGGACCGTTCCTTTGACAGCCGGCAGCTCATTGTGCAGGCGCATCTTTGCCGGCAACTGGTGGGAGGAAGGATTCTGGGGATCGGTGTACTTCACCGTACGCTCCACGTCCTCGCCGATAACGAGCGGACGTCCTGCCGCATATTGGCTCCACCAGCGTATCAGCGTGTCGTAGTCAGCAGCCTTATTGCCTATCTCCCAGTAAATCTGTGGTACACAGTAGTCCAGCCACCCGTTGTTCACCCACAGCAGAATGTCGGCATAGAGGTCATCGTAGTTCTGCAGGCCGTTGGTATTGCTGCCTATCGCCGAACTTTTCTTGTTACGGTAGATGCCAAAAGGCGAGATGCCCACCTTCACCCACGGCTTCGTGTCATGGACGGTCTTATAAAACTGTTCGATGAAGAGGTTCACGTTGTAACGACGCCAGTCGCCGATATTCTTAATGCCATTGGAGTTCTGCTGGAACAACTGGTAGTCGGGCATCTGCTGTCCGGCAGCAGGATAAGGATAGAAATAGTCGTCCATGTGGATACCGTCGACATCATAGCGGGCGACGATGTCACGGGCCACCTCGCAGATATAGTCGCGGTTCTCGGGGATGCCGGGATTGAGGATGGTCAGTCCGTCGTACTCAAAGCAGTTTTGGGGCTTGCGCATCTTGATGTGGTTGGGAGCCAGCACCGTGGTCGTCTTCGTACGGGCACGGTAGGGATTGATCCAGGCATGGAGTTCCATACCGCGGCGGTGACACTGGTCGATCATCCATTGCAGAGGGTCCCAATAAGGACTGGGCGCCTGTCCTTGGCGACCCGTCAGGAAACGGCTCCACGGCTCGATGCTGCTCTCGTAGAGGGCATCGCACTCCGGACGCACCTGGAAAATGATCAGGTTACAGCCATCCTTTTGCAACTCGTCCAGCTGGTAGCTCAGCGTCTGCTGCATCTTCTGGGTTCCCATACCCTGGAACTGTCCGTTCACACATTGTATCCATGCACCACGCATCTCACGTTTCTGCTGCGCCGAGAGTGTCAACGACAACAACGCCAACAATACGATAAAAACCTTCCTCATTGTCTTATTCATTTTTCTTTAAGTAGTCATAGATGGTTTCCGTCCAGTCGGCTCCGTTCTCCGGACAATACGTCCTGATGCCCATCTGGCTGGCCACGGCGACGTTACGCGGGCCGTCGTCGATGAAAAGTGTTTCCGACGGGACGATGTGCTCCGTCATCAGCACCTGGTGGAAGAACTCGGTGTCGGGTTTCATCACACCCAGCTTGTAGCTGCAGTAGCAGGCGTCCATATAGTCCTCCAACGAATGGCCGTGGCCGTCGAAGTCGGGTGACATCACCCAAGACATCATATAGGGGTTGGTGTTCGAGAGCAGTATCAGCCGATAACCCTCACGGCGCAGCCGCACCAGGGCGTCGAGGTTACGCTGGGGCAGCTCCCGGCAATAGCCCAGCCAGGCATAGCGACACTCCTCGAACGTTAGCTCACGGCCAGCAAGCTTACCAAGTTCGATGCGGAACGTCTCGGCATCGATGACACCTTTCTCCAAGTCGCCGAAGATGCCGCCCTGCGTGTAGGCGTCAAGCCGCTTGTCGGCATCGGCGACGCCCAGCTCCTGAAAGCGGCGGATGGCCTGCGGCTGGTCGAGGGTGATGATGACACCCCCCAAGTCAAATATGATGTTCTTAATCATGATCGTTGTTGAAATAATCGGGTTTTCTGCTGCGCGCCTCGTCGAGAGACACCAGCGGCTGGTGTTCCTGTTGATAGTCCGAGCGCAGATGCTCGTATTTCGCCTCCAGCTCCTGACCGACGGTCTTCTGGTCTGCCATCAGACGGGCGGCGACGAGGGCATTCTGCGATGCATCCTTCATCCACACCACAGGACCTCCATAGACGGGGGCTATCTTCAGGGCGACATGGAGCTCGCTGGTGGTGGCACCACCTATCATGATTGGGATGTTCAGTCCGGCACGGCGCAGTTCGGCTGCCACATTGACCATCTCCTCGAGACTCGGCGTGATGAGTCCCGACAAGCCAATCATGTCTACCTGTTCCTCGACAGCCTTGCGGACAATCTGTTCGGCAGGAACCATGACGCCCATGTCGATGACTTCATAGTTGTTACACGCCATGACCACCGCCACGATATTCTTCCCGATGTCGTGGACATCGCCCTTGACGGTGGCTAGCAGCACCTTGCCGGCTTTTCCCGACGGTGAGGAGCCATCGTTCTTTCCCGCCTCCAGATAAGGCTGGAGGATGGCCACCGCCTGCTTCATGGTACGCGCAGTCTTCACCACCTGCGGCAGGAACATCTTTCCCTGGCCGAAGAGTTCGCCGACCTCATTCATGCCAGTCATCAGCGGCCCCTCAATAATATCGACGGGACGGGGATACTTTTCCAGCGCCTCCTTCAGGTCGTCGGCAAGATGATCGCCGACGCCGCGGACGAGCGCCTGCGACAGGCGCTGCTCCACAGGAATGTCGTCACGCTTCTGAGTGGTCTGCGCCGCAGCATTCGACTTCTCGGTCGCTGCGGCGTCAGCCGCTAAACTTCCCGCCAATTCTATCAGCCGCTCTGCAGCCCCGGGATGACGGTTCAGAATGACATCCTCGATGACATCCAGCTGTTCTTTCGGTATGTCGTTGTAAGAAACTTTCGTAGCAGGATTCACAATGCCGAAGTCCATTCCCTGCCCTATGGCATGGTAGAGAAAAACGGCGTGCATCGCCTCACGGATATAGTTATTGCCACGGAACGAGAACGACAGGTTACTGATACCTCCGCTGACATGGGCACCCGGCAGGTGACGGCGTATCCATCCCGTAGCACGGATGAAGTCGGCCGCATAGCTGTCGTGCTCCTCCATACCGGTGGCTACCGCCAGCACATTCGGGTCAAAGATAATGTCGAAAGGATTCATACCAACCTTCTGGGTCAGAAGATGATAAGCACGCTCGGCAATCTCAATACGACGCTCGTAGCTCGTGGCCTGTCCCTGCTCGTCGAAACACATCACGACGACAGCAGCACCATAGCGCATACAGTCACGGGCATGGGCCAGGAACGCCTCCTCGCCTTCCTTGAGCGAGATGCTGTTGACGATACTCTTTCCCTGCACGCATTTCAGTCCCTCGACAATCACATCCCACTTCGAGGAGTCAATCATCACGGGCACACGGGCGATGTCTGGCTCCGCCGCAATCATGTTAAGGAAATTCACCATCTCCTCGCGGGCATCGAGCAGGCCGTCGTCCATGTTGATGTCGAGGACAAGGGCACCGTCATCGACCTGTTTACGGGCAATGCTCAGCGCCTCCTCGTATTGTTTCTCCTTGATGAGCCGGAGGAATTTCCGGGAGCCGGCGACATTACAACGCTCACCGACATTGGTGAACGTAGGAAGCGTCGTGTCCGCAGCCGGAGCACCCACCTCCAACATGTCAAGGCCGGAAAGCCATAACGCCTGCGGCTTCTCCACAGGCACACGGGGCGTCTTTCCGACTGTCAGCGGCACGTAGCGGCTGATGAACTCGTCGGTCGTGCCACAACAGCCGCCCACAATGTTCACGAGTCCTTCGTCTATCAGCTCACCGATCTGCGGCGCCATGCTGTCGGCCGTCTCGTCGTAGAGTCCCAGGGAATTGGGCAGTCCGGCATTGGGGTAGCAGGATATATAATAAGGTGAGCGACGGGCAAGTTCCTTGAGGAACGGCTTCATCTGACGCGCTCCGAACGAGCAGTTCAAGCCGACAGAGAAGATGGGATATGTCGAGATGGTGGCCAGGAAGGCATCCAGCGTCTGTCCGCTCAGCGTGCGGCCGGCGAGGTCGCTCACCGTGACGCTGAGCATGATGGGAAGGTCCACACCACGCTGGCGCATGGCCGTCATCGCCGCGTCGACGGCACACTTGGCGTTCAATGAATCAAAAATAGTCTCGATGAGCAGGGCGTCCACCCCACCCTCAATCAGAGCGTCCATCTGTTCGAGGTAAGCATCAAACAGCTGGCTGTATGTCAGATCACGACGGGCGGGATTGCTGACGTCGGGCGACATCGAGCACGTCTTGTTCGTGGGTCCTACGCTACCCGCCACGAAGCGCGGTTTCTCGGGCGTAACAAACTCGTCGGCAGCCTGCCGGGCGAGTTTGGCACCCGCCAGGGCTATCTCTCGCGCCTCGCTGGCCATGCCGTAGTCGGCCTCGCTGATGCGCTGCGAGCTGAAGGTATTTGTCTCGATGATGTCTGCGCCAGCACGGAGGTAGCGGCGGTGGATGTCGAGGATGACGTCAGGACGCGTCAGGTTGAGCACGTCGTTGTTGCCTTTCATCTGTCCACGGAACAGGTTAAACCGCCCGCGGAAGTCCTCCTCGGTCAGGTTGTACGACTGTATCATCGTACCCATGGCACCATCGAGCACCAGTATGCGTTCCTTGATGACATCACGAATACCCTTCACCATCTTCTTAACTTCTTAACTTCTCTAACTTCTTAAACTTCTCAATAGTGTTTGATTGCCCTGTCCATCTCGCGGCGGTCTTCCTTCTCCTTCAGGGTCTGACGCTTGTCGAAGGCTTTCTTACCCTTACACAGCGCGATATCCATCTTTGCGCGGCCGTTCTCGTCGAGGAACACCAACAAGGGGACGATGGTGTAGCCCGTCTGTTTCGTAGCACTCAGCAGACGGCGTATCTCGCGCTTCGTCAGCAGCAGCTTACGGTCGCGCTTCATCTCGTGGTTGTTGTACGAGCCATAGAAATAAGGCGACACCGACATGCCGCGCACCCATATCTCCTCGTTGGTAATGAAGCAGTAGCTGTCCACCAGACTGGCCTTGCCGGCACGGATACTCTTGATCTCCGTACCAGTCAGGACAATACCGGCTGTGAGCGTCTCGATGAAGAAATACTCAAAGGCCGCTTTCTTGTTCTTTATGTTGACAGGACTCTTCTTCCTGATCTCTTCTTCCTGTTTATTCAAAATTCAAAACTCTTAATTCATAATTGCCGTCAGGCAACAACTCTTAATTCTTAATTCTAAATTCTTATTTTTCAATTGACGCAAACCGTTCAAGGTTTTCGTCCACGTAGTGGGCGATGGCCGCGGTCCATTCCTCTTCGTGCTCAACGAAATCGTCGTCGAGGTCGTCGAATTCCGGGAATTGCTCGAACAGCGCCATGAACTCCTCGTCGGTACAGTCGGCCTCAATCTTCTCACCATACTTCACCCACAGCGTGTGAGCCTCGTAAATGAGTTTCGAGAGGTCGCGCAAACCCCACAGCTTCAGGGCTTTGGCCAGGGGGTTCTTGAAGACGAACGGCCCGTAGCCGTTGTGTATGAGCTGTACGAAACCGCCGTCCATCACCTCGTTGTGCAGGATGTCCCACGCCAGCAGCGTCACCTGGTCGGCCGTCAGCTCAGCCATGGTCTCCGCCGTCAGTTCTCCGCTGATGGCGTCCTTGATGGCTTGTACGAAAACGTCGAGGAAATCGTCCATTCCCGACGCCGCAGCCTGTTGTAATGCCGCGTCTTTTACCGTCACCTGAATCATAATGCGTGCAAAGGTAGAAAAAAATAATTAAAAAAAGTGGTTATTCATGTGATTTTTTTGTACCTTTGCGGCGAAATAGCGAAAAACAAGGCTCATGACACTTGACTTCATACTGAGAATATTCATCGCCGCCATGCTCAGCGGCGCCATCGGTCTGGAGCGCGAATACCGCGCCAAGGAGGCCGGCTTCCGCACGCATTTCCTTGTAGGACTGGGTAGTGCGCTGTTCATGGTGCTCTCGGCCCACGGCTTCAGCGACGTCGTCATCAACGAAGCGACGCGTCACGACGTGTCGCGCATCGCCGCCCAGGTGGTGTCGGGCATCGGCTTCATCGGTGCCGGCTGCATCATCTTCCAGAAGCACGCCGTGCGCGGACTGACGACGGCGGCCGGTCTGTGGGTAGCCGCTGCCATCGGCATGACTGCCGGCGCAGGCATGTATGCCGTGGCCTGTGCCGCCACGCTGATGGTCATCATCTGTCTTGAGCTGATGAATTTCCTGCATCACCGCATCTTCAAGGACAACAACCGGGAGGACTACGATGCCGACAGCGACGAATGAGCCCGCCGCCACGACTGAACGAGAGAAAGAAAATTTATATATTAGTGTGTTATGGAATCTTTTCAATGGTTAAAAGACTTATTCACAACGACTGACAGCGTTGCGCACATCGCCCTACTCTACGCCATCGTTATTGCCGTTGGCGTGTATTTGGGCAAGCTGAAGCTCTTCGGCATCTCGCTGGGAGTCACCTTCGTCCTTTTTGCGGGTATCGTGGCCGGTCACATCGGCTTCACGGCTCCCACGCCCATACTGACATTCGTCCAGGACTTCGGACTGATCTTGTTTGTGTTCATGATTGGTCTGCAGGTAGGCCCGGGCTTCTTCGAGAGCTTCGGCACGTCGGGCGTCAAGCTCAACGGCTTGGCAACGACGGCCATCCTGCTGAACATCCTCGTGATGTTCGCGTGTTACTTCATTTTCTTCGACACCCGCGACAACACCACGCTGCCCATGATGGTCGGCACACTCTACGGTGCCGTGACGAACACGCCCGGTCTGGGTGCTGCCAACGAGGCCCTCGGCACCATCTTCGGCTCGTCAGCGCCCTCCATCGCATCGGCCTATGCCTGTGCCTACCCCTTGGGTGTGCTGGGCATCATCGGCGCCACCATCCTCGTGCGTTATATCTGTAAGGTGAAGCTCGAGAAGGAGGAAGAGCAGCTGAAGGCTCTCGAGGAGACCAGCGCCAACAAGAAGCCCTACAAGATGCACCTCGAGGTGACCAACGCCTATCTGGAGGGCAAGACGCTGCTCCAGGTACACAACTTCCTGAACCGCGACTTCGTGGTGTCGCGCATCGTCCACGACGGCGAGCTGTCGATACCTAACCGCGACACGGTGTTCCACATCGGCGACCAGATGCTCATCGTCTGCGCCGAGGCCGACCAGGAGGCCATCAACGCCTTCATCGGTCCGAAGCTCGACATCGACTTCGAGCAGCAGGACCAGCCGCTGGTCTCGAAGCGTATCCTCGTGACCAACTCCGAGATCAACGGAAAGTCCTTGTCATCACTCCACTTCTCCAGCGTCTACGGTGTCAACGTCACCCGCGTCACCCGTCAGGGCATGGACATCTTCGCATCGTCGTCGCTGCCCCTGCAGGTGGGCGACCGCATCATGGTCGTCGGCCCTGAGGATGCTGTCGACCGTGTGGCCAACAAGATGGGTAACTCCATCCGCCGTCTGGACGCCCCGAACATCGCCACCATCTTCGTCGGCGTCATCATCGGTATCATCTTCGGTATGCTGCCCATCGCCATTCCCGGTATGCCCGTGCCCATGAAGCTCGGTATTGCCGGCGGCCCGCTCATCATCGCCATTCTCATCGGCCGCTACGGCTACAAGATACATCTGGTGACCTACACCACGACATCGGCCAACATGATGCTGCGCGAGATAGGCCTCGTGCTCTTCCTCGCCTCCGTAGGCATCAAGGCGGGCGCCTCGTTCTTCGAGACGGTCGTCGACGGCGACGGACTGCTCTATGTCCTGACGGGCTTCCTCATCACCATCATCCCGATTCTCATCGTCGGCCCCATCGCCCGTCTGCGGTACAATTTCAACTACTTCACCATCATGGGTATGATTGCCGGTACCTATACCGATCCTCCCGCCCTGGCCTATGCCAACAGCATCTGCTCGAAGGAGGCTCCGGCCGTAGGCTACTCCACGGTGTACCCGCTGTCGATGTTCCTGCGTATCTTCACCGCCCAGATCGTCGTCCTCTTCTTCTGCGGATGACCCAACGTGGCCAAAAGCCCGAAAGCCAAGGCCCCAAACCAGAAACAACTATATAAACAAAAAACAATAATGAACAAATTCGGTTTTCTCTGCGGACTGTTGCTGCTGTCAGCCTCGACGACGGCGTTCGGCCAAGGTGCCAGGAACGTGCGTCTGAACGAGATACTGACCAACAACACCGCTAGCATCGAAGACGAGTTCGGCACCCGTGAGGCGTGGATAGAGCTGGAGAACACGTCGTTCTCCACCTACAACGTCCGTGGAATGTACCTGACCACCGACCGTGCCGTGCTCAATCCTAAGATGAGCGTGCCCGAGCGCATCAAGCGCATGAGCATCATTCCCAACGGCGAGCCGCGCACACAGATTGGCGGCCGCCAGCATCTCGTATTCTTCTGCAACTCCAACCCTGCCCACGGCAAGTTGCACCTGAAGCTGAACGTTCCGCTCTCGGAACCTGTATGGATAGCACTCTACAACGGTAACGCCGTCGAGCTCATCGACTCCGTGTCCGTGCCGGCACTCGCAGCCGACCAAAGCTACGCCCGCAGCGGCGACAGGTGGACCGTCAAGGCCGCACAGAACGTCACGCCGGGCACAGAGAACTTCATCAAGACCGACGAGACGAAGGACGCCAAGCTGAAGCGCGAAGACCCCCACGGCTTCGGCATCACCCTGCTGGCCATGGGCATCGTCTTCTTCTGCTTGGCAGTCCTCTTCCTCTTCTTCTGGCTCTTCGGCCTTGTCATGCGCCATATGGAGACGGCCCGCAAGGTGGCCAACCAGCAGCCCATCAAGCCCATCACGAAGACGGTCGAGAAGACCATCGAGGTAGGCCACAAGACGGGCGTCATCCTGCAGGACGGCCTGAAGTCGAAGGGTATCGACAAGGAAGTCTACATGGCCGTCATCGGCATGGCCCTCAAGCAGTACGAGGACGATGTCCACGACGTCGAGTCGGGCGTCATCACCATCAAGCAGAAGTCATCGAGCTGGAACGACGAGTTCCTTCAGATGACACAGTTTCACCAGTAACCCCCCACGAAAACAATGAAAACGTATCAGTATAAAGTACAAGGTGTCGACTACGAAGTAGAGATCGAGGAAGTCGACGGTAACATCGCGAAAGTCAATGTGAACGGCAAGCCGTTCGAAGTAGAGCTCCAGAAGCCCATCAACGCTGCCAAGCACCCGCAGCTGACGAAGCCGAAGGTCGACGCTCCCAAGCCGGCAGCTGCCCCTGCCGCTGCTCCCGCCGCCGCTCCCGCACAGCCCGCCGCAGCTGCTCCCGCCGGCGCCGGTAACGCCATCAAGGCGCCGCTGCCCGGCACCATCATCGACATCAAGGTGGCCCAGGGCCAGCAGGTCAACGTCGGCGACGTCGTCCTCGTGCTCGAGGCGATGAAGATGCAGAACAACATCGAGGCCGAGTTCTCCGGCACCGTCTCCTCCATCACCGTCAAGGCTGGCGACACCGTCATGGAAGGCGCCGTGCTGATGACCATCGGATAATTATCCATTATCAATTATCAATTATCAATTGAAATTATGGATTTAGGACAATTTATCATTGAGAACTTCCATGAGTTCCTGACCTACACGGCGTTCGCCAACGCCACCGTGGGCAACCTCATCATGATAGCCGTGGGCGCCTTCTTCATCTGGCTCGCCATCAAGAAGGACTTCGAGCCCCTGCTGCTCGTGCCCATCGGACTGGGCATCATCCTCGGCAACATCCCCTTCCGTGCCGACGCCGGACTGGAAATCGGCCTCTACGAGGACAACTCCGTGCTGAACATCTTCTACCAGGGCGTCCGACAGGGATGGTACCCGCCGCTCATCTTCCTCGGCATCGGTGCCATGACCGACTTCACGGCCCTGCTGGCCAACCCGAAGCTGATGCTCATCGGTGCCTCCGCACAGTTCGGCATCTTCGGCGCCTACATGGTGGCGCTGGCCATGGGCTTCGAGCCCTCACAGGCTGCCGGCATCGCCATCATCGGCGGCGCCGACGGTCCCACGGCCATCTTCCTCTCCAGCAAGCTCTCGCCGAACCTCATGGGTGCCATCGCCGTCTGTGCCTACAGCTATATGGCCCTCGTGCCTGTCATCCAGCCGTTCATCATGCGTCTGCTCACCACCAAGAAGGAGCGCGTCATCAAGATGAAGCCCGGTCGCGAGGTCAGCCAGACGGAGCGCATCCTCTTCCCCATCATCGGCCTACTGCTCACCACGTTCATCGTGCCCTCGGGCCTGCCCCTGCTGGGAATGCTCTTCTTCGGCAACCTGCTGAAGGAGTCGGGCAAGACCACCCGTCTGGCGAAGACCGCTGGTGCCGCGCTCAACGACATCGTCGTCATGCTGCTCGGCCTCACCGTGGGCTGCTCCACGCAGGCCTCGGAGTTCCTGACGCTGAACACCATCAAGATCTTCGCCCTCGGCGCCATGGCCTTCATGATTGCCACCGCCAGCGGCGTCTGCTTCGTCAAGTTGATGAACCTCTTCCTGCCTGAGGGCAAGAAGCTCAACCCGCTCATCGGTAACGCCGGCGTCTCGGCAGTACCCATGGCCGCCCGCATCTCGAACAACCTCGGACTGGAGTACGACCGCCACAACTTCCTACTCATGCACGCCATGGGCCCGAACGTGGCCGGTGTCATCGGCTCGGCCGTCGCCGCCGGTGCCCTGCTCGGTTTCCTGTCGTAAATAGCCATGAGACGCCTGGCCCTGTTCCTACTGCTGTGCTGTGCTGCCGACATCCTGGCACAAGAGGACGTCGGCGCCGGCGACCCTACCTTCGTCCCCACGGTGAAGGTGGGCAAGGTGCTCGACCGCGGCGACAGCATCCAGTACATGGAGATGTCCAACGTCTACGTCTACCCCGGACTGGAGTTCAAGAACAAGCGCCAGCAGGAGTCCTATATGCGCCTCGTCAAGAACGTCAAGGCCGTGCTGCCACTGGCCAAGGACGCCCGCTACCTGCTCATCGAGACCGCCGAGTTCCTGGAGACGCTGCCCAACAAGAAAGCCAAGGAGGAGCACATGAAGCGCGTGGAGAAGAGCATCTACAAGGAGTACAAGCCTAAGATGAAGAAGCTCACCTACTCACAGGGCAAGCTGCTCATCAAGCTCATCCACCGCGAGTGCAACTCCTCGAGCTACGAGGCCATCCAGGCGTTCATGGGTCCCGTGCGTGCCGGCTTCTGGCAGGTCTTCGCCTGGACCTTCGGCGCCAGTCTGAAGAAGACCTACGACCCCGAGGGCACCGACCGTCTCACCGAGCGCGTCGTCCTCATGGTCGAGTCCGGACAGATTTAGTCCCATAACTCCCATTAGTCCCATTAGTCCCATTAGTCCCATTAGTCCCATTAGTCCCATTAGTCCCATAAAACTATGAACAAGAATGAACTAAAACCCGCTGCCGTATTCGAGCAGTTTGCCAAGATCAACGAGATTCCCCGTCCCTCCAAGCACGAGGAGAAAATGATAGAGTACCTCCGCCAGTGGGGCGAGAGCCGCGGCCTCGACACCCGCGTCGACGAGGTCGGCAACGTCATCATCCGCAAGGCAGCCACCCCCGGCTACGAGAACCGCCAGACGGTCATCCTCCAGAGCCACATGGACATGGTGTGCGACAAGCTCGTCGACGTCGACTTCGACTTCGACAACGACGCCATCCGCACCTATATCGACGGCGAGTGGCTTACAGCCGAAGGCACCACCCTCGGCGCCGACGACGGCATAGGCTGCGCCATCGAACTGGCCATCCTCGATGCCGACGACGTCGAGCACGGACCCCTGGAGTGCGTCTTCACACGCGACGAGGAGACCGGCCTCAGCGGTGCCGAAGGCATGAAGGCCGGCTTCATGACCGGCGACTACCTCATCAACCTCGACTCCGAGGACGAGGGCGAGATCTTCGTCTCCTGCGCCGGCGGCCGCAACACCCAGGCCACGTTCACCTTCCGTCGGGAGGCAGCCCCCGCCGACGCCTTCTTCATCCGCGGACAGCTGAAAGGCCTCATCGGCGGACACTCCGGCGACGACATCAACAAGAAGCGCGCCAACGCCATCAAGCTCCTCGGACGCTTCCTGTTCCAGACCATGCGTCGCTACGACGGCGTCCGGCTGGCACAGTTCCACTCCGGCAAGCTCCACAACGCCATACCCCGCGACGGCGAGTTCGTCATCGCCGTTCCCAACGCCGTGAAGGAGAACGTGCGTGCCGACTGGAACGTCTTTGCCGCCGACGTCGAAGACGAGTTCCACGTCACCGACACTCAGATGGAGTGGTTCATGGAGAGCACCGACGCGCAACCCGTCATCGAGGCCGCCGTCGCAAAGAACTTCGTGTGGGCCCTGCAGGCCGTCGACAACGGCATCTACGCCATCTGTCAGGACGAGGCCCTCGGCGGAATGGTCGAGACCTCGTCGAACATCGCCAGCGTCCACACCACCGACAGCGAGATCAACATCCTCTCCAGCCAGCGCAGCAACGTCATGTCCAACCTCGACAATATGTGCGCCACCATCCAGGCCACCTTCGAGCTCGCCGGCGCCAAGGCCGTCAGCAGCGACGGCTATCCCGCCTGGAAGATGAAGGCCGACTCCAAGCTCCAGGAGATTACCGTCCAGGCCTACCGCCAGCTCTTCGGCAAGGAGCCCGTCGTCCGCGGCATCCACGCCGGACTGGAGTGCGGCCTGTTCTCCGAGCGCTACCCTAGCCTCGACATGGTCTCCTTCGGCCCCACCCTGCGTTTCGTCCATACCCCCGACGAGCGGCTCCTCATCCCAACCGTCCAGATGGTGTGGGATCACCTGCTGCTCATACTGAAGAATATCCCCGTCAAGTAGCCCTTGGCGGGGGTATCCCCACTCCTGGCGGGCCCGTTTCAGCAGCTTTCAGTACCCTGTTTCCCACTATTTTTAAGATTTTCCGAAAAAAAAGCGGAAAAGATTTGGCGGAATCAAAAAATCGTTGTACCTTTGCACCGCGTTTGAGAGATAACCCCCAAGGTAGAGGTCAACGAAACGCCTTCAAGGAAGGATGGGTGAGTGGCTGAAACCAGCAGTTTGCTAAACTGCCGTACGGGTTCCCGTACCGGGGGTTCGAATCCCCCTCCTTCCGCTGAGGGGTCTTATTCGAGAACGTCTAACGGTCGGTTCATCTAACGGTTAGGATACAAGATTCTCAATCTTGGCATAAGGGTTCGATTCCCTTACCGACTACCAAAGAGAGGCTACGAAGCCTCTTTTTTTGTTCCCTACCCCACTCGCTGAACCACCTGTCCCGTTGGCCATGCCCTTCACGTAGCGCTCCAGGCTGAAGCCCCTGCCAGTAGAAGGCATCGTGCGGAAGATCGGGCGCAGCGTGCCGTCGTAAAAGCCGTACGAAAAACTTTCTAATACCATCCTAAAAGTCTGGAAGTACAGACTAAAGACCTTCAAGGTACGCCCTAAAGTTAAAACTGCGTCAACGTTTGATAAAACGACGACGTTGTTTGATAAAACTGCGCCGATGTTTATTAAATCAGCGCCAATGTTATTTCTTTTTTCGTCTCTAACATCATCCAACAAAGATGTGGAGACTCATGCTATGCCTGGATGATCAGATTTATCACCAATTATTTGGAGGTTATCACATAAATCACTATCTTTGCACCGGAGAAAAGGAACGACTATGGACGACAAGGACAAGAAGACCGAAATGGAAGGCGTAACAGCCCAGGAACCATCATTAGCCGAAATGCCCCTTACGGAGCTTAGGGAAGCCGATTACATGTTTGGTAATCACGACTTCGGCTATCCCCATACGCTTGAGGAGCTGGAGACTGCTCTTGACAAGGCAGACGCCCAGCGCCATGACCCTTCAAAGTGGGTGTCGTCAGTAGAGTTCCACAATCGTCTTGAGCAGAAGTATCCATGGCTAAGATAACGTGGAACGACTTGGCTTCCCGACAACTCGAACAAGACCTAGTCCGGTGATCATGGATTTTTACACTTCTTCAGTTCTTCAGTTCTTCAGTTAGTTTTCGAGGGGTATCCATCACCTCGGTTCTTTATATATATTATATAACTAATTAATTATTAAGTAGTTATAAATAATATAGAAATAAGATTGAAGAATAACGACCCCCTAAAACCTAACTGAAGAACTGAAGTAACACTCCGATAGTGTCAACTGACTCTTCTCCTACAAGGTCTCTGAGTTCAGTCGTTTCACAAATGTTCATTGGGGACGTCATTGAGGACGGAGAAAGTGATCATATTCTCCGCCCCCATATATTTATAAGAAACTAACGGTACTTAGTATACGTCCTTCAGCACGGAAGCCGCTGAAGCTTTATGTGAAGCAATAACTATTGAGTGATCAGGAGAACCGGCACCATGATCATGAAATGCATGAATGATCAGTAGTCCCCACGATCAATAATCAGAAGGCCACGTGATCACAATGATTGGAAGAACCTCGTGATCATAAAAGGAGCGGATTTATAGAAAAACTCATAAAAAAAGACTGTATTTGTTGCGTATTTAAGAAATATTTCGTATTTTTGCACCAGAATTGAAAATAAAGAAATGGAACAAACTGTATTTGAACTTGATTTGTTGGAAGAAGCACGTGACTTCCTGAAATCCTTGACGAAGGAGATTCGTGGCAAGATAGGCTACAATATCCGCAGGATTCAGAAAGGAGAACGCGACAACGAACTATTCAAGAAACTTGATGGCACGGAAATATGGGAGTTTCGCACGATCTACAATAAAACCTACTATAGGTTGTTTGCCTTTTGGGATAAGGACATCAACACATTGGTTGTAGCCACTCACGGCATAGTGAAGAAGACGCAAAAGACACCGAAGAGCGAAATCACCAAGGCCGAAGGAATCAGAAAACAGTATTTTGAGAATAAAAACAAGAAGATATGAAAAAAGTAGGAGACATGAAGGTTTATAGCTTTGAAGAATTGCTGGAAGAAGATTACGGCAAGATCGGAACACCAGAACGAGACGCATTTGAGCGTAGCGTGGACGAGGCAGTCCAGGCCTATCGTGTGGGAGAGGCCATCAAGCAGGCACGAGAGTCTCAGAATCTGACTCAAGCGGAGTTGGGTGCGAAAATGGGTGTACAGAGAGCCCAGGTCTGCCGTTTAGAGAGCGGAAAGAGCATCACACTTGCTTCTATGATGCGTGCTTTCCGGGCACTGGGTGTACAAGTGGCACTGGAGATGAAAGGCATAGGAAAAGTTGCGCTATAATCAAAAACTGTAATGTGCCAGGAATCATCCCTGGCACACTCATCATCAACGCCGTGAATGATCAGGAGAACCGACCCTGTGATCACACAGGCCCACACCCTTCCAAGCCCTGCCCGGTTCCTGCCATTGCCATTTCTCCTGTTCTGCCATAACGTTCAAGTTTTGCTTACAAAGGTACGATTAAGCGAGTAAACCGCCAAATTTATTTCAGCTTTTTCGAGCGTTGTACCATCATAGCCTGTCCTTCTCTCCGCTAAAGGTCACCTTCTCGTCGCTAAAGGTCACCTTCTCGTCGCTAAAGGTCACCTTCTTGTCGCTAAAGGTCACCTTCTCGCTGCTAAAGGTCACCTTCTCGTCGCTAAAGGTCACCTTCTCGTCGCTAAAGGTCACCTTCTCCAAAGAGATGATTACTATATAGGGAAAACGGAAAACCACCCACACCCGGCGCACCCGCCACACCTAAATCTACCTAATAGGAGCCGAAATGTGAAATGCATTGAGCATTAAGCACTGGATTTAGGTGCGGCGGGTGTTGCGGGTGCTACCTGATTTTTGTTAAGCCATATATACGCGCGCGCGAGGCCTCACTTGTCTGTCGCGGCGTCTCACAACGCGCCTCACGGTTTGTTACTTATAGAAGGTTATCCAGTTTGTCCTGTACTTGTAATTTGGAGCCAATTTGCTTTCAGGGAATATCTCCTTTACCTTCCCGTCTTTGTCCCGATACCAGGCATAGTTCCAGCCTCTGCCCATATCCAGATAGAGGGCATGGGTTACCTTGTAGGCCCTCAGGCACTTGACAAAGAACTCGTAGGTCACCACCTTCTTCGACTCGATGAGACAGAGCTTGCCATCCTTCTCGCACAACGCCCGATAGATCGTCCTGTTGTTCTTCATCTTGGTGCCAATAGGCCTTACTGCGCCATCCTTGATAATCAGCAGCTGACAGAAGCCCATGTTCCACCCATTTGCCGTCGTGGGATAATCCGCCTTCCTCATAAACTTCCATTTGCCATTACCCCAGACGAAGCCGCCTGTATTCGCCCTGCATCTATAGCCCTTCTTCATCACCCCATTGCAGATATGGTTATCCGCAATGTTCAAATGCTTGAACTCATTCAGCAGCTCTCCCGTAAACGCCGCCTCACAACAGAACTCCACATTCTTCTCCGTAGCCTTTGGCATCTGCCCACACACCAAATCTATCTTCGTATACTCAGGATAGTACACGTTGAGATTGGTTGTCGTCTCAACTGACACCGCAAAACAACTGATTTGCAAAAGTGCCAAAAGCAATGTAGTTATAACCTTCTTCATTCTTCGTCGTATATGATTGTGAACTAATCAAGTACCTGTCTCCATGATTTATCTTGCAAAGGTACGATTAAGCGAGTAAACCGCCAAATATATTTCAGCTTTTTCGAGCGTAGTACCATTGTGCATTCGAAATAAACACTTAGGGTCCCCATGATTCAATCGTATAGAAAGTAGGAAAGTAAGAAAGTAGGAAAGTAGACATTAAGCTATTTTCGGGAAGAGAGGAGAGTAATAGATAAGAGATATGAGATAAGAGATAATATAATCTTCTTTTAAATAAAATAATAATGTTAATAATAATATAATAATAAATATAATATAAATAAATATACAATTTCTATGGAAAATTCTACTTGAAATGTCCGTTTACTGCCGTGGAAAAGGCTTAATGTCTACTTTCCTACTTTCTTACTTTCCTACTTTCAGCATTTATCACCTACCTGTAGCCGCTTCTCGCCAGACAGGAGCCACTTATCGCGGAATAGGAGCCACTTCTTGTGAAATAAGTGGCACTTATCGTGAGATTCCTGGGTTTCTTCAGTTCTTCAGTTCTTCAGTTAACTTTCGAGGGGTATTCAATTCCTCTATTCTTTACATATATAACATATAACTAACTAATTATTAAGTAGTTATAAATAATATAGAGATGGCGTTGAAGAATAACACCCCCCTAAAACCTAACTGAAGAACTGAAGTAACTGAAGTAACGCTCCCGTTGAGCCAACAGAATTTTCTCCTACAAGGTCTCTGAGTTCAGTCGTTTCACAAATGTTCATTGGGGACCACATTGAGGACGGAGAAAGTGATCAGATTCTCCGACCCATAGATTCTAGATAGATGTGGGCTTAGGCGGTCTTGAAGGTATCTATAGGTTACTTCCACTATATTTGTTATACAAAAAGTCTGCACCTAAATAGATGAAAGCTCTCACTTTGTTATAATATCCTTCATGGAAAGTTTGTTTGTAATTGATTATCCTTCCCATCATTGAGAAATGCTCTGACTGAGAAAACAATCTGTAGTATTGATAAGCGTAAGCATAACCTGAAACTTCTTTAAACGTCCTCAATATCTTATAGATTTGGGATATTTGACCATCAAATTTCTCTCCATTTATGCAAATGTGCTTTTTCGATTTCAATTTCCAGTCCTCACCTTTTGCAGAATCAAGACAATCTTTCAAGTCATCATACAATTTTTCTTGGTACTCTGTGGCTTGTTCATCAAATGCCTCAACATCTTCTGGATATGTTTCTTTACGAATCTCAATATTAGTTTCTAATGCGCTTTTCAGTGAATTAGTAAAGTTCCTGTCAAATATGTAGATGATATCTTCTAACTGCTTGTCATCGACCTGCGATATAAATAGTGAGGTCATTAGGTCCGTAATCATGCTACGATACAACAAATTAGCAGGAGCGCATAAAGTTGCGTATTCCTCATAGGGAATATAATGCAATGCGTCCAAGGAAACGCGAATCTTTCTTGCAAGTTCATTTAGCGCTATAAATCTTTTGCACCCACCATTTTTCGACTTACTCTCTGTAAGCGAATGCAGATATTCTATCTTGCTTAATGCGTCTTCTATAGTTACAAAGTATTCCATATCAAATGATTTCTGTCTCCTTACGCTTTGTTATAACCTTACAATATCAATGTAGGTCTCCGCGTCAGCGAAGTCTCGATGATGACGTACAGATGTAACAACCTTACAAAATCTATGCATATACAATTATTTGGTGTAATAGTAGGAGAGGACGTAAGATGTAACAACCTTACAAAATCTATGCATATACAGTTAGCCGTCGAAGTAAGCCTGCCGTAATGCCGATGTAACAACCTTACAAAATCTATGCATATACAATCCTCCTGCGTGAGCCGTCGCGTGTCCCACAGATGTAACAACCTTACAAAATCTATGCATATACAATAGACTTCTGTTGTTTTCCTGTTTCAACCTTGCTGGTTGCAATCCCATTCACAGAGAAACGGGAGAGCAGAGCCGTCAAGTCCGCAGGCGTA
>JAEEQH010000058.1 GCA_016285245.1 Prevotella sp.
CTTGCCCTTGAAGAACGGCTGGCTGATGGAGGCGTTCAGCACGAAGTCGTCGGTGTTCAGTTCGCTGCTGCCATAGCCGCGACGCGAGTACATGTTGCCGTCGGCTGACAGTGTGGTGTTCAGGCGCGGCAGGGTGTAGCGGGCAGAGAGGCCGTATTGGAAGTCAGTGGCGTTCAGCGTTTCAAAGTCATACATCTTGCCCTCGGAGTGCCGCCAGCGGATGTCGCCCGTGGCGCGGATGTTCAGCGTACCTTTATTAAATTGTATGTAGGCGTTGTCGTGCAGGGTCAGGGTGTTGACAACGTTCTCCTCGCTCGCCGTCATGCCTGTAAGCATGGCGTGGTCTATGGAGTGGTGATAGCCCGCATCGGCGTTGGTCTGCCACGTCCAGTAGCGGTTCTTGTCGATGGCGCGGCTGATGTCGAACTTCGCATTAAGACGGTAGGCTCCCTTCACGTTCATGGGCTGATAGGTATAGACACCGCTCACGGGGTCGTAGCTCGCCGACTGCGCCGTCTGCCGGTGGTAGATGTCGGCCGATGTGCCCACGTGCCATTGCTGCTGGTTGCGCCCTGCCTTGTTCGAATAGTCTATGCCGAAGTTGGAGGTGACGAAGCTCTTGAGGTCGGGATTGCCCAGCTTGACGACGAGCGGCTGGCTGTCGTCGCGATAGGTGATGCGGTCGGAGAGGTTGGCGGCACTGCGCTTGTGACTGGCGTGTATTCTGAAATCCTGCTTGCCGTCTTCCGAGGCATGTCTGAACGAGGCTGATGTATTCACGAACATCGTGTTTTGCCGTGCCAGCGTGTCAAGACGCCCCCGCTGATAGTCGAGCGACTCATGGCGTATGGGGACGCTGATGCCCACGCTCCACCGCTGATAGTCGATGGTGAACGGAGCGTTGGGATTCATCTTGTACTTTCCTTTGCCCGAGAACGAGAGGCCGACCGTGTTCTCCACAGCATTCGTCCGGCTGTCGTATGAGTTGTTGAAGTCCGTGATGGCCGTCAGCGCGTCTATCTGCGAAGCCAGTAGCAACGTGTCAGGATGGTACAGGTAGTCGTGGGCATCGATGCGAACCAGATTGACGCTTTCGCCCACCTGCATTTCCACGCCCTTGAACAGCTTCATGTTGTAATTCAAGGATGCGGCCCCCCATGTCGTGCGGTTGCTGATGTCATCCACATTATGCTGAACGGTCTGCTGCGGGTTCACGTATTGCCGTGTGCTGTATCTCATGGCCGATCCCGACTCGTTCTCACTATGCTGTGCCCTAACGTAGAAGTTGATATGCTGCTGGTTCTTGCCCACGTTGAATGCGCCCTGCGCCTCCATGCTTCCGCTCCATGCCTTCCCCTCGTTGAAGCCACGGTTGCGCTGCGATGCCGTCAGCGTGTCGTTCCACTGGTCGAACATGGAACTGAACGCGCCGTGGTTCTTGGAATAGCTGAAATCGGCAACCGCATAGAGATAGAAGGGCTTGGTCAGCGTGAACGCATTCCGCGCATTCCATTGGCGGTTGCTGGCCCGGCTGAAACTCTCAGTCAGCGACGTAGGCGTAAGCCCTTGCAGGAATTGCTCATAGCGGCTTCTCGACTCGCTGATGTCTGTGGTCGAGGTGTAGGAGGCCGTCAGGTTGTTCTTCACCTTGTCCTCTTTGGCGTGGTAGTCTATTTCTCCCGCGACGCTTCTGGTCGTGAGCATATTCTTCGGCATCGTGGCGGGTGTCCAGTTGCCCGACTGCCCGATATGGCGCGACTCGTTCACATTGTTCACGTTGCCCAACAGCGTGAAGCGGTAATGGTCGCTGAAGCCGAGGGCAAACGCACGGGCAAGCCAGCGGTCGTTTGTTCCTGCCGCCGCCTCCGCGTTGGCGATGTAGCCGCGCTGGTACTCCTGCTTCAGGTTCACGTCCATCACAAACGACTTGGCATCCACGTCGTAGCCCAGCGCCTTGCTCATGTCCGACTGCTTGTCATAGACCTTGATGTTCTGCACCGTGTAGTACGGCAGGTTTTCCAGCAGCACCTTCCGGTTGCCCTTGAAGAACGAGCGCGAGCCGAGCATCAGTTCGTCCACCTTGCGCCCGTTGACGAATATCTGCCCCGCCTCGTTCAGCGTCACACCCGGCATCTGCCGTATCAGTGCATCAAGCATCGAGCCGTCGGGCAGTTTGAACGCCGTGGCATCATAGACCAGCGTGTCGCCGCGATAGAACATTTTTACGCGAGTGGCTTTCACCACCACTTCGTTCAAGTTCAGTTCCCGCATCTTGCGCATTTCCAGCGTCGGCACCTCCACCTCTGTCTGCCCCGTGATGTTCACCCGCTGCCACACATCGTCGTAGCCCTGCAGCCAGGCATGGACGAGCACGGCGTTTGCATCCGTCTTCACCTTCGATGAATATACGGCATACAACGGTTGGTCGCCGCTTTTGTAGATGGTTATCTTAGCCGTGTCGAGCACACTACTGTCGGCCCTGCATATTGTCACTTTAGCGTCGGTCAGCGGAGTCTTCAGGAATCCGTCCTTCACGTCGCCCGTGATGGTTACTTCTCTCTGCGCCCATGCCGACATGGCAATGAGGGCGAGAATGATGGTGATGATGTGTCCTTTATACATACTTTCTATATTTTGATGTAATTGTTTTCTTGCAGAATGTCCGCGAAGCGCATTGATGGGGGCTTGTAACCGTTACAGAGCACCTGCGGAGCGGATTGAGGCGGTCTTGTGGCCTCGCAGGAGGGGCGCGGAGCGCAGGGAGGGGGCTTTGTCATCGTGCAGAAGCATCGCGGAGCAGTCCGTGGCGGTCTTGTGGCCTCGCAGTAGCGTCGCGGAGCGCCCCGTGGCGCTACTGTTTGGTTACAGGAGGCTCGCGAAGCCGAAAGTGTGACTGCCTATCGGCTACACGAGCCTCGCGGAGTGCATCGCGTGACTACTCCGGCGTCACGGGTGTCACCTCGCCGCCGCCGTCGTCATCGCCACCCTCGTCGGGCTTCGGCTCGGGTTCCGGCTCGGGCTTGGGGTCGTCGCCGGAGGTCTTGCCGCTGCTGATGTAGTAGAGCTTGGCGCGCTCCTCGATGCCGAAGAGGGTCTGGATGAGTTGCGTCAGTTCGGCGGTGGGCTGCAGCACGGCCAGGGCGTTGAGCACGTCGTAGGCCTGGCGGATGGCGGCATCGGTGGCCTTGCGGGCATCGGCCAGCTCGCCCTTCACCTTCGCGCTCTCGTTGTCCACGCGCACGGCCACGAGGTTGAGCACCTTCACGGCCTGCTGGCGGGCCTTCGCAATCCACGGCTCGATGCCCAGGGCAGCGAGGTCGTACTTGTCAGGCGTCTGCCACTCCTGCACCATGTTCACGGTCTTGCGGGCCTCGGCCTCGAAGCCGTCGTTGATCTGGAACTGGAAGTCCTTGAACACCTGCACGGCCACCTCGGCCTTGCGGCGCAGCGGCTCCGTCTCGGGCAGCAGGGTCAGGGCGTTGAGCATGGCGCGGATGGTGCTCATGTACTGGTCCTCCAGCCGGTCCTCGTGCTTCAGGTCGTCGCTGGCGAAGTCCTTGCCGCTGAATCGCTTGAAGGCGATGTCCTCGGCCTGGCGCGCCGCATGTACGGCGGTGGCGGCGTTGAGGAACATCGTGTTGTCGGTTTCGAAGGCCGCAAAGCGGTCGTCAATCTGTTGTGTCACGCCGTCGTGGTTGGCGTTCGACAGTCGAGCCAGATAGCTCGTCGTTAAAGTTTTCTGTGCCATAGTTGTCTCTAAATTTTGATGTGAATAATTTTGTTGTTTCTAAATGTTGATGTGTCGATGGCTCCGTCTATGGGAGCCGAGGTATTTGTAATGTGTCCTTTCTGTTGCGTCACACCTTCCTTTCCTGTTGGTTAAACTTCCTGTTATCTGCCTCGCTGTCTCTAAGAAAACCTCCCCGCCGCCCGTCGCGACCGGGCGAGCGGGAAGGACACATCATAGAAACAACGTGTTATTTCAATTTGAATCTGACTTTCAATAATACGCTGAGAGGGCGTAGGTCATGGCTGTTGATGCTGGTGTTCATGCCGGAGTGGACGGTAGAGACATAACGACGAGCATTGAAGAGGTTGCTGCACTCCAGTTCCCATTCGGTTGCTTTCCAAGCATAGCGTATCATGGCGTCGGCAAAGACGATATTCGGCGCGGAGGCTTCGTTGAAGAACTGATAATCGACATTGAAGT